>NZ_JBXSOO010000026.1:0-90650 GCF_057784515.1 Martinezella sp. CNPSo 3732
TGACCTCCTTCAATTTGAGTTTTCTGTAATCAATGAGCCGGGATGACGGTCGCGTCGGCCGGATCCCAGGTAAGCATGACCTCGGCGCCTGGGGGAAAGGCGCCGGGCCGGTATTTGTCGATATGCGCTTCCAGCGCCAGGCCTCGGCCATCGGGCAGGCTGATGCCGATTTGCGAGATATGGCCGACCACGTCGAAGCGCTCGACGCGTGCGCCAACCACATTGCCGCCGAAAGCCCGCGCGAGATTCTCGCGTGCAGAGCCGCCCGCCGCGTGAACCTCGATCGCCTCCGAAGGAATGACGATGTTGACCTTGCTGGAGAGGCCGCCATTGGCTAAGCCCGACAGCGTGCCAAACGCGGTGGAGACAAAAGTGTTGTCGGCGCCGGTGCCGGCGACCTCGCCTTCGAAGATGGTATTGCGGCCGATGAACTGCGCCACGAATGGCGTGTTTGGACGCGTGTAGAGCTGAGCGGGCGGACTGATCTGCTCCACCCTGCCCTGGTTCATGACGACAATGCGGTCGGACAGCGCCAGCGCCTCGGACTGGGCATGGGTAACGAAGACGAAAGTCACGCCAAGCTTCTTCTGCAGTAGCTTCAGCTCATTCTGGATCGCCTTGCGCAGATTGGCATCGAGCGCGCCCAGCGGCTCGTCGAGAAGCAGTACATCCGGCTCGACCACGAGGCCGCGGGCAAGCGCAATACGTTGACGCTGACCGCCCGAGAGCTTGTCCGGCTTCCGCTCGGCAATATCCTCCAGCCCAAGTGTCGCGAGGATACGATCGACCCGCGCCTCCCGCTCGGCCTTCGCCATGCCCTTGACCTCGAGACCATATCCGACATTCCGGCGGACGGTCATATGTGGGAACAAAGCATAGTTCTGGAAGATCATCGATGTCGGCCGCTGCTGCGGCCTGACATCGTTCATGCGCTCGCCCTTGATCATCATGTCGCCGGAGGAAATGCTTTCGAAGCCTGCGATCATGCGAAGCGTCGTCGTTTTACCGCAGCCCGACGGACCGAGGAAGGCTATGAATTCGCCCTTCCTGATCGACAGATTGAAGTCGATGACGGCGGGCGTGCCATTGTCATAGACCTTGCCGACATCGATGAGTTCCAAATCATATATCATGAGAGATCTCCGGGCGTGGACGAGGAGGCGGACATCGCCTCCCCGCTGAACCGAAAATGGGTGGCTGGCGCCGCCTCATTACGCATTGAGGAATTCATCCCACTTCTGGACAAGGTGGTCGTATTCATCCGGCCACTGATGCCAGTAGGCGACGTTCTTGGCGCGTTCCGCCAGCGAGCCGCCATCGCGCAGGTCGCCTTCCTTGATGCCGCGCTCGGCAGCGCCGACCCACGGCTTGCCCTCGTACCAGAAGGCATATTTGTCCGGAGCCATGACCTTCTGGATATTGGTCGACGGTGAGTAATAGCCCTGCTCGGAAACGGTGATGCCGGGTTCGCCCGAAAGCCAGTAATCGGCATAGGCGATCACGGCATCCTTGTTCGGCGTGCCCGCGATCATCGACGGGCCGATCGCCCAGCCGCGATAACCTTCCTTCGGCACGGCATATTTGCACGCCTTGCCCTGGGCCTTGACCGCCATGACGGCTGGCTGCCAGGCGTCGCAGACGACCATCTCGCCCGATGCCATCAGGTTGACCAGCTCGCCGAAATCGCCCCACAGCGCGCGGAACTGCCCGTCCTTCTTCTTCGAAACGAGGAACTTCGCCGCCTCGTCGATTTCGGCCGTGCTCGGGTTGCCGGGATTCTTCACGTTCAGGAGGCCAAGCGTATTCATCGCCATGATGGCCTGGCCGAAGGCGATCAGAGGATCGGTATTGAGACCGGACTTGCCCTTCCACTTCGGATCGAAGATCGCCGACCAGGTGTTGGCTTCCTCGGCGGAGAGAACGTCCGGATTGTAGCCGATGGAATCGTAATTGTAGACCGCAGGCACCATGTTCAGCGTGGTCTTGGCGTCATCGGCCCAGATCTGGCCGACGATCTGCTGCTTCGGCTCCCACTTGTCGGAGGGTGTGGTGAAAGTCTCGCGGATATTGGCCCAGTTCATCAGGGAGGCGGCCGGAACCGGCTCGACATTGTTGGTCATGACGATCGACGGCAGGCGCTCGCCGATGATTTCCCAGCAATCGTAATCCTTGGAACCGGACAGGATCTTGGTCTGCGCGTCAGGAAAGGTCGCTGCCGTGCCGGAAGTCTGCCCGACACCGCTCACCTTGCGGAATTCATCGAGGATACGCTCCTGGACCGTGACCGAAAGACCGATGGTGCGCAACTGCTCCTTGGCGAGATTGGCAGCCTGTGCGTAGGCCGCTCGCGATGACAGGAACGGCGTGCCGCCGCCGATCGCAAGCGCCATGACGCCGGCGGAATGCTTCAACAGAGAGCGTCTGTTCATTTCCATTTTGGACATTTTTGTTCTCCAGTGCTGATTGCTGTTCCCTGAGCCCTTGGTGGGCCTGCTTATTGCCGTATCGCCCTGCCCGGCCGTTGCCGGACCGGGGGCGATCAGTACCGCCCCACGAGGAGGCCACCATCCACGACCAAAACTTGGCCGGTCATGTATCTCGCGCCGTTTGACGCGAGAAATGCGATCACGTCGGCGATGTCTTCCGGCTCACCGAGCCGGCCCATCGGGATGAACTCAGCCGCCTTTTCCGCGCCCGCAGGGCCGAGCGAATTCTCTTCCGAAAGGAGCTGAGCCGTGCGGATATAGCCCGGGGCAATGCCGTTGACCCTGATGCCGTCCTTCGCCAGCTCGACGGCGAGCCCCCGCACCAGCCCGACGACCCCGGATTTTGCCGCCGAATAATGGACATGCTCGTCCCATCCATAGGCGACGCCCATGATCGAGGAGAGCGCGACAATGCTTCCGGATCTGCGGGTACGCATGCCGGGTATGGCGGCACGCACCAGCTTGAAGATGCCCTTCAGATCGATATCCATGGTCAGGTCCCATTTGTCGTCGGTGAGCTCGCCCAGCGGCGTGCGATGGGCGATGCCGGCATTGGCAACGATGATGTCGATCCTGCCGAAGCGTGCCTCTACATGCGCGACCAGCCGGTTTGCGGCTTCCGTCGAGCGCACGTCGTAAAGATGAAACTCTGCCGAGCCGCCGGCGGTGAGAATGTCATGAACCGTCTGCTCACCTTCCTTCTCGAGGATATCGGTGACGACGACATGGTCGCCGAGCGCCGCAAACGCCTTTGCTGTCGCCTGGCCGATACCGATGCCCGCACCCGTGACGATGACGACCCGCTTCTCTGCACAATCCATCTGCTTGTCTCCTTCAGAGCATCACATCGCCGGAATTCGGCCCGAGCGTCTGGCCGACGAAAAGGCTCGCGGCCGGCGAGGCCAGAAACGCCACGGTCGCGGCCACTTCTTCCGGCTCGCCGAAGCGGCCGAGCGGCAATTCGCGCTTCTTGCGTTCGCGCCATTCTTCGGAAAGACCGCGCACCAGCGGCGTGTTGATCGGTCCCGGCGCTACGGCATTGACCCGCACGCCCCGGCTCGAGACCTCGCGAGCGAGTGCCTTCGTCATGCCGATGATCGCGGCCTTGGCGCCAGAATAATGAACAAGCTCGATGCCGCCGATCTGTCCCAGCTGGGAAGCGACGTTGACGATGACACCCTCGCCGCGCGCCAGCATCGACGGCAAGACGGCCTTGGTCACCAGGAAGGTGCCGCGCACATGCACCGCAAACATCCGGTCGAAATCCTCCAGCTCGAGGTTCTCGAAGGCTGCCTGATGCGCGATACCGGCATTGTTGACAAGAAGGGCGACATCGCCATGCGAGGCCTTGGCAGCGGCATGGATCGCCGCCACATCCTCGGGACTAGCAACGTCGCCGGCGATCGCGGTCGCCGCACCGCCCGCCTTGTTGATCTCCGAGGCGACTGCCTCGGCTCGCTCAACTGAGAGGTCATTGACTAGCACAGCATAACCATCAGCACCGAGGCGCAGTGCAATGGCGCGGCCGATACCGGAGCCGGCGCCGGTGACAATGGCGGAGATCGGGGCGAAAGCCTTCTCAGCCATCATGCGTCCTCCTGAATGCGGACGCGCTTAGCCCGCCGCACCGAGAGGCCCATCAGGATCGCGTAGGTGCCGAGAAGTGCGAAGGAAAACAGCGTCGTCAGCACCCCGAAGGCAAAGACGTTCGGATGCACCTCGACGGAGAAGGTGCCGTAGATAGCAAGCGGCAAGGTCAGCTCGCGGCCGGAAGCAAACAGGGTGCGTGAGAACTCGTCATAGGAGAGCGTGAAGGCAAAGAGCATCGCCGAAAGCACGCCAGGGAAGATCAGCGGGAACGTGACCTTGCGGAAGGTGCGCGCGGGGGTAACGCCGAGCGACCAGGAGGCTTCCTCCATGCTCGGATCGAACCTGTTGAAGATCGCGAGCATGACCAGAAAGGCAAACGGGAAGGTGTAGACGACATGCAGAACGAAGGCCGTGCTCCACCAGTGACGGTCGATGCCGAAGGCATTGGCGACGAGCGCCATGCCGAGGCCGACGAGCACGCCCGGCACCATCATGCCGAGAACGATCAGATAGAAGGCGACGCCAGAGCCGCGGAACTTGCGGCGAAAGGCCTGCGCTGACATGACGCCGAGCACGGTCGAGACGATCATGGTCATCAGCGCCAGAAAAAGCGAGCGGATCAGCGCCTGGTCGATTGGCAGGGGCGCGATGCGCGACGGCGGCGTCAGGCCGAAGAGATGCCGATACCAATAGGTCGACCATTCGATGATCGGAAATTGCGGACCACCCTCCGGACCGGTCTGGAACGACAGGATCGCCAGGACGACGAGCGGTCCATAGAGGAAGATCAAGAAGAGGGCCGTGTAGACGCCCAGGCCGAGCTTGATGCCACCAGCATTCATGATCAGAGCTCCTTTCTGAGGTCGACGACCTTGAGCAGGGCTGCGACAACAGCGCCCATGATGATCGTCAGCACAACGCCGGCAACGGCGGCAAAAGCCCATTTCAACGAGCCGACCTGGGTTACGATGATATTGCCGAGGAGATTGACCTTGCGGCCGGAGAGGGCGGCGGACGTTGCGAATTCACCGAGAACCATGACGGAAACGAAGATCGCGCCGACGACCACGCCAGGCATGGACAGGGGCAGGATGATGGTGCGGAAGATGCGCCAGAAGCCCGCACCGAGATCCTGAGCAGCCTCGATGACCGAGGCGTCGATGCGACCCATCATGAAGGCGATCGGCCCGACCATGAAGACGCAGTAGATCTGGGTCATGCCGATGATGACGGACAGTTCTGAAAACAGCAGTACCTCGATTGGCTGCCGAATAACGCCCAGATTCATCAGGATCATGTTGATGGCACCTTCGGTGCCGAGCATCGGCCGCCAGGCGAGAACTCGGATCAGGAAGGACGTCCAAAACGGGATGACGCAGAGTACGAGCAACACGGTCTGCAGCGTCTTGTTTTTGATGAGAAGGCCGACGAAGAGCGCTGCCGGATAGCCGACGATAAGCGTCGACAGAAGCACAAGCAGCCAGATGCGGATCGTCGTCCAGAGCGCCCCGAGATAGGTAGAGCTTGTCAGAAAGGTGACCCAGCTCTGCAGGGTCAGTGTCGGTTCGATCTTGAAGGTCGTCTGCGTCCAAAAGGAAACATAGACCATCATCAGCATCGGCAGGACGAGGAAGGCGACCATCCAGATCATGCCCGGCGCCAGAAGCCAGAGCGTCTTGTTCGATTTCCGGCGCACGGTTGCGCTTTCCTGCACGGCTTCCTCTGATGTCGCGACCATGGTCATCTCTCGCTCTCCTTGGAGGGTCCGGTGGAAGGGTTCGAAGGGTTCACATCAGCCGAAAACAAGGGCATCCTCCTTCTTCCAGACGAGCGCATAGCGGTCCTTTTCGACAAAGGCCGGCGGACGGGCGTGGCTCAGATGGGATTCGACCTCGAAGACCTGGCCGCCATCGAGCGCAAAGAAGGAATTGACCGCTGCGCCGGAATATTCGCTGGCGATGAAATCCGCCTCGATGCGCACTTCGTCATCCGATAGCACCGCATCGCGGGAGCGGATCGAAACGCGGTCATAGCGGATCGCATAGGCTGGCTGCGGTGCCTTTCGGCGCGAACCATTCAGAGGGAAACGACCGGCCGGTCCGACGAAAGCATCCGCGACCACATCGCCGGCAAAGAGGTTATAGCAATTGAGAAAGCGGGCGACCGAGGCCGTTGCCGGGCTATTGTAGAGGACATCCGAAGCGGCGGCCTGCGCGATGCGGCCACGATCGAGAACAAGCACTAGGTCCCCCATCGCCAAGGCTTCGCTCTCGCTGCCAGTAACATGCAGGAAGGTTACGCCGCAGCGTTCGCGGATGATCTTGAGCTCGCTTCGCATGCGGCCCCGCAGATTGGCATCGAGCGCGCCGAGCGGCTCGTCCAGCAGCACCATCTTCGGCTCCGTCACCAGTGTGCGTGCCAAGGCGACGCGCTGGCGCTGGCCACCGGAAATCTGCGTCACCGCGCGATCGTCAAATCCCTTGAGACCGACCAGCGACAGTATATCTTGAACCCTCTTTGCCAGGACGCGCGCATCCGTCACCGGATCGACCTTCCGATTGCGCAGGCCGAAGGAGACGTTCTCGGCAACGGAAAGATGCGGAAACAGAGCGAAGTTCTGAAAAACGAAGCCGATGCCGCGGTCATGCGGCTCCACGCCATCGAGCCGTTTGCCATGGAAAAGGAGCGAACCGGCATCCGGCTCCTCGAAGCCGGCAATGACGCGCAGCAGCGTCGTCTTGCCGGAACCGCTGGGGCCAAGCAACGAAATATAGGCATTGTCGGGCAAAGAGAAATCTACCCTGTCCAATGCGGCTGACGCGCCGTAGGACTTGGTGACTTGGCTAAGCTGAAGAACGGTCGACACCGAATTCCCACCAGTTTCAAGGCAAGGACCATCCTTCGGGCAAAGCTCCGCTTTCGCCTGGATCACATTGATCCGAACGGTCAGACGTCAGCCTGCATTCGCGCATGATCACATGCGCGTCAAAGAGATGTTCCTTGGCGTTTCAAAGAGTTCCACCTGCGACGCTTCTGACGAGCGTCTTGATGTTCAGAGCATTACATAAATGATTTTTGTATTCAATAGACTTTTCTAGAAAATGTCGAACCGCGAAGTAACGATCGATTGAGGGACAACTGGCGAAAGGCGGCGATATCGACGGGCACCCCTGCCCTACCCATAGAATTGGTGGCAAAATGGTTGCTGCAGCCGCCACAACGTGGCGTGCCGCACCGGTATCATTCAGCAAATAGCGCCAATCGCTGCGCTACGCGTCAACAATCAGCGAAAAGAGATTCACTGCATCTGGGAGCAGAAAACATATTTTGTATTCAATAGTCATTTATTTTTGCGCTATGTTAGAATGACAAAACGCGTAAGAGTGAGGCATCAGAACGACATGAGTCCATTGCATCAGATGACCGAAAACCATGCGCGCCCGAATGCGCAAAAGCGTTACGAGATCGCCGAGGATGTTCTGCGTGGCAATATCGAGGACAACACGCTGCCGCGCGGCGTGGTCCTGCTCGAAGGGCCGATCGCCGATATCCTGCAGATTTCGCGTGCGCCCGTGCAGAGGGCGCTGCAGACGCTGGAGAGCGAAGGACTGGTGCATCGCTTCAACGGACGCGGCTATCTCGTCGGTCCCGCTGGTCAGGGCATCGAGCCGAAGCGCACCGATATCAAGACCCTCGGCCTGACCATTCCGCGCCACGCGGACGAAGCCCTGCAGAGCCGCGCCTCCTGGGAGCGCATCTACAATACTGTCGAGGCCGATGTCGCCGGCTGCGTCGTCTTCGGCCAGTATCGCATTATCGAGATCGAGCTCGCCGACCATTTCAACGTCAGCCGTACCGTCGTGCGCGATGTGCTGACGCGGCTGCGCGAGCGCGGTCTCGTGCGCAAGAACCAATCGTCCCACTGGATCGCCGGCCCGCTGACGGCGCAGATGATCAAGGATCATTACGGCCTGCGCGGCATACTGGAACCGCAGGCGCTGGTCGCGGGAGCCAGCCGGGTCGATCGGGAACGGTTGAACGATCTGTTCCAGCGCCTCTCCGATCTCGAGCAGCACGAACCGGCCGACCACCTTGCGGCGCTGGAAGCCATCCATGCCGACTTCATCGAGATTTGCATTCTCGCGACGCCGAACGAGCGGCTGAAGGAATCCATTCGCAACAATCTGCTGCCTGTCACTGCGACGGAAAGATTGCTGCGACGCCTCGGCCTGCCCGGCGATCCCGCCATCATCACGGAACTGCGCCTGATCGCAGAACTGCTGCTGCGAGGTGCCGTCAAAGCGGCGGCGGCGATGATGGAGAACCATCTCGAAGCCTCGGTCGACCGCACGATCGCGCAGATGAAAATCGTCGCGATCATCCCAGGCCCCGGCGTGACGGCCGCTTATCTCACCCGCGTTCTCGAATGAGACGCGGGCGATCCCTGACCAATTCCATCTGTGCCGGAAATGGGGGATCGAAGGGCCAGCCATCCACTTAATCCCTTACGCCAGAGCAGCGCGAAGGCGCGCAAGCAATGCCTGCCGGTCCGCCCGCGCCGCCAGCGCCTGATCCATGGTCACCTCCACGAATTGCGTCGGCATATGCGGCTGCAGTTGGGCGATCAGATCCATGTCGGCCGAGATCACCGTTCCCAGCATGAAATAGCCGCCGCCGGAGACGGCATCGCGATGCAGGATGATCGGCTCCGTTCCGCCCGGCACCTGGATGGAGCCATAGGGATAGCAGCTGTCGACTATATTCGACGGATCCGAGCCTGCGCCGAAGGGCTGCTTACGCTCAACGAATTCAAGCTTGCGGCCGCCGCGGAAGCGATACCCCATGCGATCGGCTTCCGGCGCCACTTTCCATTGGTCGGCAAAGAAGTTGCTCTTCGTCTGTTCGGTCAAACGATCCCAGTAGAGCCCCGGCAAAACCCGGAGCTCGGCCGGTGTACCCGGCTTGCGTCGTAGGTCCTCGGCAACGGATCTGCCCGCGCTATCCAGGGAGCCGGAGCCAACGGGGAGCTCATCTCCGGTAGCGATAGCCTTGCCGTCAAGGCCGCCGAGCGCGCCGATCACATAGGTCGATCGGCTACCCAGCGCTTCGGGTACGTCGATGCCGCCAGACACCGCAATGCAGATCCGCGCCCCGGATTTCAGAAAGTCAAAGCTTACGGTCTGCCCTGCCCTGACCTTGAGCGCCGTCCATCCCGGCTGCACCTCGCCGTCGATCCTGACGGGCATGTCCGCACCGGTAACGGCAATCAGGGCATCGGCGAGAAATTCGAGCTTAGGTCCCATGAAGACGGCTTCGAGCCCGGCCGCACCCTCATCATTGCCGACGAGGAGATTTGCCGCTCGCATCGCATAGCGATCCATGGCGCCGCCAACGGGAATGCCGAGATGGAAATAGCCGGGCCGTCCGAGATCCTGAATCGTAGTGGAAAGGCCGTGATGAAGAACCTTAATGGCCATGCAGCGCGCCCTCCAGCTTGGCGTTGTAGCCGTCGATATCGGCCTGGTATTGCCTAAGATCGAAGCTGACCTCGCGGATTGGCGGCGCGAAGCGGCCCTTGTCGACATCCTCGACCGCCTGGTCGTAACCGTCGCGATCGATAGGCCGGAATTTCACAATGTCGCCGGGGCGGAAGAACACCATGAAATCGCGCAGGTAGCTTGTCGATTGCGTGGGGTCGAAGATCGGCATCGGCGTGATGCCGAACATCTGATAGCCGCCTGCCCCGCGCACCGAATAGATGCAGCCGAAGCAGCCGCCATGTCCCACAGTCAGCCGCGGCGTGTCGGTGCGTGGGCGCAGATATTTCGGCACCTCGATCTGCCGCTGCCGCTCCACCATCTGATACATGAAGGGCAGGCCGGCGACGAAGCCGACCATGGAGACGAACCATGGCGACCCGGCATGGGCCGAGATGAAATCCTTCACCGCGTCATAGCCGTTGATCCTGGCGGCATAGTCGAGATCGGTGCCTGTTGGCTCCTGATGCCGCTCGCGGAAACGCATCAGCGTCTCATGCGTCCAGGGATCATTGTAGAAAACCGGGATTTCGACGATGCGGGTGGTAATGACCGGCTCCGCCTTTTCAGCCGCGCCCTCGATTGCCTTGACCTCGCGCAGGAGATCGTCCGGCTTGATTATGTCGGGATCGAACTTGATCTGGAAGGAGGCATTGGCGGGGCAGATTTCGGTGACGCCGTTGATGGCGCTCTCGCGGACACCCTTGGCCATCGACAGGCTTTTGAAGAAGGCTTCGAGAGACATCTCGTCGCTGCATTCGACGAAGAGATGCTCGTCACCTCCGAATGTAAAGCGAGTTGGCATCAGGCAACCTCCGCCGATACGCCGTCAACCGCGGCAAAATCGGTCTCCAGCCAGGATTCGAGAAAACGCGTATGGAATGCTCCCTTGCGCACCGATGGGTCGCGCGCGAGCGCCAGGTGCAGCGGGATCGTCGTCGGCAAGCCTTCGATCGTCAGATTGGAAAGAGCGCTGGCCAACCTATCCAGGCAGGTATCGCGATCCTCGGCCCAGACGATCAGCTTACCGAGCAGAGAGTCGTAGAAGGGTGGCACGGTATAGCCTGCATAAAGCATCGTATCGAAGCGGATGCCCTCGCCCTCCGGAACGGAAAGCCGCGTCACGGTGCCGGGCGCCGGCAGAAAGCCCTTGGCCGAGTCTTCGGCATTGATGCGGCACTCGATGGCATGGCCGCGCGTCCGAATATCGGATTGCGACAGCGACAGGGGAGCGCCGCCGGCCACCTTGAACATCTCCTGTACCAGATCGATGCCGGTAATCATTTCGGTCACCGGGTGTTCGACCTGGATGCGCGTGTTCACTTCGATGAAATAGAACTGCCTGCTATCCTCGTCGTAGAGATATTCGACGGTGCCTGCGCCGCGATAACCGACTTCCGCCGCAAGCGCGACGGCGCTGGCGCAGAGGCGCTGCCTGATCTCATCGGGAAGCAGAAAAGCCTGCGCTTCCTCCCACACCTTCTGGCGGCGGCGCTGCAGCGAGCATTCGCGTTCGAAACAATGCACGAAATTCCGCCCGTCGCCGAAAATCTGCACCTCGATATGCCGGGCGCGGGTGATGACCTTCTCCATGTAGAGGCCGCCATCGCCGAAAGCGGCGGACGCCTCCGCCGAGGCAAGTGGAAACTGCTCCCTGAGCTCGGCGAGCGACTGCACGATGCGGATGCCGCGCCCGCCGCCACCGGCTGCCGCCTTGATCATGATGGGAAAGCCGATGCGCTCGGCAATCACCTCGGCGGCAGCAATATCCGCCACACGGCCATCACTTCCGGGAACCGTCGGAACACCCGCCCGTTTCGCAATTTCGCGGGCCGCCACCTTGTCGCCAAGCAATCGGATGGCCTCGCCGCTCGGTCCGATGAAGATCATGCCCGCCGCCGCCACGGCATCGGCGAAATCTCCATTCTCCGACAGAAACCCGTATCCCGGATGGATGGCATCGACACCGGCCGCTCGCGCAGCCGCGATGATGGCTTCGATGTTCAGATAGGATTTTTTAGGAGCTGGCGAGCCGATATTGATTGCCTCATCCGCGAGCTTCACTGCAAGCATATCGGCATCCGCAGCGCTATGGACCTGCACGGTGCGAATGCCGAGCGCTTTGGCGGCCTTTATGATCCTGACGGCGATTTCGCCGCGATTGGCGATCAGAACCGAGCGGATCGTCATGGGTCCACCTCCGCGATGATTTGTCCGGCCATGACGGGCTCTTCATTGTCGACGAGGAAGGTTATGTTCTTGCCGTCGAGCCCGGCCGGGACCTGCTGGAAGGTTTTCATGACTTCGATAAGGCCGATCGTATCACCGGCGGCAACGGCATCACCATCGGCCTTGAAGGGAGGCGTGTCCGGAGAGGAAGCCCGGTAGAAGGTTCCCGGAAGGGGTGATCTGATCTCAAGCTTGCTCATGGGACCTCCGCGCTGCGTCGTTGTTCAAAATCTGTGAAACGGGTGCAATCCTGATACCCTCGGAAACGAGGGCTTCGCGCATGTGGCGCGCGATATCGAGCGCACCCAAAGTATCGGAATGAAAACAGATGGAATCGAAGGCGATCGGAATATCTGCGCCATTCACGGTACGCACGACGCCTTCGGTGCAGGCTCTCACGACCTTGCGGGCAATTGCCTTGGGATCGGGACGACCGGCATCTCGGGTAAAGACGATCCAGCCCGTATCGCCATAATCGCGATCGGCATAGAACTCGCGCACGACAGGCTGGCCCGCCTCCTCAGCAGCGAGGCAGGTCGCAGAGCCGTCCATGCAGAAGACGAGCATGTTCGGTGCGACGGTGCGCATATATTGGATGAAGATCTGCGAGAGATCTACATTCGCCGCCAATTCCATATAGAGAGCACCATGCGGCTTCACGTGCTGGACAGGCACGCCATGGCGTCTGGCAAATTCACGTAGCGCACCGACCTGATAGATCAGATCGTTGACGATCTCGCGGCTGGTGCCGTTGATCTTGCGTCGTCCGAAACCCTGGAGATCGTTATAGCCGGGATGAACTCCGACGCCGACCCCGTGCGCGGCTGCCATCCGCACGGTCTCATCCATCAGATTAGGATCGCCGGCGTGAAACCCGGTGGCAATATTGGCCGAACTGATGAGAGAGATAAGCTCCTCGTCATGCGTATCGCCGATCCGCCACCGGCCGAAGGCCTCCCCCATGTCGCAGTTGATATCGACAGCTTCCTTCAAATGCCTTCCCTCGCACCTGCGCCCCGATCGGGACCGACATGTGAACGCTAGAGGCAAAGGCTGCTTTTGAAAAATACAATTTTCAAAGCCATGATATCTGATAAACTGATATCTATGCTTAAAATAGCGTCAGAAAATATCCTGCAATATCAACTGCATATTAAATTTGCGTACGGTTTTATCGAAAATCAGCTCGTTTTAGATCCATGAAATCTGAATCGCAGCAGATGTTTTCAGATAAATAGATGGGAAAAACCTCATGAGTTTGAGCCTGCGCCAGCTTCGCTACTTCGTCGCAACGGCGGAATATGGACAGATCTCGCATGCGGCCGTCAGCCTGTCGATCTCACAATCGGCCGTGACTGCGGCAATCAAGGATCTCGAACTCACGGTCGGCGTCTCTCTGTTCAATCGTACGCCACAGGGCATGGACCTGACGACAGCGGGCCGGCAATTCCTGTCCCATGCCTATGAGATCCTGGCGAAGGTTGACGAGGCGACCCATCTCAACCTCGTCAGCAGCGACATCGAAGGCGAACTCGTCGTCGCAGCGACCTATACCGTCATCGGCTATTTCCTGCCGATGCATATCGAGCGTATCCGCCGCCTCTATCCGAAGCTGAAAATCCAGCTCTACGAAGTCAATCGCGAGTCGATCGAGGAAGGCTTGCTGAGCAATCGCTACGACATCTCGGTCTTGCTGACTTCCAACATCCTCAATCCGATGCTGATGACCGAAACGCTTCTAAGTTCGGTCAGGCGACTCTGGCTGCCAGCCGGCCACGACCTGCAACGGCGCGACGGCATCGGCCTGCGTGAAATCGCCGAAGAGCCCTACATCATGCTGACGGTCGATGAGGCGGCACATTCTTCGCTGCGCTACTGGAGCCGGAGCCCTTATCAACCAAAGGTGCTCCTGAGGACCAGTTCGATCGAAGCCGTCAGATCGATGGTGGCAAATGGCCTCGGCGTCGCCATTTTGTCGGACATGGTGCACCGCCCCTGGTCGCTGGAGGGAAGGCGCATCGAGACCGTCAACATTCAGGATCCGGTTCCGCCCATGGATGTGGGGCTGGCCTGGCGCGCCAATGTCGAATTCAGTCAGCCCATGCTCGCCTTCAGGCGTTATTTCCAGCAGGCCTACAGCCTGCCGGGTACGAACTCCTGATCCGATTGGTCGGCAACCCGGCTTTCTCGCTCGACTACATGGGATCTCAAGGAGGCCATTACTGTACCAGCACAGGCTGCGTGCATCTTGCGTCGGTAACACTCACGTCGGCTTGCCCGATACCAAGACCGAGGAGGCCAAGCAGGCCGTACAGAACCTGATCGAGCGGCGCGGTCATGACCGATAGCGTATCGGCAACGGCCGAAAGCACCCCCGACGGCGTACCAATGGTCAAGATGAGCAATTGAATGGTGATGGTCGCGTTTTTCAGAAGCGACGAGACCGTAGACGTCAGGACGGTACTGGTTGAGACCGTCTTGATCGTACCTGCCGAGATCTCCGAAGGCTGAAAATTCAATCGTGTCGGGCTCATATTGGCGATATCGACCTGCGCGCTCGCAATCACTTTGAGAAGGAGGGAATCGATGATCGCAGCCGGCGTCACCCGCGGCTCGGAGCCGAAGTTTACGAAGGCAGACGTGTTGACATCGCCCAGATCTACCTCGGCGACACCGGGCACGGCGTCTATCCCGACGACCGCGTTCGGCATGGAGCCGCCGACACAGGTGATAGAGGCAAGTTTGGCTTCCGCGGGAGCAAGCTCGATATAGAGCGGCACCCTGAGCTTTAGCCCGGCGATCAGGGACAGGCCGGTGACGGCGACTTCTAGCGCGGCACGAACCTGCGGCGTGCGAACAATCGTGCCCGGCGCGCCCACGGCAAGGGCCGGCGTCTGCTGAGACATTTCTCCGATCGCCAGCGTCAGCTTTGCTGTCGCAACGCCTGGCAAAGCGGCCCCGAGATCGAGCGCGATCTGCTTTTGCTGGTTGGCAGCCATTGCGGTTGCCGAGATCAGATCCAGCACATTCATAGTGGCCGTCAGATTGGGGGAGGTGCCGACGACATTGCTCCCCAATGGACCGAGATTCACGATATCCTGCAGCTTGACGGTCAGTTTCGTCGTGCCGAGCGTCTTGCCGAGATTATTGATGAGGGTGACGACTCCAGCCGAAAGATTGGTCGACTTGCCAAGAGCACCGAGAATCTTGTCGTAGGTGACGTCAGTTGCCAGAAGCTGGTTATAGCTCACGCCGGTAAGCTTGAGATCCGTCGCCAGGAGGTTGAGAAAGCTCAGAAGATTGACATTCGCGCTTATGAGCGACTGATAGTCCGCGACCTTTAGGGAGATCTGCGTTCCCAGCAACGTGCCAAGGAGCTGGTTCAGGATACCGCCGTTGAGGCTCGCAAGCCGCGATCCGACCGAGAAGGCGGCCAGACGCTCGCTGGATGCGGTGCCCGTCGCACTGAGCGTCGGCGGCGTGGCAAAGGCGGAAGCGAAAGGCATCACTGCCTTTTGGGTCAGTGTCACCTTGACGGAATCATATGGCGAGGTTCCCGTAGAGGAGAAGCGGTTTGCAAGCGGGATCGATGTGTCCGCCGTGTAGGTGCCGAGGACCAGATTGGCCACGGTCTCATATTGACCGGAATTGGCCGTAGCTGCGTTGACGAGCCCGTTGCTCGTCATATAGTTGCTGCCGGAGGCAACCGCTGCGGTCGTGCCATTGCTTCGGAGATTGTTCAAAAGCGCAGTCTGCGCATTTGCGATATCGGAAGCAGCCGATATCGCCCCAATGTCGCTCAACTGCTGCAGACGCCGTTGCTGCAGGGTCATCATGCCATAATCGATGCCGAGGCCAAGGCAATAGAGGATGAGGGGCGAGACCAGCGCAGTCGTGACGGCGACGTTTCCTCGCCTGTCCCGCAGAGAGGCGAGCCGACCGAGAAGCCGCTGCATCAGAGACCTCCGAGACGAATGGTCGAATAGCGGCGGATGGTTTGATCCGGCATCGCAAAGGTATAGAGGTTCCAGATCGGAAGATCCGACGCGTCATAGCTGGCGCTGACCGTGAATTGATTGACATTGGTCGGGTCGGTGGCGACGGTTATCGTCAGCTTGCTCTTGTCGATGAAAGCGTCATTGATCGTCGAATTGGAGACGAAGCTTCGAACCAGCTGGCTTCGCTCGTCCGCCGACAACCCGGCGATCGCCGTGCGGGCAGCATCGGCCGTCAATTGCTGCAGAGAATGAGCAGCGGTAAGATAGATAGCAAAGGCAACCAGCGTGAGAAGCAGAAGGAAAAAAAGCGGCGCGATGAGAGCGAATTCGACTGCTGCGGCGCCCTCTTTCTCCCTGTTGAAATGAGAAACACGATACATGGTCCTGTCTCCTTCAATCGACCTTCATCTGCGCGATGACAGTCGAGGAGACCTTAGGCTTCGGGCGTTAATTTTATATTTCTAAATAAGGTACTTTCTAATATTATTTATATCTTAAAAATATCGAATACTTGCTAAAACCACCATTCCACTGAGGAATAACTTTCTTGGCGAAATCCCGGGCATGAGAAGCTTGCCAAACCCAATATCGGCACCATCCCCTTCTATTTGCAGTCGATGGAAATCCTTCCTTTCCAACCGCTGCCTCTAGCCCGCGCCACGCATTCGAAAGCGCCGGCCTGATCGCTGCCCAGATCGGCAGCAGACATCTACTTTTTCTTCGGCACCAGATCCCAGCCGCCCTGGATGTTTCTCACGAAACGGCGGTTTCCTTTGTAATAGGTGACGGCACCTGTCCGATCCACCTTGATAGACGTCGGCGGTAATTGCGTCGCCGCTTTCAGCCGCTCGACCATGTCAAGCGCCTCTTGCCTCTTTCCAGCGCGGATCAGCGCCATCAGTTTCGACTCCTGTTTCATCCTCTATACTCCCGTTGATGGAGGTCTAAGGGCGGGCAGAACTTGCGACTCGTCAGTCCATTTTGCATATCGATCACCCCACACGGCGTTGCATGAGCAGCGAACGCAGGGCCACAGCCACCACGCAAACGCTGGAAACAAGGAAGATTGCGCCCGACATCGCATAGATCGTCGGCGACGCGCCGGCATTCATCTTGCCGAACAGCACGACCGGCAAGGTGTTCTGGCGGCCTGCCAGATAGAAGGCGCGCGTGAATTCGTTGAGGGATAGCAGGAACGAAAAGATGAAGGCGCTGACGAGGCCGGGCCGGATCAATGGCAGGGTAATATCCCAGAACTGCCGGAAGCGTCCGGCACCGAGATCGTCCGCCGCCATCAAATAGGTCCGCTTGACCGCGGCAAAACTCGTCAGGATGACGATGAAGGCGAAGGGCATCGCCCATAGAAGATGGCCGGCAATGACAGTCAAGGCCGATGCCTTCACGCCGGCACGGCTGATGACCGTCGATAGCGCCAGCCCCTGGATAACGCCCGGTACGAACATTGGCAGCAGCACAGTCAAAAACCACAGGCTGCGTCCACGATGAAGCTCGCGATGCGCCAGCGCCGCGCCGAGCGACAGCAGCGTTGCAATGACAGCCGTCGCAAGCGCGATGACGATCGACTGGCTGAGCGCGGCGACCAGTGCGCTTTCCGAGCCGAGTGCGAGGTACCATTTCAGGGTGATGTCGGAAAAGTGCGGCAGCCCCGGCTGCAGCGCCGGATTGAACGAGACACCAAGCAGATAAAGCGGCGGCGCATAGATCACCATGAGGCCGAAGATGGTCAGCGCCCAGATGACGATGCGCGGGGTTGCTCCTTCCCTGCCGATCATTGGTCTCGCTCCTCGAATAGCGAGGAGAGGCCGAATAGGGCGTCCCCGATCAGCACCAGCCCAAAGACGATGACGAGCATCAGCGTCGAAATCGCAAAGGCGAGCGGAAAATTGGCGACGCGCATGACGTCGTTGATCATCACCGAGACGATTGAAGCGCCGGCACCGCCGAGCATCTGCACCTCCGTCGAGGAGCCGGCAACCATGACGAAGACGAACAGGAAGCCGGCGAAGACGCCGGAATAGGTCAGCGGCAGCAGCACGGTGCGGACCATCGTCCAGAATCCGGCGCCGAGATCGCGCGATGCCGCCAGCGCGATCGGATCGACGCGGCGCATGGAGAGCAGGATGGGGAAGGTTGCGAACGGCAGGTAGGAGGCGACCAGTCCGACGATGACGGCGAAATCGCTGAACAGCAGCCAGTCGAGCGGCGTCTCCGTGATGCCGGCCTGCTGCAGAAGCGTGTTGATGACGCCTGTGCGGCCGAGAAGCAGCCGCCAAGAGAAGGAGCGAATGAGATAGGACGTGAAAAACGGAATCGTAAGCAGGGCCGCAAGCATGACAGACAAAGTGCGCCCAGCCAGGAAGTACATTGCATAGGCGGTGGGATAGGCAATGACGAGGCAGATAGCTGACGTCAGGAACGCCTTGCCAAGGGTGGACAGGAACACGCTCCAGCGCCCGGCCTCCAGAATCGCGCCGTAAGCGGCGAGGCTGAATTCCGGCTTGATCCAGTAGGTGGCGGAATCCCAGGCGCAGAAACTCCAGACCACGACAAGAACAAGTGGCGCAAGGCCAAGCACGATGATCGCCGCGAGCGGAGCGGTCAGCAACAGAACTGGTGTCTTCATGGTCTAATCCTCCTTCTCTCTCGGCGTTGATCCCATCGGCTCGGGGCCGGCCTGTCCCTCGACAGATGCGCCAGCCCCGGTCCATCACTTCAAATCAGGCGTTGCGCAGCTTCTGCCACCACTCCTCGTAGAGTTGGAAATTGTCCGGGCGGCAATTCTGCCAGTAGACCTTTCCGGAGAACTTGGCCTTCACATGGTCGGCAAGCTTGGCGACATCATCGGCCTTGTATTCATCCGGATGGGCCTTGGCGTAGGCGAGGTTGTTGTCGGTCGGCACGAGATAGCCGCGCGCCTTGCCCAGCTCGCAACCGTAGAGGCCAGCAAGCAGGCCATCGACGAACTTGTGGGCGACGTCGGCCTTGCCGCGCTCCGTGGCCCCCTTGAGCAGCACCGTATTGTTGCCCCAGCCTTCGTAGCCTTCGACGGGAGCTGCATACTCCACCTGAAGTCCGCGCTTGCGGCCTTCATAGACGATCGGCTCCCAGCCGGTCATGGCGTCGACTTCCTCGTTCGCCACCAGTTGCACGCCCTGTTCCCAGCCGTTCCAGAAGGTACGGAACTGACCATCCTTCTTGTGTTTGATCAGGAACTCCATGACGAGACCGAGCTCGGATTCCGTCAGATTGCCCGGCTCCTTGATCGGCTTGTTTTCCGCTTCCTTCAGATAGATGGCGGTGAAGATCGCGCTGTTGATCCACGCATCTTCCATCGCAACCCGACCCTTCAACTTGGGATCGAAGATGACGCCATAGCTGTCGACCTTGCCGAGCTTGTCGGGGCGGTAGATGATGGAGTCAGCGTTGACGACCGTGGGAATGCCGTACTGCTTGCCCTCATAGGTCAAGGTCGGGATATCCTTGGCCCATTGCCAGATGCCGGCGAAATTCGAGATCTTGGAGACGTCCCATGGGGCAATCAGGCCCTGCTTGGCGAGCTCGCGCTCGGCGCCGCCCTGAAAACCGCCGACATCGAAGAGATCGTTGGCATTGCCGGCGGCAAGGCGCGCGACCACCGGGCCGACATCATTGCCGTTATCGGTAAACTCTGGCGAAACGCCACTCTGGCGGGTAAATTCCTGCCATTTGTCGCCGATATCGAGCGTGGCGGTGCCCCAGAATGCAACCGTTGCATCATCAGCCATGGCACTCGTTGCAGAAAGCCCGCCGACGGTGAGTGCGGCCGCACCCGCACCCATCAGCTTGAGCATGTCACGGCGCTGCATGTTACTCCTCAAGGCGGAGGAGACGAGATTATTGCTCTTGGTCATCGTGTCATTCCCTTCCCTCATTTTTCGCTTGTGTCAGCTATTCGGGTTCTACTCATCGCCTCCAGCCAGAGCCGGTATTCCGGAACGATCGATCAGGAGCGCAGCGCCCGGCTTCAGACACACGCGCACGCTTTCGCCCGGCAAGGGCGGAGCTGCGTCCGCGCTAGTCGTTAACACCACGCGCTGGCTGTCGGCGAAAGCGAGCGTAACGTCATGGCTGAGTCCGCGATAGATGCTTTCGACAACCTTAAGTTCAATTATTTCGGCGGCCTCTCCCGCAGCCGGGAGCAGTTCAATTCGGTCTGGGCGGATTGCGACAAGCGCATCGGACGGCGCCGCCGCTCCAGACACGCTCGCACTGATGCGCTGTCCAGCAATCATGACGAGAGCCCTGCCGTCGGCAATCGAGATGCTTTCGGGCCTCAGAAGCGTATCGATGCCGACAAAACGGGCAACGAAGGCATTGGCCGGCGCCTCGAAGAAACGCGATGGCACGTCGGTCTGCTCGATCCGCCCCTTGTGCATGACAGCCATCCGGTCGGAAAGGCTGAGCGCCTCGTCCTGATTGTGGGTGACGAGAATGAAGGTCGCTCCGGTACGCTTGTGAAGGCGGCCGAATTCGTCGCGCATCTGCTGACGCAGACGTTCGTCAAGCCCGGTCAGGGGTTCGTCGAGCAGAAGAATGCCCGGTTCCATGACGAGCGCGCGAGCCAGCGCAACGCGCTGGCGCTGGCCGCCTGAGAGAAGATTGACGTCACGATCCGCAAAACCCGAAAGTTCGACGAGGTCCAATGCACCATCGACCTTGCTTTTCAAGGCGGCACCAGACAACCCGCGCAACTTCAGCCCATAGCCGACATTCTGGGCGACATTCATATGCGGAAAGAGCCCGAGCGACTGGAATACGGTATTCACCGGCCGGCGGTTGGCCGGAACATCGGCCATGTCCCTTCCATCGAAAAGCACACGACCCGAGGTGGGCTTGTCAAAGCCACCTATCAGCTTCAATAGAGAACTCTTACCACAACCGGACGAGCCGAGCAGCGTAAAGAACTCCCCTGCCCTGATGTCGAGCGTCACGTCGTCGACGGCGCGCGTCGGCCCGTAATTTCTGACGATATGGTCGAGACCGATCGCTATCGCCATACTAGACGCTTCCCCCATCGCGTTCGCGGATGAGCAGCAAACCCTCCTCGCTCACTTCCAGTTCCTGTCCGGCAACAACCAGCGATGTCGCGGTTGCCTCCTCGATGATGAGAGGGCCGGCAATTCTCTCGGAAGACGGCAGTCGCGTGCGCTCGTAGACGGGGCAGGACACCCAACCGGTCGTCCCGCCGAAATAGACCTCGCGACGACCCTTGAGGGCTGCATCCAGCGACCGCCCGCTGCGATCGAGTTTCGGAATGGCGATGACCGGGCCGTGGAGCACAGCCTCCAGATGGATCATGGTAATCTCCACCGGCGAAGCGGGCAGGCAGAAGGTATAGGCGCGCTCATGGGCGGCATGGAAGCGTTCAGCAAAGCTTTCGGCACCATCCTCCATGTCGAAAAGAGCGAAGACGCCGTGCTCCTGTCCGCGATAGCGGGCTTCGACGCGGCAGGCATAACGTATCTCCGCCGCATCGCCTTTGGAGAAATATTTGACCGCCTCACGCTTCAGCTCATCGAACCGGCGCTTGAGATTGCTGACGGCTTCCGGACCAAGGGGAGCGAACCACGTGCTGCGGAAATCGGCCCGCGGCTCGGCTGCCAGCATTCCCCAGGCCGAAAAGATGCCAGGATGCGGCGGCACGACCGTCATCTTCACGCCAAGATCGCGCCCGAGGCGCGCAGCAAGTGCAGGTCCCGCGCCCCCAGAGATGACGAAAGCGGCATCGCGCGGATCATGCCCGCGCTGGACTGTCACCAGCTTCAGCGCATTGATCATCGACGCATGCGCGATCTCGACGATTGCGAGCGCGGCATCCTCGACCGATAACCCCATCGGCGCGGCAACCGTCTCGATTGCCGCCGCCGCCTTGGACTTGTCGAGCTGCATCTGGCCGCCAGCAAAGCTTGCCGGATCGAAGATGCCGAGCGTCAGCAAAGCATCGGATAGCGTCGGCTTCTCACCGCCACGGCCATAGCAGGCCGGCCCCGGTGTCGATCCAGCACTTTCCGGGCCGACGCGGAGCGCGCCGCGCTCATCGATACGGGCAATCGAGCCGCCGCCGGCGCCGATTTCGACGATATCGACCACCGGCACCTGCACCGGATAGCCGGGCGCGATGCGGGTGTGCTCAAGCTTGTATTCGCTGTCGAGTGTCGGGCGGCTATCGTGGATCAGCGAGCATTTCGCCGTCGTGCCACCCACGTCGAGCGACAGGACTTCGGATTCGCCAAGCACGGTGCCGATCCGCGCGGCGCCCGCCACACCGCCGGCCGGGCCGGATTCCACCAGCGTCAGCGGGCTCATCTGCGCCTGATCGAAGGTGGAGATGCCACCGTTCGACTGCATGGCATAATAGGGGCAGGTGAGGTCGCGCTCAGTCAGCGCGCTTTCAAGCCGTGCAAAGTAGCGCTTGATGATCGGCTGGACATAGGCGTTGAGCACGGCCGTGTTGGAGCGCTCGTATTCGCGCCATTGACGGGAAACCTCATGGCTGGCGCAAACCGTGATATCCGGCAGCGCCTCGGCGATCGCCTTGGCGCAGGCGATCTCGTGCTCGGGATTGGCGTAGCTGTGAAGGAAGATGACAGCGACCGCCTCCACTTTGCGAGCGCGGCATTCATGGATGATCGGCTCGATATCGCCAAGCTCGATAGGCGTCAGCACCCGACCTTTGGCATCCAGGCGTTCGCGCACCTCGAAGCGCAGGCTGCGCGGAACGAAGGCTTCCGGGCTCTTGAACTGCAGATTGTAGAGATCGGGGCGATTGCCGCGGCCGATTTCCAGCACGTCACGAAATCCTGCAGTGGTGACCAGCGCCGTCTTGACGCCCTTGCGCTCTGTAATCGCATTGATGACGGTCGTTCCGCCATGGGCGAAAAAGATCACATCGCGCGCCGAAAGCCCATCCTTCTTCTCGGCGAGCTCGATTGCCGCAAGCACGCCTTCGGATTGGTCATGAACGGTCGTCAGGCTCTTGGCGGTGAAGATTTCGCCCGTGCGCTCATCATAACCGACGAGGTCGGTAAAGGTACCGCCCACATCCGTCGCCAGCCTGATCATGACGCCATACCTTCTTCATATCCATACAGGTTGCGTGCTACCTCCCGAGTGAGGTAGCCGTCTTCGACATCGCGGCGGACCTGTTCCCGTTCGCGAGCACGCGGGTTGCCCCAGCCGCCTCCGCCGCCAGTGATGATCCGCACGAGATCGCCGCGATTCAGTTCGATATGCGGCTCGCGGCCGAAATCACGGACGTTCCCGCCGTTCTCTTCCACCTGCAGAAGATTGATGCTGCCGGGCTTGCCGCCGTCTATGCCCCAAGGGGGCGTGTCCGTTCGCCCGAAGCTGCAATAGGCGGAAGCGCCTTCTCCGAGGATTTCATATTCGCGAATGACACCGAAACCGCCGCGACGGCGGCCCGCGCCCGATCCCCCTTCAACGTTCAGCTCATAGCGGCGCACGAGCAAGGGAAAACGGGCTTCGATGACCTCGACGGAGTAATTATAGGTATCGCCATCGGTGAGCGCGATCACTGCATTGGCGCCGTCGCCATCCCTGCTCGCCCCCCAGCCGCCATGCTGCGGCTCGATATGGATAAATGGCTGCCCCGTCTCGTCCTTGCCGGAAACATAGACGACGCAGAGGCTCGTATAGGAACCGGCGGAGAACCGCTCCGGCATCAGCTTGGCAACGGCCTTCCAGACGAGTTCTGAAGCATGCACCGAACCCTCGTAATACCAGCCTGTCGGTGACGGCTTCTTGGCGGTGAAAACCGAGCCTTTCGGCGCAATGACGGAGAGCGGCCGGAACCAGCCTTCATTGGACGGCGCCTGCGGCGCGACGAGTGCCTTGAAGATGGTACGCACCGCCGATTGCAGCGCACCGGCCGCGCAATTGATCGGGCCCGCGACCGCGGGCGGGCAACCGGTGAAATCCGCCGTCAGGCGATCGCCAGAAATGGTGACGGCAACCTTGACCGAAATGGGATCCGTGTTGACGCCATCCCCGTCGATAATATCTTCCGCCTCATAGGTGCCGTCGGGCAGCGCAGCGATGGCGGCGCGCGCCTGCTTCTCGCTCACCGACAGGAGGTGATCGAATGCGGCTTCCACAACATCGGTGCCATATTTGCGCGCAAGCTCGCCCATGCGACGAGCCGCAACACGGACGGTCGCCACCTGAGCCGTAAGATCGCCGATCGCGACTTCGGGCAGACGGACATTCTCGCGGATGATGCGCAGGATCTCCCCCGAGAAGCGATCGCTGCGCACGACTTTCACGCCCGGCAGCCTCAATCCCTCCTGAAAGACGGAGGTGGCGTTTGGCGCAAGCGAGCCCGGAACAGAGCCGCCGACATCGAGATAATGCGCAACATTGATGGCATAGGCCAATATCCGGCCATCGAAGAAAATCGGCTTGACGATGGCAAAATCGCAGGCATGTGTGCCCCCGGAATAGGGATCGTTGGTGAGCAGGATGTCACCATCTTCCAAATCATCGCCATAAAGTGCGATCAGCGACTTGACCTGGGTGCCGAAGGTACCGGTGAACAAGGTGATGCCGTTCATCTGCGCCACGAGCTCGCCGTCACGGGTGAGGAGACCGCAGGCGAAATCAAGCACCTCATAGATCACCGGGCTCATCGAGGTCCTTGCCATGACCACGCCCATCTCATCGACGGTGGCTGCCAGCTTGCCCTCGATAATCTCCTGCGTCACCGGATCGACGACGATCACGAATCTACCCCTCATTATTATATTCGCACGAGTGCAGATTAGGTGTTTTTTCGTCCGTCGATAGCCTTCCCGATGGGTGGGCGGGCGCCCCAAAACCCACCCGAACGGGTAGGTTAGCGATCGAGCATGCCCTTTTGGCGTGCTGCGGTCACGGCCGCAGTCCGCGTGGAGACGTTGAGCTTCGCAAAGATATTGCGTAGGTGAAACTTGATCGTATTGTCGGACAAGGCCAGATTCCGGCCGATTTCCTTGTTGGAAAGCCCCGAACTCAGCAGTTCAAGCACCATGCGCTCCCGGCCGGTAAAGGCATAGCCCCCATCATCGACGGCTGGCTCGTGCACCGTCTCCCCACTTGCGAGCAGAGACTGGAGACGCTTTCGAGGAACGTTTGCGACGGTTGGATGATTGGCGAGTGCGCGAAGCTCGCCGAGTCCCGCGGAGTGATCGAGATGAAGCAGCGCCCGGTAGTCGTCGAGGGGGGTCGTCAACACGAGATCGGAAAGGCTGGCGGCGGCGAGATCCGCGCGGCCTTCCGCCAGAAGGATCCCTATTTCGATGAGAGCAAGCTCGATCGCGCGCGGGACATGCGGACGCTGCGACTGACGCATCCTGAACTGATCAAAGACCTCGCGCGCCTTGGCCGTCTCGCCAAGAGCCAGATAGACGCGTGTCCAGAAGATCGCCGGCGTGGCTCCGCGCAGATGGATGGCCAGCGTATTGGCGCGATCTGAAACGATTGTCTGCATGCCGAAGCCATTGGCCTCCGCATGGCGGATTGCCTGATCGAGATCGCCCGATGCCATAAGCAACATGGCGCGCTCGCCGTCAATCAGTCGCGTGAGCCGATCGAAGCCGCGCCGCCGCGCCACGGCGCGGATGCGATCCATCGCTGCATGGGCTGCAAGCAAATCTTCGCGCATCCGCAGGACCCGTTGCTCGGCCATGAAGCCCGCAGCCAAAAGGTCAAACCAGGTATCGTGAAGCTCGAGGTGAGGCAGCGCCCATCCGAGCATCTCCGCCGCTGGCTCCGCCTCGCCGCGCATCGACAGAACCTCAGCCTTCAACACCTGGCCGACGGCATCGAGATCACTGCCCGGACCGATATTGGTCTGCGCTTCGCAGATCAGCTCTTCATAGGCCGACAGCGCGCTCACACAATCACCGGAGAGAAAGAAGGCCTGGCCGATATGGGTATAGAGGTGCATGGCACCGAAATCGGCGCCACCGTCGCGAAAGGCCCGAATGGCCAGATGCCCGTAGTGCAGTGCCCGGTCAAGCTCGCTGCGGATCAGGAAATTGTATGAAAGCATGTTGAGCGCCAGCGCCCGATGAATGAGCTCCATTCCATCCGGCTGCCGCAAATCATCTTCGAGCGCGGAAAGATCGGCCGCCGTCGCCCAGTGATCCGTATAAAGCGCCAGAAGGATGCGCACGACGCGCAGGTCCTTTGCCAAGCTCGGGTCTGCAGCAGCGGCCCGCTCGGCGATGACAAGATAGTGATTGGCGGCAGCAAGCTGCGCCGCCTTGGCGTTGAAGATCGAGAGTCCAAGCGTCGCAAGCGGAAAGCGGACGAGATCGATTTCCGAGGCGCGTCCGCTCAAGGCCTGAAAGAGCGTCGCGCCGCCGCGAGTGGTGGCATAGACGCGCCGCCAGCCGCCGGCGGTTTCGACGATGCGCGCGGCAAGATTGGCGTCGCCCGCCGAAAGTGCATGATGCACGGCCCGATCGATATCGCCTTGCGCTTCAAACCAGTGGGCGGCGCGATTGAGTGCAAGATTGGCATCGATCCCCCTGCGGCTGGCGGTCTTCTTCAGGAACTCGTTGAAGACCGGATGAAACCGCATCCAGTTGCCGGGGCCTGCCAGCAACGTAACCGGGAGCGCGTAGTCAGCCAGCCTCTCGCTGAGATCCGCCTGCTCCTTGCTTTTCAGCACGGCTTCGAGCAACGAATGATTGAAGGCCGGAAGCGCGGCCGTTCCGATGAGGAAATCGCGTATGTCTTCAGGCAGATGCTCGAACACCTGCTCCGACAGGTAGGAGCCCATGTCAGCACCGCCGCCGTCGAAAGAGGCCAGAATGCTGTCGCTCTCCTCCGATTCCGATACGAGCAGGCTCACCATCTGCAGCGCAACCGCCCAGCCTTCGGTCCGGCGATTGAAGGAACCGACCTGCTCCTCTGTCAGATGAGTGCCCTTACCGGCGAAAAGCTCTCCCGCTTCGGCATCGGTAAAGCCGAGCTCGGCAACACCGAACTGTTTGAACTCACCACGCAACCGCAATGCGGAGAGCGGAAACCTCGGCGGGCTGCGGCTGACCAGCACCAGCTTGACGTGTTCGAGCGAGAGGTCCGCGAGGATCTTCGCCATCAGCGCCTCGGTCGCATCCGTCTGGGCGAAATGATAGTCGTCGAGAAAGACGACGAGCGGCCCCTCGATCTTGCGCAGGCGCGTCGCCAGCACGGAAAGCAATGCCGCCGCAGGCAGGTTGCCGGCATCCGCGCCATCCTCATGAAGCAGCGTCTGCAAGGCATCGATCAACGCGAGCAGAAAGGCTTCCTGGTTGGTATGTTCGGCATCGAGCGACACCCAGCAGAGCTTGACACCATCCTCCTTCAACAGCTCGTACCATTGGACGGCAAGAGAGGTCTTGCCATACCCGGCAGGTGCGACAATGGTCGTCAAACGGCGCAGGCCGGCCCGCCGGAGCTGCCGCAACAGGTCGCTACGTCTGATTGTTTGCTGCCCGCTTGAGGGGGGAGCAAATCGATTCTGTCCACTCATGGGGCGGGATGATGCTGTCTTGGCCGGCAGTTTGCAACCCACGCGAAAACGTTTGCAAAGCCGGTTTTTCCCCATATTTCGGAAGATGGCGCCTCACAGGCCCTGGTTGACGCCCCGCAGAATTGCAACGGTGCAGTTGAAGCTTTCCAAAATAAGGCTCGCCGGGGCTTGGAGGAGACTCCACAGCCGCCCCATAAATGCGCTCGAACGGACAAAATTTTGCCGTTTCCGCCTATAAACGGTCCGTTAGGGATTTGTTGACCATAATTGGAGGGTATAGCGATGCCGCAGACGCGGCGCCTCTGATTTCTGTTTCTCTTAGCAAGGCGAAAGTCGTATCCGTGCATCACGTGATCTTTTCCATTCCGGCGATGGTTTTCGCCACGACTTTCTCATTCGTCGCTTGCCGGGTGGCGTTGATCGCAATGCTGGTGCTCGCTGCTTTTGCCGGCACCGCGGCGGCCGAGGATCGGGCGCTCAAGCTCTTCTTCACCCATACGGGAGAAAGGGCGACCATCGTCTTCAAACGCAGCGGTAAATACGACCCGCGAGGCCTTGCTCAAATCAATCGTTTCTTACGCGACTGGCGAAAGAACGAGCCGACCAGGATCGATCCGGAATTGCTCGATCTCGTTTGGGAGGTCTATCGCCGCAGCGGCGCCAACGAAGCCATTCACGTCGTCTCGGCCTACCGCTCTCCCTCGACCAACAGCATGCTGCGCAACCGCTCGCGCAGCTCCGGCGTTGCCAAACACAGCCAACATACGCTCGGCAAGGCGATGGATTTTTACATTCCCGGCGTGAAGCTTGCGAGCCTGCGGGCGATCGCCATGCAGATGCAGATCGGTGGCGTGGGCTTCTATCCCAATTCCGGCTCGCCGTTCGTGCATCTGGATGTCGGCAGGGTCAGGGCCTGGCCGAGAATGTCGCGCCAGGAGCTCGCGCGGCTTTTCCCGAATGGGCAGACGCTCCACGTGCCGGCTGACGGCAGACCGCTGCCGGGCTATGATGTGGCCGTCGCACAATCCAAAAAGCGGCCATCTCAAATGAGTAGCAGGATCGCAGCTGTCTCCGATGACGATGACGACGCCGGGTCATCGATAGCGTCACGCAATGACACGCCCGATCGCAGCCTTCTCACCAGCATGCTGCCGACGCCCAGGAGCCGAGCCCTGACCGGGCTGGAGCTTCAGCTCGGCAAGCGAGTGACCGAAGAAAGCAAGAGCCAGCCCTTTGCCGATCTTGCGGCCTATGCCGTTCCGCTGCCGGCTTGGCGGCCGACCAGCAGCATCGTTGTCGTCCCGACGGCCGCACCGGAAAGACCCGTCCCCCCTGCTGTGTTCGCCAGCCTGGTCGTGGGACGCAACGATGCCGGAAAGCTCGTAGTTTCGGACAATGCGAAAAATACGGCCGATAGCGCCATGGCAAAGATGCAGCCAATGGCGCAGCTCCCGAGTTCCGCCTCGCAGGACGTATCCGGCGGCGTCGGGGCGATGTCGACCGGCGCCATCGTCGCCTGGGCCCTGCAACCGCCGGGCATGGCAGTCGACATGACGCTCCCAAGCCTCGTCAGCGCGTCCATTCCGATGCACGACGACATGGCGGAGGCTCAAGCCGGAGCTTACGATGGCGACGACTTCGATGTCGAGCGGTTCGGTTTCGAAGGCTGAAGCAATCTCCCAAGGCATGGTTTGCCAGGGGTCAGCTCCGCTGTTCCGGTGATCCCGCCGCCTGTACCGGTGGGGAGAGTTGGGCAAGCCCGCCAAGCGTGAAGCGAACAAGCCGGT
The DNA here is from genome assembly GCF_057784515.1 of Martinezella sp. CNPSo 3732. Taxonomy (NCBI): domain Bacteria; kingdom Pseudomonadati; phylum Pseudomonadota; class Alphaproteobacteria; order Hyphomicrobiales; family Rhizobiaceae; genus Martinezella; species Martinezella sp. CNPSo 3732. The sequence goes on from NZ_JBXSOO010000026.1 coordinate 29,206, forward strand.
CTGCCAGCTCCTCGTCGGTGGTCGATTCCCTGGCAAGCGCCGGAATGATCTCGGACACGCGCTTTTCGGCCACCAGCAGCATGAAACAGGGCGCCATCGTAGAGAGCGCCGCCTGAGCAACGAGCGGATGGTCCGGCGCCACGCCGATGATCTGGGCAATGACGCCGAACAGCAACGCTTTCTTGGGCTCGATTTCCTCGCGTCGCAGTTTATCGATATGCGGAGTCGGCGCGATCAGTTCGCGGACGATCACCTTGGCCGGCCATGAGTGCTCATTGCCGGTACGCACGACTTTGACCAGCAACCCGATAAATCGGCGCAGCTTCTCCTTCGGCTCGATGTCCGCGCTAACAGTGCGGGCAAGCACATCGTAACTCATCAGGCGATGATGCGCCTCGGCAAGAACGTCTTCGTACAAGGCCTCGATGCCGCCGAAATGATAGTTGACCGCCGCTGCATTCGTCCCCGCACGCAAGGCAATTTCCTTCGCAGTCGCGCGGTCGAAGCCGAATTCGGCGAAAACGGCTCCGGCCGCTTCAAGCAGGCTTATCCGCGTGGCAGCCCCGTCCTGCCGATCTCGAGATCGCGCCGTTCGCCTTATGCCTCTGGCCATTGCTTCCGCCTTCCACTAATTCAAATATTAATTTGAAATTTGAATTTCACAAGTGCTATAATCACTCTACGGATCGATATGTGTCACCGTTCGTTTCATCAAAGCCGGCATCTCTTTGGAGTTCAAATACAGCATGCAGCGCGTCATCGTCATCTTGCTCCTGTTGATCGCCGTCGCGGGTGGAGCCTGGTGGTATTTCCATCGGGATAACGGCTCGAACGAGCTTGCTCTCTATGGAAATATAGACTTCCGGCAACTTACCCTCGCCTTCAACGGCAGCGAACGTGTCGCCGAAGTCCTTGTCGAAGAGGGCGCGCAAGTCAAGAAAGGCCAGGTCGTCGCCAGGCTGGATACGAGCCGTCTTCAGCCTCAGGTCGCCCAGGCCGAGGCGCAGGCAGCAAGCCAGCGCGCCAATCTCGAGCGTCTCGAGAACGGCAATCGTCCCGAGGAGATTGCGCAATCCCGCGCCAATCTCGAATCCGCCAAGGCGGAAGCGGTCAATGCCCGTGCCCAGTTCGAACGCCAGAACGCCCTTGCTCCCAAGGCTGCCGTCAGCCAACAGGCTTTGGACGAGGCGCGCTCTGCCGCCGCCGTTGCCGACGCCAAGGTCGTCGCCAATCAGAAGGCGCTCGATCTGCTTGTCGTCGGTTCCCGCGTCGAGGACATTCAAGAGGCAGAAGCGCAGCTGCATGCATCGGAAGCCAATGTCGCGCTTCTGCACCAGCAGCTTGCTGATGCCGAGCTGAAAGCGCCGGTCGATGCGATTGTGCAGTCCAGACTGATCGAGCCCGGCGAGATGGCGTCACCCACGCGAGCGGCCTTCTCGCTTGCGACGATCAGCCCGAAATGGGTGCGCGCCTATGTCTCGGAAACCCAGCTTGGAATGCTTCGTCCCGGTATGAAGGCTAACGTCAGCGTGGATTCGCTACCTGGACGGACGATCCCCGGATGGATCGGCTTTATCTCCTCGGTTGCCGAGTTCACGCCGAAATCGGTGCAGACGGAAGAATTGCGCACAAGCCTCGTCTATGAAGTGAGGGTCTTCGTGGACGATCCCGATAACACGCTGCGGCTGGGCATGCCGGCAACCGTCAAGCCACTTTCGGGCGAGCAGGCGAATGTCGCAACCGCGCAGCAATAGAGCGAGGATATATGAGCGGCGATTTCTCTGTGGTGGCGAGCAACATCCGCAAGACGTTTCGCCGGGATACGGGCGAGATGGTGGAGGCGCTTGCCAATGTCTCGCTCGACGTCCGCAAGGGAGCATTGACGGCCCTCGTCGGCCCGGACGGTGCCGGCAAGACGACACTCCTGCGTCTGGCATGCGGCCTCATCGCGCCGGATGGCGGCAGTCTGCAGGTGATCGGCGTCGATATCGCTAGGGAACCGCAGCATGTTCAGGACCGGATCGGCTACATGCCGCAGAAGTTCGGCCTTTACGAGGATCTGAGTGTTCAGGAGAACCTCGATCTCTACGCCGACCTGCATGGCGTGACGCAGTCGCAGCGCGACGAAACCTATCCGCGACTTTTCGAGATGACGCAGCTCGGCCGCTTCAAGGAGCGGCCGGCGGGCAAATTGTCGGGGGGCATGAAGCAGAAGCTCGGCCTCGCCTGCACGCTGGTGCGGGCACCGGAACTCTTGCTGCTCGACGAGCCCACGGTCGGCGTCGATCCGCTGTCGCGGCGCGAGCTCTGGGAAATCGTCTTCAAGCTCGTCAAGGAGGATGGGCTTTCGGTGATCGTGGCGACCTCCTATCTCGATGAGGCGGAACGCTGCGAACATGCTGTGCTCATGCACGCGGGCAAGATCCTCGATCAGGGGCCGCCGGCCGAGATCACGGCAAAGGCCGATGGTTGCTGCTTCATGGCCCAGGGTATGAACGATATGCCGGCAAGATCCCTGCAGGCGCGTCTCTTTGCCCTGCCCGGCATTGTCGATGCCGTACCGGAGGCCGGCCGTGTCCGGATCGTGCGCAAGCCGGACCAGAAGAACGAGCCGCTGGAGCTGGACGGCAAGAAGCTTGAGATGGAAAGCGTGGCGCCGCGCTTCGAAGATGCCTTCATGATGCTGTTCGATGCCGTTGCCGGAGATACCGAGCGCAAAGGCCACGAGGGCGCTTCATCGAGCAATCGCAACGGCGATGAAACGGTGGTCGAGGTCCGCGACCTCCTCCGCAAGTTCGGGGATTTCACCGCCGTCGATCATGTCAGCTTCAGTGTCCGCAAGGGCGAGGTCTATGGCCTGCTCGGTCCGAATGGCGCGGGAAAGAGCACGACCTTCCGGATGCTTTGCGGCCTGCTTCCCGCAAGCGGCGGCACATTGATGGTCGCCGGCTCCGACCTGCTGAAGGCAGGCGCGAAGGCGCGGGAACGGCTGGGCTATGTCGCGCAGAAATTTTCACTCTATGGCCAGCTCAGCGTCGACGAGAATCTGGAGTTCTTCGCAAGCGCTTACGGATTGCGCGGCAGGCGCAGGAAGGACAGGATAGCCGCCCTGAAGGACCAATTCGAACTGGATCAGTTTTCAAAGCTGCCCAGCGGCCAGCTCCCCGGCGGTTTCAAGCAGCGGCTGGCGCTGGCCGCCGCTCTCCTGCACGAGCCGGACATTCTCTTTCTCGATGAAGCCACAAGCGGCGCCGATCCCCTGGCAAGACGGCAGTTCTGGGGCCGCATCACCGCTCTATCAGAACAGGGCGTGACCATCATCGTAACGACGCATTTCATGGAAGAAGCCGAATATTGCGACCGGATCATCATCCTCGACGCCGGCAAGAACCTGGCCGAGGGCACGCCGGTCGAGATCCGTGCCCATGCCGGAGCTGATGGAGAGGCCGCGGCAACGATGGAGGAAGCCTTCATCGCCATCGTCGAGAAGGAGCGGCACAGACAAATGGAGAAGGCGGCATGACCCAGTCCGTCGACAGGCCAGGTCACGGATTTCGCGCAGCCCTGCGCCGCATCCGCGCGCTCATCCGCAAGGAAACCTGGCAGCTCCTGCGCGACCCGAGCAGCATCGCCATCGGCATCGTCATGCCGGTGGCGCTGCTGATCCTGTTCGGATACGGCATCAATCTCGACGTCAAGAACGTTCCCGTTGCGATCGTCATGGAAGAGAATTCGGCCGAGGCGCGTGGGCTTGCCTCGGCCTTCGAGCTCTCCAGCTATTTTTCGCCGAAGCCCGTCAAGACCATGGCCGAGGCCGAACGGATGCTCCTGTCATCCGAGGCGCGGGCGATTCTGCGCATACCCTCCGATTTCGCGCGCAAGTTCGCCCAGGGAAACGGTGAGGTTCAGGTGGTCGTCAACGGCAGCGATGCCAACACGGCGCGCATTTCGCTGAGCTATGCCGAGGCGGCGGTCAGGGTCTGGGCCGCCAAGGAGGCGGCGCGCAAAGGCGCGATCATCGGCGGCAGCGTCTCGATCCAATCCCGGCTCTGGTTCAACGAGGCCAATGACAGCAGCTATTTCCTTGTCCCCGGTCTCGTCGTCCTTGTCATGACGCTGATCGGCGCGCTTCTGACCGCCCTTGTCATGGCGCGAGAATGGGAGCGGGGCACTTTCGAGGCGCTGTTCGTGACGCCGGTGCGCTCCACTGAAATCCTGCTTGGCAAGACCGTCCCCTATTTTCTTCTCGGGCTCGCCGGGCTTGCGCTCTGCGTTGTCGGCAGTCGGCTGCTCTTCGGCGTGCCGCTACGCGGATCGCTGCTGATCCTCACCGTCGTCTCCATGCTCTATCTTCTGGTGGCGCTGGGGCTTGGCCTTGCCATATCCTCGATCACGAAGAGCCAGTTCATCGCAAGCCAGGTGACCGTTCTCGTGACCTTCCTGCCGGCCATGATGCTCTCGGGCTTCATGTTCGATCCCAGGAGCATGCCTTTGGCCGTGCAGATCATCACCTATATCTTCCCTGGCCGGTATTTCGTCACGCTGCTGCAGACCCTGTTTCTCGCCGGCAATATCTGGAGCGTCATCCTGCCGAATGCGGCGGTGCTTGCCGGCATGGCCGCGGCTCTCATGGCGCTTGCCGTGCGAATGACCAGAAAGAGGATCGCATAGCCATGTTGATCGCCTCACTTCTGCGCATCGTAACGCTGATCCGCAAGGAACTGCTCGTCATCCTGAAGGACCCGAGAAGCCGGGCAAGTCTCGTCGTCCCTCCCATCCTTCAATGCCTGATCTTCGGCTACGCCGCCACTTATGACCTCAACACGGTTCCCTACGCGCTCGTCGACCAGGACCGGACGGCGACCTCGAGAAACCTTGTCGCCAAGCTCGAGGGATCGGGCATATTCGAGAGGGTGGCGACGCTGACGCAAACGGGCCAGGCGGTAAGGCTCCTCGACACCAAGCAGGCTGTCCTGATCATCGTCATCGAGCACGATTTCGAAAGGCAGCTGGAATCCGGGACCTCCGGCACAGTGCAGGTCATCGCCGATGGCAGAAACTCCAACACGAGTGGTATCGCGCAAGGCTATGCCAACACGATCGTCGGCGATTTCACCGCCGACTGGCTTGCGCAGAAGGGCGGCGCCGACAACGCCGTGCAGGTCACGACCCGTGCCTGGTACAATCCGCAGCTGGAAACGCGCTGGAGCATGGTCCCCTCGCTCATCGGCACGATCACCATGCTGATGACGATGATGCTGACGGCCATGTCCGTCGCCCGCGAACGCGAGGAAGGAACCTTCGACCAGCTGCTCGTGGCGCCATTCACGCCGACCGAGATCATGATCGGCAAGGCGGTGCCCTCGATGATCGTCGGCATCACCCAGGCATCGACAATCCTGCTGGTGGCCCTGTTCTGGTTCCGCATCCCGTTTGCCGGCTCATTCCTGACGCTCTATCTCGGGCTGAGCCTCTTCCTTGCCGCGGCCATCGGCTTCGGGCTTTTCCTGTCGTCTATCGCCGCCAACATGCAGCAGGCGATGATCCTCTGCTTCGTCTCCCTGATGCCGTTCATGCTGTTGTCGGGGCTGATGTCGCCGACCGACAACATGCCGGAAGTCCTGCAATATGCGACGATGATCAATCCGCTGAAATACGCGATCAGCATCACGCGCGGCGTCTATCTCGAAGGTGCGGGCCTCGATACGCTGTTTCCGGATATGCTCGCACTCGTCGCCATCGCCGCCGCGACGATGCCGGTTGCCGCCTGGATGTTCCGCCACCGCTTGAACTGAACCACACCGCGCTTTACCCGCAATTGCTCCGAGGGGATCGGGGCCGGCGAACTCATGCATTGTCTGCCGGGTGCTTCCTGCCGTAGATCCTCGCGCATGCGAGTTGTCGGGAAATGCGAGAAAGCACGTCGTGCTCTCATCGCCGAAGAAATGACGGCCGGCCTATGCGGCCTCCGCCAGTTCCACGCGATTTCTTCCGCTCGCCTTCGCCCGATAGAGCGCCTTATCGGCAGCCTCGAGCACATGCTTGAAATCCGTCGTCGGCTCAAGGGAGCAGGCAATACCGATACTGACGGTGACGTGGACGGCTTCCTGCTCGAACATCAGGGTTGTGCCCTCGATATCCTTGCGAATTTTCTCCGCGACGGCGGCCGCGGCCCGCGTATCGGTATTGGGCAACAGCACGACGATCTCCTCGCCGCCATAACGGGCGGCAATGTCGGTCTTGCGCACGGTTTGCCTGATGACATCGGCCAACCGCGCCAGAACGGTGTCGCCGAACGAATGGCCCCAGCTGTCGTTGATCTTCTTGAAGTGATCGATATCGAGCATGATGATCGAGAAAGGGATACGCCGCATGCCCGCTTCCTTGCTGCATCGATCGCCTTCGCGCTGCAGCACGCGGCGGTTGGGCAACCTTGTGAGGGGATCGAGGCTCGCTTCATTCTCCAGCGCGCGCTGTATGCCGATGCGATATTGCTCCCGCTGCAAGAGGTCCGACAGGAGCATGACGCCGAGGATATTGACGATCGTCACCGGAAGTGTCGCCGAGATCAGAAGGGCGCGCGCAACCGCCCACGGCAAAAGGAAGACAACCACAATGGATGAGCAGGTCGCCAGACCGAACAGGGCCGATCGCCTCCATCCCGTGCCGGTCCATTGCCGCGGCAGCAGACTGAGTACATAGCCCACGACGGCAACGATTACGATGCCGGCAACGCCAATCACGGCGCCCATGCCGCCCACCATGTACCGAAACAGGGCCATCATCGCCGCAGCGACAATGGTTCCCAGAAGCCCCCCATAGATCGGCGTAAGGACAAGGAGGATAGAACGGCCATCCTGAATGACGCCCGGCATCCATTGGATGGGATCACCCATGGACAGGATACCGACCAGCCCGAACAACAGCCCGACAGCCACGGATTTCAAAGCACCGCGTTCGACGATCCGAATGACCCAGGAATAGGCATAGACGATGATCGCAACCTGGCCGAGGACACGTATCAGCGAAACCAGATGTGTTTCAATTTCCATTGCTATTCCCAGTCCTCGCAACGACCCGCGACGATTGACCTTGCCTCGGCATAATCAAAGTCTGTTTGGGATACCATGCGAACTCTGCAAAATGGTTTACCAAGCCTCTCATTGACCGGCGGCGTGGCAAAATGTTCGAGCGGGAACCGGGAGTGAAGGTCATCGTCGCAATCAAACTTCTGAAGCAATGCATCTCAATATCGCTACGTCCGGAATCTGTCATCCAGGCCGGATGTAGTCATGCGTCCCTCGGAGATCATGGACCACGAGGAAAGCGAATCGTGAAAGCCGATGGATCGAGATGTCGAAGGCACCGGGCAGACGGTGAGTCATCAAAGCTGCTCATGACCACCCTTCCCAAAGCTCCACTTACGGATCCGAATGATCAGCCCTATCTGGCGCCCCGGACGGAACGATCAAGGGCTCTCCGCCAATTTGGCGCTCCCCGAGACGCGTCGCCTGACCGATACCGACGTCCGCAAACTTCGGCGCTGCACCAATTGACGCATTGCGCTTGCAATAGGCCTGTCCTATGACTGCAGCCTTATCCGCGAATTCGGGTGGGTGGGGACAAGAATGCGGAAGACGATTTCGCGAACATTTCAGTGGAGCGCGCGCATTCTTTGCGCCGTTGCATTGTTGTTTGTCGGCTTCGCCCATCAGCCTGTTGTCGCGACCGCGGACGAGATATCCCCGATCGAGCTTGCCCAGTACAGGCTCCCGGACGGTTCCCTGCCTATCCTCTGCATCACCTACAAGGATGCCGACGGCAAGGTGCATGGGAAAGCCTATGCACCCGGATGCGAGGCATGCCGGATCGCGTCCGCCGCGATGCTGCCCACGCCTCCGACCGAGATTTGCGAACGTCTTGTCTCCCTGCACCGGGAGATCGTCGTTGCAAGATCGGAAGCTTTCCACCGCCAGCTTTATCCGCCGAACACGGGCCCGAGAGCGCCTCCCCTCCTCGACATCGTTGGCTGAACCGGCGTTGCGGCTTCGCCGTGACGCCCGCCGTCAACGCTGCCGCATCGCGACCCTTAGGTCGTAAAATCTGAGGATTGGTGTTCCTGACTGTACTTTGCCGAACTAGGCGGGGCCGATTGACCCGGCTGCCCATGTGAAGCAAGTTCACCGCGAATGGCGAACCATCGCCGCCCTCCCCAGATCGATCGTGGCAGCCTGCCGATCTTCGGAGGATTTCATGTCTGCCTTTACCGCTGCAGAGCCTGCAGCCGCAGTAACCCATAATGTCTCGCTCTATCGCGCAATCTGGCGCTGGCATTTCTTCGCCGGTCTGCTCGTCATTCCCTTCATGCTCAATCTGGCGATCACCGGTTCGCTCTATCTGTTCAAGGATCAGATTGCCGATACTTTCTATTCGCATCGTTACCTCGTCGCCGAGACCGGCACGATGTTGCAGCCGCAGCAGATCGCCGATGCGGCGCTCGCAGCTTTCCCCGGCACCCGTGCGACCTCCTATCACGAAGCGTCGGCGCCGAACCGCTCGGCCTGGATAACCATATCCAAGGGCGGTCAATCGACCATCGTCTACGTCAATCCCTATGACGGCAGCATCCTGGGATCGGTGGGGTCGAAACAGGAGTTCGGCTGGGTGGTCAAGCGCATCCACAGCCTCGAATATTTCGGAAAATGGACCAATCGCCTGATCGAGATCGTCGCGGGCTTTGCCCTCGTCCTCGTGGTGACCGGCATCTATCTCTGGTGGCCGCGACAGCAGAGCGGCGGCGTGCTCACGGTTCGCGGCAACCCGTCCCGGCGCGTCTTCTGGCGCGACCTGCATGCCGTGACGGGCGCGCTTGCCGGCATCCTTATCTTCTTCCTGGCCTTCAGCGGCATGCCATGGTCCGGTTACTGGGGCGCCAACGTCAATGCCTGGCTGACGGCAAATAATCTCGGAACACCGGCAGCGGTCTGGGATGAGGTGCCGAAATCGGCGAAGGTCACACAGGATATCGTCAGCCGCGCCGGCTGGGTGGTCGAGAACGCACCCGTTCCGCTTTCCGATATCGCGGCGGCGCAATCGGCCAAGCCGATCGGTCTTGATAAGGCCGTCGACATCATGCACGGGCTGGGCATAGTCGCCGGTTCCGATCTCGCGATCCCTTCGGATGAGACCGGCGTTTATACGGCAAGCCACTATTTCGGCGATCTCGGCAAGGAACGCACTGTCCACATCGACCAATATTCCGGCAAGCCGCTCATCGACATTTCCTTTGACCAGTATCCGGCGCTCGGCAAAGCGATCGAATGGGGCATCAATGTCCATCAGGGACAGGAATGGGGCCTTTTCAACCAGCTTCTGATGCTGGCCGCTTGTCTCGCCATCGTTCTTTGCTGCGTGACGGCTGCGACCATGTGGTGGAAGCGAAGGCCATCGGGCCGTCTCGGCGTACCGCCGATGCCGCCGCAAAAATCGGTCTATATCGGCCTGTGGCTCATCGCCATCATCTTCGGGGTGACCTTCCCGCTGACGGGAGCTGCCATCGTCGCAATGCTGCTCCTCGACCAGTTCGTGGTTCGTTTCGTGCCGCCGCTCCGGCGTTTCTTTTCCTGACGAGATCGGGCGGAGCCCAAAGGCTTCGCCTGCCCGCTCCTTTTCCGGATCAAGGATATCGATCATGCTGAAACAGATTTCTGCCCTTGCCGCCTTCGGGCTGGCATTCCTGTCCTCCTCCCTCGCGTCCGCCGACGATGTCAAAATCGGCAACCTCATCATTTCCGCACCCTATGTTCGCGCCATGGTGCCGGGAGCTCCCGTCGGGGGCGGTTATATGACCATCACGAATACGGGCGACACCGACGACCGGCTGGTGGCTGCGAGCTCACCGCGCGCTGCAACGGTCCAGATTCACGAGATGAAAATGGACAAGGAGGTCATGATCATGCGCGAGCTTGCCGGCGGCCTGCCGATACCGGCGGGCCAGACTGTCGAACTCAAACCCGGCGGCTATCACGTCATGTTCATGAAGGTTGCCGAGCCCTTCCTTCAGGGCCAGACGGTGAGGGCAACGCTCGAATTCGAAAAGGCCGGCTCTATCGACGTCGATTTCCCTGTGGGATCGATAGCGGCGAACAAGGAGACGTCCCATGTCAAATAGACGACGTTTCGTTGCAACCGCCGTCGCCCTTACGCTTGTCGCCGGTGCGGGCGCGATCGGCTACGCGACGTTCCTCATGGTTCCTGAGGTGCAGGCCACGGGCGGCCTCGGCACAGCCTTCACGCTCACGGACGATCGCGGCGAGCCCATCACCGAAAAGGCCCTGTCGGGCCATCCCTCACTCGTCTATTTCGGCTACACGCATTGCCCCGACGTTTGCCCGACAACGCTTTACGATATGGCGGGCTGGTTCAAGACGCTCGGACCGCAGGCCGATGGGCTGAAAGCCTATTTCTTCACCGTCGACCCGGAGCGCGACACGCCGGAGATCATGCACAGCTACACCGGCAATTTCACCGACCGCATCACCGGGATTACGGGTGATCCCACCGAAATGCAGAAGGCCATCAAGGGCTGGCGCATCTATGCCAAGAAGGTGCCAAGCCCGGACGGTGGATACACCATGGATCATACCGCTTCCGTGCTGCTCGTCGATGCCGGCGGCAATCTCAGAGGCACCATCGCCTATCAGGAAAACAACGATGTCGCGCTGCAGAAGATCCGAAATCTGCTGCGGCAGGATTAATTCCGTGGCGCGTAAGCGCCACTGGGACACGGGAATTCCGTCCGGCTTCGCCGGCAACGGATATCGGCGATCGACCGATCGCCATCACACGATCCGCAGACTTTCCGCGGGTCGCCAACAGGATGAGGAAATCAAATGCCCCCGATCAAGAAACTGCTCCCCGTTGCCATCGCAATCAGCGTCGCTTTTGCCGGCCAGGCCATGGCGCATGCCCATCTGAAGTCGGCCGTTCCGGCAGCCGACGGCACAGTCAAGGCCGCACCATCCGAACTCGACCTAACCTTCTCGGAGGGCCTCAATTTGAAATTCAGCGGCGTCAAGGTCACCGGCCCCAACAAGGCGAGCGTCAAGACCGGAGAAGGCATGCTGATGAACAGCGGCACCACGCTGATGGTGCCGGTGACCGACAAATTGCCAGCCGGCAAGTACATGGTGGAATGGCATGCGCTCTCCACGGACGGCCACAAGACCAACGGGAGCTACAGTTTCACCATCGCGCCTTGACCGGTCCGGAAGCTGCCCACGATTGCGCGGGCAGCTTCGCCTTCCTGTTTCCGGCTCAGGCACTGCTGGTAACGCAGCCCTGCAGAAAGATCGCCGCGCATTCCGTTGCGCGAGCCTGGATCTCTTCATCATCCGGCGCCAATCGCTGGCCCAGCATGACGGCTCGTTGCGGCTCCATCGCCATCATTCCCCGCAGGAAGCCGGCGGCACGCGAAATATCCGCGATCCTGATTGCCTCCTTGTCGCGCTGGCTCCGCAGCCAGACCTCGAAGACCACGGTCGAGGCCGTGATCGCCCGCTCGTAGAAGGACGCCGCGATTTCGGGAAAGCGATCAGCCTCGGCCACCGCAAGACGATTGATCGCGATCGTTTCCGGATCCAGCACCAGACGGCCATAGGCGATCAGGATTTGCTCAAGTTGATGATGCAGGTCCGGATGCCTGAGAAGCCCCTGGTCCACTTCGACGTTGAAACGGGCGATGCGATCGGTAATCACGGCGTTGAAGATCTCGCCCTTGCTCTCGAACAGCCGATAGACGGTCTTGGTCGAGACACCCGCGTCCTGCGCAATGTCGTTGATGCATGCCGAGGCATAGCCCGCTTCCATGAAGCGCTTTCTGGCCGACGACAGAACGATTGCCCGGGTATCGTCGTCACAGCGAACCTGCGGTCGTCCTCGCGGTCGTTTCGTGGCTTTTGGATTTAGGACCATAGATATTTTCCAAAATACTGTTGACTTCGATTTTATAGCGCTTATTTTGGAAAGTATCAAGTTTCCAAATTGAACTTGGCCGCTACCCCTGCCCGGCAGCGACCCCTGTCAGGAGCAAGTAAATGGCTAATAATCTGCATATCGTCACGTCCGAGGGTGCTTCCAGCGAAATGCAGGGAACCGTCGAGGCGAAAGCCAAGGAAGTGGTGACGACCGAACCCCGTCCGGAGGCGCCGCAGGCACCGGCCGGCGGCAACGCCGCTCCAACGCGCAGCAAGACGCCGCGCCGCTTGATGTATGGCGCGGGTCTGATCGCCATCATCGCCGCGGCGGGCTACTATGGGCACGACTACTGGCAAAACGGCCGTTTCGAGGTGTCGACCGACGACGCCTACGTCCAGGCCGACAACAGCTCGATCGCCCCGAAGATCTCGGGCTATCTGGCGGAAGTCCTGGTCAAAGACAACGAGACGGTAAAGGCCGGCCAACCGCTCGCCCGCATCGACGACCGTGATTTCCGCGCAGCCCTCGACCAGGCCAAGGCCGATGTCGCTGCCGCACAGGCAACCATACAGGCCGAGCAGGCCTCGCTCGATATCCAGCAATCGACCATTGCCGCTGCGCGGGCGACGCTGGATGTGGACAAGGCGAACGAAACTTTCGCCGAACAGAACAACAAGCGCTACGCCAGCCTCGCCTCCAACGGCTATGCCGCCGTGCAGACGGCACAGCAGGCCGCATCGCAGATCGCCGCGGCCCAGGCTGCCATCGTGAGAGACACCGCGACCTTGGAAGGCGCGATCAAGCAGGTCGAGCTTCTGAAGGCCCAGATCGCCCAGGCGACGGCTGCCCTGCAGAAAAGCGAGGCGGTCCAGCATCAGGCCGAGCTGAACCTCTCCTATACGACCATCATGGCCCCCGTCGACGGCACGATCGGCAACCGGACGCTGCGCATCGGCCAATATGTCCAGGCCGGCACGCAGCTGATGTCGCTGGTGCCGACCGACCAAGCCTATGTCGTCGCCAACTACAAGGAAACGCAGCTGACGAATGTCCATGCCGGCCAGCCTGTCGATATCGAAGTCGACATGTTCCCCGGCAAGGTTTTCCACGGCCATGTAGACAGCCTTGCGCCGGCGAGCGGACAGGAATTCGCGCTGCTGCCGCCGGACAATGCGACCGGCAACTTTACCAAGGTCGTCCAACGCATTCCGGTGAGGATTGCGCTTGAGCCGCAGACCATGAACAGCGGTGAACTACGCCCGGGAATGTCCGTCGAGCCGAGCATCGACACCAAAGCAGACGCCGCACAGCGGAACTGACGGCGGGAGCCACGACAATGTCTACAAGTACAATAGATGGCCGTGCGATGCCGGCCGCAGCGGCAGAGCCGCGTGCATCGACAAGAGAGTGGATCGCAGTTCTGGCCGGCATGATCGGCGCGTTCATGGCGATCCTGAACATCCAGATCACCAATGCCTCCCTCCTCGATATCGAGGGGGGCATCGGCACCGGGGTGGACAATGGCGCCTGGATCTCGACCTCCTATCTGATCGGCGAGATCGTCGTCATTCCGCTCACTGCCTATCTCAGCAGCGTCTTCTCGTTTCGCCGCTACATTCTGGTGAATTCGGTGCTGTTTCCGCTGCTATCCCTGTCCTGCGCCTTCGCCCACGATCTCGGAACAATGATCGTGCTGCGCGGGCTGCAGGGATTTGCCGGCGGTGTGCTGATCCCGATGGCCTTCACCATGGTGCTGACGAAGCTTCCGAAGCCGCAGCAGCCCTTGGGGCTGGCGATCTTCGCACTGTCCGTCACCTTCGCTCCGGCCATCGGCCCGACCATCGGCGGCTACCTGACCGAGAATTATGGCTGGCAGACCATCTTCTTCATCAACGCCGTCCCGAGCGCCATTATGGTCGTGGCGCTTGCGCTGACGCTGGACAAGCAGCCGATGCAGTTGAAACTGCTGCGCGAAGGCGACTGGGCCGGTATCGTCACGATGGCGATCGGCCTCTCCGCCCTGCAAACCGTACTTGAAGAGGGCAACAAGGACGACTGGTTCTCCTCGCCCTTCATCGTCCGCCTGAGCCTCGTCGCGGCCGTGTTCCTGACACTCTTCATCATCATCGAGCTGAAGGTTTCGAAGCCGCTGGTGAAGCTGCGGCTGCTGAAGCAAAGGAATTTCGGGCTTGGCGTGCTCGCCAATATTCTCGTCGGCGTCGCGCTGTTCGGGACGGTCTATATCCTGCCGCAATATCTGGGCCAGGTGCAGAAATACAATGCCGAGCAGATCGGCAACGTCCTTGCCTGGACGGGATTGCCGCAGCTGCTGCTGATCCCGCTGGCTCCACTGATGATGAAGCGGGTGGATGTGCGCTGGCTTGCCTTCTTCGGCATCGCGGTCTTTGCACTCAGCTGCTTCATGAACGTCACGCTTTCGGCCGACAATGCTGGAGACCAGTTCTTCATTCCGAACATCGTTCGCGCCATCGGCCAAGCCTTCGTCATCACGCCCGTCACCGCAATCACGACAGCAGGAATTGCTCCGGCGGACGCTGCCGCGGCCTCCGGACTGACGAACATGCTGCGCAACCTCGGCGGCGCCGTGGGTACTGCCTCGCTTGGGACCATCCTGACCAAACGCGAGCAGTTCCACTCCAACATCATCGGTCAATCCGTAACTCTTGCCCGTGAGGAAGTTCGCGAGCGGATCGACCAGATGACCGGCTACTTCCTATCGCACGGAGTTTCGGACCATCAGGCAGCCCAGCAGAAGGCGATCATTGCCCTCGGCCAGATCATCAAGAGACAAGCACTGATCATGGGCTTCAGCGACACCTTCGCCGTCATCGGTGTGGTGCTTGCCATCGCAGCGATCACCATGCTGTTCACCAAGCGCCCGCAGGCCGGCGGCGGCGCAGGTGCCCACTGAACCATGCGGATGCATGCACCGATGTCATATGGCTCGAGCTGCGAGAGCGGTCGCCTGGATCAGGACAATCATACGATACGCCAATGGTGTCCGGAAACTCCCGGGCGCCATTGTTCAATTCCCGTCGGCCTGCCGAACGGAGACGCAAGGGCAACAGCCCGTCTTTACGATCAGCTTGCCGCGTGCGCGAGTCGAAGCGATGCGCGGTCTTGGCGAAACGATGGGGAAACGGTGAACTGAAGAAGCAAGTCGTGCGGTGCTGGATCTTCAGGCGCCCAAGTCGGCTACCTGTTCATGTCCTCGACGACCCAGCGGAAAAATAACAATATAACGGCTGCAAATAGTAATAGCTGAACCAATTTAGGCAAATCAAGCATATCATAGCTCTCTAATTTAACTGCTGCATCATGCAGACAAGCCAAGATAGCCATGTACGTATTAATTATTCGCCATTATTGCTCAGCATAATTTATGATTACTAGTAAAACTAATTTATACACCGCATAACTGTAAAGTTATAATGAAAATTACACTCAATACGCATCACGCCGCCAAGTTGGGCACGCAAAACTATACTTGTTCGATCCCTTTCACTCTCGACTCGCGGCCCATCTCACTTACGGTAGGTCGACGGATTGATGCCGTGACGCTGCAGACGGGCATAGAGACTTCTGCGCGGCAGTTTGAGCGCCTGCGCGACCTCGGAAATATCCCCCTCATATCGCTCCAGCGCGGCCCGCAGAATGTTCGCCTCGAAGTGATCCATCTGATCGGAGAGGCCGAACTCCATGGAAGGCTGGCTGCGAGCGGAGGCGAGGCCGAGCGCCGCTTGGGTCGCATAGTTGCGCAGCTCCCGGACATTGCCCAGCCAATCGTCGGTTAGAAATCGGGCCTCCATCGCGGCATCGATAGGCGGGCGCGGCACGCCGTGCAGGCGGGCAGCCTCGTCGAGGAAGGCGCTGAACAACAGGCCGATATCGGGGCGGCGCTCCCGCAGCGGCGGAATGCGGATTCGCACGGTTTCCAGCCGATAGAGCAGATCGGCGCGAACGCGGTTATCGGCGACCGAGCCGTGCGGATCGTTTTTCGTCGCGGCGACGATGCGGAGATCGACAGGGGCCGGCTCGCCGCTCGCCGAGGGCAGCTCGCGCTCCTCGACGACCCGCAAAAGCCGGCCCTGCAGCAGAGGTGACATGCTGTCGATTTCGTCGAGAAAAAGCGTGCCGCGATCGGCCTCGGCAATGCGCCCGCGCCGGACGCGGTTCCCGAACAGGGTCTCGTCGGCGATCGCGTCCGGCAAGGCGGCACAATCGACCGCGACGAAACTGCGGGCACGCCGCCTGCTCCAGCGGTGGATGAGCCGGGCCACGAGTTCCTTGCCGGTGCCCGTTTCGCCTTCGACCAGAACATCCACGTCGGCATTTGCGACCTGGCGGATCGTTTCGCGCAATCGTGCCATGACCGTCGTCTGGCCGAGAAGCGGCGATGCATCCTCCGCCTCGGCAGCCGCCTGCCGCAAACGCCGGTTTTCCAGCACCAGGCGGCGCGTTTCCAGCGCCCGGCGCACCGATGCGATCAGATGATCGGTGGCAAAGGGCTTGGCGATGAAATCATAAGCGCCCTGTTTCAGCGCCCCGACAGCCATGGCGATATCACCGTGGCCGGTCATCAGGATTACGGGCAAGTCCGGATCGCGGGCCAGCACGGCTTCCAGCAGATCGTGCCCATCGATGCGCGGCAGGCGGATATCGCTGACGATCACACCGGGCAATGCGGTTGCGAGGCTTGCCAGCGCCGACTGCCCATCACCATGCGTCTCCACCTCGAAGCCCGCTATGGCGAAGGAATCCGTAAGTGCGGCATTGAAGGGGCCATCATCCTCGACCAAAAGAACTTTCTGCGACGCTTCCAGGGTCATGCTCGCCTCACCGTCATTACGAAAGCCGCGCCACCGAGCGGCGAAGGGCCTATGGTCAATGATCCGCCGAGATCGTCCATGATGTCCTGGGCAATCCCGAGCCCGAGACCAAGTCCATCGGGCTTGCCGGTAACGAACGGGCGGAATATCTCCTTGGCCAGTGCCGGATCGATGCCGGGACCATTATCGGCGACAGTCAGTTTCACCATATCCTTTCCGGCAGCGTCCACGAGCAGAGCAACATGCGGATCCTCGATACCGGCAACGGCATCGATAGCGTTCTGCAGCAGATTGACGATGACCTGCTCCAGCCGCACCCGTTCGGCAAGCACATGCGGCTGCCCCTGCGCCGGCAGATCCAGCCGCACGCCGGCTTTGCGAAACCGGTTTCCGACCAGCAGCAAGGCGCCCCCGATGATGGCATCGAGCGGCTCCGCTCCGGCTGCGCGCCGCCCCCGGCGTGAAAAACGCCGCATCTCCTGCGTGATCGTGCCGATGCGCGCCGTCACTTCGACCGCGGCATCCAGATTGGCGCCGACACGATCGAGGCGGTTGGCCGCGAGATGATGGCGAGCATTCTCGGCGAGAGTGCGGATGGTCGCGACAGGCTGGTTGATTTCATGCATCAACCCCGCGGTGATCGAACCGACGGAAGCAAGGCGGTTCGCCTGGGCAAGTTCCTCACGCGCATCGCGATATCGATCCTCAGCGCGCGCACGTTCAGCCATCTCATCGTGCAGCTCGGCCGTGCGTGCGGCGACGGCCTCCTCAAGCGCACGCCGATCGTCCGCTGCCCTGGCTGCGCGGGTCATCCGCCACCAGATCGCAGCAACGATGGCGGCCAAACCCACAATGACGGGCAAAGCCAGCAGCCAGGCCCGCGCCTGCGCTTCCTGCAGCGCCGCGCGGGTGTCGAGAAGGTGCAGCAGACGCAAATGGGTTCCAGCTACCGGCTGCTCCGCAGCGATCATGATGCGACCGCGCGGATCGCGTATGCGACCGGCATCCTCGGCGTGATAATTGCCCTGCCCGAGGGCGGCGTCGCGATATTGGCCGCTTGCGGCAATGCCGGCCCGGACTTCGGGCGACAGAGGTGCAAGCGTCGTCAGCACCTGTGACGGGTCGGACGCGGCAAGGATGATCTGATGCTCGTCGACCACAAACGTTTTTCCGCGGTCGTTCGCCCAGATCCGCGATACCGCATCGAACTCGAATTTGACCACGACGACTCCCACTGGAGCGGCGGCATCGCCGACCCTGCGGGCCAGAAACAGACCTGGCCGGCCACTGATCGCTCCGGCGCCGTAATATTCCGCAGTGCCGTCTTTCAGCGCCTCGGAAAAATACGGACGAAAGCTGAAATTCTTGCCGACGAAACTGTCTTCAGTTCCCGCGTTCGACGCAGAAATAACAAGTCCCTTTTGATCGACGAGGTAGATAATATAGGCGCCGGTTTCCCGCGCCAGGAAACCAAGTTTTTCGTCAAGCCGACGGGCGGCATCCGTTGTGGGGCTCGCGAGCGCCTCACCAAGATCGCGATATTCGCCAAGCACGATTGGAAGAAGCCGGAACCGCGCCAGCTCACTGTCGAGCAGGCGGATATGCTGGACCGCAAGACCGCTCGCCTCCGCATCGAGCCGCCTGAGTGCGTCCTGACGCGAAAGCGAAAGCGCCGCATACCAAATGCCCGCGGCAGCGGCCAAACCGGCCACCACCAGCAGGACAGTTCGCTTCAAACCTGTTCCGTTCATTTGTGCAGAATATTGCACAAACCCCGAGATAGCCATGCAGAATCTTGCGCGAAGTTTTCCAAGAGCGACGATCTCGTCCTGAGAAAAATGAAATATATCAATGGAATACCCTGAGCGACCCTTAAATCTCGCGCGCCGCGCTTTCCCCACGTATCAATAGCGCCACTGGGAGAGTGGACCTTCAATACGCAGAACCGTCGGATGTCGGCCGGGCAATGGCATTGCGGATATCGCCTTGATAGCGGCCGCCAGCCACCCGAATGCGCAAGGCCTTCCCTGGCGACCCCGTCGTGTGCAGCGCCATCGCTGTGTAACGACGATCCGAAGCAAGAACGGGAGGAGAGGAACAATGCTGAATACACTGGATCCCATCACGACGACGGCGGCGGCGGAAGCAGCTGCGCGGCGTCAACGTCTGAAATCAATCATCGGTGGCTCCACCGGCAATCTCGTCGAATGGTTCGACTGGTATGTCTATGCGGCCTTCGCGCTTTATTTCGCACCACATTTCTTCCCGACCGGCGACCAGACCGCGCAGCTGTTGAATTCGGCAGCGGTCTTTGCCGTCGGTTTCGTCATGCGGCCGATCGGCGCCTGGATCATGGGGCTCTACGCCGACCGCAAGGGCCGCAAAGCCGGCCTCGCCCTTTCGGTGACGCTGATGTGCGCGGGGTCGCTGATCATTGCGCTCACACCGGGATATGAAACCATCGGCGTGGTGGCACCGGCACTTCTGGTCCTCGCCCGCCTGATGCAGGGTCTGTCAGTCGGTGGCGAGTACGGCGCCTCGGCGACCTACCTTTCCGAAATGGCCGGCCGCCAGCGTCGCGGTTTCTTCTCGTCCTTTCAGTATGTCACGCTGATCTCAGGCCAGCTTCTTGCCATTGCGCTCCTGATCCTATTGCAGGCTGTGATGACGACGGAAGCGCTGAATGCCTGGGGATGGCGCATTCCCTTCTTCATGGGAGCAGCACTTGCAGTCGTGGTCTTCTGGCTGCGGCGTGGCCTTGCCGAAACCGAGAGCTTCAAGAATGTGCGCGCAAGCGATACGCAGAAATCCGGCTTCTGGATGCTGATCACCCGGCATCCCAAGGAAACCGCGCTGGTCATGCTGCTGACGGCCGGCGGCACGCTCGCCTTCTACGCCTATTCGATCTACATGCAGAAATTCCTGGTCAACACCTCCGGGTTCAGCCGGGAAACGTCGAGCGAGATCAACGCAATCACGCTGTTCATCTTCATGCTGCTGCAGCCGATTGCGGGCGGGCTCTCCGACAAGATCGGCCGCAAGCCGCTGATGATCGGCTTCGGCCTTTGTGGCGTCCTGTTTACCTACCCGATCTTCTCGGCGCTCGAAACCACGAGGGATCCATTCATCGCTGGCCTGCTCGTCATGGGCGCATTGGTCATTGTCACCGGCTACACATCGATCAATGCGGTCGTGAAGGCGGAGCTGTTTCCTGCCCATATCCGTGCTCTCGGTGTCGCATTGCCTTATGCCCTCGCCAATACGCTCTTCGGCGGCACAGCCGAATTCGTGGCGCTGAAATTCAAGAGTAGCGGCTGGGAACAGGGTTTCTATTGGTATGTGACGGCGATGATCGGCATTTCGCTGATCGTCTATCTCTTCATGCGGGATACGGCCCGAGACAGCGCCATCCAGGAAGATTGAGATAGCAGGCGCGACGAAAAGGTTTCTGCCGACATAAGCTCAACCAAACAGCAAGGGCGGGACATCCATGATGTTCCGTCTAAGGCTTTTAGCAGTCCACGGTATTTTACGCGGAAATGCTTCACTACCTGGGCCGTTTTCGACCTGACAAGCAATCAAGGGCCTGACCTTCGCCGGTCGCAACCGTCAATGCACCAGCGTACGACTTTTCTTGCGTCCATTCAGCAGGTGAATGAAAGTGATCCCCTGCTCTAGTAGCAGTTCGGCCGCTTTCAGATCGTTCGGGCCAAGATCGGACGAACAGCCGCGCAGATTGCATGCCAGGAACAGCGAGTTGGTGACGGCGAGCGTATCGCCATCCTCCTCGGCCTCTTCGGCGGTGGCTTGCAGTACATCCGCGACGGCCGCCATAAGATCGGCGCGCTCCTGCAAGTTCATTTCGCCAAGACTTTTCGTAATCTCACTCATGACGTCTCCTTGGCGCGCCCGACCATTCACGACATCCGTCGGGATCGGCGCGGCTCGCAACTTGGAAATGATTGAAATGCGGTTGGTAAGTGAAATATGGCAATGAAAACCGAGACCGGCAAGGCATGGCTTCCATGTTGGAAACGCATGGCATTGCGGTTGGTTCAAAATGCGCGGAATGGCGATTGCAGGACCTAGCCCGAAGTCCCGTCTATGGCTCGTCAAGTTTCAAAGTCGCGCTATCCAGCCGAGATCCGGATGCGGTTTTTCCTGGCGAAGACGTAAGTCAGCTCTTTCCGAAACCGAGCGCCTGGGATCGATCGACGATTCCAGGCGCAGGACGTCTGCTTTGCCGCCATTCAGCGCGGACGGCGAATGGCCCGCAGCTTGCCGCTGCCGCCACCACCGGCATAGAAGCGGTCCTTGCCATCAGATTCCAGGCCCGAAACGCCGGTACCCTCCGGCATTTCGAGCCGCTCCAAAACCTCGCCGGTCACCGGATCGACTCGGCGGACATCGCTTTCGTCGCCTTCCCAGGTGCCGTGCCATAACTCGCCATCGACCCATGTCACGCCGGTGACGATACGGTTGGATTCGATGGTGCGGCGGATGGCACCGGTCTCCGGGTCTATCTCGTAGATCTTGCGGCCGCGATGCTGCCCCACCCATAGGCTGCCGTCACTCCAGGCAAGACCTGAATCACCGCCGTTGCCCGGTGCGGGAATGGTGGAGAGAATCTTGCCCGTTCCAGGGTCGACCTTGTGAATCTTGTCCTCGGCAATCTGATAGAGATGGCGGCCATCGAAAGCAGTGCCAGCATGCGAGGCGACGTCGATCGTGCGCACCTGCTCGCCGCTCTCCGGGTTCAGGGCATGCAGCTTTTCGCCGGAAGCGAACCAGACGTGCTGTCCGTCGAAGGTGACGCCGTTGACGCGCGGCGCATTGTCGAAAGGGCCATATTCGCGAATGATTTCCGCTTGGGACTTTTTCATGGATGCATCCTCCAGTCGGGATTGGTTGAGTTTCGATGATGAAAAAGCTTAATCGCTTGGCAGTGGTCCCGGGAGTAACAATGTTGACGGGAAGTCAATAACCGGCGGCATCATCCAGCGGCGAGCCCGGCCATTGCCGACGCCCTGTACCATCCCGTCCGCGGCAAGTGCATCGAGCGCGCGCTGCACCGTGCGCGGGCTTATCGCGAGCGCGATCGATAGCGCCGAACTCGACCAGGATTCTCCATCGGACAACAGGGCAAGCAGCGAGGCATTCTCGACTTCGACCGGCGGCGCCAGCACCACGACATCTCGCTTTCCTCGCGGTATTAGCGCGAAGCCGTTCTGTGTCGCGTTGATATCGGCAAGGCGCTCCAGGGCGGCGCGAAGCCTGCCAATCTCAACCCTCAGTCTTGCCCTATGGGATTCGTCGGTGTGACGGGCGCGGAACGCGCGGGAAAGCAGCAGCGCCCGCGGCGCATCGTCGGGTGCCGCCTCGGCCAGCGTGCGTGCCAGCGCAAAGAGCACCGGCCGGCCCGCAAGCGAAATGATGTCTCCGCCGCTGCGCACGACATTGCGGCAGGCATCGACAACCAAGGTATCGGACGTCAGAAGCGTTTCGACATCGTCGAGCGACAACAGCTTTTCCCTCCCCTGCGCAAGCAATCGCGCCGCCGGTTCATCGAGCGCGCGCGCCGCATCGCGGACTTCGACCATAAGCGCGGGGATCCCCGCTTTGCCGGCCGCTTCCGCGGCGCGCGCCAGAGCGGCGCGTGCCGGCTGAATGCGCAGGCGGCGGATGGCGATGCCGGCAACGGCCAGTTCATGACTTGCTCTCGCAGCGGGCGGCAGGGGCGACGGATCGAGTTTTGCGAGCAGCCGTTCCGCCTCGTCCAAGTGACCGACCAGCAGCAGACGCCGTAGCTGCAGATTGCGCGCATGGGCAGCATTGATTTGATCGCCATGTTTTTCGAGAGCGGCCCGTGCCGTCTCCAGCGCTTTCTCGGGCCAGCCGAGGTCGCGCGAGACAAGGGCGATCTCGGCTTCGGCCACAATGCAGCGGGCGCGCGCAACCGTCTCGCGCGGGCCGAAGGCGCGCGCGGCACTCTTCAGCAACATCTTCGCACGCGCAAGGTCGCCCAGCTGCGCCATCGCAATCCCACGCAGTGCCAGCGCCGGGGCATCATCGCGCAGCGCGACGCGCTTCAGCGCACCCAGCACGTCGCCAGCGGCAAGTGCCTGGGCAGCAGCGACGATCAGCGAGTCCATCCAAATCCCGTCACACTTGTAACTCCCACCCCTTACGCCTCAAGCGGTAAGTTATCGCATATCGGCTGGCAAGATGCAGCGCCGACAAGGACAGACCTGACAGACAAGAGGAGATGAACCATGACGACGCATAAGACAGGAACACGCAAGGAGTGGCTTTCGGCACGGCTTTCCCTGCTGGAGCAGGAAAAGGAGCTGACGCGGCGCAGCGACGAGATCGCCGCCCGCCGCCAGGAGTTACCCTGGGTGAAGGTGGAAAAGGACTATCGTCTCGAGACCGACCAGGGTGTCGTTCCGCTCTCGGGCCTCTTCAAGGGGCACTCGCAGCTTCTCGTCTATCATTTCATGTTCGGACCGGATTACACCGCCGGTTGCCCGTCCTGCTCGTCGATTGCGGATGGTTTCAACGGCATCGCCGTGCATCTTGAAAATCACGATGTCGCCTTCTCGGCCATTTCCCGCGCACCGCTCGCGAAGCTGCAGGAGTTCAAGCAACGCATGGGCTGGACCTTCGACTGGGCCTCTTCTGCCAACAGCGATTTCAACCATGATTTCAATGTCTGGTTCACGCCGGAGGAACAGAGCGGGGGCAAAATTGAATATAATTATCGCCGCGAGCCGCCAATGCTCGATGCTCAGGCGGGCAAGACGATACAGCAATGGGAGCTGCGCGGCAGCGAAGGCCCGGTGGAACTGATGGCGTCAATGACGGGGACGGATATCGCGACCTACACGCGCGACCGGCCTGGCGTCAGCGCCTTCGCCATGCAGGATGGCGAGATCTATCACACCTATTCTTCCTATGCTCGCGGCCTTGATGGTCTCTGGGGTATGTATCAGTGGCTCGATCACGCGCCGCTCGGGCGCAACGAGACCGGCGTGTGGTGGCGGCACCATGACCGCTATGGAGTAAACTGATGTCCGTCTCGTCCGAAATCGGTGAGAGGGGCGGCCGCACCGCCCCTACCCTGCCCGTCATCGCCGGCCGGCTGCTGGCTTTGGCCGCCGCGCCGAGCTTCGCCCTGATGACCGTGCTATCCGCTTATGGTTCAGCCGGTGACATGATCTGTTCCACACAGGGCAGCTCGATGCTCGGCGGGATGGTGCCGATGTATCTGCTCATGAGCCTCTTCCATTGCGGTCCCTGGCTGAAGCTGCTTGCGAGAGAAGAAACTGGCGCCTGCATGTCGAGCTAGATGCCGACAGCGTTAGGCGAGATTCTTCAGGTAGAGGGAAAGCAGCTGGGTCTGGGATGAAATGCCGAGCTTGCGATAGACGTTGCGGCGGTGAACCTTCACCGTCCCCGTCGAGATATTGAGCTTCAAACCGATCGATTCCGACGAATGCCCCTGTAAAACGAGCTCGACGATGGCTGTCTCCCGGCTCGTCAGATTGAGATCCCGCCAAACTGTTTCCGCTGGCGGGATAGTCTCGTTCTCACCCTTCCTGCGCCGGCTTCTGCTGCCGGCGGCCAATTGCGCATCGAAGCGCGAGGCGAGGCCGGACCAATAGTATCTCACCATGCTTGCGACGAGCGGCTCGACCTTCTTCAGCGTCGCAAATTCCGCAGGCGGAAAAACCCCGGTCTTCTCGCGCCGCATCAATGACAGAACGATGGTGACATCCTCGTCGGCATTGACGAAGAAACCAATCTCCTCGGCCAGTCCGGTCTGCACATAATAGGTGCGGTAATATTCGCTGGAAAAGAAGCGATCCGGCGCCAGCTCCCGCATCCTGAGCACGCCTTGGCGGCGCTCGCGCGCCGTGTGATAGAAGGGATCCAGCAGATAGGGACCGGCCTGATAAAGCGTGACGAAAACGACATGTTCCTCGCGATCGAAGGTACTGTAGAGATCGATCGGCCGCTCCTTACCACGATAGGCGAAGACGACCACATAGTCGAAACGCACCAGCGCCGCCATCATCTGACGGAACGTCTCTCCGAATTCAGAATCTGTCATCGTCGATCGGCCGATCGTGCCGTTGAAGGCGGCAAACAGCCCTTCAAGGTCGGTGCTCATGTGACGGATCCCCTCTGCCGCCCTGCGCATCAGCGCAGCCCCTATATACACCTTCCATGAAGCGTTTTGCACGAAAATACCTCTTTCGGGGTATATACCTCGCGGGAAGCCCAGGCTTACTCTTTGCTTAACGACGGTGGCAATAAGGCAGATCAAGACTGCCGACCAACCGCAGGGAACAGACGTGGCATCCGCTTCAACGAACGATATCGAATTCCGTTCGGTCACGAAGAACTATGGCGCCGTGACCGCCGTAACGGACATCAACCTCAATGTGCCCAAGGGCGCATTTCTGGCGCTTCTCGGCCCTTCCGGCTGCGGCAAGACAACCTGCCTGCGCATGATCGGCGGCTTCGAGCAGCCGAGCGAAGGCACGGTGCTGATCAACGGGCGCGAGATGAACGGCGTGCCCGCCTACCGGCGCCCGGTCAACATGGTGTTCCAGCACTATGCGCTGTTTCCGCATTTCAACGTCGCACAGAATGTCGCCTACGGGCTGAAGCAGATGCGTCCGAAGATCAAGTCGGCCGAGATCGACCGGCGCGTTGCCGAAGCGCTCGAGATGGTTCGCCTCGGTGGATTCGCGAAGCGCCGCATCCATGAAATGTCGGGCGGGCAGCAGCAGCGCGTGGCACTTGCGCGCGCCATCGTCAACCGTCCTTCCGTGCTGCTGCTCGACGAGCCGCTGGCGGCCCTTGACAAGAAACTGCGCTCGGCCATGCAGATCGAGCTTCAGACGCTGCAGCGCGAGCTCGGCATCACCTTCGTTCTCGTCACCCACGACCAGGAAGAGGCGCTGTCGATGGCCGACATCGTCTGCGTCATGAGCGCAGGCCGCATTCGCCAGCTCGGCACGCCTCAGGAAGTCTACGACCGCCCGGCCGATCTCTTCGTCGCCGATTTCGTCGGCAAGACCAACCGCATCGAGGCGACGATGGAAGCCGATGGCGAAACGCTTCGCCTCGCGGATGGCTCGGCGCTTTCGACCGGCAAGCGGCTCGCACCAGGAGCGGCGATTGCGGCGCTGCGCCCGGAGGCGATCCATCTCAGCCGCGACATGACTGTTTCAGGCGTGTCCTTCAAGGGCACGGTGACGCATCGCATCTTCCTGGGCTCGTCAGCCGAATATGCAGTCACCGTCCCCGGCCTCGGCGATTTCTTGATCACCTCGGATCGCCGCAGCATGAACGAAAGTGATCTCGTGGGTCCGGGCGAAGAGGTCTTCCTCGGCTTCGACCCCACCGCCTTACATGTCTTTCCAGCATCGAATGCATAAGCCAAAACAAGGGAACAGCATCATGAGCAAGGATTATAAGGACAATCTCCCCATCTCAGCCGAAGGCTTCATGGAAGAATTCATGCGCCTGAAGCGCGGCTCGATCAGCCGTCGTCACTTTCTGAATATCACCGGCCTCGGCCTTGCGACGGCAGTCCTTTCGCGCGTCCCGGGCGCGCTATCGACGCCCGCCTATGCCGCCGGCGAACTCGGCACGCAGATGTCGATCGCGACCTGGCCGAACTATCACGATCCGGCAACCTTCGAGAACTTCAAGGCGGCCACCGGCGTTGCCGTCGAGGTCAACGTATTCGGATCGAATGAGGAAATGCTCGCAAAGCTGCAGGCCGGCGCCTCCGGCTGGTCGCTCTTCGTGCCGACCAACTACACGATCTCGACCCATCACAAGCTCGGCCTCATCGAGGAGCTCGACCTTACCAAGATCCCGAACTTCAGCCAGGCGAGCGAGAGCCCACGCTTCACCAAGGAAGGGCAGATTGACGGCAAAACCTACGCCGTACCGAAAAATTGGGGCACTACTGGCTTTTCCGTCAACACGAAGAAGATCAAGACCAAGCTTTCAAGCTGGAAGGATTTCTTCGAGATCGCCCAGACCGAAGCCGACGGCCGCGCCATGGTCCACGACTATCAGCTGACGACCATCGGCAGCGCACTGGTTTCCCTCGGCTACGACTTCAATTCGATCAAGCCGGAAGAGCTCGCCAAGGCTGAGGAACTGCTGATTAAGGTCAAGCCGCATCTCTTCGCCATCAATTCCGACTATCAGCCATCGATGCGTTCGACCGATGCCTGGCTGACCATGTGCTGGACCAATGACGGTGCGCAGCTCAATCGCGACATGCCCGAGCTTGACTATGTGCTTGGCAAGGACGGCGGCGAGATCTGGACCGATTATTACGCGATCCCGAAGGATGCGCCAAACAAGGCGGCCGGTTACGCTCTGCTCAACTATCTGATGGATCCGAAGAACGCGGTGAAGGAGCACATCGCCAACGGCGCGCCGACCACCGACAGCCGTGTGATCGAGCTCCTCCCGAAGGAGATCACCTCGAACAAGATCGTTTATCCGGATGAAGCCTCGCTGACGCCGCTCGAATTCGGTGCCGCCGTCACGCTTACCGATCCGAGCCGCGCCGAACTGATGGCACGCTTCAAATCGGCCTGATCGTTTCTTCGACCCGATCCCTTCCGCCGTGACGGTGGCGAGGGGTCGGCTTCCTTCCCAGCACCGGCGGACAAAGAACCTCTCGATGCCCCTTACCCCTGCCACCAAACGGCGCCTCCTCACTGCTGGCCTTGTCGGGCCGGCAAGCATCTGGCTGTTCGTTTTCCTGGTGCTGCCCTTCATCGCCATTATCGTCTTTGCCTTTGGCAAGCGCGCGCCGGAAGGCGGTTATCAGGCAGCTTTCACCTTCGCGCAATTCGCCAATCTCGGCTCGCGGTCGGCCGCCTTCGTCAACACGCTGATCCTCGCGCCGATCGGTGCGGTGGCCTGTCTGCTCGTTGCCTATCCGGTCGCCTATTATCTGGCCGTCAAGGCCAGCCCGCAGCGCCGCCTGCTGCTCGTCTCCCTCGTCGTCGTGCCCTTCTGGACGAGCCTGCTCGTGCGCACATACGCCTGGATGTACCTGCTCGGCGCACGCGGTATTCCGCATCTTCTGGAATTCTTCGGCATAGAGAACATCAGGCTCATCAACACGCCCGGTGCCGTGCTGCTCGGCATCGTCTACGGCTATCTGCCACTGATGATCATGCCGATCTATGTCAGCCTGGAAAAACTCGACCGCCGCCTCCTTGAGGCTTCTGCCGATCTCGGCGCCAGGCCCATCTCGACCTTCTTCGGCATCACGCTGCCGCTATCCCTGCCCGGCGTCATGACCGGCGTTGCCTTGGTGACGATCCTGTTGCTTGGCGAATATCTGATCCCGCAGCTGCTTGGCGGCGGCAAGGTGTTCTTTATCGGCAATGCACTCGTCGACCTCTTCCTGCAATCGCGCAACTGGCCGTTCGGATCGGCGATCGCCGTGACGCTGGTTGCCGTCGTCGTCATCGTGCTCTTGGTCGCGATGCGCATTGCCTGGCGCGTTGCCGGCACCCGCCAGGTGGATCTCGTCTGATGCGCGCGCTTGTTACTTTCGTCTATCTATTTCTCTACACGCCGATCGCGCTTGTCGTTCTGTTCTCTTTCAATGCCGGCCGCAATGCCAGCGAGTTCACCGGCTTTTCGACGCAATGGTACGGACGGGCGCTATCCAACACTTTTCTGATGGAAGCGCTGCGCAATAGCCTCATCATCGCCTTTACCAGTGCCGCGCTCGCCGCAATCTTCGGCACCATGGCGGCAATCGGCCTGGAACGGCTCGGTCCTCGCGCCCGCGCCGTCTTCGACGGGCTCTTTGCCGCCGCGATCGTCGTGCCTGGTGTCGTCATCGGCATTGCGACGCTGGTGGCGCTCGTCGAGGTCTTCGGCATCATCAACCCGTTGATCGCAGCCGTCTGGCCTGGCGATCAACCACCGAAATTCGCACTCGGCTATGGCTCGATCATCGCCGCGCACGGCCTCTTCACCATGGCGCTGGTGACGATGATCGTGAAGGCGCGCATTGCAAGCCTCGGCCGTGATATCGTCGAAGCTTCCAGCGATCTTTATGCCACGCCGCTGACCACGTTCCGGCAGATCGTGTTGCCGCAGATCATGCCATCGATCCTCGCCGGCTTCCTGCTCGCCTTCACTTTCTCCTTCGACGATTTCATCATCGCCTTCTTCGTCGCGGGATCGAACACGACGCTGCCGATCTATGTCTTCGCCTCGATCCGCCGCGGCGTCACGCCGGAGATCAACGCGATCGCGACCATGGTGCTGATCGCGTCACTCTGCCTCATTCTCATCGCGCGTTTTCTGATGCGCGAAAAGACAACGACAAACTGACCAGGAAAAACACATGATACTCAAGGATCGGGTCGCAATCGTCACCGGAGCCGGCTCTGGCATCGGCCGTGCCGGAGCGCTGATCATGGCGCGCGAAGGCGCGCATGTGATCGTCGCCGATATCGACTTGGCAAATGCCGAGGAGACCGTGCGCCAGCTTGCCGAAGCGGGTGGAAGCGCCGAAAGCCTTGTCGTCGACGTCATGGACGACCAGGCGCTTGAGGCCGGTGTCGCAACGATCGCCGCGCGGCACGGACGCATCGATATTCTGCACAATCACGCCGGCGCTCAGGTCGCAGGCAATCTGGAAGAGGTCGCGGTTTCCGGTTTCGATAGATCCTGGAACCTGAATGTGCGGGCGCATTTCATGGCTTCGCGCTTCGTCATGCCGATCATGAAGAAAGCGGGCAAGGGTGTCATTCTCAACACCTCGTCATCATCCGGTGTGCTCTACGACCGCGAAATGATAGCCTACACCACATCCAAGCATGCCGTCATCGCCATGACCCGCCAGATGGCCGGCGACTATGCCCGCTTCGGTATCCGCGTCAACGCGCTCTGCCCCGGCTGGGTCGACACGCCGTTCAACGCGCCGTTCATCATGCAGATGGGTGGGCGCAGCGCCATTGAAGATTACATTGCCGAAAAAGTGCCGCTCGGACGCTGGGCCGATGTTTCGGAAATCGCCGAACCGATCCTCTTCCTTGTTTCCGATCGATCCTCCTACATGACGGGACAGATCCTCGTTGTCGACGGCGGCGAAACGGTCGTCTAGAGCCTTTTGTATTGACGCAATTCCGGACGGAAAACCGCTTCGCACTTTTCCTGGAATTGCTCTAATCTTACGGACGTAGACGGTGCACCGATGCGTGAAATCAGTGCATCGCCGACACTCTCAAAGCCAGCTCGGCAGCCCCGCCGTAATGCGCCCAGCGACAGCCGCCTCGACACAATCGGCAAAGCTGCCAAAGCGAATGGCGCATCCGCTGAGGCCCGGACCATAATGCGCATACTTGCCCGAGTTGGTCATGACCGCACGCGTGCCGGGCGGGAAGACCGGCTCCGAGATCGAGCACCAGCAAAGATCGGATAGAACCTGCACACCGCTGTCGCGCAACCGCGCCAGCGTGCCGTCCGCCTCGGCAGCCGCGATGACATCGCGTCCCGCCGTAACAATGACCATCACCCCGGGCAGGCGGCGACGGCCGGCAAAAGCGTGGGCGAGCGTATGACATTCGGCAAGAGAGGCATGCGGGCTGCCGATAGCGACAAGCTCGACGGCTTCCGGTCCCTCGTTTAACATCTTCCAGGCGGCAGCCATGTCGGCGCGTGTGATGGCGAGGCGATCGGCATTCGGATCGAGAGCATCGGCAGCCTCCGGCGTCACGCCATCGACATGCAGCATGGGTGCCGCCGAAGTCGTGCCGAAGGCGGCGCAAAGCGCCTTCAAGTCGTCGCGCGATGGCTGTCCGACGGCGAGACCGCGCAGCAACGGAATGCGATCGGGAGACGCCTTTCCGGCGAGATAACCGATGAGCGGCCAGAAAGCATCGTCGCGACCTTCGCGAAGTTCAACGTCGAGGATACGCGTCGCCTTGCGATTTTCATCCAGATATACGCCCGAAAGCGGCGCACGGCCTGTCAAGGCGATGCAGAGATCGAGGAAATCGGGATGCTTGGCCGTGCGCGCACCAAGCACGCTATTGGCGAAGATGACGGCGTTGGATTCCGCCCAGCCGACGGCCTCGCCGGCGCCCGGTGCGCTATCGAGCAGATAGGGAGAGCAGGTGAACGTCGGGCGGCAGCCCATGCGCACATAGGCATCCGCCAGGCGTGCCGCCGGGTTGCCAAAGTCCTCCGGCACGCCCTGCGACCGCCAATTGGCGCGATCGACGGAAATGGCGTTCATGGTGGTCGGCACGCGCACGCGTCCGCCAAGCTCCGCCATTTTTTCGGCAAAGGTCAGGTTGGCCGGGCTTGCATAGATACATCCATCGATGTGCGCTTGCGTCACGTCGATAAGGGAAGTGGCACCCTGCTGAGCCGCCATCCCGGCAAGGATGCGCAACGCCTTCGCCGCCCTCCAGCATGGACCTGTCGGCTTCCGTCAAGGAAAGCCCGGAGGTGGCAGGTGGCAAAAGGGGAATGGTCTCGCCATCCGCGACGACGGCAGCGGTTTCGATCCTGACCGTCTTTGCCTGCGCCAGACGGGCAAAGATATCCGGCGGAAGGCGCACGACAGGCAGCTGCCGGCCGAACATCTCGGCGGCGACAAGCGCGCCGAGCGTCAACACATCCTCGGTCTCGCAAAAGATCAAGGCAGCGGGCGCGCGGCCTGTCAGCGCGAGATCGAGCAGCACGCCGGAGCCGCTGCAGGAGCCACGGCTCGAAGGCATCATCAGGATTGCGCCGGTGAGACATTCGCCATGTAGAGGATGATGGATATCAATGACCTTGCCGGTGGCGGGATCGACTCCGCCCCAGAAGCTGAGGGCCTCCTGCGTGGCGACGACGCGACCCACTGCGGTGCCACCCATGATACTGCGAGCCGATGCCGTGTCGTTCATATCACCGTAGATCCATATGCGAGAGGATCGTAAGCACCGATGTGGAAATCCACATCGGCATGCTTGTTTGCATTAGAAGCGTTGCGGCGAGAATGGCGTCAGATCGATCGCCGGCGCATGCCGTGTCAAAAGGTCGGCGACAATACGCGCCGTGCCGGCCGATTGGGTCAAACCGAGATGACCATGGCCGAAGGCATAGATCACGTCCGGCGTCACCTTGGCGCTGCCGATCGCAGGCAGGCTGTCGGGCAGCGATGGCCGGAAGCCCATCCACTGCACGCCACCTTCCGGCTTGAGACCGCTCAGGAAAGTGCGGGCCTTCTGCAGCATGGCTTCGGAGCGGCGAAAATTCGGCGGCAAGGTCAATCCACCCAGCTCCACCGCACCGCCGACACGAATGCCGGTCGAAAGCTTGCTGACGACGAAGCCATGACCGCCGAAGGTGATCTGCGTGCGCAGGTCGAAGGCATCGGCCGGGAGCGTCGTGTTGTAGCCGCGTTCGGTTTCGAGCGGTATGTGCTCGCCGAGCGTTTTAGCAATCCGATGCGAGAAAGCGCCGGCGGCCAGGACGACCTTGCCGGTCTGGCGCAGCTTTCCATCCGCAGCCACCACCTCGACTCCAACCGGAAGCGCTCGAAGCGACGAGATCTCCGATGTCTCGATGACACCGCCGCGGCTGCGAAAATGCGCGGCCAGCGCCAGCGTGTAGAGCTTGGGATCGGCGATGGAATACCAGCCGGGCGTGAAGGTACCGAGGATGAAATGCGACGCCAGGCCGGGCTGGATCGCTGCCATCTCGTCGGCTTTCAGATGCTGGAATTCGATGCCGTGATTGCTGCGAGCCTCCCAACCGGGCAGAGAGGCTTGGAATTCCGCCTCGCTCTCATAGACCTGGAGATTGCCCTCCTTGCGCAGCATCGAGAGCGTGTCCGTCGCGGCAAGGAAGGGTTCCAGTTCTGCCTTGGAAAGATCCATCAGGCTTGTCTGTGCCGCCGTGGAGTGGGCAACGCGCGAGGGCTGGCAGGCACGCCAGAACCGAACCATCCAGGGCGCGATCTTAAGCGCATAGGCGGGCGGCACCGAGAGCGGCCCGAGCGGATCGAGGAGCCATTTCGGAGCCTTCTTCAAAATGCCCGGGGACGCGAGCGGTAGGATATCCGTGAAGGCAAAGGCACCGGCGTTACCCGCCGAAGCGCCAGCGGCCGGTCCCTCGCGGTCGACGACGATGACGCTCAAGCCGCGCGCCTGCGCCGCGATCGCGGTGGAAAGGCCAACGACACCGGCCCCAATGACGATAACGTCTGGTCTTGCCATCAACATACACTCGAGAGAGATTTCGGCTGATACCGCGCTGCGCCGAAAATCTTTTCGGACTTGCCGATCTCAGTCATGACGTTCTGATGGAAATAGGCAATGCGATCGGAGACATCGCGAGCAAGCGCTGGTCCAAGCGTTAGGCAGATCATGGCCACCCCTACTCCCGGTGCGGGATCAAGTGCAGATATTACATCATCAAACAGCATATGTTCCGGCGACATGGCAAGCGTTCTTGTCGGAGGGATCGGGAACGTCTGGGCAACGCCGGCGTGGGGCTGTGTTACCGTCATTTCTTTAGCTGCAGCGACCTGATATTGCGGGTGGCGGTAATTCACTGGCCTTCCTCAGCTGAAGTCGAAATACGCGACAGCATAGCATGTCGATTTTTTGTATTCTTTTTGTATTTATAACTTTCAAGTCTATGATGCAAGCGAGCATAATATGGGAGAACCGAAATTGACTGACGTGATCACCCTGACGCCTGATGCGCTGCGAGACCGTGTCGAAGCGATCCTTTCAAAAGCCGGCGTCAATGCGCAGCAGGCCGGTGCAATCGCACGGGTGATCGTCGCCGGCGAACGTGACGCCTGCAAGTCGCACGGCATCTACCGCATCGAAGGCGTGTTGCGTGCGGTCAAGGCCGGCAAGGCACGGCCGGATGCGGTGCCGGTGTTGGAACAGCGTGAGGATTCCGCCATCGTACGAGTAGACGCCAAGAGCGGCTTTTCCAATGCAGCCTTCGAGCTCGGCATGCCTGTGCTTGCCGAACGGGCTCGCCGCTTCGGCATTGCCGCACTCGCTATCAACGACTGCACGCATTTCGCAGCGCTCTGGCCGGAGATAGAAGCCCTGACGGATCGAGGCCTTGCCGCCTTCGCCATGTGCCCGAGCTATTCCACCGTCGCGCCCGCCGGAGGTACAGCGCCGCTCCTCGGAACCAACCCTTTCGCCTTCGGCTGGCCGCGCATCAACAATCCGCCTTACGTCTTCGACTTCGCGACCTCGGTTGCCGCCCGCGGCGAGATCGAGCTGCACCGGCGCGCCGGCAAGCCCCTCCCCGAGGGCTGGGCGATCGATTCCGACGGTCAACCGACCACGGATCCGGAAGCTGCTCTGGCAGGCGCAATGCTGCCGTTCGGAGGTCACAAGGGGTCGGCCATCGGCACGATGATCGAGCTTCTGGCCGGCATCATGATCGGCGACTTCACCAGCCGCGAGGCGCTCGATTATCTCGGTTCGACGGCCTTCGCACCGCGGCACGGCGAACTCGTCGTCGCCTTCTCGCCGGAGGCTTTCGCGGCCGGTCGACCTGGAAATCCGCTCGCTCGTGCCGAAGTGCTGTTCGAAGCGATTGTCGGCCAAGGCGCGCGCCTGCCCTCCCAACGTCGCTTCGCTGCCCGGGCTCGTGCAGAAAAGGACGGTATCCCGCTGGCCGCAGAGGAAATCCGCCAACTCGATCGCCTAGAGGAACTCGGCCTCGACGCCGTGGCCTGAACAACGTTGAAATGCAAGTGAAGGCCAGAACAAGATAAAAGGAGGCCCCGCGGGGGCCTGTCGCATATCGAGACTAAGCTGACCGTAGCAGCTTACGCCTTATACTTTTCCACCGCGCCGGGAAGCCTGCTCCACTCGGCATACCAGCTATTGAACAGCTTGAATTGCGTCTCGACATAGCCGCGCTGGCTCTCGTTCAGGACGTCGCTTTCATTGAAATGAAGCTCGTATTCCTTGTCGCCCTTCAGCACCATCATGTACTTGAAAAAGAGAACCAGATCCGGTCCTTCGTCGAAAGAAGACAGGACAGCAAGCGCCTGCTCCAGCTCGAGCGCGCGCTGACGCGCGTCGACATCGCCCTTGGCGGCGGCCTGGGCAAGGTTGCAGAGATGGATGACTTCCTTCGGCAGCACGTTGCCGATGCCGGTGATTGCGCCGGTTGCGCCGCAATTGACGAAACCGTGGAAAACCGCCGTATCGACGCCGATCATCAGCGATACCTCATCGTCGCGGCTGGTGATGTTCTCGGCGGCATAGCGCATATCGGCCGGGCCGCCGAATTCCTTGAAGCCGACGAGGTTCGGATGCTCGGCACGCAGCGCAAAGAACAGATCGGCACGCGTGGCAAAGCCATAATAAGGGCTGTTATAAATCACGGCGGGAAGATCGGGTGCAGCCGACAGGATCGCCTTGAAATGCGCCTTCTGCGCTGAAATCACCGAGCCACGCGACAGCACGCGGGGGATCACCATCAGGCCCTTGGCGCCCACTCTCTGGGCATGCGCAGCATGGGCAACGGCTGAAGCGGTATTGACGGCGCCGGTGCCGACGACGACAGGCACGCCTGCCTTGGCCAGCCGCTCCACCCCTTCCATGCGCTGCGCATCGGTCAGCAGCGGCCAATCGCCCATGGAGCCGCAATAGACGACAGCCGACATGCCCTCGGCAATGAGCTGCTTGCCCTTGTGCACCAGCGCATCGAAATCGGGGGTGCGATCGGCCTTGCACGGGGTCATCAAGGCAGGAATTACACCGGAGAAAATGCTTGCAGTCATCTGTCTATCCTCTTGGGGCCTGACCTCTTGGGCTCGGGTGGATCGGCAGCAAGCCGCATCCGCCGCCACGCCTCACCGTCCATGCAGCATTCATATATCTTTGTATTTAATTTGTCGACAAGAAATATGCAGCTTAAAGACTGACGTCCAGACGCTCTTCGCGCATTAGCAGTTTCTGGATCTGGCTGACGATCTGTTCGGCATGTTCCCGCGCCAGACGCTCGGCAAGCTCCGTATTCCGCGCCTCGATCGCGGCAATGATTTCATCGTGCTCCTCGACGAAGCGACGCGGCAGACGATCGTTGTAGGATTGGTAATAGAGACGCAGGAGGCGCCGGCCCTCATTCAGCAATCGCGAGAAGAGGCTGGTGAAATAGGGGTTGCGGCCGGCCTCGGCGATCGCAAGATGCAGCGCGGCGTTGGTGGAGATCATGGCGAGCGCATCCTGCGCTTCGACGGCATCGGCGAATTCAGCCTGAAGCGCGCGCACACCTTCGAGATCTTCCGGACGGTGATATTTGGCGGCAAGCTGCGTTGTCACCCGATACATCAGCACCAGCGCATCGAAATAGCTGTGCATGTTGAGAAAGTCGATCTGCGAGACCATGGTCGAGCGGTTCGGCAGCGTATCGATCAGCCCCTCGCCTGCCAACCGCACGAGCGCTTCGCGGATCGGCGTGCGCGACATGCCGAAGCGTTCGGAAAGCTGCACCTCATCGATGGGACTGCCCGGCGGCAGCTCCAGATCCAGAATCTCGTCCCGCAAGATATCATAGACCACTTTCACGCCGGAGCCGCGCTTGCGCTCGTTTCGGAGGCTTGCTTCACTATCCATGGCTGACTGACCTCTTCTTTCAACGTGAGAAATAAAGGGGCATGCCAGCTAAATCAACGCCGCTTCCCAGCATTCCGGGCCTTTGTCAAAAATCGAGGATTACGCCGAGCGAGCGTAAACTTCAGCGATAAAGTCGCTGCTCGCATCACAGACCCGGTTTCGCCCGCCTGCCTTCGCCAGATAGAGGGCGCGATCCGCTTCGCGACAAAGCTCGGAAAGCGACTTGCATTCCCGGCTCACCTTCGAAACGCCAATGCTTGTCGTCACCACCACGTCGGCACCGAGATCCGGAAATCGGGTCTGCTGAACGGCGTCCCGAATGCGCTCGGCCTGAACAAGCGGGCCTCCTGCTTTCAAGGGAAGAAAGATTATGAACTCCTCTCCTCCCTGCCGCGCGAAAATGGCGGACGCCGGCAAGATCGCCTCTATCGTTCGCGATATGGCGACGAGAACTTCGTCTCCCGCCGCATGGCCCCAACGGTCATTGAGATGCTTGAAGTGATCGATATCGAGATAAAGAATGGCATCTCCATCCCGAAGCCGTCCGGAAGCGTTCTCGTTGAAGAAGCGGCGATTATAAAGACCGGTCAGGCCATCTCGCTCTGCCGTTTGCCTGAGTTTTACCTGTTGGCGCTCGCTTATGAAGATGACGATCGACAGCGCCAGCACGAACTTGGACAGGATCATCAGCAGGAAGCCGCTCGCCACATCGAGAAGGATGAAAGAGTGGAACGAAAACTCGAGGGCCATTATCAGCGATAGCAGACTGCAGGCCGATAATATTGCGGCAACGAATTTTCTGATCGGCAGCGGTTCGCGAAAGGAGTCCCTGAATATGACGATCGCCGCGCCGGCAAGCATCACGCAGCCGAGGAAATTGAAGGTCACCGCCCTATATGTATTGTTCAAATGAAATGCCGTGAAAGCTCCGACGAGCAAAGTCAGCAGCGCAGGCAGCAATGCAAGAGCCGGTATCACTTTTCTGTCGGGATCGCTGATCACCACGAAAGATGAGCCGAGCAGCGAATATCCAAGCACGGCGCAAACGAGATTGATAAGGCTGAGAGGCGCATAGAATGCCGGATAGGTTTCAGCATATCCGGCCAATGTTGATGCAGCAGCGAGAATTACGAAACTTGAGGCAAGCAGCCCAACGCCGCGGCTTTCATTCGAGCTGTATTTCAAATAACCCAAAGTCACCGCACCAGCGATATAGGAGGTCTTTTGGAGAAAGAGCACAGTCGGCATATCTAATTCATCAATCATCTAAAACTACCAAAGCAGCCGGAAAGCATCGCGGCCTCGATACTCCGAACGATCTAAAGATTTTGCCAATGGGGCCGCTAAAGATCTTGCCAATGCAGCATCTGCGATAAGTCTTCGCCGAAAGCAGATCACCATCAGGGGCGGGACTGACATCAGGGCCGCACCGGCCGGCTGACGCTTCTCTACCATTGCGCCGGATCGAAAACTGCCTAGGGTGAACGCCTCGCCTCCGTTGCAAAGGGCTTGCTGAATTCAATTTTGGAAACGCTATGAATTTTACGTCGAACAGAGATTTTCTCGAGTTTCACTCGTTGCCCCTGAGCGTTACCCTTGCGATTATCGACCGGGCGGCCCAACTTGCAAAACATTGGCATGAGCGCACCATGCCGCAAACCCTGTTCGGCAAGCGCGTCGGCATCATTGTCGATGACACCGGATGGAGAAACACGACCGCTTTCGATCTCGGCGTGAAGGCAATGGGCGGCATATCTGCTCAACCTCCCATCAGCTTCAGTACCCGCGAACCTACAGCCGACCTAGCGGGCTACCTAGATAATTGGTTTGATCTTCTTGTCGTCAGGACAAAAGAGCTTGCTACCCTGCAGGAACTTGCTGCCGCCGCCGAAGCACCCGTCATCAATGCCCGAACAAGAACCAATCACCCCTGCGAAACGCTTGGCGATCTTGCCTATATCAAGAGCGCAAGAGGAACGCTTGATGGCCTCAAGGTTGTCGGAATTGCGCCAGACGCCAATATACTGAGATCATGGGTCGAGGCATCGCGAGCGATGCCGATGCACGTCGTTCAGGTCTATCCGGAGCGCTGGCACCTTATCGACCCGGACCTTCTGAACCCAAATTTTGAAAGCAGCACAGACATTCGCCATCTGCTCGATGCGGATGTCATCATTACCGATTCATGGCCAACAGACGCAGAGGAAGATGCGTTGGCCGAGTATCGGGTGTCGGCTTCGCTTCTCAACGACGGAAAGCAAGGCACGATCTTTTTGCCGTGCCCGCCAGTCATCAGAGGTCAGGAGCTGACGGTGGATGCAATGCTGCATCCAGTCTGCCAAAGCCGGGCGGCCAAGGCATTTTTGCTTCACACCCAGAATGCCTTGATGGAGTGGATGACTTCGTAATCGTCGATGGCAGCATGTCTTGCGATGCGATGCGGATGGCTACCACGACTCTGATTGGTTTTCGAACTTTGAAGCGACGGAAGAGCTTTGGCTATTAAGGCTGCTGCGTGACACAAATCCCGAAAACCGGAACTGCGGACAATGATCTGGTTTGATGCCTCTCTTGAAAAGCATGCTGACAATGATCTTCTGCGGCGTTCACTTGCGGCCCTACTCAGTGTCGATACTGACAGCGTTGACGTAATCCACGACATAGCCCAAATCACGGATATGCCGGCAACATGTCTCGTGACGTCGAAATCTTTCGATGACTATTCGCAGATCATCAGCATCTATCACTCGAGTGACCTGCACCCACCACCCATTCTTGAAGCTGCCAGCCAACTAGCACGGCTACTCCAGAGATCGCTCCTAGTGGCCAGCGACGAGACAGCGAACCCCTATTCTTTCATTCTGATATCCCGCACCGGTGAGCCTTCCGTCGTCCTGGTGGATTCTGACGAACTGGATGAGAACGATCGCTATGTCATCACGAGCCATACTTCTGGCGCGAGCGGACAATCGCGAGAGTCCGACAAATAATTTCCATCCTCCTTGTCGGAATCACCTTCGGTTGGCCGTCCTTGGACTATCAACCGCGCCAACCTGGAGGGATATCGTGGAAAACGCTCAATCAATTTGGCAGACAATCGCCGTTCTCGTCGCACGCCTCATCTTTGCCGCCGTCTTCGTTATGGCGGTCTCGTTCAAGTTTATGGATATGGGCGCGACCGCGAGCTATATCGCCGCTGCCGGCTTCCCGTTTCCATTATTCCTGGCTTGGTGTGCCGCGATCGTTGAAGTGCTGCTTGCCGTTGCTTTCTTGACCGGTGCTTTGTTTGTCCCGGCGATGCTTATTGCAGCCGTTTATGTCATCTTCCTTGGCTTCTCATTCCATGGTCCGGCCCGCTGGGCCGGCAACCAAGCTGAATTCGGCTTCTTCGTGGATCACTTTGTTTTTGTAGCCGGACTGCTCTTCGCCGCCGTACATGGGCCGGGCAGCGTGCTTGCCGCCAGGTGGACGCCCTGGTCGGACAGAATATGACGCAGCTTCATCATGATCTGAAGCTTGCCGCGCATTGCCAGCAGCTTGAAATTCTGCTCCCTGCCGCATTGCAGAGTTATTTATGGCTCGATTGACGGGCGGCGCTTGCCGTTCGCTCCAGCAAGTTTGAACACGCCATCCAATCTGTTCCACCTACCAATGCTACGGTACATGGAACGGAATGGGTGGCATTGCTGAACCAACTTCCCAATCTGAACTGATGCGCTAAATTGAAAGCCGATACGGCGTCGAGCAGCAAGGTAGAAGTCCAGAATGAACGACCGGCAACCGTTTGATCTCAAGGCCTATGTGCACGACAGCGAAACAAAACCATGCTTCATCTGCGGCTTAGTCAGGAATGATCCCTCTTGCTTTCATCATCGCATTTTTGAGGACGTCGAGACGATTATTTTTCTGAGCAAGTACCCAACATTGCCTGGTTATTGCCTTGTCTGCCCGAAAGAGCACCGAGAGGATTTGGCTCAAGATCTGTCGACGGAAGAATATCTCCGATTACAGGAAAAGGTGCATCTGTTGTCTCGCGCCCTCAAAAAGGTGTTTCACGCCGAGCGAATGTATGTGCTTTCACTCGGTAGCCAACAAGCCAACAGCCACTTGCATTTTCATGTCGTCCCCTTGCCTGCAGGTGTGCCGCTCGAGGAGCAGCAATACCATGCTTTGATGGCTGAGCACGGGGTTCTGCATATAGCTGATGACCAAATGGCGCAAATGGCGTGGCGGATCGCTGCAGCCTATCATCGTGAGCTGACCGCATCATAGTTCGGCTTTAGGCCTCTCATGGAACTTGCGGTTCAAAGAGATGATGCGGGTATCACGTGACACGGGCGATGCCACCAATTCGGCCGACGGTGGTTTTTTGCGTCCGTCGGTTTCCAAGCCGAAACGATCACCCCTTCTGCTCCACGTATCGATACCGCGGTCCGGAAAAGTCAAATGAGGGATTTCACAATAGCTTGAGATTATAGTTAATACTTCGCTTAGCCGAAGCTATTTAAGAGTTCATTTCCGCCACCCGCGACCATCCCTGCAATCGGGTTCGGGCGATGCCGAGAGAGCGGATACGAAGATATCGAACCGAGGGCCACTTCGGAGCGACAGATTGCCGCTCCAGGACTCTTCTTCCGCACGAGACCATATGCCGTTGCCTTCCAACAGCAGCAAAAAGCAGCGGCGCTATACCCCGCGCACTACTTCGGCTGTGATTGCATGCTCTTCATCGCTTCGAGGTCTTCATGCGAGACGAACTCGCAAGCCAGCAGGGTCTTACCTGGGAAGGCCGCGGATTCGCGGGCGACCACGGACACCACTCCCATCTCGGCCGCGGGCTGCTCAGCCTTGCGCAAAGCGCGCCCATATGACTTCGTTGCGGTGCCGAGGAGATTGCCAAGCCCATCCGATGTCAGGTGATAGACCTTGGCCAGATCGTCCGCCCGCAAGCCGTCGACCAGGATGCCGAAGCTTGTTCCGGCGAAGACGATTTCATTCGTCTTGAAGCCTTGGCGACCGAAGTCCGCGGACATTTTGTAGACGGCAGCCGTCATGAGCGACGTATCCGCCTTCGCAAGCTTTTCAGCCTCATCATACATCTTTGTCGCGCTGACAGTCGAATAAGGCGGCTTGCAAAGGGCAGCATCGAAGAAGGAAGATTTGTCGAAGGCAAACGCACTCGAACCGAGCGTGAGCGAAACAACGGCGCTCAGTAAAAGGGATGCTGCTATGTTCAAGAATATTTCCCCCAATGACTGATGAGCCATTCGAACTTCGATCGTGCCGACCGTGCTGCTGTATCTACCGCTACGATCGCCTTGCGCCAAGCCGCCCATAACGATTATCTCCAGATTTCTCATCGAGTTCACAGATTACATAGCGGCGGCCGGCGAATGTGTCTCAATCTATGAAGCCGCACCCCGATGTAAAGCAGCCTCTTCCATGCACTGAAGGACGTCGTTTGGCTTTAACGACGCAAAACGAGATTCGTGCGTTCCCGCTCGATAGCCAACCCCTGCCCTTCGCGGCTTCATTCTCGCAAATCCCTTCTCGTCTGCAGCACCGCTCAAATGCGAATGCTCGTTCCCTGCCTTGCCGATGAGAGATGCTACAGGGCGCCAGACAATAGCAACGGAAACACATAATCGAAGCCAGCAGCTTGTGTGGGAATCGAAGGCGAAATCCGTGCAACACTCTCTTGCACCATCAGGCGCGCGGAACATTCGAAGGCTGTGGCTTCACCAGACAGTCTGAACAACCGCAAACATAGGGAGCACCATCGACCCGCCCCCGATTGGCCGCGACGCCCTCCCCTTTGAGATACGGCAACCCACA
Organism: Martinezella sp. CNPSo 3732; assembly: GCF_057784515.1. Taxonomy (NCBI): domain Bacteria; kingdom Pseudomonadati; phylum Pseudomonadota; class Alphaproteobacteria; order Hyphomicrobiales; family Rhizobiaceae; genus Martinezella; species Martinezella sp. CNPSo 3732. Next base: position 71,534 of record NZ_JBXSOO010000026.1, read on the forward strand.
CAAACGTGAGCCCTGCGACATTTTCGCAGGCTGCTTGTTCCAAATTCGGGATTGAGGGAAGATGCGCCGCGTACGCGCTACCTATCGCGGCTTTGCGAAAACTAGCCGTCCAACTATAAAAATCTCGTTAACCAAAAACTTGCTGCAGACTGCACCACCTCATATATGAACGTCGGCTTGGCGTGAGGGCGAACAAACGGGACAGATTTCTTTGCCATCCCGTCAAAATCACTTCACAATCAATCCGTAATGGAATTGCACGCAGAGGAATGATTTGATGGAAGAACCTTGGACAACCAATCGCGAGCCGATCGTGGCGACCGAACTCGATGTCAAGAAGGCAGCCGCGATCAACACGCTCTTGCTTCGCCCCATCGGTATCCTGCCCGTCAACGCCGGCGATCCCATCCGTCCTTTTGCGCTCGGCCTCTGGAATGAAATCCGTCCGCTTTTGAAACCTGACGTGCCGGTCATGTCTCTGCGTCGCTCCACCAGCGCGTTTCTGCATTCCAAGCGATATTATCATGCCTGCGCCCAGCCGGATTCCATGCGGCACGATCTCGCCGGCAATCCCGTCGAGCCGCTTTCGGCCGAAGACAGGCTTGCCGCACAGCAGCGCCTGATGACCCTGCGCCAAACGCAGGTCAAGGCTGCGGTCCAACGCGAAGAACCGCCGCCACCGCCAGCCTTGAGCAAAGCAGAACTCATTCGAGCTTCCCTCCTCGGCCGACGCTCCGATCGTGCTGCTCGCTGATGCGCCTGGACGCATTACCTCATAGCCTCCTCGCCTTCATTATAACGACCGCAATGGAAACGCTGCACCTTTGGCGTGGTAGTGCGACGACGCGGTTGACGGCAATTCCGGCTGCGTTCCGGTAGTCCGCGGACTACGGGTCAATTAAGCTCCGCCACGAAATGGAAGCCTTGGGACGCATTTCATCCCAAAATCTCGCCCGACCTTCTGCGCGAGTGGTCCGCGGACTACTCCCCACTCATCCAGAAACATCCGGCAAAGCGAATCACTTTCCAGATCGGCACGGACCAAATCGACGGGATAGTAAAGCGGCAGCAGATCGAATGTCGCAACACGCTGTTGATGCGCAAAAATGCATCAAAAACTGCCTTTTATCTAAGCATTTGTAAAACGGACACGAATCGGAGCATATTGTAACTGCGTAGTTCAGTAGCATTCTGTCACAATTGCGCAGTTAATTGGGAAAACAACGATGCAGCCGAGTCTCGCGCTCCAAGAAGATCAAGAGCACCTTCCAACGCTTCTGGCGACAGATGCGCAGGAATTGTCTTATCAGCTCCAGCAACATCAGGCAAAGATCTTCCCGCCTCAGTCACAGAAAACTATGCGGATGTTTTCGCCGGCCGAAGCTGCAGCCTTCATCGGCATCGGTGAAGGTTATCTTCGCCAGATCGCAGCCGAAGGCCATGGACCAGACCCGCTTTCCAATGGGCGCCGGCTTTATGCCGCCGAAGATATGGACCGCATCCGCAAGGTACTGGACGAGCGCAACGGGACACCCAAATATGTTCCCTGGCGCCGCGGATCGGAAAAGCTCCAGATCATCTCGGTCATGAATTTCAAAGGCGGTTCCGGCAAAACCACCACGGCAGCCCACCTCGCCCAATATCTGGCGCTAAGGGGCTATCGCGTACTGGCTATCGATCTCGATCCGCAGGCCTCCTTGTCCGCCCTCTTCGGTCATCAACCGGAACTCGATGTCGGCGAAAATGAAACGCTCTACGGCGCCATCCGCTATGAAGAGCCGCGTCCGATCGCCGATATCGTCCGATCGACCTATACGCCGAACCTGCATCTGATCCCCGGCAATCTCGAGCTCATGGAGTTTGAGCATGAAACGCCGCGCGCGATGGCGGCAGGTCGCGCGGAGACCATGTTCTTTGCTCGCATCGGTGAGGTTCTGACCGAGATCGAGAGTTTCTATGATGTCGTTGTCATCGATTGCCCGCCGCAACTGGGCTTTCTGACGATGTCTGCGCTCTGCGCCGCGACGTCGATCCTCATCACCGTTCATCCGCAGATGCTCGACGTCATGTCAATGTCGCAGTTTCTGACCATGACGAGCGAGCTCATGTCCGTGGTCGAGAATGCGGGCGGGCGCACCAGCTACGACTGGATGCGCTATCTCGTGACCCGTTTCGAGCCGAACGACGGACCGCAAAGCCAGATGACCGGCTTCATGCGCGCCATCTTCGGCAATCGCATGCTACAGAATGCCATGGTCAAGTCGACGGCCGTTGCTGATGCCGGCGTCACCAAACAAACGCTTTACGAGGTCGATCGTGCCCAATTTACCAGGGGCACCTACGACCGGGCTCTGGATTCGCTCAATCTCGTCAACAGCGAGATCGAAACGCATCTCCGCCTGACCTGGGGAAGGAAATAAGTAGATGGCGCGCAAAAACCTCCTTGAAATCTCGGCGCCGAACACGGCGCGCACGGATGCGCCAGCGGCAAAGGACAATCGTCCGATTGCGGGCTTCCTGCCGCAGGCGAGGGGTAGCGGTCCGGTGGGCGGCATTACAAGGACGCTTGGAAACATCACAGAGAAAATGGAGCGCGCCAGCGACCTTGAACGGCAGCTGGCGGAAGGACAGACGGTCGTCGATATCGATACCGATGTTATCGACGGATCCTTCGTTACCGATCGCCTCGAAATAGACCCGATTGAGCTCGGCCAATTGGTTGAGCAGATACGCGAGCACGGCCAGCAGGTTCCGATCCTCGTGCGGCCTCATCCGGAGTCCAAGGGGCGCTTCCAGGTCGCCTATGGCCATCGCCGTCTGGCAGCCGCAAAGGAACTCGGCATCAAAGTGCGCGCGGTCGTGCGTCAACTCACGGATGACCAGCTGGTAGTCAGCCAGGGTCAGGAAAACAGCGCGCGCACCAATCTCTCCTATGTCGAGCGAGCATTGTTTGCATTGCGCCTTGAGCAACGTGGTTTCGGCCGCGATATCATCATGGCGGCGCTCGGCGTGGACAAGGCAGCGCTTTCCAAGATGCTGATCGTCACGAGACAGGTGCCTCTGCCGCTTATCAGCGCGATCGGGCCCGCCCCGGAAATCGGCCGCAGACGATGGCTGGAGCTGGGAGAACGTCTTGAGAGCATTGCTTCCGAGCCGATCATTGCCGAGTTGTCCGCGGACAACTATCGGAAGATGTCTAGCGATGAGCGCTTCCAGCACGCCCTCGCTTTGGCGACAGGAAAGCCCGCTTCTGCCAAGAGCACCGCAGCTCCCTCATCCATAACCGGAGTTCCGGTAACCTTTAAGCGAACGCCGGCGCGCGCCACTTTTGTTTTCGACAGCAAGGCTGCGCCTGGTTTCGACGAGTTCGTGCAGGAGAGACTGCAATCTCTCTTCAACGAGTTTCAGCAAGGAAAGGAAACGTAACCCGCAAAAGAAAAAGGCCCCCAAACGACGTCGTCGTGGAAGCCCTTCTCTGATCTTAAGCAAATCGAGAATCGCATTTCCCCGAATCACAGTCAAGAGTCTTTGACGCCGTTTTGGTGAGCTGTCTTCTTTTGCCACAACGTAGGTGAAAGAAAATGGAAGCCGAATATGTGACGACGCCTTTTGGGCGGCGGCCGATGACGCTTGCCATGTTGATGGCTCAAAGACGAGCTGAGCATGGGAAGCACATCAGGTCCGTCGACAAATGGAAGATTTATCGCGCGCTCTGTGAAGCCAAGCCTCTTCTCGGGGTGACGGATCGTGCGCTTGCAGTTCTCAATGCGCTCTTGAGCTTCTATCCGAAGAACGAACTATCGGATGACGCCAACCTGATCGTGTTCCCCTCGAACGCGCAGCTGTCCTTGCGCGCCCATGGGATGGCCGAACAGACCATTCGCCGCCACTTGGCTGCGTTGATCGCTGCCGGGCTTCTCGTACGCAGGGATAGCCCCAACGGCAAGCGTTATGTTCGCCGGAACAGGGCAGGGGACCTCAATGAGGCCTATGGCTTCTCATTGGCGCCTCTTCTCGCACGCGCCGAAGAGATCGAACATCTCGCCGCCCAGGTCGCAGCTGAACGGCTCCATATCCAGAGCCTGCGCGAGCGTATCAGCCTCCACAGACGCGATATCGCCAAACTGATCGAAACCGCCATTGCCGAGGCCGTGGAAGGCTCCTGGGAATCCGTCTACGTGGCTTTCCGTGCGTTGATCGACGGTGTTTCACGATCTCCTACCGCAATAGAGCTGGACACTCTCCTGGATAAGCTCAGCCGCCTGCATGATCAAATCATCAACCAGTTGGAAACACACGTAAAAGCCGCGAAATTAAGCGGCAATCCCTATCAAAATGAGCGCCACATACAGAATTCAGATTCCGAATCCCTAATTGAATCTGAAACCGAGGCCAGGCGGCAAAAACTGCCGCTGGATGAGACTGCAATTCCAGGAACAACTCCAACGACGCCGGAAGCCGCAGCATCTCCGGGCACAACCGAACCAACATCGTCAACAACACGCAGCTTTCGCACTGAAGCTCGCAATGAGCCTCCGGCGGAACTGAAGTCTTTCCCACTGGATCTCATTCTCCGTGCTTGCCCGGACATCATGGCTTATGGACCAGCAGGGACCATCAACAACTGGCGTGACCTGCTTGCAGCCTCAATCATCGTCAAATCAACACTCGATATCAGCCCTAGAGCCTATCAGGAGGCCTGCAGGATCATGGGGACGGAAAATGCTGCCACCGTCATCGCCTGCATCCTCCAACGCGCCCCATACATCAATTCTGCCGGTGGTTACCTTCGAGATCTGACCCGGCGAACGGAGAAAGGAGAGTTTGCGATCGGTCCCATGCTTATGAGCCTTCTGCGGGCAAATACGATCACGCCAAAGGTGGCCTAGCCGGCTCCAATTTCAATGTCGAAAGATTGATATCCGGTCCCGCCAAGGCTTCGAATACGGAGCGCTGGTTTACACAGAGCTGATCAAGTCTGCTAACACGCATCGACGACGGTTTTCGTTGCTGCGAAAGATGGCGCATGGCCCTCGTATAGCTAACGGCAGGAAAGAGAAAGATAGCTTCTAATTGAGCTTTTATTTCAGTGAAATCAATCGGCTAGAGACTGTGTAAAATTCAGCCAAATTGGCCGAATAAGTCATGGGAGACGTTCTTATCGTCTGCCGATCCCCAGTTTTTATGCCGTTTTTGCTGGCAAATGTCTATATATTTTCGCATCTGGGTTCTCGATCCGATGCTGCGATATCCACAGGTGGAGATACTGGACGGCATGACGACGGTGACAAGAGTTCTATCCCGGCTCGCTTAAACAGGCACGAGAATGATCCCGGCCGTTGCCTGTCGAATGTCCTGACTTAACCGTTGGCCACTGTCATTGCTGGTCGCAGATCGGGATCGGCTTGGCAGGCGGTGCCGGATGGTCCTTCTTGTACTGGACGATGATCGGTTCGAGAGTTTCCTTGGGCCAGAACTTCGGGGTTCCGATCTCCTTCAGGCAGGAGTCATTCCAATACAACCCCGATTGGGCCGGGGAGCGCCCCGCCGCAACGGCCTTGGCGATCGCCTTGATGTCCGAGGACTCCGGGTAGATGTAAAGCGTCGTCGGATTGTCCTTCACCATGGAGATGATCTGATTGGCATCCGATGCCGCCCAGCTTGTGCAGCCGTCGCTACGGCCGCCGGCATATTCCACCAGCTTTCCAAGCGGAACATATCCGTCCCGGTTAGCATAGGGGCTCTGCGGATCCTTCTTCATGCAGATGCCGGCAACCTTGGCGGCCGCATGTCCGCCGATCGCCCTTTCGCGAGCATTTGCAGTCTCGCCTTCGCCATCGAACTGGAGGAACGTGCGAAGATAGGCAGCTTCCTTGGTTTGTGAGAGTTTGTAGTAGCCCTTGAAGGTCGTCTTCGTCTCCTCCGTCACATAGGAACCGCCCGTCGTCAGGTTCGAGTCCATCGCATTGCCGAAGTTCTTGGCGCACATGCGGCCGTTGCCGAAATCGACGACGCCCTTGAGATCGCGACCGCTGCCGTGGCCGGATGAAACGACACGGAACGTCTGTGTCGCCTCGCAAACGATGTAGAAGCGGCCTGCGGACTTGCCATCATTTGGAGTGTTTGGACGGGTTGCATCCATGGCGAAATAGCAGGGATTTTTGACCGTGCCTTCGCTCACTTTTCGCATGTAGAGCGCGCGGGCTCTTTGCAGGACCGGTTGGGCAATCTGCCCTTCACCGGTACCGACATAGGCTCCGAGCCAGGCCGGAATGTCCGGCTGCCGGGCCGCGGCCAGCGATTGCGATGTTACGGGAATGACGAGGGCGAGGGAGCAAAGGCTGAGCATCTGGGGGACGCTTCGAAGGGCATATCTCAACCGCACGGAATTAGTTCTCCTATCAAATATTCTGGGTCCGCATGAGCGGTTGCCGTCAAAGGCAATGTTGACAGCCTGCCTGCCCCACAAGCTCGCCTGCCACACGCTTTGATTCAGAACTCATACTTGTGCGCTGCTTTGCTGAACGAGACCCTAACGGATGCGGGAAATCCTGGCTGACAAGGAAAATTGCTCGCCTGTCATTGATCGACTCCATCCGTTTTGCGCCAGCATTCTTCAGTGATCGGGGCGCAAATATGGCGGAGTTCGGGCGAGCACGGCGCCAAGAAAGTCCTGTGCGCTTACGTTGCGTCATCAAGTCGAGATGCGGCCTGCTTCCGCAAGCGCGACAAGGTGGTCGACCACTTACTGTGACGACAGATGCGGGGCCGGAAAATCCAGCACGCGGCTGGTATAGCTTTCGATCAGCGCGCTGAACGGTGTTCCATCTGGCAGCTTCAGCACGGCATGGTGTTCGAGAAGAAAAGGCGGCAGGGCAAGGGACCCGGCACCCGATGGCGGCAGATCGGCGCCCGCGTCCCATCCTTGCGGGAGAGGCGACCATAGCAGCTTTGCCGATAGGTTCGTGCGGGTGAAATTGAGGGCCTGAACGGCACGGCCGAATGCGATGTCGCTCGTATCGAGTGACTTGTTCATCTCGGCTGTGAGCTTTGCCGGCACATACCAATTATCCGCCTCGGACAGAATACGATCCCCGCAAGCCAGGCGAACGCGACGATAGGCGACAGGCTCGTCAGGTCCGACCGCCAGCAGCTTCCGGATTGAATCATCGGCTGGCTTGTCCTGACCGCGCACGCGCTGCGCAACGATTTTAGAGCCTTCCGGCGCAAGCTTATGCTCAGCACACCAGCGGTCCAGCGTCAGCGTGGCGCTGGCATTGCTGAGGAGATCGGCATTCAGAGTCTGCAGGATTGCCAGTGCTTCCAGACGCGAGGTCGGCGTGTCGGGCCACCGAGAGGCAGCCGACATTTCCTGCGCCGTCGCCGTCTGCGCGCCAAGCGCGATGGCGACGGAGCTGCCGAGGGCAATCATGCGGACGAATGACGGGGGCTTTGATGGCATGCGATGAAATCCTCTGCACTGATGATTTTACAGGCCGGAACCTAATGGCTGGGAAATGTGCCGCTGGCATAGATGGCAGGCTTGCCGCTATTGGCAAGACCTGAAAAGGCTGTTGCGGACAAGCGCGGCAACTGGCCGCAAAATCATCCGCTGTCTTCCTCACCGGATAAGGTGCTTACGATCCGATTACATTCAGGCCGGTGAAAGCCAACTGGATGAGACCAGCCGTGGCGACGAAGGCCAGTGCTGAGACGAACAGCGCCGCCAGGATCAGCAATCCGTCCCGTGCCATCAGGGCGACCGAGATCGCCACGAGGGCAATGACCGGCATATAGTTGCCGAGCGGGATCGGAAGGACAATGGCGACGGCCAGCAGGAAGGTCGGGAAGGACAGCAGCCATTGCATGGTGCCGCCCGTGAAAGCGGCTAGACGGCCCGGACGGACGACGGCTTCGACCCTGGTGAGGATCGGCGCGCTGTAGCGTACGATGAGATCAATGACCGCCGGTGAAAGCCGACGCCGGCTGAGGAAGGCCGGTAGCCATATGGTCCGGCGGCCCAGTGCGATCTGCACCGCCACCAGCGCGAGAGCGCTTCCGAAAACGACGCCGAACGGTCCTGGGATCGGAATCAGCGCCGGCAGCGAGAGAAAGAGGATGGTAAAAGCCATGCTCGTGTGCCCGAGGCCGCAGAGTACCCCGCCAATGGAGATGCCGCCCTGCTCATGGGCGAGCTTGGCGAGATGGTGCAGGCGAGTGGATGCCCTGTCGTCGTGCTCAGTTGTGCCGGCAGTCTGTTCTGTCATCGGTCATCACCAGATGAGGTCACCGGAATTTCTTGCTTGCAGAAAGCGTCAGGCTTCATCGGCACCTTCGCCCTTTCCCTGGATAAGCCTGATGACGGGCGCGCAGTCCGGATTGCTTTTGTCGAGCAGATCGGCAGGGCTGCTCCAGCCGGTCGACAGGCCGATGACCGTGGAAATCGTCCAGAAAGTGTCTTCGGAGGCGCGTTGCGTCAGTGCCGGGACCTCGGACGAGAGACATGCCTGCGATTGCCTGATGATCTCGCCGGGCTGGCCGGCGGCAGCCGCGTGCCTCTCAATTTCGGCTTGAAGCGGACCAAGGGCGAAAGTTGCAAAAAGGGCTGCGAGGAGATTGGAGATCATGTCTGTACCTTGTCGGAGATCTGTTTGAAGCGGGGAGGAGGGAAGTGCCCCGGAGTGGGGCACCTCAGGGCATCATGCGCTTTCGGTCTTGTTGCGTGTCTTCAGCAGGCTCCAGCCGACGCCGCTTGCTATGATGGCGAAGGTGATCCCGAGCGAGAGGGCGGCCGGGAATTTTTCCAGACCCAGCATATCGGCGACAAAGATCTTCGAACCAATGAAGACGAGCACGATGGCAAGTGCGGGCTTCAGATACTGGAAGCGGTGGATCATGGCGGCGAGTGCGAAGTAAAGGGCGCGCAGGCCGAGGATCGCGAAGATATTCGACGTGTAGACGATGAAGGGGTCGGTCGTGATGGCGAAGATCGCGGGAACCGAATCCACGGCAAAGATCACGTCAGCGACCTCGATCAGCACGAGTGCCATGAAAAGCGGCGTGATGAACCAGACCATCTTCCCGGTCTGCGGATGCGGCTGCTTGACGAAGAAGCGCTCGCCATGATGATGGTCGGTGACGTTGAAGCGGCTGCGCATGAAGCGCACCAGCGGGTTCTTCGACACATCCGGCTCGGCATCCTTCACGACCAGCATCTTGATGCCGGTGATGATGAGGAAGGCGGCGAAGACGTAGAGAAGCCACGAGAATTCGGCCACGAGCGTCGCGCCGACGCCGATCATGATCGCGCGCAGCACGATGACGCCGAGAATACCCCAGAAGAGCACGCGGTGCTGATAGAGACGCGGGACGGCAAAGAAGGCGAAGATGAGGGCGATGACGAAGACGTTGTCGAGAGCCAGCGTCTTTTCGACGACGAAACCCGTCATGTAGGCAAGGCCGGAATCGGCACCGAGATACCACCATACCCAGCCGCCGAAGGCGAGGCCAAGGGTGATATAGAGCACGGAGAGCTTGATGCTCTCGCCGACGCCGATCTCCTTGTTGTCCTTATGCAGGACACCGAGATCGAAAGAGAGAATGGCGATGACGAGCGCAAGGAAGCTCGCCCACATCCAGAGCGGCTTTCCCAACCACTCCACGAAGAGCAAAGACGTTTCCATGACGGAGAACCTCTGTCGGCGCGATGTCGGAAGAGGTCCGACATCATGAGAGCGCCGACGGCTCTCACCAGAGGGGCCCGGACCAGCGGGTTGACCAATAGCTGGGAAGCGGACGTTTGCGTTTCAAGAGCTGCACGCACTTTTCAAAGGAGCAGAGGTTTAGCTTGCTCCTTTAAGCTGCGGTCCGGCCAATGTGGATGCTGTGAACACTTGCTCTCTTCTGCGCGACGAAATCCGTCAGCGCGGATGGAATGTCAACATGGGCGCTGCGCCGCGCAAGAATACGGAACCCTTTGGGAAGACAGGCGGCGATGCGGTCGATAATCGTCTCATAATCGACAATGAGCATCTCCCGACCGGCCATGAGATCGAAGAGAAGGGGATCGGCGAGCACGCGCTCATTTTCGCAGAACCAGTACGAGGAAATTGTCAGATCGGGGAGGTAACCGATCTGCGCCGGCAGATTTCTTTGCTCGAACTGGAAATCGCCGGGCAACCCCGCGGCAGCCATCAATTCTCTGGCGAGGGACAGCTGGTGTTCGGATAAATCCAGCCCCCGAAGCTCCAGCTCGGGATTGTGGGCTAGATAGGCAAAGGCAAGGCTGAAGGCGCCGGAGCCGCAGCCGAGATCGCATACCCTTCTATATCTGTGGACGGCGTCTTCGAGGCTGGTAAGCGCCTGCAGGCATTTCAGAGAGTTTCGCATGCCGAATGCACGGGTGAAGGCATCGGCGGAAAGGTTATAGTCGAATATCTCGATCTGGCGCCGGCTTTCGACAACATTGCGCAAAGCAATACTGTCGTTGCTTGGATGGTACAGGTGGTTACACCTTAGCAGGACCTCGGAAAATTCTTCGAGATTTCGTGTCTGTACGGCCGCGTATGTCATGAAGCCTGTCCTCGCCAAGGGTGTAGTCTTTGGCGTGATTGGAAAGGCTGCATGCGCCGAAAGCAAGCCCTCAAAAATTGCCCTGACGCTCGATAGGAAAGGGCAGCGCAACGACGACCATCGAACGCCGAAGCCATGTCAGCCTTGTGGTAGCGCGATTGGAAATCCTTCGAAGGTCTTGAGGGTATCGAGGACGATCGCCGTCTTCACGTGCTGAACGGATTCATGCGGCAGCAGCACGTCGTTGACGAAGCGGGAGAGATCGGTAAGCCCGCGGGTGGCGACCTTAAGGTGATAGTCCATTTCACCTGTCAGCGCATAGGCTTCCAGCACCTCCGGCAGTCCGTTGATGAGCTGCGAAAAACGGCGGGCATTGTCTCTGTTATGGGTGGCAAGCGTCACCGAAATGACAACGAGCATATCCAGCCCCAGTCGCTGCCGGTCGAGATTGGCCTGGTAGCTGCGAATATAGCCTTCCGCCTCCAGTCTGGTGCGGCGGCGCGAGCATTGCGAGGGCGAAAGGGCAATGCGCTCGCCGAGTTCGTTGTTCGTCAATCTGCCGTCTTTCTGAAGTTCCTCCAGCAGGCGCAGATCCAATTTGCCGAGCTGTTCATCCATTGCGCAAAACTCTCAAAATCCTCACGAAGCCTGTATGAGTTTTGCCTTTTCCTCAGAAAGTTACAAGCTTTCGGGGTTAATCCCACGCCAAGTCTTGCGTAGTTGAACGCGATGGTTTTCGAGGCTTTTGGACCAAGTGAAACGGAAAGGGACTGCGCAGCCACCCCGTTCGCGCCATCTCTTTAGATGCCGCGCATACAATCAGCCTTCCTAGCGTTTGTCCCTTTAGAATTTCCGGTTGCAGAAAGTCGACTCCTTTTTACATAATTGTCATCTGGCTTTTATAAGTGGGAGGCGGGAAGCAACCAAACGCAGGGGGTATAAATGCGTAAACTTCTTCTCGCCATGATGTCTGCGACCGTAATGTCCGGCGCAGCCCATGCAGCGACAGTCTATCCGTTGGACCGGGCAACGGTACTCGCCGGCTCTCCGTTCGATTTCAAGGTGGAATTCAGCAAGGTTGTGAAGCCGGAAGACGTGAAGGTCACGGTCAACGGCGAAAGCTACGATGCGGTTTTCGGCAAGGCGGCTGATTTCGTCGCAGAAGAAAAGGGCACTGAAGACAAGGTTCTTGGGTCCGCCCTGATCCTGCGTGGCGTCAAGCTCGCAAAGCCCGGCCAGTACAAGGTCGAGGTTTTGGCCGGCGACGAGAAGAAGTCCGTCAACTGGGATGTCTATGGCACATCGGCCATGCCGAAGGCCAAGAACATCATCTTCCTGCTCGGCGACGGTCTCTCGGTTGCGCATCGCACCGGCGCCCGCCTCATGTCTAAGGGCATGACCGAAGGCAAGGCCAATGGCCGCCTCGCCATGGACGACATCCCGCCGGTTGCCTTCATCGGCACGTCCTCGACCTCGGCGATTGCCACCGACAGTGCCAACACCATGTCGGCCTACATGACCGGCCACAAGTCGGCGGTAAACGCACTCGGCGTCTATGCCGACCGCACGCCGGCAAGCCTAGACGACCCGAAGGTCGAAACGATCGGCGAGGCCCTGCGCCGCACGGGCAAGAAGTCGCTCGGGATCGTCACCACGGCCGAAGTCGAAGATGCGACGCCGGCAGCGCTCGTTTCCCATACGCGCAAGCGTGGCGACAAGGCTGAGATCGTCGGCATGATGTACGACGTCAAGCCGGATGTCCTGCTCGGCGGCGGCTCGGCCTATTTCCTGGCGAAGAGCGTTCCGGGCTCCAAGCGCAAGGACGACAAGGACTATATCGCGCTCTTCAAGGATGCCGGCTATGCCGTTGCCACCGACAAGAGCGAACTGGCCGCAGCTGCCGGCTCCAACCAGGGCAAGCTGCTCGGTCTCTTCCACACCGGCAACCTCGATGTCGCGCTCGATCGCGAATTCCTCAAGAAGGGCACCGTCGACAAGTTCCCGAACCAGCCCGGTCTGGTCGACATGACCAAGGTCGCGCTCGACAAGCTCGCCAAGAACCCGGACGGTTTCTTCCTCGTGGTTGAAGGTGCCTCCATCGATAAGATGAGCCATCCGCTCGACTGGGATCGTGCACTGGTCGACACGATCGAGTTCGACAAGGCCGTGGCCGTTGCCCACGCATTCCAGGAAAAGAACCCGGATACGCTTATTGTCGTCACCGGCGACCACACGCATGGCGTCTCGATCATCGGCACCGTCGACGATAACAAGCCGGGTACCGAAATGCGCGAAAAGGTCGGCACCTATGCCGCTGCCGGCTTCCCGAACTACGAAGACAAGGATGGCGACGGCTATCCGGATCGCGTCGACGTTTCGCGTCGCCTGTTCATGGCCGCCAATAACGGCCCTGATCACTACGAGACCTTCCGTCCAAAGCTCGATGGTCCTTTTGTTCCGGCTGTTCAAAACGAAAAGAAGGAATATGTCGCCAACGAAGCCTATAAGGACGTGCCCGGTGCCGTCTTCGTCCAGGGCAATATTCCGCGGGACGAGGACAGCGGTGTCCACGCCGTCGACGATGTCGTGCTGCAGGCAGCGGGCCCGGGCGCCGAAGGCTTCCGTGGCTACTTGGAACAGAGCGACGTCTATCGCGTGCTGGCCGATACCTTCGCGCTCGGCACCGAAAAGATGTAAGTTGTTACAGATCGTATACCATGGACAGGCGGCTTCGAGGCCGCCTGTCTCTTCATCTTTCATGGGGGTACGCGATGTCCGGGGACAGGATCGCCACCATCGATCGTCGAGGCTTTTTGGCGGCTGCCGCGGCTTTGCCTGTCATGGGCATTGTGACACGCGCGAATGCCTCAGATACACTGGGTTTTGGCGAGCTCTATAAGAGCTTCGGCCCACTCGGGCTCGAATTTTCCGACAAGGTGAAGCAGCTGAGCGGCAAGGAAGTTGCCATCAATGGCTTCATGGCGCCGCCATTGAAGGCGGAGGCCGCTTTCTTCGTGCTCACGGAAATCCCGATGTCGCTTTGCCCCTTCTGCTCTTCCGATGCCGATTGGCCCGACAATATCATGGTCGTCTATCTCTCTTCCAAGCAGACATTCGTTCAGTATAACGCGCCGATCGCGGCGCGGGGTGTGCTGGAATTCGGCTCCTGGACCGATCCGGAAACCGGCTTCATCAGCCAGCTGCGTCTCCGCAACGCATCGTTCAGGACTGTTTGAGCACATGCTTGCGCTCGATATCTCCGGTCTTGAAATGCAGTTCCCCGGCCTGGCCGCGCCGGTTCTCACCATCGACCGCTTCCATCTGCAGGCGGGCGGCAGGCTTGCGATCACCGGGGCCTCGGGTTCCGGCAAAAGCACATTCGTCAATGCCATTACCGGCTTGGAAGATGTCGGAAATGGCAGCGTATCCTGGAGCGGTACGGAGATCACGCGCCTGTCGTCCGGCCGGCGCGATGCGTTCCGCGCCCGCAATATCGGCCTCGTCATGCAGGACTTTCATCTGTTTCCCGGCTTGTCCGCCTTCGAGAATGTCGTGTTGCCGATCAAGCTGACACGGCGTCTTGCCTCCAACGAACGGGAACGTGCGCTTTATCTGCTGTCTGTCACCGGTATCGCCCGACCGCAACAGAAGGTCGAAACCTTGTCGCGCGGCGAGATGCAGCGCGTTGCCGTTGCCCGCGCATTGCTGTCGCGCCCCGGCGTCATCGTCGCTGACGAGCCGACCGCCAGCCTCGATCGTCAGGCGGGCCATGAGGTTGCGGAACTTCTGCTGCAGCTTTCGGCCGAGGAGGGGACGACGCTTGTCGTCGTCACGCATGACGCCACACTCGCCGAGCGCCTCGGCCGCCGCATCAATCTGGTAAACGGGCGGATCGAGGAAGACAGCCAAGAGGTTGCCGCGCAATGATCACCTTCATCCTTGCCGACCTCAGACGCTTCTGGAGCGGTGCGCTGGCCGTCGTGGTGCTGATTGCCTTGTCGGTCGCGCTGAGCGTGACGGTGACGCTGCAGGAACGAGCTGTCCGGCTCGGCAGCGCGCGCGCTGCGGAAAAATTCGATCTGCTCGTGGGTGCCGCCGGCAGCGAGACGCAGCTGGCGCTTTCCGCCGTCTTCCTGCAGCCGGCGTCGTTGCCGCTGATGGAGGGTACCGTTCTGTCCCGCCTTGCCAGTGATCCGCGTGTCGAACTGGCGGCACCGGTCGGCTTCGGCGATTCCGCATATGGGCATCCGATCGTCGGCACGACCACGGGCCTCATTTCGTCCCTCTCGCCCTCGCTCTCGCAGGGCGCGATGTTCGCGCGCCTCGGCGAAGCGGTGGTCGGCTCCGATGTCGCCTTGTCGACCGGCGCGGAAGTCAAGCCGATGCATGGTACGGCCGAGACCGGTGGCGAAACTCATACGGCGATTGCCTACAAGGTCACCGGCCGCATGGCGCCGACGGGAACAGCCTGGGATCGCGCCATCCTGGTGCCGATCCGTGCCATCTGGCAGTTGCACGGCATGCATGGCGCGGACCATCACGACGATGATGGCGACGAAGCCAGTGTGCATGACGCAGCCGAACCGCATCAGCATTCCGACGGCCGCGAAGAAGGCCATGAGCATGAGCATGGTCATGTCGATGCCGATGCACCGCTCGACGAGCAATTCGACGCGCAGACGCCTGGCATTCCGGCCGTTCTCGTCAAGCCGAAGACGATTGCCGATGCCTATCGCTTGCGGCAGGAATACCGCACGGGCACGACGCTCGGCATTTTCCCGGCCGAGGTGCTGACTAGGCTCTATGCGACACTCGGCGATGCCCGCAGCCTGCTTCTGGCGATCGCGCTCGGCACGCAGGCGATCGTGATTGCCGCGATCGTGCTCGTCACGATCATGCATGTCGGCTCACGACGCCGGCAGATCGGCGCCCTGCGGGCGCTTGGAACACCGGTCCGCTCGATCGTCGCGCTCGTCTGGGGCGAGCTCTTCATCCTGTTCGCGGCCGGCATCCTGCTCGGCATCGTCCTCGGTTATCTCGCAGCATTGACGATTTCGGCGCGGCTTGCCGCTTCCACCGCCGTCCGCCTGCCTGTCGGCTTCATCTTCGATGACCTCTGGCTTGTCGGCGGCTTCGCCGCCGTTGCGTCCGTCATCTCCATCGTTCCCGCTCTCAGCGCTCTGCGCTCCAGCCCCGCAGCGGCGCTGCGGGCGTGATGAACCGGTCTTGCGGCCCTCGGCGGCAAGATGGGGTCAATGCAGGCGCAGGCCGTTCGTTGGATCGAACAGATGCGCTTTTGCCGGATCGATCCTGAGCTGGATCGGCTGACCGGGGGAGACGGAGGGGCGGTCCCTGACGGCTGCGACGATGGATTGAGCGCCAGCCTGCAATTGCAGATGCGTGTCCGAGCCCGTCGGCTCGATGATGATGACCTTGGCCTGCACTCCGTCCGTATCGACTGCAATATGTTCCGGGCGGACGCCGAGCTGGACGGAGCGGCCGAGGTGGCGGCGGGCACTTTCCGGCAGCGGCCAATGCAGATCTTCCGCGTCCTGCAGCCCCAAGGTCCCGTTTCGGTCGATGACAAGGCCATCGATAAAATTCATCGACGGCGATCCGATAAAGCCGGCGACGAAGCTGTTGGCCGGTGCATCGTAGATGTCAAGCGGCGAGCCGACCTGTTCGATGTGGCCGCCGCGCATGACGACGATGCGGTCGGCCATGGTCATGGCCTCCATCTGGTCGTGCGTCACATAGACCATGGTGGTGCCGAGCCGCTGGTGCAGCGTCTTGATCTCGGTGCGCATCTGCACGCGCAGCTTGGCGTCGAGATTGGATAGCGGCTCATCGAAAAGAAAGATCGCTGGATTGCGGACGATGGCGCGCCCCATTGCCACGCGCTGTCGCTGCCCACCGGACAATTGTCGGGGATAGCGATCGAGGAGCGCGGCAAGGTCGAGGATCGCTGCGGCATCGTTCACCTTTTGCTCGATTTCCTGGCGGCTGCGGCGCGCAAGCTTCAGCGAAAAGGCCATGTTGTCGCGCACGGTCATGTGCGGATAGAGCGCATAGGACTGGAACACCATGGCGATATCCCGCTCATTGGGTTCGAGATCGTTGACGATGCGGTCACCGATTTCGATCTCGCCGTCGCTGATGCCTTCCAGCCCGGCGATCATCCGCAGCAGGGTGGATTTGCCGCAGCCCGAGGGTCCGACAAGCACCACGAATTCTCCATCCTGTGCGGCGACGGAGACGCCGTGCAGCACTTCAAGCGCGCCGTAGCGTTTGATGGCGTTGCGAATGGTCAGTTTCGCCATGGATTTCTCTCCCGAAAATCTAGGCCGGCGCTTCAGCGCCCGCCCATGCCCGCATTGAGGGCGATGCTACTGTAGATGAGCTTCTGCAGGATGATCGCGAGGAAGACTCCTGGAAGCATGGAAAGCGTGGCACCCGCCATCAGATAGTTCCACTGCGTACCTTGCTGCGTCTGGAACAGGGTGAGGCCGACCGGCAGGGTAGCATTGTCGGCACCGGTCATGACGATCAGCGGCCAGAGGAAGTTGTTCCATTGCCCGATGAAGGTGAAGAGCGACAGAAGCCCGATGGCCGGCATCGACAGCGGCACGATGATGCTGACGAGGATGCGCAGGCGGGAAGCGCCGTCGATCCTGGCGGCTTCCTCGAGTTCCATGGGAATGGAGAGGAAGAACTGCCGCATCAGGAATGCGCCGAAGGTGCCGAAGGAGATCGGCAGGATCACGCCGGGGAAGGTGTTGACCAGACCGAGCTTGTTGACGATCAGAAACAGCGGAATGATGAGCATCAGCGGTGGCACCATCAGCGTGCCGATATAACCGAGCAGCAGCGTTTCGCGCGCCCTGAATTTCAGCCGCGCGAAGGCATAGCCGGAAAGGCACGAGACGACGACAGTAATCGCTGTCACGCAGATCGCGATGATGGCGCTGTTGAGGAAGAAACGGCCAAAAGGCAGGCGGGTCCAGGCGGCGGCAAAGTTACCCCATTCGAAGACTTCGGGCAGGATGCGCGGAGGTATCGCCGTCACCTCGGCATTTGAGCGCACTGCATTCGAGACCATCCAGAAGAAGGGAAAGAGAAAGGCGATGGCGACGAGCGTGATTGCCAGGTGATTGACGACATCGAGCACCAGCTTCCGGCGCTCTTTAGCTTCGGATTTAAGCGTCATAATGCACCCATTTGCGCTGGAACCAGAATTGCAGGGCCGTCAGCGCCATGATCAGCGCGAACATCACCCAGGCGATGGCCGAGGCGTAGCCCATCTGGAAGTTCTGAAAACCCCGTTGGTAGATGGCATAGCCGAGCGTCGCGGTCGATGATCCCGGCCCGCCCTTGGTCATGACGAAAATCTGGTCGAAGACCTGCAGCGAGGTGATCGCCGTCATGACGGTGCCGAAGAACAGCGTCGGCGAAATCAGCGGCAGCCGGATTTTCCAGAAGCGGTCCCAGGCCGTTGCGCCATCGATGCGGGCTGCTTCGAGGTAGCTTGCCGGCACCATGTCGAGCGCGGCGTTGAAGAGAACGGTATTGTAGCCGACGCCGGCCCAGATCGAGGTGAGGACGACCGCCTGCATGGCAAGCGTGCGATCGTTCAGCACGCCCGACAATGGCAGCGACAACGAGGCCATCAGGCTGTCGAAAAGCCCGCCGCTCGTAAAGATCAGCATCCAGACCATGGCGACCGCAATCAGCGGGGTGAAGGTCGGGAGAAAGAAGATCACGCGGAACCAGCGTTGCCCGATCTTCAGGCTCGAAATCCAAGTTGCCAACCCCAACGAGATGATGATGTTCAGTACAAGATATTCGACGGTGAAGAAGAGGGTGTTGCGCAAGACCGTCCAGAATTGCGGGTCGGTCGTAAACAGGCGCACATAGTTGGAAATGCCGACGAAACGCGGCGTACCGAGCAGCTGCCAATTGGTGAAGCTGAGCGCGATCGACGCCAGGATCGGCAAGACGAGAAACAGGACGATGCCAATCAGGCCCGGCAGCAGGAAGAACAGGGCCGTCCATCCCTCGCCTCTGAACCATTTGCGCGAGCGTGGCCTTGGTCTTGCGATCATGTCGGTGTGCTTGCCCAGCATCATGGGCCTCTCCTTTCCGGCGATGGCGCTGCGGTCGAGCCGATGAGCCCGGCCGCAGGCCGACGAGACGCCCGGTCTATGGTAGCTGGCTTTGAATGTCGCTTAATACGCCGTCGGGTTTCGAGTCTCCCGTCAGTGCAAGCGGCACGTACTGCATCACCAGATTCTCGAACTGGTTCCATTTCTCGTTGATGCGGAATGGTGTGGTGTGGGCAAATATATATTGCAGCGTATCGCGGGTACCGCTGACATTCTTGGCCGCGCCGTCATACCAGGCGGTTTGTTGTGCAAGCCGGGCGGGCAATGCGCGTCCGGCCGCGCCGAGGATTTCCGCGGCCTTGGGGCCTGTCAGCACCTGCAGCGCCTTGAAGGCGGCATCCTTATGCTGGCTGGTGGCGGAGATACCCCAGCCCGAGCCGGCC
>NZ_JBXSOO010000027.1:0-56603 GCF_057784515.1 Martinezella sp. CNPSo 3732
GCCTATTTTGAAAAAAATCAAAAAACACATAACTGATTGATTCTTATGTGAGTTTTATGAATACCCCTGTGAGCTTCGTAAAAATACCCCAAAACACCGGTAGATATCCATCAGATCAAGTGAGGCGGGGCAGCAAAATGGCGGAGCCGGCCCAAGAGCTGCATCTCGACATCAGATCTCCGTCCCATGACGCTTGGCATTTATGGGAAACAGCGCACGGAATGGCTCAAAAAGCGGCTGGTTGATTTGACACTCCTGTCATAAATATGCACATCTTCGCCCCCAGCCTGCGGGCTCGCATGAAGGAAGCGGATCACGATCGGCATGATGACGGACAAGATGATGCTCCGATCGCTCGGCAACGAGCCGCCAATCCTGGCGGATGGCCGGCGGGCACCGGATCGGCGCGAGGTTTCTCTCCGTTGGCTTTCCGGCACCTTTCTGACCGGCGTCACGTCAAGCATCCTGATGGGGGTGGCATTGTTTGCCGCGCTCGACGGCCGGCAGCAACTCGCCATCCCTGCGGAAGCCTATGCGACGGTCGATAGTCATAATGCTGCCGATGATCAGGTCACACGCGGTGGCCGGCTGATTTCCACGGCAATCGCCTCAAAACCTTCCGACCGCAATATTCTGGAAGTGTCGACCGTTGTGCGCGATGGCGACAAGGAGGTGGTGCGCCGCCAGCCTTTCGCCCATGTGAAGATTGCCCTCGCCACCAACCGCATCGCCAGCGAGAGCTACCCGCCCTTCGATCCTTTGGCAATCTTTTCGACGGACGACAACATACCGCAGCCGGCCAACAAGACCGGAGCCATCTACGGATCGGACGTCGAATCCGAAGTCAGCCTGAAAACGATTGCCTTTCCCACCAAGGATATTCCCTTCCAGCTCGCCGGCTCCATGTCGCTCGATGAGGTCGAGGAGAATGTCCGTTCCAACGGCTCGGTGCTGGCCGACGGGAACACCCAGCTTTCCGCGCTCTATTATGTCGACCCGCGCCGTTTCGCCAATGATGATTCCGATGTCGACCTGACGGCGGGCCTTGCTGCCCGCATCGTGGAAGAGAACATGTCCGTTTCCGCCCCAGAAGCCGTGACCGCGCAGACGGAAGAATTTGCCGACGACATCATTCCCGTCCGCGAAAACATGTCGATTGCCACAGCGCTGACCGGATCCGGTTACCTCAAGGCCGACGCGGACGATGTCGCAGCCAAGATCCAGCCGCTCTTCGGTTCGGCCGACGTCTCCGCCGGCGACGTGCTGCGCATCGGCATTCTGCAGAAGGGCGAGCAGGCAAAAATCATCCGCGCCAGCATCTATCGCGGCACGAAACACCTGCTGACAGTCGCGCAGAACGACCGAGGCGACTTCGTTGCCGGCAACGCACCGCCGATGCTCGATGCCATCTCGACGGCTTTCGACAACGACACGCCCGCCCTGGCGGCCGGCCGCGACCTGCCGAGTGTCTATGACGGCATCTATCGCGCCGCCCTTTCCTACGGCATGACCAAGGAGATGGTGGCGCAGATCGTCAAGCTGCTTGCGAGCAACGTCGATTTCCAGGCACAATTGAAGCCGACGGATTCACTGGAAGCCTTCTTCTCGGTCACAGACGACAAGGGACAGGCGACGGCCGATTCCGAACTGCTCTACGTCAACGCCCGGTTCGGCGATAACGTGACCCGCTTCTACCGCTTCGAGGATCCGACGGATCACTCGATCGATTACTTCGACGAAAACGGCAAGAGCATCCGGCAGTTCCTGCTGCGCAATCCCGTTCCCACCGGTGTCTTCAAATCCGGCTTCGGCATGCGCCGCCACCCCATCCTCGGCTTTGCCCGCATGCATACCGGTGTAGACTGGTCCGCACCGCGCGGTACGCCGATCATCGCTGCCGGCAACGGCATTGTCGAAAAGGCCGGCTGGGATTCCGGCGGCTTTGGCAATCAGACCTTGATCCGGCATGCGAACGGCTACGTCTCCTCCTACAATCACCAGAGTGCCATCGCCAAGGGCGTGGTCCCCGGCGCAAAGGTGGTGCAGGGACAGGTGATCGGCTTCATCGGCTCGACTGGTCTCGCGACGGGCCCCCACCTGCACTATGAGCTGATCGTCAACGGTACGAAGGTCGACCCGTTGCGCATCCGCCTTCCCGGCGGCAAATCGCTTGAAGGCGATCCGCTTGCCAAATTCCAGGAAGAGCGTAAGCGCATCGATACACTGCTGACCGACGAGAAGACGAAGCAGATCGCCAGCAAATAGCTGCAGCCGCTCGGCCACTTCATGCTGGGGCTGCGCTGCGGCCGATAGCAAAATGGCGGCCCGAGGACCGCCATCCGCATTTATTCAATCGCCGCAGCTTAGGCCGCTTCGTTTACCGCCTGGCGCGCACGGAACAACAGCCGGTCCGAACCGCTGGTGACCTTGACGAGCGAACCATCCGGAATTTGACCCGAAAGGATCTGTTCGGCGAGCGGATCCTGGACGTATTTCTGGATCACCCGCTTCAGCGGCCGTGCACCATAGACCGGATCGTAACCCTTGTTGGCGAGCCAGTTGCGGGCATCGTCATCGAGTTCGAGCGTGATCTTGCGCTCCGACAGCAGCTTCAGCAGTCGTTCCAGCTGGATATCGACGATCGCGCCCATCTCATCACGCTTCAGGCGGTGGAACAGGATGATCTCGTCGATACGGTTCAGGAATTCCGGCCGGAAATGCGACCGGACAACGTCCATCACCTGCTCGCGCACCAGATCGCTGTCATCGCCATCCTTCAGCTGGGTCAGATATTCGGCACCCAGATTGGAGGTCATGATGATCATCGTGTTGCGGAAGTCGACCGTGCGGCCCTGTCCGTCCGTCAAACGCCCGTCATCCAGAACCTGGAGCAGGATATTGAAGACATCTGGATGCGCCTTCTCGATCTCGTCGAACAGCACGACCTGATAGGGTCGGCGACGGACGGCTTCGGTGAGTGCCCCGCCTTCCTCATAGCCGACATAGCCCGGAGGAGCACCGATCAACCGAGCCACGGAATGCTTTTCCATGTACTCGGAC
Source organism: Martinezella sp. CNPSo 3732 (assembly GCF_057784515.1). Classification (NCBI taxonomy): domain Bacteria; kingdom Pseudomonadati; phylum Pseudomonadota; class Alphaproteobacteria; order Hyphomicrobiales; family Rhizobiaceae; genus Martinezella; species Martinezella sp. CNPSo 3732. The sequence goes on from NZ_JBXSOO010000027.1 coordinate 3,061, forward strand.
ATGTCGATACGCACCATCGCGGTGTCATCGTCGAAGAGGAAGCGGGCAAGCGCCTTCGTCAACTCCGTCTTGCCGACGCCGGTCGGGCCAAGGAAGATGAACGAGCCGATCGGCCGGTTCGGATCCTGCAGGCCGGCCCGCGAGCGGCGGACGGCACGGGAAACGGCCTGAACGGCGTCGCCCTGGCCGACGACCCACTTCGCCAGTTCGTCTTCCATCCGAAGCAGCTTGTCGCGCTCACCTTCCAGCATCTTGTCCACGGGAATCCCGGTCCAGCGGGAAACCACCTGGGCGATGTTGTCGGCAGTGACGACTTCCTGCACCATGGAATCGCGGGCACTATCCTGCTCTTCCGCGGTGTGAAGTTCCTTCTCAAGATTGGGGATCACGCCATAGGCGAGCTCGCCGGCACGCTGGAATTCCCCCTTGCGCTGGGCGATGGCGAGTTCGTTGCGGGCGTCGTCGAGCTGCTTCTTCAGATCGGCGGCAAGACCGAGCTTCTGCTTTTCGGCCTGCCAGCGCGCGGTCAGCGCATCGGCTTCCTCTTCCAGCGAAGCAAGATCCGTTTCCAGCCTCTTCAGCCGGTCGGCGGAAGACTGGTCGGTTTCCTTCTTCAGCGCCTCGCGCTCGATCTTCAGCTGGATGATGCGACGATCGAGTTCGTCGAGCTCTTCCGGCTTCGAATCCACCTGCATACGCAGACGCGCTGCAGCTTCGTCCATCAGGTCAATGGCCTTGTCCGGCAGAAAGCGGTCGGTGATGTAGCGGTTCGACAGGGTGGCAGCAGCCACCAGCGCGGCATCGGCGATGCGCACCTTGTGATGCTGTTCGTATTTTTCCTTCAAGCCGCGCAGGATCGAGATCGTGTCTTCGACCGTCGGTTCCTCGACCATGACGGGCTGGAAGCGGCGGGCAAGGGCCGGATCCTTCTCGACATGCTTGCGATATTCATCGAGCGTGGTCGCGCCGACGCAGTGAAGTTCGCCACGCGCAAGGGCGGGTTTCAGGAGGTTGGACGCATCCATCGCGCCATCCGCCTTGCCGGCACCGACCAGCGTGTGCATCTCGTCGATGAACAGGATGATCTCACCGTTTTCCGACTGCACTTCGTTGAGCACAGCCTTCAGCCGCTCTTCAAATTCACCGCGGAACTTCGCACCGGCTATCAGCGCGCCCATGTCGAGCGCCATAAGCTTCTTGTCCTTCAAGGATTCCGGCACGTCGCCATTGACAATACGCAACGCCAGGCCTTCAACGATCGCCGTCTTGCCGACGCCGGGCTCGCCGATCAGCACGGGATTGTTCTTCGTGCGGCGGGAAAGGACCTGGATCGTGCGGCGAATTTCGTCGTCACGGCCGATAACCGGGTCGAGCTTGGCTTCGCGGGCCTCGGCGGTGAGGTCGCGTGCATATTTCTTCAGGGAATCGAAGCCCTGCTCCGCATTGGCGGAGTCAGCCGTGCGCCCCTTACGGATATCGTTGATGACCTGATTGAGGGCAACAGGCGTTACGCCTGCATTTTTCAGCGTCGCCGAGGTTGAAGCCGTAGGTTCGATCGCCAGTGCCTGCAAAAGACGCTCAACGGTGACGAAACTGTCACCCGACTTCTTCGCGGCATCTTCGGCAGTGGCGAAGACCTTGGCGAGCGGCTGTGAGAGATAGACCTGGCCGTCGCCACCGGAAACCTTCGGCAGCTTGGCAAGCGCGGCATCATTGGCAATGCGGGCAGCCTTGGCATCACCGCCGGCCCGTTCGATCAACGAGGCAGCCATGCCCTGGTCGTCGTCCAAGAGAACCTTGAGAACGTGCTCGGGCGTGAACTGCTGATTACCCTGTGCAAGCGCATTAGTTTGGGCGGATTGCAGGAAACCGCGTACCCGCTCGGAGTATTTTTCAATATTCATATGAGACCTCCATGAATCGCTCTGCCCGGATCCGGCACAGACCGATGATTGAGATTGAGCCCCCTCTAGAGGCAGGCCCCGCCTTTCCGCCATTGAGATTTGCGGCAAGACAACTGGAGAGAATATGGGAGGGTATTTGAAGAGTTTAAAGGGTGCAAAACGCGAAAAAGGCGCGTGGCTTATTAGCCAGTTCACCCAGCTGAACCTTGGCTTCGACAGTTCGACGATAGCGACTCGTTCCCTCTCGCTACCTGATGATCACTTCGTCCTTTTCATACGCCCATAGCAAAACGGCAACGGCAGCGCATCTCGCGCTGCCGTTGCCGTTTCAATTTCTACCGTCCGCGCCCGAAAGCGCACGGGCCTTATTCCGAGGCAACATCCGCCAGAGCAGGAGTGTCGCCCGAGGCGGCTTCGCCCTGATCTTCGCCTTCGCCCGATGCAGCGCTGCGGCGCGGCTGGCGGCGCGGGCGATTGCCGCCTGCACTACGGCGACGCGGCTGACGCTCGGTTGCGGCCACTGCCGGGGTTTCCTCTTCGATCGCCACTTCGGCCGGGATGCCTTCGATTACCGGTTGCGGACCCGTACCGTTGATGGTTTCGGGCTCGCGAGCAGGCGCCGCAACAGCGGCTGGAGCAGCCTGCTGCTGGCGAACGTGAGGCTGAGCCATCTGCGGTTGATCGTCGATCTCCTGCGCATCCATATCGTCGATGTCGCGCTCGGCATTATCGCGGTCATTGTAGTTGTGATGATCGTCGCGCTGGTAGCGCTCCTGCATCTGCGCCTGCGCGCTGGCAATGATCCGATTGTAGTGCTCGGCATGCTGCAGGTAGTTTTCCGCCATAACGCGGTCGCCGGAGCTTTGAGCATCGCGAGCCAAGGCCGCGTACTTCTCGGCGATGTGCTGTGCGGTTCCGCGGATTTTCACATCGGGACCGGAGCTGTCGTAAGTCCTGGTCAGCGGGTTCGAGCCCTTGCGGTTGAAATTGTTGTTGTTATTTCCGCCGCCGCCGCCGTTGTTGTTATTACCACGCCCCCGACCGCGCTTGTTCTGCTGTCCTGGCCTCATAGATCCTTCACCTGAATTCTCTTCGTTGGGATAAAAATCATACACGACACCTGCTGCCGCGGTTCGGACATTCCCGAACCAGGGCCTGCGTGCCGCAAGCAAACTGCGCTTTAGCGCCGGTCTGCCGCTCGACTACGTCAGATTAAACTGATCACGCATTGGGTTATCTTCAACCTTTGACACTCTTACCAAAGAGCGGATCCCCGAGGCTGTCCAAGATAAGCGAATCGTCTCGCTCATTCCCAGCCGCCCAACGCGTGAGCGCAACCTATATTGCTTCCTCAGGAAATCCAAGCTTTTTCTTTGCGATAACAACAGGGTCCCACAAATCCGCTGCAAAACGTCGCGTTAATGTTGAAATTCAAACACAAGAACCCGGTCGTTCTGGCCGTAGTCACGAGCCGCCTCGACAAGGGAAAATCCTGCTCCTTCAAAAATCGAAGTCACCGTTTCACGCTGATCGTAGCCGATCTCCACACCAATCATACCATTCTGATATAGAAATCGAGCCGCATCCTTTGCGATCGCCCTGTATGCATCCAGCCCGTCAAAGCCCCCATCAAGGGCTGTGGGAGGATCGAAATCCTTTACTTCTGGAGCGAGAGTGGAAATGACACTAGACGCAATATAGGGCGGATTTGAGACAATCACATGAAAACGTTCGTGGATGGCTTCAAACCAGCTTCCCTGCGCAGTTCTGAACCGCGCCGCCAAGCCATTTCGCTCCGCGTTCCCGCGAGCGGTTTCCAGCGCTTCGCTGGAAATGTCGGAACCCACACCCGTCGCTTTGGGGCATTCATGAAGCAGAGCCAGACAAATGGCCCCAGTACCCGTTCCGATGTCAAGTATATGGATATTGCCGATCTGGGATTCAAGACGCCTGACATGCGGCAGCATCGTATCGACGAGAATTTCCGTATCGGGCCGCGGTTCGAGCGTCGCAGCCGAAAGCCGCAGCGACAGGCCATAGAATTCCCGCTCGCCGAGAATGCGATAGACCGGCTCGTGCTTGAGCCGGCGAGCGATCGCCGCGCGTACCATCACCGTATCATCCTCAGACACGGACTCGGAACCGTGCGTCACGAGCCCAGTCGCGGAAAGATGCAGAAGACCGCCGACAAGAATGCGTGCTTCCGTGGCGGGATCATCGAGATCGGCCTCGGCAAAACGCACGCGCACCTCCTGCAGGAGCCCGGATATGGTTGGCCCCTGCCCGCCGCTCATGCCTGTTCGCCGAGCTGGGCGAGCTGGCTCGCCTGGTAATCCGCCAGCAGTGCGTCGACCACCTCGTCGATCTCGCCCACCATCATCCGATCGAGCTTGTAGAGTGTCAGGTTAATGCGGTGATCGGTGACGCGCCCCTGCGGGAAATTATAGGTGCGGATGCGTTCGGAGCGGTCGCCGGAGCCGACCTGGCTCTTGCGGTCGGCGGAACGCTCGCTATCGGCGCGCTGACGCTCCATGTCAAAGAGGCGCGAACGCAGCACCTGCATGGCCTTGGCGCGGTTCTGATGCTGCGACTTTTCCGAGCTCGTGACGACGATGCCGGAGGGAAGATGCGTGATACGCACCGCAGAGTCGGTCGTATTGACGTGCTGGCCGCCGGCACCCGAAGAGCGCATGGTGTCGATGCGGATATCCTCGGGTCGAATCTCGATATCGATTTCTTCGGCTTCCGGCAACACGGCGACGGTCGCCGCCGAGGTGTGGATACGGCCACTGGCTTCGGTTTCCGGCACGCGCTGTACGCGATGGACGCCGGATTCGAACTTCAACCGGGAAAACACGCCCTTGCCGCTGATGGTGGCAATGATTTCCTTAAAGCCGCCCGCTTCGCCGTCGCTGGCGGAGAGAACCTCCACCTTCCAGCCATTGGCGGCCGCGAAACGTTCATACATACGGAAGAGATCGCCAGCGAAAAGGGCTGCCTCGGAACCGCCGGTGCCGGCGCGGATTTCCAGGATCGCGCTCTTCTCGTCGGCGGCATCCTTCGGCAGAAGCTCGATCTGGATGTCCTTTTCCAGCGTCTCGATGCGCTCCTTGACCTCAGGCAGTTCCATCTCGGCAAGATCGCGCATCTCGCGATCGACCGACTTGTCGGAGAGCATAGTTTCGAGATCGGCAGCCTCGGCAAGGGCGCGCTCATAGTCGCGGATCTTGATGACGACCGGCTGCAGTTCGGAATATTCGGAAGCAAGCTTCACATAGACATCCGCGGCCGGACCGGCGGACATGCGCGCCTCGATCTCGCCGAAGCGGCGTTCCAATTCGCGCATTTTTTCAACAGGGAGCTTCGCCACCCTCTACTCCAATTCTTCTTATTATCTCTGCTTTGATGTCGTGATGCGCATGATACTGCCTGCAAACCGCTTCGTGTTTTTCAGGATCACGCGCTAAAGCGGAATATTGTGGCTCTCGGCAAAGCGTACAAGGATATCCCGCATGGAACTCGTCGGCTGCTTGTCATCAAGTGCGGCCTCCATGACCTCGGACAGAGCTTTGAGATCAAGTCCAAGCAGCATTGCCTTGACCGGCCCGATCGAGGCCGGCGACATCGAAACCGAGCGGAAACCGATGCCGAGCAGGGCCATGGCCGAAATCGTCTTGCCCGCCAGTTCGCCGCAAAGCGTCACCGGCGTCTTGTTGCGTTCGCCAGCGCGCACAATATCGCGCAGGATGCGCAGGAACGGCCGCTCGAGCGGATCGAAGCGATCCGAAACGCGGGCATTGCCGCGATCGACAGCCATCGAGAACTGGAACAGGTCGTTGGAGCCCACGGAGACGAAATCGACTTCCGCCATCAGCTCATCCAGCTGCCACAAGAGCGCTGGCACCTCAAGCATGGCGCCGAACTGCAGCTTGCGCGGCAGGCCATGCCCGAAGCGCGAGAGGTGCTGCACTTCCTTCTGCAGGAGTTCGCGCACCGCTCTGATCTCGGAGACTTCCGTAACCATCGGCACCATCATCTTCAATTCGTTGTCGGCTGCAGCTTTCAGCATGGCCCTCAGCTGTGTGCGCAACAGGCCGGGACGATCGAGCGAGAGGCGGATGGCGCGCCAGCCGAGCGCGGGATTTTCTTCCTCATGCGCGCGGAAATAAGGAACGACCTTGTCGCCGCCGATGTCGAGCGTGCGGAAGGTGACGACGCGCCCGCCGGCCTGCTTCATGACATTGCGATAGAAGGCTTCCTGCTCATCCGCCTTCGGCATGGTCGAAGCGATCATGAACTGCAGCTCGGTGCGGAACAGGCCGATACCCTCCGCGCCTGATTCGGAAAGCTGCGGCAGGTCGACCAAGAGACCGGCATTCATCAGCAGAGAAATGCGCTGCCCGTCCTTGGTCACCGGCTCGACGGAACGCAGCGCACGGAACTGCTCCTGCCGACGGGCGCGGAACCGCACCTTTTCCTCATAGGAGCGTTGATGATCGGCCATCGGCCGCAGATGCACATGACCGCCATCGCCATCGATGATGACCGGATCGCCGTTTTCCGCCAGCGCGACAACGCCTACCGCCTGTCCAACGACCGGAATGCCCATGGCACGCGCCACGATGACGACATGACTCGTGACCGCGCCCTCTTCCAGCACAAGACCGCGGATATTGGCGCGCGGATAATCGAGAAGCTCTGCCGCACCCATGGCGCGTGCGAAGATGACCGCATCGTTGGGGAAGCCTTCGGCGCTGGTGCGGCCCGAATGGCCGATGAGCTGCCGAAGCAGCCGGTTCGCCAGATCTTCGAAATCGTGCATGCGTTCGCGCAGATAGGGATCGGTCAGGCGCATCATGCGCGCCTTTGTGTCACTCTGCACCTTTTCGACGGCAGCTTCGGCGGTCAGGCCGTTGCGGACAGCTTCCTCCAGCTTGCGTACCCAGCCCTGGTCGTGCGCGAACATGCGATAGGTCTCAAGCACCTCGCGATGCTCACCTTCCATGGACACGTCGCGGCGCGACAGCATGTCGTCGATCGAAATACGCAGCGAACCGAGTGCCTCGGCGAGACGGCCGATTTCCTTGTCGGCATCCTCGTTCAGCAGGTTGGTGACGACGATGCGCGGCTCGTGCAGCACGACATAGCCGAGGCCGATGCCTTCATTGTAGCTGTCGCCATCGATGGTGACGGAGCGGGTAAGATCGAGTTCCAGGCCGGGCTTGGTGATCTTCTTCAGCTCGCCGGTCGCGATCATCTCGGCCAGCACCATGGCCGTCGTTTCGAGCGCCTCCAGCTCTTCCTCGCGATAATTGCGGCTCGCCTTGTTCTGAACGACGAGAACGCCGAGCGACCGCCCGGTGCGCAGGATCGGCACGCCCAGGAAGGAATGATAAATCTCTTCGCCGGTTTCCGGCAGGTAGCGATAGGCGGGATGCGATTGCGCGTCCGAAAGATTGAGAGGCTGAGCGGAAGCCGCAATCGTACCGACGAGGCCTTGCCCCATCTTCAATTGCGAAAGGTGGACGGCCTCTTTATTCAGGCCCTCGGTGGCATAAAGTTCAAGGACACCGTCGGCGCGCAGCACATAGACCGAGCAAACCTCGGCAACCATGTTGCTGGCAATCTGGCGGACGATCCGGTCAAGGCGCTCCTGCGGCTCCAGCGGCTCCGCCATCAATTCGCGTAGCCGCTTGAGCAGAACGCGTGGACCGCCGGATAGGTCTCTCATTGCGCCACTAGCTCCCGAATCAAGATGTCATGCCCGTCTTGCCCACGTCAGGGCCGGCCGAAACTCGCCTCCGTCACGGTCCGTCGTCAGCAGTCGTGACTCAACTCTTATCCAGACCGTAGCAGGAATGCAAAGTCCTGACTGCGAGTTCTGCATAAGGACCGTCGATCAGGATGGAAATCTTGATTTCTGACGTCGTAATAGCCTTGATGTTGATGCCTTTTTCGGCAAGTGCCCTGAAAGCGGTCGCAGCCACGCCCGCATGCGAGCGCATGCCGATACCGATGACCGAAACCTTGACCAGACCTGATTCGCTCTGGACAACGTCGTAGCCGATCTTTTCCTTGTTTTCGCCGAGAACGCGCAGCGCCTTCTCGACGTCCCCCGAGGGGACCGTGAAGGTCATATCGGTCTTGGAGCCGTCTTCGGAAATGTTCTGGACGATCATGTCGACGTTGATGTGGTTTTCGGCCAGCGGCCCGAAGATCGCGGCGGAAACACCCGGCCGGTCGGCAAGACGACGCAGCGAGATCTGAGCCTCATCCTTGGCATAGGCAATGCCGGTGACTACTTCCTGTTCCACGATTTCTTCCTCGTCACAAATCAGCGTTCCGGGCGGATTAAGCAGATCGCCCATGCCCGGAGCATCGGGATCCTCGAAAGAAGAGCGCACGAAAGTGCGGACCTTGAACACCATGGCAAGCTCGACCGAGCGCACCTGCAGCACCTTCGCGCCGAGAGACGCCATTTCGAGCATTTCCTCGAAGGCGATCTTCTTGAGGCGGCGCGCCTTCGGCTCAATGCGCGGATCGGTCGTGTAAACGCCATCGACATCAGTATAGATATCACAGCGGTCGGCCTTGACGGCGGCGGCGATCGCAACGGCTGACGTGTCGGAGCCGCCGCGGCCGAGCGTCGAGAGGCGGTTGTCGGGGCCGAGCCCCTGGAAGCCGGCGACGACAGCAACCTGGCCCTCACCCATGCGGCGGATGATGTCCTCGCCCTCGATCTCGAGAATACGGGCGGCCCCATGGGCGTTGTCGGTGCGGATCGGGATCTGCCAGCCCTGCCAGGAGCGGGCGTTGATGCCCATCGCCTGCAGCGCAATCGCCAGAAGGCCAGACGTGACCTGCTCGCCCGAAGCCACGACGGCATCATATTCACGCGCATCATAGATCGAATGATTGGCGCCGGCGACCTTGGGCATGTTCTGGACCCATCCAACAAGCTCGTTGGTCTTGCCGGACATGGCGGAAACGACGACTGCCACTTCGTGACCGGCATCGACCTCGCGTTTCACATGGCGTGCGACGTTCTTGATACGGTCCAGATCCGCGACGGAGGTCCCGCCGAATTTCATCACGATGCGTGCCATGTGCCTCTACCAGTACCCTGCGCCGGGCGGCCGAATGCGGAAAGCCCGACATGCAAAATCGCCCTCCCGGTTCGGTAGCCGGAAAAGCGTGATCTCAATGGGGCCGTCTCTTAGCGAGTTTGTCGGGCAGGCGCAATAGCATCGGACGCCAGAGGCGATGAAAAGCTTACCCTAAAAATCCACTTTTAAGGTCGACCAGAGCTTGTCGAGAATGCCCCCTTCCTTGGGGATATTTTCTTTGTTGAGGAAGGTGGCGACAAGCACGCCGCCTTCCGGCCGGCCGGTCGCGACGATCTCATACTCCATGACGTCGTCGTCCGTGGTCGTCTCGGCCTTTACGCCCTTCAGCACGGTGCCGCTCGGCAATGTGCGCTGGGTCGCTCGCTTGCTGATTTTCGCGCCGCCATTGATGCTCTCCTGCACCATCTGCTGGAGTACGACATCGGTATAGCTGGAAGGGTTGAGACCTTTATAGACCTGCACGATGATGCCTGTGCCGATCGGCGTCATCAGCGCATATTGCTGCACGCCGTCGCCGAGATCCGTCTTTGCGACCGTGAACTTGCCGTCATGATCGAAGGAGAATTTGCCGCCGGTGAAGGTCACCGTCTCGCTGCGCTGCAGCTCCACCGGGACCTTGCGGCCATCCTTCATGGTGACTTCAAGCGTATCGCCGGGATTGATGCCGACGCTGACTCCATCGATCGTCAGGCGGAACCCCTTGCCGTCCCCGGCATTTGCATGGCTAGCCGCAAGCCAGCCCATGGCGACGATCGTCGCGAGACGGAATGGTCTCATGAGGAGCTCCTCTACAGGCCAGTCGATCGCAATCGATCCCGGTTCCGAAAGTCATTTCACAGCCCGGCGATTGATCGGCCATAAGATACCTCCATGTCAACCTCCGCATCGCAATTCGCATCTTGCGATCGAGATGCCCCACAGCCGATCGGTGGCCACAGGCCCTTGACATCGTGCATCGATCGTCCGACTTCACCCTTCGGGTAGAATTATTGCTTGCAGTCGTCCGAACCGCGGAACGACCCAAATGATGGAGTGAGCCATGAGCGAAACGGCAAAGAGCACGATCGACCAGAGCGAAGTGGACCGTTTCTCCGCCATGGCGGCCGAGTGGTGGAGCCCGACCGGCAAGTTCAAACCGCTTCACAAGTTCAATCCGGTGCGCCTCGCCTATATCCGCGACCGCGCCTGCGAGAATTTCGACCGCGATCCGAAGAGCAGCCGACCGCTTGAGGGCTTGCGCGTGCTCGACATCGGCTGCGGCGGCGGCCTGCTGTCCGAGCCGGTAGCGCGCATGGGCGCCACCGTCATCGGCGCCGACCCTTCCGAAAAGAACATCGGCATCGCCTCGACGCACGCGAAAGCCTCCGGCGTTCCGGTCGATTATCGCGCCGTCACCGCCGAACAATTAGCCGAGGCCGGCGAAACCTTCGATATCGTGCTGAACATGGAAGTGGTCGAGCATGTCGCCGACGTCGAATTCTTCCTGTCGACCTGCGCAAAAATGGTGCGACCCGGCGGCTTGATGTTCGTTGCGACCATCAACCGCACCATGAAGGCAGCGGCCCTTGCCATCTTCGCCGCCGAAAACGTGCTGCGCTGGTTGCCGCGCGGCACCCATCAATATGAAAAGCTCGTGCGTCCGGAGGAGATCGAAAAGCCGCTTGCCGCAAGTGGCCTCGAGATCACCGCCCGCACCGGCGTCTTCTATTCACCGCTGCAGGACCGCTGGAATCTCTCGAAGGACATGGATGTCAACTATATGCTGTTGGCCAAGCGGGCGAACCTGAGCTGATCGGGCGTCTGCCTCAGATCTTCAGTGTCAGCACATGTGCCAATAACTCGCCCTGCGTGGCAGCGTTGAGCGTAACGATCTCCTTGATACGAGAACGATCGATCTCAAGTGGCTGACCATCGGATCGATAGGGCTGCTTGAATGAGAACGCCCTCGGGCTTGCGCCATGATCATGAAGGTGTTCAAGGCGCTCGACCCCATCCTGCCACCGTGGAACGGCTCCAGCTTCCACCCACCAAAGGACAAGCGGCGGCCAGCTCTGCCTGACATTCCAGTGCCGCCCATGTTTCAGGGCGTCGGCATGCACGCCGCTATAGGTGAATGCCATCAGCGATTCGATATCGGCCCACAGCGATAGCGACGATGGCGCCGTCTGAAAGCCGCTGCACTCTATGAAACGCGGAAAGACCTGCTCGCCCCAACAGGCAGTGCCAGGCTCGCCGGCATAGCCGGAGCGGCCAATGAAACCTTGAGCACGCGCGGCCGCCTCGAAATTTGCCGCTTCTCGCAGCCGAAATCCCTCGACTGCGGGGCTTTCATAGGCTGCGACATGCAGCCCGAAATTATACATGGCGAGATGCTTGCCCGCGCCCGCCGGCATCAGTTGATATCGTCCGGCAGCACAGGAATGGCGGCGATCTCGATGCCTTCCTCGACGAGTGCCTGTGCCTCGTCCGGCGTCGCCTTGCCGATGATCCCGCGCGCATCTGCTTCGCCGTAGTGAATCTTGCGGGCTTCCTCGGGGAATTTCGTGCCGACATCCTCGGCAGTCGCCTTGATGGCGTCGACCGCTTCCTTGAGTTTCACCAAGGCCTGCTTGCGCGCTGCGTCCATCGCGAGCGTCTGCAACTCATCCTTCTTGCGCGCCGTCGAAACCGAAGGCGCCATCAGGAGCTTGGAGATCGCACCCGAATTACAGACCGGACAGGTGAGGAAACCGCTTGCGACCTGGCGATCAAAATCGGCGCTTTCGGAAAACCAGCCCTCGAACTCATGGGCATTGTCACAGGTAAGCGAATAACGGATCAAGCAGCGACGCCTCCAGCCGCCGGCGTCGCGATCTTCTCCAGCGAAAATTCACGCGCATTCTTCAGGTTCGGTATCTTGTCATGAGCTGACTTGACGGCAGCAATGTCGATCTCGGCGATAACGACGGCCTCGCCCGTACCGCCGGCGGATGCCAGCACCTTGCCCCAGGGATCGATAATCATCGAATGGCCGAAGGTCTCGCGGCCGTCCTCATGCTTGCCGGCCTGCGCGGCGGCGATGACGAACATGCCGTTTTCGATGGCGCGGGCGCGCAGCAGGATTTCCCAATGCGCCTCGCCGGTCTGCTTTGTGAAGGCGGCAGGCACCGTCATCACCTCGGCGCCGGCAACGGCCTGGGCGCGGAAGAGCTGCGGAAAGCGCACGTCGTAGCAGATGGAAAAGCCGAGTTGAGCAAACGGCAGCGACGCGATGCGCGCTTCCGATCCCGGCCGGTAGACGGCGCTTTCGCGCCAGCTTTCGCCATTGTCGAGATCGACATCGAACATATGGATCTTGTCGTAGCGATTGATGAGCTTACCGTCAGGACCGAAGAGGAAGCCGCGATTGGCGATCTTGCCATCATCGAGCGCAATGGCCGTCGAGCCGATGTGAAGATGGATGCCAAGCTCCTTCGCCAGGTCGGAGGCCGTCTTGACGATGATATCGTTCGGCTCGTCGCGCAGCACGGCACGCATGGCCGGCCTATCCTTCTGCACGGCACCGGTCATCTCCGGCGTCTGCACGTAGATCGCACCCTTGGAGGCGGCATCGCGCACCAAACGGGCCATATCAGCGGCGTTCTTCACCGGATCGACGCCGGAACACATCTGGATGGCAGCGGCCTTGAAGCTCATCGGTTTCTCCCTCGTCAATATGGATCAGGCAGCCAGCATCGGATCGAGCTTGCCGGCCCGGTCGAGCGCGTGGATGTCGTCGCAGCCCCCGACATGCTGACCATTGATGAAGATCTGCGGGAAGGTCGAAGCGCCATTCGCCTTGGCGATCATCTCCTGGCGCATCTCGGGCGAATAGGTAGCGTTGTGCTCTACATAATCGACGCCTTTGGATTCGAGCAGGGATTTTGCACGGGCGCAATAGCCGCAGAATTCACGCGTATAGATAACGACGGATGCCATGATCCACTCCGGAAAAGCCTATATTGACTGTCATATAAGATGGCCGACGACCCTTGCAAAGGTCAAAACAGTGACATCGGCAGCACCTGCTTTCTTCAGCGCGCGCGTGGCCGCGGCAACCGTGGCGCCGGTCGTATAAACGTCGTCGACGAGAACGATGCGCCGCCCGAATATATCGGCGGCCCGATGCTCGGAAACGGCGAAAGCGCCGCGCACATTGTCCTGCCGCGCCTTGGCTCCCAAACCCACCTGCTGGCTCGTGCGTTTGACGCGCAGGAGCGTTGCCGCCAGCAGCGGCTTGCCCGAAAGGCGGGCGATATGCCGAGCAAGCTCGGCCGCCTGATTGTACTTGCGCGCAAACAGCCGCGCCCGGTGCAGCGGCACCGGAATGATCGCATCGCAATCCGCAATCGTGCCATCGCTGGCGCGCAGCATCCAGCCGGCCATCATCGGCGCGAGATCGGTACGATCGCGATATTTCAGGCTGAGAACGAGATCCCGCACGATGCCGTCATGAACGGCAGCAGAACGCAGGCGGTCAAAGACTGGCGGATCGGCGATCGCCTCGGCGCTCAGAATTCCCACGCCGAGATCATGGGAAAACGGGCTGCCGAGCACTTCGCAATAAGGCCGCTCGATGAAGCGGATGGCGGACCAGCATGCGGGGCAAAGACCGCGATGCGCGCCGACGGAAACTCCGCAGCCTGGGCACGCCGGCGGATAGACGAGATCGGCAAGCGCCACCCACGGCCTTTTCAGCCCGGCGCCCAGCATAGACAAGGTGATTTCGCGTCCCATCATCCCCATATGATTGAGACTAGCAATTCCAGGAAAAGTGTATAGCGATTTTCCGCCCGGAATTGCGCGACAGAAACGCGTGTGCCCGACGTGCCCAGCTGAATTGATGATATCGCAGGAAACCACCATGGAAATCGTGTTCGACCAATCGCTGCTTGCAGCCCGCAAGCGCCGGGCCTTGAGACAAGGCGACCCGAAAGCGGCCTTTCTGCTTGACATTGCCGCCGGCGAACTGGCGGAACGGCTTGCTGTCACCGAACGCCATTTTGACGAAGCGGTCGAGCTGCACGGCGCGACCGGCATTGCCGCGCGCCTGGCCCTGGAGACGGGCAAGATCGGTCACCTGAAACGGATCGAAAGCGAGAAGGGCTTTGCGGCAACCGGCGAGACTATCATTGAGGCGCCGCCGGAGGAGCTGCCGCTCGCGCCGGAATCGGTCAACCTTGTGCTCTCCCCGCTCAGCCTGCATGTCACCAACGACACGCCCGGCGTCTTCATTCAGATCCGCCGAGCGCTGAAGGCGGATGGCCTTTTCCTGGCGGCGATCCCCGGCTCGGGAACCCTGCAGGAATTGCGCGATGTGCTGCTCGCAACCGAAATCGAGCTGACGGGTGGCGCAAGCCCGCGCGTCATCCCCTTTGCCGATGTCCGCGATGTCGGCGGTCTTCTTCAGCGTGCCGGCTTTACACTGCCCGTCATAGACGCCGAAACCTATACGGTACGCTACGATAATCTCTTTGCCTTGATGCGCGACCTGCGCGCCATGGGCATGACCAATCCGCTCGTCGACCGCAGCCGCAAACCGCTGACGCGCGCCTTCTTCTTGCGCGCAGCCGAACTTTATGCCGAACGCTATTCCGATCCGGACGGGCGGATCAGGGCAACATTCTCGATCATTTATGTCTCAGGCTGGACGCCGCATGAGAGCCAGCAGAAGCCGCTGCGGCCGGGTTCGGCCAAGGCGCGTTTGGCCGATGCGCTCAAGGTTGAAGAGCACAAGCTCAAACAGTAGCCAAAGATTTACCGGCCGTATCAGTTCTGGGACGCCGCCGAATTCTGTATCGTATTGGACAGAAGGTTGAATGTACTTGATAGGCTGCCGCCGAAAGCGCCGACACCGCTGATGATTGCAGCCGACATCAGGGCTGCAATGAGGCCGTATTCAATGACCGTGGCACCGGTCTTATCGGTGAAAATACGCCGAACGGAACGCATAAGCTCGAAGCTCCCAGCATTGGACAACTGATGAATCCGATGCTCGTCATGGCATCCGGCAGGCTATGCTCATGCACTATAGCATTTCCGCTTTTCTTCGATGCGCGAAAACGCTCTATTTTTTCCTTACGCATTCCGGACGGAAAACCGCTGCGCACTTTTCCTGGAAATGCGCTATTGGCAGCCGTTATCGGCACCATAACCCTGGACGATGCAGACCGAGCCCGGTTCCTGCTGCAGAACGCTGCGGCGGATCGTATATCGCTTGCCGTTTTCGGTCTGCGGGATCGAACCCGTGGCAATATTGTCGATATCCGGCGCGCTTGCAAGCACGCGCGACTTGGATTTGTCTGATAGCATCGGGGTCAGAATAAGCGAAAGCGCTACCGCCGCCGTACCGAACAGCAAAGCGATATTCAACGCGCCCGTCCTGCGCGACGTGGAATAGGACTGCTCTTTTTCCTGAACAGCTTTCCAGAAATCGTCGTCCATTATGTCAAGCCTTCTTTAACGCACCCAACAACCCGCTTGATTGAGAGAATTGAATGCCAGAAGGTCATAAACGATCCCTTAATATCCACATGCAAATTAATGAGACGTAAAATTCCGGGACAGTGCCTGATTCGGGCTATAGGCCTGATATTAAATGGCTAATTCTCGTTAACCATAAATGTGATGTACTGCCTTAACGCATTTCACATCGTCACTGCATAAACTCGAAAATGGTGCGGCCCACTACGGGACATCAAACTCGCCTCGTAGACGCACGCGTCGCCAGAAAATTTCCTCGATACACCAAATAATAGAGACCGACGCTTGCGCGCCATGATATACCGCCATGATATCTTTTATTATCTTGGGTTGTGGGAATTTATACATGCCAGGTTTGCTCAAGGCGGTTGGCGGACGGATGCGTCCCCCAGAGAGCCCGGCGTCTCCCACCTCGATCAGCTCGCAAAATCAACTTTCAAATTCAAGGATATCTAGATACGGCGCGACACCGCCCCATGGCGGCGCTCCCTCAGCCCTACCATAAAAAGCTAAAGCAGATCCTGCAGGAATGGGATCAACGGCTCGTCGGCCGGAGGCATGGGGTAATCACGCAAAGCTTGCGGCCGCACCCATTTGATCGCCTGCCCTTCCCGGCCATGCGGGATTCCTTCGTAACGCCGGCAGATGTATAGCGGCATCAGCAGATGGAAGGTTTCGTAGGTGTGGCTGGCAAAGGTCAGGGGCGCAAGGCAGGCGATCTTCGTCTGGATGCCCAGCTCTTCCTGAAGCTCGCGCACCAGGGTCTCCTCCGGCGTTTCACCGGCTTCCACCTTGCCGCCGGGAAATTCCCAGAGCCCAGCGAGCGATTTTCCCTCGGGACGCTGCGCCAGCAGGATGCGGCCATCCGTGTCGATAAGCGCGCAGGCGGCGACGAGAACGATCTTGCGGCCAGCCTCGTTCATGCAGCCCCCGGCGGTTGCCAATAGCAATAGCGATAGGCTTCGCGGAAGCCGAAACGGACGTAGAGCGCCAGAGCCGGAGCATTGTCGGCGCTGACCTGAAGCCAGGCAGTCTTGGCGCTGCGCATGCGTGCCCAGCGAAGCGCCGATGTCAGAATCTCGGCTCCTAGACCCTTGCGCCGATGCTGTACGGAAACGGCGACAGACATGATGCCAGCAAGATCATTATCCTGCACGCACAGCGTGGTCGCCACCGGGCCGGCATCGTCATTTTCGATGACGAAGAGTCCCGACGGCGGCTTGATGCTGCTCACCACCTCCGCCAGCGCGGGCTTCAAGGTGGGATCAGCCCCATCAACCAGCAGGCTGGCATCAACATAGCGGCCGACATCGTGGCTCGGCAGATGATCCAGCATGTCAGGCAGTTCGAGATCGACCAGATTGGCGGTCATGACGATCGTTTCGTCGAAACATGTCCACCCGCGCTCCCGCAGGAGATCGATGAGCTTAGGCGAGGCGAGTGGTGTCTCGCGCACGACCATCGGCCTGCCATAGGCCTCGAACTTGCGTTGCGCTTTTGCCAGCCGGATTTCGAGATCGCGATGATCGGAGGGATCGAGCGGCACGACAGAATTCAGCCGCTTCGACGGATGACCCGCCGTTAGCCGAATCTGCCAGCTGCCATCATATTGCACCGACGAGGCGGGCCAGGCCCGGAAGCCGACGGCTTCCAGCCTGCGCACCAGGGGCAGCTTGTTTATCGTGGACTGCGCATGCATCAGCGAGATATCAGCTCCGGTAGTCGCCATTGATGGCAACATATTCCTTGGTGAGGTCGCAGGTCCAGACCGTTGCGCGGCCATTGCCGAGGCCGAGATCGACCTTCACGGGAATATCCTGCTGCTTCATGACATTCGAGGCGGCTTCTTCCGAATAGGAAGCGTCACGCTCGCCATTGACGGCGACGCGGACATCACCGAACCAGATGGCAAGCTTGTCGCGATCCGCCATTTCACCGGCCTTGCCGACAGCCATGACGACGCGGCCCCAATTGGCGTCTTCGCCGGCGGCGGCGGTCTTGACCAGCGGCGAATTGGCAATCGAAAGGGCTATGCGTTTGGCAGCCGCATCGCTTTCGGCACCGGTCACGGTGATTTCGAGCATCTTGGTGGCACCTTCGCCGTCGCGCACGACCTGGATGGCGAGATCCTTGAGCAACTCGTTGAGAGCGGCGCGGAAGGCGGCAAGCTTCGGATCGTCGGCACGCTCGATATGAGCCTGCCCGTCAGCCGCAGCGGCGCCCGTGGCAAAGAGCATCAGCGTATCGGAGGTCGAGGTATCGCTGTCGACGGTCATGGAGTTGAAGCTCGGGCCGACGCCTTCAGACAGCAGCGTCTGCAACGCGGTCGAGGAAATATCGGCATCGGTGACCACGAAGGAGAGCATCGTCGCCATGTCTGGGGCGATCATGCCGGCACCCTTGGCGATGCCATTGATGGTCACCTTGACGCCGCCGATCTCGGCTGCGCGGGTCGCGACCTTCGGATAGGTATCCGTGGTCATGATCGCCTTGGCGGCCTCGAACCAGAAGTCGCTGACGGCGTCCTTGGCCATCGTGTCGAGCACGCCGGCAAACTTGGTGGCGTCGAGCGGCTCGCCGATGACGCCGGTGGAGGCAAGATAAACTTCGTTTTCATCGCAACCGACGGCAGCCGCCGCGGACGTGGCGGTCAGTTCCGTCGCCTGACGGCCCTTCAGACCGGTGAAGGCATTGGCATTGCCGGAATTGACGACGACGGCACGCGCGCTGCCGTGGGCCAGGTTCTTCCGGCAAAAATCGACCGGAGCCGAAGGGCACTTCGAACGGGTGAAGACGCCGGCAACGGCGGCCGGCTTGTCGAAGACCATCAATAGGACATCGGTCCGGTTCTTGTACTTGATGCCGGCGGATGCCGTGGTCATGCGCACGCCGCGAAGGGAGGGCATGGCAGCAAAGGTTTTAGGAGCGAGCGGAGAGACGGAACCGGACATGAGAGCCACCTAATAGTGAAGGGCCCGGAAAAAACCGGGCCCTGTTGATTCTGCTTGCGACGACTTACTGCTGCGGCTGCGCGTCGGGCGCTGCCGCACCATCGGCGGGCGCAACGGCGTCATCAGCCGGTGCCGCGTCCTGCTGCTTCTGCGCATCGTCGTAGGCCTTGCTGAGCGCCGGGTCGTTGATGACGACCTTGGTATCCTGCTTGGCCTTGTTCAGAAGCTCAAGATACTTGTCGCGCATGACGAGCTGACGAACCTGGTCCTTGACCTGGTCGAACGGCGGAGGAGGAGCATTGCGCTTGTCCTCGACCTTGATGATGTGCCAGCCGAAATCGGTCTTGACCGGCGTCTTGGTATAAGTGCCGACCGGCAGCGCGAAAGCCGCGTCTTCGAATTCCTTGACCATACGGCCATGACCGAAATAGCCGAGATCGCCGCCGTCAGCCTTGTTCGGATCCGTGGACTTTTCCTTGGCAAGTGCGGCAAAATCCTTGCCGGCATCGAGTTCCTTGATGATCGCCTTGGCTTCATCCTCGGTCTTTACCAGAATGTGGCGGGCATGAACTTCTTCCTGCTTCGGCAGGGCTGCGACTTCCTTGTCGTAGCGAGCCTTGACTTCGTCATCCTTGATGGAGTCGGCAACGTGAGCCTTGAAATAAGCATTGTGCAGCTCGCGGTCGCGCAGATAGGCCATGTGAGCCTGGAAGTCCGGCGTCTGGTCGAGCTTCTCAGCGGCAGCCTTCTGCGACAGCAGCTTCACGTCGACCGAGGCTGAAAGCGCTGCGACCTTCTTCTGGTCATCTGGAAGCTGGCCGAGCTGCGGATCGAGATTGGCGATTGCCAGATCGAGTTCGGATTGATGGATTTCGACATCGCCGACCTTGGCGACAACGGGATCCTTGGCGTCGGCCGCGAAGACCGGAGCCTGGAAGGTAACGATTGTTGCGAAAGCAACCGCAGCAAGTTTGTTATACTTCAACATAAAATAACCTTTCGGTGATCTCGACCGGCTCGACAGATGTGAATCCGGCGTGAAAAAAGCCTTCAGCAGGAGAATGTGGCCTTTCTGTATCGGCCAAATCCCGTTGACATCAATCGACCCCCCTCTTATCTGTCACGCAACCTCGCGTCCAGAACAGTTTCCGGCCGTTTTGTGCTATACTCCCGTTTTTTTCGGGAAGGGATAAAGCAGGAAACGGCAGGATGAAATCTCAGAAAGGACCAGTCACATGGTCAGCCTAGGTGGAATTGCCCGCAAGTTGTTCGGCTCGTCCAACGACCGCCGGGTCAAATCGTTCCAGCCGCAAGTAGCCGCAATCAATGCGCTCGAACCGGAGATGCGTGCGCTGTCCGATGAAGCTCTGGCCGCCAAGACGGTTGAGTTCCGCCAGCAACTCGCGGAAGGCAAGACGCTGGACGATATCCTCGTGCCGGCCTTCGCAGTCGCTCGTGAAGCCTCGCGCCGCGTTCTCGGCATGCGACCTTTTGATGTGCAGCTGATCGGCGGCATGATCCTTCATTCCAATGCCATCGCCGAAATGAAGACCGGTGAAGGTAAAACCCTGGTCGCAACCCTGCCGGTTTATCTGAACGCGCTGGCCGGCAAGGGCGTGCATGTCGTTACCGTCAACGATTACCTGGCGCAGCGCGACAGCGGCACCATGGGCCGCCTGTACAGCTTCCTCGGCCTGACAACAGGCGTCATCGTCCATGGCCTGTCGGATGAACAGCGCCATGACGCCTATGCCTGCGACATCACCTACGCCACCAACAACGAGCTTGGCTTCGACTATCTGCGCGACAACATGAAATATGAGCGCGCCCAGATGGTTCAGCGCGGCCATAGCTTCGCGATCGTCGACGAAGTGGACTCGATCCTCGTCGACGAAGCGCGCACGCCGCTCATCATCTCCGGTCCGCTCGACGACCGCTCCGATCTCTATATCACCATCGACGCCTTCATTCCCCGCCTGGCGAAAGAAGACTATGAAATCGATGAAAAGCAGCGCTCGGCGAACTTCTCCGAAGAAGGCACCGAGAAGCTGGAGACCATGCTGCGCGAAGCCGGCCTCTTGAAGGGTGAATCGCTCTACGACGTCGAGAACGTCGCGATCGTTCACCACATCAACAATGCGCTCAAGGCGCACAAGCTCTTCCAGCGCGACAAGGACTATATCGTCCGCAACGGCGAGGTCGTCATTATCGACGAATTCACCGGCCGCATGATGCCAGGCCGCCGCTATTCGGACGGTCAGCACCAGGCGCTGGAAGCCAAGGAACATGTGCAGATCCAGCCGGAAAACCAGACGCTGGCACAGATCACCTTCCAGAACTATTTCCGCATGTACGAAAAGCTCGCCGGCATGACCGGTACGGCATCGACGGAAGCGGAGGAATTCGGCAACATCTACGGCCTCGACGTGATCGAGGTGCCGACCAACCTGCCGATCCAGCGTATCGATGAGGACGACGAGGTCTATCGTACGCATGCCGAGAAGTACAACGCGATCATCAACGAGATCCTCGATGCGCACAAGCGCGGCCAGCCGGTGCTGGTCGGCACGACGTCGATTGAGAAATCCGAACTTCTCGCCGACCTCATGCGCAAGCGCGGCTTCTCCAACTTCCAGGTTCTCAACGCACGCTACCACGAGCAGGAAGCCTACATCGTCGCCCAGGCGGGCGTTCCTGGCGCGGTGACGATCGCCACCAACATGGCCGGCCGCGGCACCGACATCCAGCTCGGCGGCAATCTGGAAATGCGGGTCGAGCGCGACCTCCATGAGATGGAGCCGGGTCCGGAACGCGACGCGGCCATTGCCCGCATTGCCGAAGAGATCAAGGAACTCAAGCAGAAATCGATCGCTGCCGGCGGCCTCTACGTCATCGCCTCCGAGCGCCATGAAAGCCGCCGTATCGATAACCAGCTGCGTGGCCGTTCCGGCCGCCAGGGCGACCCGGGCCGCTCGAAATTCTACCTGTCGCTCCAGGACGACCTGATGCGCATCTTCGGCTCCGACCGCATGGACGGCATGCTGCAGAAGCTCGGCCTCAAGGAAGGCGAAGCGATCGTCCACCCCTGGATCAACAAGGCGGTTGAGCGCGCCCAGAAGAAGGTCGAGGCCCGTAACTTCGACATCCGCAAGAACGTTCTGAAATACGACGACGTGCTGAACGATCAGCGCAAGGTCATCTTCGACCAGCGCGTCGAGCTGATGGAATCGAAGGATCTCTCCGAATTCGTCGGCGACATGCGCCACGACGTCATCGAGGATCTCGTCGCCAGACATATTCCCGAGCGCGCCTATGCCGAACAGTGGGATGCTGACGGCCTGAAGACGGCTGTCGCCAACTTCTTCGATCTCGACCTGCCCATTCATGACTGGGTCAAGGAAGAAGGCATCGCTGAAGACGATATCCGCGCCCGCCTGACGGAAGCCGCCGAAAAGGCGGCGACGGAAAAGGCCGAACGCTTCGGCCCCGAGATCATGACCTATGTCGAGCGCTCCATCGTGCTGCAGACGCTGGACAATCTCTGGCGCGAGCACATCGTCAACCTCGATCATCTGCGCTCGGTCATCGGCTTCCGCGGCTACGCGCAGCGCGATCCGCTGCAGGAATACAAGGCGGAAGCCTTCGACCTGTTCCAGGCGCTGTTGAACAATCTCCGCCAGGCCGTGACCGCGCAGCTTTCGCGCGTCGAACTGGTGCAGCAGCCGGCCGAACCGGAAACGCCGCCGATGCAGGCCCGTCATATCGACGCGACGACCGGTGAGGACGAATTCTCACCGTTCACGCTTGCAAATGAGAGCGCTGTGGCACCGGAAAATCGTGATCCGCGCAATCCGGCCACCTGGGGCCGCGTCGGCCGCAACGAGGCTTGCCCCTGCGGCTCCGGCAAAAAGTACAAGCACTGCCACGGCGCCTTCGAAAGCAGCGAAGTGGTCTGAGCCGCGCAATCGATAGCAATGAACAAAAATGCCGCCTTCGGGCGGCATTTTTGTTTGCAACGATCAGAGATCACAACAATTCGCCGACAGGCGCCGCCGGCAAATGTCTCAGGCACGCCCACCGCGTTCAGACAGCGGAATGCGGATCCTCACTGTAGAGATGGACCGGGTAGCCTGGTCCGATGACATCAAGCACACGATCGAGCCAAGCTGTGAACGCGGGATAATCGGCAAGATCAAAACCGCAATCCGCCGCTCTGTGGGCGTAGGCATAAACCGCAATATCCGCGATCGAGAACTCCTCACCGACGAGAAAAGGCGTGTTCTTCAACCCGCGCTCGAGCGCTGCAAGCGTTCGAAGGCTGCCCGCGCGCTTGGCCTCCCCCAAAACGGCGTTGGATTCGAGCCGACCCGTCAGCGTCCAGAAGCGCAGCGTGCCGATGACCGGTTCGACATGATATTGTTCGAAGAATAGCCACTGCATGACCTTGGCGTGCAGATAGCGATCCGCCGGAAGAAACCGCGTGCCCTCGGCAACATAGGTGAGAATAGCATTCGATTCCGCAATCGTTCGCCCATCCTCCAGTTCGAGAACGGGGATGCCTCCTGCCGGATTGATCTCGAGAAAGGCATCCGTGCGCCCCTCACCTTCGAAGATGGATACCAGGCGGGTCTGATAGGGAATATCGAGCAATCCGAACAGAACCCTGGCCTTCCAGCCATTCTGCGACGGCAAATAATCGTGAAGTATGAGCATGAAATCCTCCTCCGATAGACCCTGGATTCTACATACCGACCAAACCTCCGCCACCCGTTTCCTGCGCCAGCAGCATGACGCGGCAATCTGAGGGCCAATTGCGTCTCATGGTTGCTTTCCCGCACGCTTGATAAGCAACCCTCCACTTCGGCAAAGCCACTTTTACGTGTCGCAAGAACCGATTCTTAACTCTCCTCTGCCAAGACTAACGCGAGTTTGGGATCATACTTAAAGTATTGCGTATCGATCATGGCGGTCTTTCAAACAGCGGAAAGAATGTTGCCGTCCGCATTGCGGGCCGCGCTATCGCCGTATCTGCGTAAAGTCGCCGCTATGCTCACCGGCCGGGACGAAAAGGCAGTCTCGCAGCGCATGGCGCTGATCGCCTTCACGATCCGCGTTGCAGGTGCTGCCCTTGCCTTTCTCTCGCAGATCATTCTGGCCCGCCTGATGGGACGGTTCGAATACGGCATCTTCGTCTTTGTCTGGGTCCTGATGATCCTGTTCGGCAATCTCGCCTGCCTCGGCTTCCCCACGGCCATCATCCGCTTCCTGCCGCAGTATGACGCCAGCGGCAATCATAATGCCATTCGCGGCCTGAACGCCTCGGCACGCCTGTTCGTGGTCGCCGTCTCGGGCACGCTGGCACTGATCGGCGCGCTGCTGCTCTTCGCCTTCCGCGGCGTGGTCGAGCACTATTATGTCATGCCGATCTTCCTCGGCCTGATTGCCGTGCCGATGATTTCGCTCGGAGACGTGCTGGATGGTACGGCCCGCGCCAAGCACTGGCCGATCATGGCGCTCAGCCCAACCTTCCTGATCCGCCCGACCCTGATCTTGCTCTTCATGGTGGCTGCGATCCTCGCCGGCGCGCCACGCGATGCCGTCACAGCCATGGCCGCGGCGCTCGCCGGCGCCTTCACCAGTGTCCTGCTGCAATATCTTGCGATGACGTTCCGTCTGCGCCGCCATTACCCACGCGGCCCGAAAGCCACCGAATTCAACGCCTGGACGGCGGTGGCCCTACCGATTTTCCTGGTCGAGGGCGTGGGCTACCTGCTCACCAATTCGGACGTCATCGTCGTCGGCATCTTCCTCGATCCGGATGAAGTCGCCGTCTACTTCGCCGCCGCCAAAACAATGGCCCTGGTGCTCTTCGTCTCTTTCGCCGTCAGGGCAGCCATCGGACCGCGCTTTGCCGCCATCCTGGCCGAAGGCGATCGAAGCAAGCTCGCAGCCTTCGCAACCGAAGCGACACGCTGGTCCTTCTTTCCAGCTCTCGCCGTCGGCCTCGTGGTGCTGGCGGCAGGGCAACTCCTGCTGTCGCTGTTCGGCGCCGCCTTCATCGACGGACAGATCGTGATGGCGATCCTGCTTGCCGGAATTCTTGCGAGAGCGCTCGTCGGCCCTGCCGAAGTGCTCCTGACCATGGCGGACAAGCAGATGCTCTGCGTCTATCTCTATGCTGTAGCGCTCGTTGCCAACGTCGGCCTCAACGTCGCGCTCATTCCTCATCTCGGTATCGAAGGCGCGGCAATTGCCGGCGCCACCGCCATGGCGATCGAAGCGCTGCTCCTGCACATCGCCGTCCGCCGTGCGCTCGGCATCACCCTATTCGCCCTCCTCCGACGCTCGTCGGCCTCATCGGCAACGAGGGTTTTCTGATTATGGCACGTCCCCCCTACACCGAAACCACCGACAGCCAAGTGAACGCCCTGACCCATACGCTCGCAGCGCTGCATTTCGAAACACCGAAAGCCGAAGCCCGCGTCGAGGTCGGCCGTGCCGGCCGCGAACTCTGCCTCTATCCCGGCAAGCTCGGCTACGAGCTGCAGGACGAGCTGGACTTCCTGTCCAATCGCGCCATGGAGCCGAACGTCTTCTTCTCCGGGCGCTTTCTCGCACCCGCCATGCCGCGCCTTGAGGATCGGCAGGTGCGTCTGGCGCTCATGCGCGACAACAGCAGCACGCGCAGCCGCATCCGGCTGCTGATGCCCTTCACGGTCGACAAGCCTGGCTTTGCGATCGGCCCGTCCATTATCCGGGTCTGGTCGAACTCCTTCGGCCCGCTCGGCACGCCCTTGCTCGACGCCGAGGATGCCGGCGAAACGCTCGACAACCTCCTCGAAGCACTCTCCCGGCCGGGACTGCATCTGCCAAGCACGCTCGTATTGCCGGATGTCCGTCTCAACGGTCACTTCGTCCAGATGGCCAAGGTCATCGCCATCGGCCGGAACCTGCCGATCGCCGTCGCC
The DNA here is from genome assembly GCF_057784515.1 of Martinezella sp. CNPSo 3732. Taxonomy (NCBI): domain Bacteria; kingdom Pseudomonadati; phylum Pseudomonadota; class Alphaproteobacteria; order Hyphomicrobiales; family Rhizobiaceae; genus Martinezella; species Martinezella sp. CNPSo 3732. Next base: position 28,512 of record NZ_JBXSOO010000027.1, read on the forward strand.
AACCCATTCCAACGCCCGATGCTCCAGAGCAATGACGACGCGCTTACCTACCTCAGGCGGACGATTTCCAACGCGCACTTGCGGGAAATGCGCCGCCAATGGCGGCTGCTGGAAAGCCATGGCGAAGTCACCTACAGCGTCGCGCGTCAGCCTCGCGATATTCATAGGCGCATGGAAGAATTCCTGGCGCTGGAAGCAAGCGGCTGGAAGGGCAAGAAGCGCTCGGCGCTCGTCACCGACCGCCACCATGCCGCCTTCGCCCGTGAGGCAATTTCTAATCTTGCAGCCATCGACGCGGTGCGCATCCACACCATCGATCTCAATGGTAAGGCTGTCGCCTCGATGATCGTGCTGATCATGGGCGGCGAAGCCTATACGTGGAAGACGGCATTCGACGAGGCCTATGCCCGCTATTCGCCGGGCAAGCTCTTGATGGGCGAGCTGACGGAATGGCATCTCGACGACGCCAACGTTGTCCGCTCCGATTCCTGCGCGGTGCCGGATCATCCGATCATGAGCCGTTTCTGGCACGAACGCGAGGACATGGGCACGCTGATCATCGGCCTGACGCCGAACGGTGACCGCGACGTGCGTCAGGTGACCACGCAGCTGCACATGTATCGCAGCACCCGCAACATGGCGAAGCTGCTGCGCGAAAAGATCCTGTCGCTTACGAAGCGCTGACCTCAGCGATCGCCCGCTCGCGCAGGAGGCGACGGATCACCTTGCCTGATGTCGTCAGCGGCAGCGCATCGACGAATTCGATCTCGCGCGGATATTCGTGCATGGAAAGCCGGGTCTTCACCCATTCGCGGATTTCGATCGCCAGTTTGTCACTCGGCTCGCGACCGGGCACGAGGACGACATAGGCCTTGACGATTTCCGTTCGGACCGCGTCCGGCTTTCCCACCGCCGCGGCAAGCTGCACGGCGGGATGGCCGCCGAGGCAATCCTCGATCTCGCTAGGCCCGATGCGATAGCCCGACGAGGTGATGACATCGTCGTCGCGGCCGACGAAGGAAATATAGCCATCCGCATCCTGGCGGCCGATATCGCCCGTCAGCAGCCAGTCATGGGCGAATTTCGCCTCCGTCGCTGCCTCGTTCTGCCAGTAGCCGAGGAACATCACCGGATCAGGCCGCTTGATCGCGATTTGTCCCGTCTCGCCCACGGGAACCTCGATACCATGGGCATCGACGATTGCGACTCGATGGCCGGGTACTGGTTTGCCCGTCGCGCCAGCACGGCTGGCGCCGAAGGCTTCGCTGGAAGAGAGCACGAAATTGCATTCCGTCTGACCGAAGAATTCGTTGACGCTCACGCCAAGCGCGGACCGCGCCCATTCGAAGGTTTCGCGGCCAAGCGCTTCGCCGGCCGAACCGATGGTACGCAGCTTGAGATCGTAATGCGCCCGCGGATTGTCGACCGACTTCAGCAGGCGCAGTGCCGTCGGCGGAATGAAGGCATTGCGCACCTCCATCTCGGCCATGATGCGGAAAGCCATATGGGGATCGAATTTTTGTGCCGGCGAGGAAATGACGGGAACCCCAAGCATCAGGCTCGGTAGCAGCGCATTCAGGAGACCGCCGGCCCAGGCCCAGTCCGACGGCGTCCAGAGGCGGTCGCCAGCCTGCGGAAAGCCCTCATGGGCGAATTGCATGCCCGGAATATGCCCCGGTAGCACACGATGGCCATGCAGCGCACCCTTGGGCGGGCCGGTCGTGCCCGAGGTGAAGATCATCAAGGCCGGATCGTCCGGGCCGGTATCGGCGACCTCGAACAAGGGCGGATGCGCGGCGACCAGATCGGCAAAGCCGGAAACGCCCTCTTCGGCGCCATCAATGCTGATCACCTGCGCGAGTTCCGGCAATCGGTCCCGGATCGGACGCAGCCGCCCGAGGCCGAACCGGTTGGTGACGATGGCCGACGCCCCGGCTGCCTGCAGCCGGTATTCCAGTGCCTCGGCGCCGAACAGCAAGGCCAGCGGCAGGGCGATGGCGCCCATCTTGTAGATCGCTACATGCGCCACGACGGTCTCGAAACCCTGCGGCAGCAGCAGCGCCACCCGATCTCCCGCCCTCACGCCGAGCGAAACAAGCGCATTGGCAAAGGAGGCGGAACGATCGCGCAACTCCCCATAGGTCATGGAAAAGTGATTGCCGTCCGGATTGAAATGCTGAAGGCAGACCCGACCCGGCTCACTTTCGGCCCAGGCATCGCAAACAGCATGTCCTATGTTGAATTTCGCCGGAATCTCCCAACGAAAGTCGCGATAGAGGGCTTCATAAGTATCACGCGGGGGCAATTTCATGCGCAGTTCCAGAAAATGGTGCGGCGCAGCTAACACCTGTCGCCCTTGGGGTTCAAGGAAACATTTGGGATGCCATCTTCTCTGCCGGACGAATCGCCTTATTTATTGAAGAATACTTCGAAGCTCTTCACGAACTGATGCGTCGCCCGGCGGCGATCTTGCCCGCCGATTTGCTTTCGCGACGCACCCATCCCATCGCCCTTCCGACGATGGGCCTCCTCGTAGCGAATGATCGAATGGACGGAGAATAGCGATGGAATACGTAAAGCTCGGCAGGACCGGTCTTGAGGTCTCACGCATCTGCCTGGGTTGCATGACCTATGGCGATCCCAATAAGGGCACACATGCCTGGTCGTTGAAAGAGGACGAGAGCCGGCCACTGCTGCGCCAGGCGATCGAGGCCGGCATCAACTTCCTCGATACGGCCAACACCTACTCCAACGGCTCGTCAGAAGAAATCGTCGGGCGCGCCATCAAGGATTTCGCCCGCCGCGACGATATCGTGCTCGCCACCAAGGTCTTCAACCGCATGCGCCCCGGCCCGAACGGCGCCGGTCTGTCACGCAAGGCGATCTTCGACGAAATCGACAACAGCCTTCGCCGCCTCGGCACCGATTACGTCGATCTCTACCAGATCCACCGCTGGGACTATACGACGCCGATCGAGGAAACGCTGGAAGCGCTGCACGATGTCGTCAAGGCCGGTAAGGCCCGCTATATCGGCGCCTCCTCCATGTATGCCTGGCAATTCGCCAAGGCGATCTACACCTCGCGCCTCAACGGCTGGACGGAATTCGTCAGCATGCAGGACCACCTGAACCTGCTCTACCGCGAGGAAGAGCGCGAGATGCTGCCCTTCTGCGAGGACCAGAAGATCGCCGTCATCCCGTGGAGCCCACTCGCGCGCGGTCGCCTCACCCGCGATTGGGACGAAGCGACGGCCCGCACAGAGTCCGACGAATTCGGCAAGACGCTATATACCCAGGCGCTTGAGGCCGACCGCAAGATCGTCGATGCCGTCGGCACCGTTGCCAAGGCACGCGGCATCCCGCGCGCGCAGGTCGCAACCGCATGGATCCTGCAGAAGAGCGCTGTCACCGCCCCGATCATCGGCGCCTCCAAGCCCGGCCACATCACGGACGCCATCGCCTCGCTGGAGGTCAAATTGACGCCGGAGGAAATCGCGGCGCTGGAAAGCCCTTATGTCCCGCATGGGGTTGCTGGGTTCAAATAAGGAGGTTTTGAAGCTGGCTAGGTTGGGCTGGTGATATTGCGGTTAGCTGTCTGCCTGGTCCCTCAACTCTCTTCCGGCAGAGCAATCCGCATATGAAATGAAGTGGTTGCCGCGCAACTCCTTCTCCCCAGCGGGGAGAAGGTGGCCCGAAGGGTCGGATGAGGGGGACAGGCTGGCCGACCTGAATTCATGGGCTTTCCTGCTCTCGGCAGGCCCCCTCATCCGCCTGGCGGCACCTTCTCCCCGAGGGGAGAAGGAGGTGAGGGGGCACTCACACCCTCTGAAGTCGATTGACCATACGGCAAATCGCGCAAAAGTGACTTCACGAGCAGGTCACAGTTGGGGCTTAACAGGTGGTGTTTCCTTTCCCCCGAGGATGATATCCCATGATCACAGTTCCCTTCGAGGCGCGGCGCTTTCAATCGACCGCGGCCTATTATCTGCGCTATCGCATTCCCTATCCTGACAGGCTGATTACCCGCGTCGCCGAGCGCAGCGGGCTGAAGCCCGGCGATCATGTGGTCGATCTCGGCTGCGGTCCCGGCCAGCTCGGCATCGCCTTTGCGCGGCTGCAAGGGGCCACCGTCACTGCCATGGATCCGGAACCGGAAATGCTCGCCGAAGCCTCGCTTGGCGCGAAGGCAGCCGGCGTCGATATTGATATCAGGCAAGGCTCTTCCTACGATCTCGGCCCCGATATCGGCAGGCTGCACCTCTGCGTCATGGGCCGTTCTTTCCACTGGATGGACAGACTTGCAACACTCCAAGCGCTCGACAAGCTGATCGAGCCCGGCGGCGCCGTCGTGCTCTTTCATGACAAAGGCATTCTGGCGGAACCGAACTGGCGGGGCATCCTTGAACCACTGATGGAAACCTATTCGCCCGAGCGCAGCGCGGAGCGGCAGATGCGCCGGAGCAAGGAATGGGCACCGCACGAAGCCATGCTGCTCGCCTCGCCCTTCCGCAATCTGGAACGGATCGGCATCGTCTCGGAATATGAGCGGGATATCGAAGAGATCGTCGGCCGCATCTTCTCGATGTCGTCGACCTCGCCGCAGGCGCTGGGGGACAAGGCGGCCGATTTCGAGGCAGCACTGCGCGCGGAACTGCTGGCGGCCGCACCCGACGGCAAGTTCAGGGAGGTCGTCGAGGCGAACGGGCTGCTCGCCTTCCGCGATTAGGCAAGCTTAGCCGTTGCTTTCACCAGGCGGCGGCGACAGCTCCTGCCGGGTCGCCGACAGGAATTCCTGCGACAATTCGGAATTGTCCATCGCTCGCGCCAGGATGACGGCGCCAACCATGGCCGAAAGGCTGGCAAACGCCCTGCGCCGGCGATCCTCCGGCGTTTCGCCGGGAACGATTTCTTCCAGCACCTCGACCAGCCCCATCAGGCCGCCGGTGAAGGTGGATTGCATTTTGGGGCCATGGCGGCTGACCTCCTGCGTCAGCGCCGCAAAGACGCAACCGGTCGCATGTTCCACAACATTGCGATGCGAGAGATAATGGGCAAGCAGCGCTTCCAGCGGCTGGTCGGGCGAGCTTGCCGCCACTTCCTTCCAGCGCTCCAGCGAGCGCGCCACCAGCGCCTTGCTCGCCTCGCAGGCAAGCTCGTCCTTTGAATCGAAATGGCCGTAAAAGCCGCCATGCGTCAGCCCGGCCGCCTTCATGATGTCGGCGACGCCGATGCCGTCGAAACCCTTCTCGCGAAAGAGCTCGCCTGCCACGGCAAGGATCTTCTCGCGATTCTCGGCGAATTTCTCCCGGCTCACTCTCATCAATAAACTCCATCAGAGCATCAATAAATCTGTATTGACAATTTATATGATGACCATCATCAATACGCAACAAATATGATAGCAATCATGTAAATGCCTTTGCACAAACGTTCAAGCCTGGAGAACGGCAGGGCGCTAGACGTGGTACGGTACCCCCGACTGTCCGCGATCCGGTGTTTTCGCAAGTCCGGCCTAACGACACGATACCCAACCTGATTGGAACGCAGCTCATGGTTTCCACTGTCCTTGCCTCGACGCTCGCCCGGCGCAACATCCATTACGGATGGGTCGTCGTCGCCGCCACCTTCCTCACCATGCTGGTCACGGCCGGCGCCATGGGCGCGCCCGGTGTGCTCATCAAGCCGCTGGAGGACGAATTCGGCTGGAGCACCTCCTCCATCTCGTCGGCGCTTGCCGTCCGCTTGGTGCTGTTCGGCCTCATGGGTCCTTTCGCCGCCGCCTTCATGAACCATTTCGGCGTGCGCAAGGTCATCGTCTTCGCGCTGGGCACCATATGCGTCGGCTTCATCGGCTCGCTCTATATGACGCAGGTCTGGCAGCTGCTTTTGTGCTGGGGCATCATCATCGGCTTCGGCACCGGCCTCACCGCCATGGTGCTGGCGGCAACCGTATCGACGCGCTGGTTCACCAAGCATCGCGGCCTCGTCATCGGCATGCTCTCGGCCAGTTCGGCGACGGGACAGCTGGTCTTCCTGCCTCTGATGGCAGAGCTGACGACGCGCTATGGCTGGCGCACCACGGTGCTTTTCGTCTGCGGCATGATCGTCGTCGCCGCCTTCATCGTGCTGCTTCTGATGCGCGACCGTCCCTCGGACGTCAATCTGCCGCTGGTCGGCGAGGTCCACATCACGCCCCCGCCGGCGGCCACCAGGAACCTGAAGGCAGCACTCGCCTCGCCGATCGCGATCCTGCGGGAAGTCTCCACCACCTCGACCTTCTGGATTCTCTTTGCCACTTTCTTCATCTGCGGCCTGTCGACCAATGGCCTGATCCAGACGCATTTCGTCACCCTCTGCGGCGATTTCGGCATCGTGCCGGTCGCCGCCGCCAGCGTGCTCGCCGTCATGGGCATCTTCGATTTCTTCGGCACGATCGGCTCCGGCTGGCTCTCCGACCGCTTCGACAATCGCTGGCTGCTCTTCTGGTATTACGGCCTGCGCGGCCTGTCGCTGGTCTACCTGCCCTTCAGCGACTTCACCTTCTACGGCCTGTCGATCTTCGCCGTCTTCTATGGCCTCGACTGGATCGCCACCGTGCCGCCGACCGTCAAGATCGCCGCCGACCGCTTCGGCCGCGAAAAGGCCGGCCTCGTCTTCGGCTGGGTCTTCGCCGGCCACCAGCTAGGTGCCGCCACCGCCGCCTATGGCGCCGGCCTGACCCGCACGGAGCTGAACACCTACCTCCCCGCTTTCTTCGTGGCCGGCGCCTTCTGCCTGCTCGCCGCGATCCTGGCGATCACGCTGCAAAAGTCCGGCTCCATCACCAAAGGCCCGGCCATGGCTCACTGAGCCTCAAACGGCAAAAAGCCCATGGTGTCCACCCGCGCCATGGGCCAAACCGCAACCCTGCGGAAACACTCGCAAAATCTGCCGACCCGGCTTGCGCGCCCCGCCGCTCACATGCTAGACAGCCGCCTCGTCAGTACCCCGTTGCCCCATTGGCGGAATTGGTAGACGCGCTCGACTCAAAATCGAGTTTCGAAAGAAGTGCTGGTTCGACTCCGGCATGGGGCACCAAAATCTCTAGGCAAGTCAATTACTCGCTGTGATTTCAATAGTTGAGCTTCCATCTGCTACAGCGAGGCATGGAAGACGTGACCATTTAATCCTTGGTTGACCCTTAGAAACCGTTCTTCTAACACCGAAAACCCCCTCTATGCCGTGCACTCCTTGCGCCACAACATGGCTGATAGATGTGACCTAGCCGGCGTCCAGCCGACCGACATGGCGGCAATCCTTGGCTACCTCAATACAGGTGCCAGTGAGAAGCACTACGGTTCCGAGGTGATAAAACGTACACGTCGAAAGCAGGCGATGGGCCTGGCTTTCGGGGTGGCCACAGAAGTGACAGCCCAGCCCGACAAACGAGGGGCCGGGTGTCTAACTGGCTCGCTTAGCGACTACCCGTTGCCGATGATCTTTCCTGCCTGATGCTCAACAACGCCACTCTCAGGCTCCTTCACAGCGCCTTTGTCATCCGCTGACTGCTCCTCAGCGAGACGCTTGCGTTCTGCCTCTTGGTCCAATGCCTTGCGTGGATCATGGTGCTCTGTGTTCGGCATAGCGATGCCCTCCTCTTCCAAGCGGCGGATTTTCTCACTAGGTGTTGAAGCTGTCTATTCAGTTTTCTTGATTGATAGGGCGCTTAGAAGGACCCTTCATATGAACCGGAGCGTTTCCCTCAACACCGCCTCCGCGCTCACCATGTCCAGCCATGAGATCGCTGAGCTAATCGGCAAGGCTCACCGAAATGTCCTGCGTGATGCGACCAACATGCTGACCGAGCCTTTATGACGTTCGAGATGCGCTCAAATTTGAGCATATCTATCTCGACAACATGAACCGTAGGCAGACTGAACTTCTTCTTCCCAAACGCGAAACCCTCACCTTCCGCATTCGACTCTCTTATCGCTGCACTGAGAGGAAGAAAAGCGTAGCCCAACTGACCTCAACAAGGCTGTTTTGGGCGCTTAGTAGGATGATGATGAATTGGGGACGAGATAGACAAGCAAGAAGCTAAGCAATACGAAATTGCATCGCAATAAAAGCTCCAATTCCAAACACTCAGCAATTGCCACTAGGCACTTGCGTTACAAGAAAAACGCTTTCTCAGCAATTTTCAGCGCCGATGCGCAAGCACCGAAATTGTTCGGTTGACTTAAGACGCACCACGATCAACTCTACCGCGAAAGAGTTTGAGGATCATTTGACATGTTTAAAATTGTTGTCGCGGTAGGCCTCTGCCTGCTCGCTGCGGGCTGCGCGCGTTCCAGTGCGATGCGAGTTTCGCAAAACGAGGCAATCATAAGCACGAGCGCCGCGCCAGTTTGCGGAGATGAGGGCGCAATGAAGGTCGCCGAAAAACAAGCGGCGATCGAAACAATCAAGGCAGGCTACGATCGCTATATAATAGTCGGTCAGCAAGGGCAGGATACCACCCATCTGGTTCAGATGCCGGGATCGTACTCAACGACTGGCACTGCGACCTTCTCAGGCAATACCGGTTTCTATCAAGCCAACACCGTCTATCAGCCTGGACCTATGTTCGTCGCCGGCCGTCATAATCAGAAGCTGGCGGTGCATATGTTTAAGAACGGTGAGTCTGGGGGTCAAAATGCGCTTTCTGCGAAGGAAACACTTGGAACTAAATGGGCTGAGATTGTTAGAGACGGCGTGATGACCTGTACCAGTTAGAGCTTTAGCGCGTGATCACCGGGCGAAGTCCCAGCATCGAACGCTCCCACCATCACGAAAAATTTTGCCTTTCCGCCACTTCCGTCACTCCCCGACCATTTACAGCCATAATCCTGCCCCCTAAAGGTTTGCAACGCAGCAAAAAGGGGGCCCTATGCTTCGTAGACTGTACGACTGGACCATGTCGCTCGCCGGCCGCAAATCGGCGGAAATCTGGTTGGCCGTGATCGCCTTCGTCGAGAGCTCCATCTTTCTCGTTCCGGCGGATGTCCTGTTCCTGCCGATGTCGCTTGCCAAGCCTGAGCGCGCCTGGCGATATGCGCTGACGGCGACGGTTGCCTCCGTGCTCGGCGGCATTGCCGGCTGGGCGCTCGGCTATTACGCCTTCGAAACCATCGCCAAGCCGATCCTCGAATTCTACGGCAAGCTCGACGCCTTCAACCAGATGAGCGCCGGCATCACCTATGAATGGGTGCTCCTGCTGCTCGTCACATCGGGCCTGGCGCATCTGCCGCCGATCAAGGTGGTGACGATCCTCTCCGGCGTCGCCCATATCAATCTCGGCCTGTTCATCGTCTCGGCCATCGTCGCCCGCGGCGCCCGCTTTTTCCTCCTGGCCTTCCTGCTTCGCTGCTATGGTGAATCCATCCGCCATTTCATCGAAAAGCGCCTGGGCCAGATCGCGATGGCCGCCGCCGCCGTTCTCATCGCCCTCTATGCCGTCTTCCATTTTGCCCTGGCGAGCTGACCAAGGAGCCCCCAACGCATGTCCACGACTTCGCCTTCCTCCCGCGCCGGCCTCGGCTATGGCGTATTGCTGACGATCGGCATGATCGTCGTCATCGGCTCGGCGCTCGGCTTCCAATATATCGGCGGCTATATCCCCTGCGCGCTCTGCCTGGACCAGCGCCAACCCTATTATTACGGCATCCCTGTCGCCATCATCGCCGTGCTGACGGCAATCGCCGGTCTGCCCTCCTGGATCACCCGCGGCCTGCTGATCATCGCCGGCCTGATGATGGTGGTCGGCGGCGGCATCGGCGTCTATCACGCCGGCGTCGAATGGCACTTCTGGGAAGGCCCGACCACGTGCTCGACAACGGCCGCCAGCGTCACGCAGAATGCCGGCGACCTGCTCGGCCAGCTGAACACCATCAAGGGTCCCTCTTGCACGGAAGCGGCGCTGCGCATCCTCGGCCTGTCGATGGCCGGCTGGAATGTAATCGCCAGCGTGATCTTGGCTGCTATTGCCTTTGTGGGGGCGAAGAAGGCGGGTTGACCCCTTCTCTCCCGCGGAGAGAAGGTGGGCGCGAGCAGGCGAGCAAAGCGAAACTGCGAGCGGACGGATGAGGGGGACGAGAAGCGGAGCGACGAGGGCCTTGAGCGGCAAGCGAAACGCAAATTTGCGTGCCGCCGCTCCCCCTCATCCGTCCCTTCGGGCCACCTTCTCCCCAAGGGGAGAAGGAAATTTACGGCTGCAGTTCCGAATCCCAGTAGAGATAGTCGAGCCAGCTATCGTGCAGGTAGTTCGGCGGGAACAGCCGGCCGTTATTGTGCAGGTCCTGCACGGTCGGCTGGTATGGCTTCTGCGCCGGGAACATGCCGGCCTGCTTCGGCAGCTTGCTGCCCTTGCGCAGATTGCACGGCGAACAGGCGGCCACGACGTTCTCCCAGGTGGTCTCGCCGCCATGGGCGCGCGGGATGACGTGGTCGAAGGTCAGGTCGTCGTGGGAGCCGCAATACTGGCATTCGAACTTGTCGCGTAGGAAGACGTTGAAGCGGGTGAAGGCGGGATTGCGGGACGGCTGCACATATGTCTTCAGGCATACGACGCTCGGCAGCCGCATCGAGAAGCTCGGTGAGGACACACACTGATCGTATTCTGCGATGATGTTCACACGGTCAAGAAAAACCGCCTTGATCGCGTCCTGCCAGGACCAGAGCGACAAGGGATAGTAACTCAGCGGTCTGTAGTCAGCGTTCAGCACGAGCGCCGGCAAGGACTGCGGGGAGACTGCAATCGTCAAGGAACCCTCCTGATCGATTCGGCATCTGCACCTGTATATTAGGCCGGTTGTTACAGGATTGTGAAGTCCAATAAATTCAGTGCATAAAGGCGATTTCAGGGAGGCGGCCGATTAAACTATAGGCAGCGCATCCCGGCGTGTTTTCACGGCATAATAAGCCCAGAAGAGCCGGGCCGCGACCGAGCGCCAAGGCGCCCAAACCGCTGCTTCCCGGGCAATGGCCTTGGCCAAGGGCCTGACTTCATGGCCGAAAGCCATGCCGACGGCCGCCTGCAGCGCCACGTCGCCGGCCGGAAACACATCTGCGTGACCGCCGCAAAACATCAGGTAGACCTCGGCCGTCCAGGGACCGATTCCCTTGATCGACGTCAATTCGGCAAGCGCCTTTTCAGGTGATTCGGTGCTGAGCGCATGGAGATCGAGGCTGCCGCCGGCAACGGCTTCGGCCACGCGCGCCAACGTCTCGTGCTTGATTCGCGACAGGCCGAAGGTCCGCCATGCCGCCGGCTCCAGCCCGACATAGCCTTTTGCAGTCACCTGACCCATCCCGGCGATCATCTTCCCCCAGATCGCATCGGCGCTGGCGCGGGAGACGACCTGCGAAACGATGATATGGGCGAGGCCCTCGAAGCCCGGTTCACGCAGGCGCAAAGGCAAAGTGCCCGCCTCAGCGGCAACGGGCCGCAGGCGCGGATCGAGTTCCAGCAAGGCAGCAAGCCCCCGTTCGATATCGCGCTCGTCGCGAATGATCTGCATGACGTCTCGTGGCCCCCGGTTCAAATTCGTGGCAGAAGAAAGCATGATCGAGATTCCCCGTCAAAAGCCGAAATTCCGTTTTGCCCCGAGCCCCAATGGCCCACTGCATCTCGGCCATGCACTATCGGCCATCCTCAATCACGACATGGCGCAGAAAGCCGGCGGCGATTTCCTGCTGCGCATCGAAGACATAGATCAGGCGCGCTGCACACCCGATTTCGAAGAGGGCATCTATACCGATCTCTCCTGGCTCGGCCTCAGCTGGCAGGAGCCGGTGCGTCGGCAATCGGAACATTTCCCGGCCTATCAGCAGGCCCTGCAGACGCTTATCGCACGTGGCCTCGTTTATCCCGCCTTCCTGACCCGCGGCGAGGTCAAATCGCTCGTCGCCGCTTTCGAGGCGGATGGCAAATCATGGCCGCGCGACCCGGATGGCACGCCGCTCTATCCACCCGACGATCGCGAGCGCAGCGATGCCGAGCGGCAGCGCCTGCTGGCATCGGGCATGAAGCATGCCTGGCGTCTCGATATGGAAAAGGCGCTAGCGACAGTGGACGAACCATTGCACTGGCAAGAAAGCGGCGACGGCGAGACGGGCATTATTCCAGCCGATCCGGCCGCCTGGGGCGATGTCGTGCTGTCGCGCTCGGATGCACCCTCGAGCTATCATCTTTCCGTTGTCGTCGACGACGCCGTGCAGGGCATCACCCATATCGTGCGCGGGCTGGACCTCTTCCACGCCACCTCGATCCATCGCCTGCTGCAGACACTCCTCGGCCTGCCGGAACCGCTCTATCATCACCATCGTCTGGTCCTCGGAGAGGATGGCAAAAAGCTGTCCAAGAGCATGGGCGACACCGGCATTGCCGAATGGCGCCGGCAGGGTCTCTCACCGGCGGAGCTTCGCCGCCGCATCGGCCTCTGATTTGGCTCCTGGTTCGGCCCTTGGTTCTGAGGGCATCTTTTCCGAAGCTACCTCGGCGGCCGCGCGGCTCGCCACCTTGCCGAACAGCAGGCGGCGCACGCGGAATTTCATCAGCGCCGCATTGATCTCCGCTCCCATGATAAAGATCACTGCGAGCATATAGAGAAAAATCAGCACGATCATCACGGACGCCAGACCGGCATAGGTGGCGGTATAGTTGGCGAAGGTCGAGAGATAATAGGCAAAGAGCACAGCGCCGATCGACCAGAAGACCAGCGTCAATATCACGCCGGGGATCACGTCGAACACCCGCCTGCGCCCGGCCGCCAGCCACAGATGCAGGATCATCAGGCCCGCCAGCAGCAGAAAAATCGTGCCGTAGATCCGCCAGCTGAAGACGATCTCGAGGATATCGGCGAGCTTCGGCAGCCATTGCCTTGTGTAATTGAGCGCGAGCGGCACGGCGACGAGCAGGATACTGAGGATAGCGAAGATCAGCACGGCAATGAGCACATAGCCAAGGCTGGCGAGACGGTTGAAATACCACGGCCGGGTCTCGGGCACGCGATAGGCGCGGTTCAGCGATATGCGCAACGCCTCGACACCGTTCGAGGCGAAATAGGCGGCAGCAAGCACGGAAATCGTCAAAAGCCCGCCGCGCGGGATGGTCAGCACCTGCACGACCTGATCGGCGAGAGGCTTGGCGATCGCCTCCGGCCAGGTATCGAAAATCAGATGTACGGCCGTCGACGAAAACTGACTGGCGCCGAGAAAGCTTGCGAGCGCCGTGCCAAAGATCAGGAAGGGAAAAACCGCCAGCAGTGTCGACAGCGCCACATGGCTTGCCATGGCGAACCCGTCATCCTCGACGAAATGGAACACTGCGTCGTAGATCACCTTGTAAGTCGTCCGCAGGGCTGTCGGCATTCCATCTCCGCTCGGCGTCGGCATGTATCCGGCTGATACCGCCGGTTGTCGATTGTATCGGGTTCCTGAATATGGGAAACGAGTCCCGGTTTGTACAGGAATCATCTTTCCATGACGGAACAACGCACGATCCTCGTCACTGGTTGCTCCTCCGGCATCGGTGCTTATTGCGCACGGGCGCTGAAAGCCGACGGATGGCGCGTATTCGCAACTGTGCGCAAGCACGAAGATCTCGCTCCGCTCGAGGCTGACGGCATCGAAGCGCTGCTCCTCGACTACACAAAGTCCGAAACCATTTCCGCCACCGTGGCAGCGCTACGCGAACGCACGGACGACCGCATAGATGCCCTCTTCAACAATGGCGCCTACGGGCAGCCGGGCGCCGTCGAGGACCTGACGACCGATGTACTGCGCGAACAGTTCGAAACCAACTTCTTCGGCTGGCACGAGCTGACGCGCCAGATCCTGCCGCTGATGCGCAAACAGGGCCATGGCCGTATCGTCAATTGCTCCTCCATTCTGGGGCTGGTTCCCTATCGCTTCCGCGGCGCCTATACCGCGTCGAAGTTCGCGCTCGAAGGGCTGACGATCACGCTCAGAATGGAACTGCAGGCCAGCGGCATCCATGTCAGCCTGATCGAACCCGGCCCGATCGCGACGAAGTTTACCGCCAATGCACTCGCCAAGATCAACGAGCATATCGACCTCGAAGGTTCTCTCCATGCGGTGGAATACCGCAGGCAGCTCAGGCGGCTTGATGGATCAGGCCCGATCAGTAAACATAAATTAGGCCCGGAAGCGGTCTATGATGTGCTAAAATCGGCTTTGAACGTTAGAAATCCGCGCCCGCACTATCTGGTAACGACACCGGCCAAGCAGGGCGTGCTCTTGAAAAGGCTATTGCCGGCTAACCTTTTCTATCGTCTGATGCGCCGGCTGGATTAGAGCAATCCTACGAAAGGGCAAAGCGCCTTTTCCGCTTGAGATTGCTTAAAAGAAGACAAGGATGGAGGAGCCATGTCTACCGTTACTTATGTTGCCGCCATCATTGTCATGGGACTTGTCGCGATCGTTCTCATTCGCGGCCTGCTGAACATGATGAAAGGCGACAACCCGAACCTTTCGAACCGGCTGATGCAGCTGCGTGTGCTGCTGCAGGCAGTCGCGGTGATCCTGATCATGCTGACGCTCTGGCTGACGGGCGGCGGCCGCCCGGCCTAGAGGCAGTTTTCCGTCCGGAATTGCTTAAAATAAAGGGTTAGAGCATTTCGCGATCCGAAGAAAAGCGAAAGGCTCTAACCACAGGAACACGATGGTCAAGCTCAACAAGATCTATACCAAGACCGGCGATGACGGCACGACGGGCCTTGCCGCGGGTCCCAGGCGGCTCAAGTACGATCTGCGCGTCGAAAGCTATGGCACTGTCGACGAGACCAATTCCGCCATCGGCGTTGCCCGGCTGCACATGTCAGACATGCCCGAGATCGAGGCCATGCTGATGCGCATCCAGAACGATCTCTTCGATCTGGGCGCCGATCTTTCGACGCCCGAAACGGACGAGCCCCTACCCTATGAACCCTTGCGCATCACCGACCATCAGGTCGAACGCCTGGAACATGATATCGATTTGCTCAATGCCGATCTCGAGCCGCTGAAATCCTTCGTTCTGCCGGCCGGAAGCGCCGCATCTGCCCATCTGCACCTCGCCCGCACCATTGCCAGACGTGCCGAGCGACTGATGGTGGCGCTGTCGCGTGAGCAAGGCGAACGCGTCAGCCTGGTGGCGCTGAAATACATCAACCGGCTTTCCGATTTGCTTTTCGTTGCGGCGCGCTACGCGAACGATAAGGGCCGAGGCGATGTGCTCTGGGTTCCCGGCAAGAGTCGATAGCGGCACATGCCAATCGCCAAGGCACACATATTGACGTTAACGTAAACGTTATCTATGCCTTTCAAGCAATTCGTCTCTCGGCGGCCTGGAAGCGTTGTAATTGGGAAAAAAACGCGTATCCATGTCGCCATTCGACAAATGGAATGGCGCTAAACAGCGCATGTTCTCGGGCGGTCATGTTGAAGGAAGGATTCCATGAAGATTCTCGTCCCCGTCAAGCGGGTTGTTGACTACAACGTCAAGATTCGCGTGAAGCCGGATGGTTCCGGCGTTGAGCTTTCGAACGTGAAGATGTCGATGAACCCGTTCGACGAGATCTCGGTCGAAGAGGCGCTGCGTCTGAAGGAAGCCGGCAAGGCCGAGGAAGTGGTGGTCGTATCGATCGGACCTGCCAAGGCCGAGGAAACGCTGCGCACGGCGCTCGCCATGGGCGCGGATCGCGCCATCCTGGTCGAGACCGACGATGCCGTCGAGCCGCTCGCCGTCGCCAAGATCCTGAAAGGCGTCGCCGAGGCCGAACAGCCGGGCCTCATCATCGTCGGCAAGCAGGCGATCGATGACGACTCGAACCAGACTGGCCAGATGCTTGCGGCCCTCCTCGGCACAGCCCAGGCTACCTTCGCCTCGAAGATCGAGATCGGTGAGGGAAGCGCCAAGGTCACCCGCGAAGTCGATGGCGGCCTGCAGACGATCGAAGTCAAGCTGCCGGCGGTCGTCACGTCAGACCTGCGCCTGAACGAGCCACGCTACGCTTCGCTGCCGAACATCATGAAGGCCAAGAAGAAGCCGCTCGACAAGAAGAGCCCGGCCGATTTCGGCGTCTCAACCGAGCCGCGGCTGAAGGTGCTGAAGACCGAAGAGCCCGGCGGCCGTAAGGCAGGCGTCAAGGTGGCCTCGGTTGCCGAGCTGGTCGAGAAGCTTAAAGTCGAAGCCGGCGTGCTTTAACCCAGTCCGAACGAGGAGTTAGACATCATGGCCATTCTTCTTCTGGCTGATCACGACAATGCCCACCTCTCCGATCAGACCGCCAAGGCGCTGACGGCGGCCGCAAAGATCGGCGGCGACGTTCACGTACTGGTCGCCGGCGCCGGCGCCCAGGCTGCGGCCGAGCAGGCGGCCAAGCTTGCCGGTGTCTCGAAGGTATTGGTTGCCGAGGACGCAAGCCTTGCCAACAATCTCGCCGAACCGCTGGCGGCGCTGATCGTTTCGCTTGCCGGCTCCTATGACGTGATCATCGGGGCTGCGACCTCGGTCGGTAAGAACGTGCTGCCGCGCGTTGCCGCCCTGCTCGACGTCGCCCAGGTCTCCGAGATCATCGAAGTCGTTTCCGCCGATACGTTCAAGCGGCCGATCTATGCCGGCAATGCCATCCAGACGGTGCAGTCGACCGACGCCAAGAAGGTCATCACCGTGCGCACGGCCTCGTTCGCGTCGGCCTCCGAAGGCGGCTCGGCTGCGATCGAGACCGTCTCTGCGGCTGCCGATCCGGCGCTCTCTACCTTCGTTGGCGATGCGCTGTCGAGCTCGGATCGTCCGGAGCTGACCTCTGCCAAGATCATCATCTCGGGCGGCCGTGCACTCGGCTCTGCCGAGAAGTTCCGCGAAGTCATCCTTCCGGTTGCCGACAAGCTCGGCGCTGCTGTCGGCGCCTCGCGCGCTGCCGTCGATGCCGGCTATGCGCCGAACGACTGGCAGGTCGGTCAGACCGGCAAGGTGGTGGCACCGCAGCTCTATATCGCCTGCGGCATTTCCGGCGCCATCCAGCATCTGGCCGGCATGAAGGATTCGAAGGTCATCGTCGCCATCAACAAGGACGAGGAAGCCCCGATCTTCCAGATCGCCGACTACGGCCTCGTCGCCGACCTCTTCGAGGCACTGCCGGAACTTCAGAAGGCGCTTTGATCGCGCCCACCGGCCTTCTCGCAGTTGCGAGAGACTGGAAAATCGTCTCTTATAGGTCTATCAATCTTTGCCGGGCTAGAGATGGCCCGGCAAATTTGAGTTAAAAGCATAGCGCATCGCCAGGAGCGCGCCGGGGAGTTGGCAATGAGTTCGCTGAAGACGATCGGTATTATCGGCGCAGGCCAGATGGGCTGCGGCATTGCTCATGTGTCCGCCATGGCCGGCTACAAGGTTCATATCTACGATCTCGCGCAGGACCGCATCGAAAGCGGGCTAGCCACCATCAACGGCAACCTCGCCCGCCAGGTCGCGTCCGGAAAGACGACCGACGAAGAGCGCAAGGCAGCCCTTGCCCGCATCACCGGCTCTGCCGATCTCAACGATCTCGCTCAGGTCGATCTGGCCATCGAGGCTGCGACGGAAGACGAAAGCGTCAAGCGCAAGATCTATGCGCAGGTGTGTCCGGTGCTGAAGCCCGAAGCGCTGCTCGCAACGAATACCTCGTCGCTGTCGATCACCCGCCTTGCCTCTGCCACCGACCGTCCCGAGCGCTTCATGGGCATCCACTTCATGAATCCGGTTCCGGTCATGAAGCTGGTGGAACTGGTGCGCGGCATCGCTACGGACGAATCGACCTTCTCCACCGCCAAGGACTATGTTTCCTCGCTGGAAAAGACGATCACCGTCGCCGAGGATTTCCCCGCCTTCATCGTCAATCGCATCCTGCTGCCGATGATCAACGAGGCGATCTACACGCTCTATGAAGGCGTCGGCACCGTTGATGCCATCGACACCGCCATGCGGCTGGGCGCCAACCATCCGATGGGCCCGCTGCAGCTTGCCGATTTCATCGGCCTCGACACCTGCCTTTCGATCATGCAGGTGCTGCATGACGGGCTCGCCGATTCCAAATATCGCCCCTGCCCGCTGCTGGTAAAATATGTCGAAGCCGGCTGGCTCGGCCGCAAATCCGGCCGTGGCTTCTACGACTACCGCGGCGAAACGCCGGTTCCGACACGGTAAACACCCTCGCCCCACCGGGGAGAGGGTCGCGCGACAGCGCGGGGTGAGAGGGTGCCGCCGGCAAGACGGTGCTGCTTTACCCAGCGACGCGTTTGCCATGACACACTCCCCCTCATCCGCCCTATCGGGCACCTTCTCCCCGAGGGGAGAAGGAGGAAAATCAAATCCCCGCAGCAGCCCTCACCAAGTTCTTCGCATCCTCGCTGTCCCAGGCCGCCGGACCGTTCATGGCCGATAGCAGGCAGCCCTTGTCGTCGATGAGCAGCGTCACAGGCAGGCCGAAGGCCAGACCCTGTTTCTTCAGCGCATTGAACACGCCCATGGTGTTGTCGCGGTAGTAGCCAAGCTTGTCGATCGCATATTCCGTGCGGAAGGCCTTGGTCTTTTCATCGTCGCCGGTATCGATGTTGACGGCGACCACTTCGAACTTGTCGCTGCCAACGCTCTTTTCGAGCGCGTTCAGCGCCGGCATTTCCTCGCGGCACGGCACGCACCATGTCGCCCAGACATTCAAGAGCACGGTCTTGCCGGCGAAATTACTCATCGACAGCGACTGCCCATCAGCCCCCTTGAAGGAAACACCCTGAAGCGAGATCGGCGCCGGCGGCACGCTCATGGCGGCGACCTGCCCCTTGGTGAAAGGCGTCAGGGCAGCGGCGCGATCCCTGGCGGTCCCGCATTGATCGGCCGAGGCCGTTTCACCAATGCCATTGCCATACCCCGCCTCCTTCACGTATACCGCTGCCGCACCGGCAATAACCCCGGCGACGGCGGCAAGCATAACAAGTTTCATGGACGGCAGACCGAACGGCTTCTTTGCTGTCATTACATTCTCCAGGTGGGCATCTCATGACTGACGGCACGGACACCAAATCCTCCAACCAGATGTGGGGCGGGCGTTTCGCTTCCGGCCCCGCGGCAATCATGGAGGAGATAAATGCCTCGATCGATTTCGACAAGAAGCTGTTTGCCCAGGATATCCGCGGCTCAATCGCGCATGCGAGCATGCTCGCCAATCAAGGCATCATTTCAACCGAGGATAAAGACAAGATCGTTCACGGGTTGAACACGATCCTGTCAGAGATCGAAAGCGGCAATTTCGAGTTTTCGCGGCGCCTCGAAGACATCCACATGAACGTCGAGGCGCGGCTTGCAACCCTGATCGGCCCAGCCGCCGGCCGCCTGCACACCGCCCGCTCGCGCAACGACCAGGTGGCGCTCGATTTCCGCCTCTGGGTGAAGGAAGAGCTGCAGAAGTGCGAGCAGGCGCTGACCGAGCTCATCTCTGCCTTCCTCGACCGCGCCGAGGAACATGCCGAAACCGTCATGCCGGGCTTCACCCACCTGCAGACGGCGCAGCCCGTCACCTTCGGCCATCACTGCATGGCCTATGTCGAAATGTTCGGCCGCGACCGTTCGCGCGTGCACCACGCCATCGAGCACATGGACGAATCCCCGATCGGCGCCGCTGCCCTTGCCGGCACCGGCTTCCCGATCGACCGCCATATGACGGCCAAGGCGCTCGGCTTCCGCGAGCCGACCCGCAACTCGATCGACACCGTCTCCGACCGCGATTTTGCTCTGGAATTCCTGTCGATTGCAGCGATCGCCGGCATGCATCTGTCGCGGCTTGCCGAAGAGATCGTCATCTGGTCGACGCCGCAATTCGGCTTCGTGCGTCTCTCCGACGCCTTCTCCACCGGCTCCTCCATCATGCCGCAGAAGAAGAACCCGGACGCCGCCGAACTCGTGCGTGCCAAGACCGGCCGCATCAACGGCTCGCTGGTGGCGCTGCTGACGATCATGAAGGGCTTGCCGCTCGCCTATTCCAAGGACATGCAGGAAGACAAAGAACAGGTGTTCGACGCTGCCGAGAGCCTGGAGCTGGCCATTGCCGCCATGACCGGCATGATGCGCGACATGACGATCAACACCGCCCGCATGAAAGCCGCCGCCGGCTCCGGCTATTCCACCGCCACCGATCTCGCCGATTGGCTGGTGCGCGAAGCCGGCCTGCCGTTCCGCGATGCCCATCACGTGACGGGGCGGGCCGTGGCGCTTGCCGAAAGCAAATCCTGCGAGCTGGCGGAGCTCTCGCTTGCGGACCTGCAGGCGATCCACCCCGATATCACCGACAAGATCTTCGATGTCCTGACGGTCGAGGCCTCGGTCGCCAGCCGCAAGAGCTTCGGCGGCACGGCGCCCTCGGAAGTGCGCAAGCAGATCGCCTTCTGGCGCGCTCGCAACTGAGAAAATCGCCGAAAGTCACAACCAACAATCAGGGTGCACAAGGCTCGGAAACTTCGCTATGAAGGACTGCTTCCGCGTTTGCCGCCCAAGAGGATTTCGATGCAGATCAACATGCCGCACATCATCCGCCTGACCGTCGTGCTTTCGGTCGTCGGCCTTGCCGTCGTCGGATGTGGCCGCAAAGGCCCTCTTGATCCGCCGAGTGCTCATGCGACCAAAGGCGGCGACGTCTCCAAGCCGACGAAGGAGCCGGGCACGGAGGACAAGAAGTTCTTCCTCGACCCGCTTCTCTGATTAGGCGACGACCGTGAACCATTTTGAATATCGCGACGGCATCCTCCACGCCGAGGATGTACCGGTTCCGGAGATCGCCAAGGCGGTCGGCACCCCCTTCTATGTCTATTCGACGGCAACGCTGGAGCGCCACTACCGCGTCTTCGCGGAAGCCTTCGGCGATGTCGACGCCATGGTCTGCTATGCCATGAAGGCCAATTCCAACCAGGCGGTGCTGAAGACGCTCGGCCGCCTCGGCGCCGGCGTCGATGTCGTCTCTGTCGGTGAGCTTCGCCGCGCACTGGCTGCGGGCATTCCGGCCAACCGCATCATGTTCTCCGGCGTCGGCAAGACGGCGCAGGAAATGGACGCAGCGCTCGAAGCCGGCATCTACTGTTTCAACGTCGAATCCGAACCGGAACTGGAAGTGCTGAACCAGCGCGCCGTCCGCGCCGGCAAGGTCGCTCCCGTTTCCTTCCGCATCAACCCGGATGTCGATGCGCGCACGCATGCGAAAATCTCGACGGGCAAGAAGGAAAACAAGTTCGGCATTTCATGGCAGCGCGCTCGCGCTGTCTATGAACGTGCTGCCAGCCTGCATGGGATCAAGGTCACCGGCATCGATATGCATATCGGCAGCCAGATTACCGAGCTGCAGCCCTTCGACGATGCCTTCAAGCTGCTGCGCGACCTCGTGGAAACGCTGCGCGGCGATGGCCATGACATCCATCACGTCGATATCGGCGGCGGCCTCGGCATTCCCTATCGAGACGACAACAATCCGCCACCCCTGCCCGACGCCTATGCCGAGATCGTCAAGAACCAGCTCCGCGGCCTCAATTGCCGGATCGTCACCGAGCCCGGCCGCCTGATTGTCGGCAATGCCGGCATTCTGGTGACCGAGGTCATCTATGTGAAGGATGGCGGCGACAAGAGCTTCGTCATCGTCGACGGCGCCATGAACGACCTCATTCGTCCGACGCTCTACGAAGCCTATCACGAGATCAGGCCGGTAGCTGTTGGCGATATGAGCACGCCGCGCATCAAGGCCGATGTCGTCGGTCCCGTCTGCGAGACCGGCGATTATCTGGCGCTCGACCGCGAGATGGCAATGCCGAAGCCCGGTGATCTGTTGGCCGTCGGCTCGGCCGGTGCCTATGGCGCCGTGCAGGCCGGTACCTACAACAGCCGGCTTCTGGTTCCCGAAGTGCTGGTCAAGGGCAATGAATTCCACGTCATCCGCCCACGCGCAACGTACGAAGAGCTGATCGGCCTGGATTCGATCCCGGCCTGGCTTGAGGGATAATCGGCTTCAATCCATGATTTCGGGGGGACGGTGGAATAGCCGCCCTACCCGATCACGTTTCGGCGAAGTCCGGTGAAAAAACAGCCTTTCATGCCCGTTGCCCTCGTCTTCGCCACAAAGAATGTTATCTTTGATTGAATGGTGTCTCGCCGGGCGCCGCGTGCGTGAGCGTGTGGGACGTCGCGCCGGCTTCTAGCCATCAACGTCAGATCGGGAGAAGACCGGACCGATGACCAGCCCCAGCAACCCTAAGAAGGGCGCTTTCGCCACCCGTCCGGCGCTGGCGCGCATGGTTGCGGTCAAGCGTCTCTTTGCGCGGCTGGTGCTCGTCAGCGAACAGCTTCTGCCACGATTGCTGTTGCCGGCATCCATTCTGGCCCTTTTCCTGTCCGCTGCATGGTTCGGCATTTTCCGCGCTACGCCGGATATTCTGCGCTTTCTGCTGCTTGCCGTCTTCGCGATCGGCTTCGCCATCTCCCTCTATCCGCTGCGCCGCCTGCGCTGGCCGAACGCCCTCGAGGCGGACCGGCTGCTGGAAGAACGCAACGGTCTCGCCCACCAGCCCGTTACGGTGCAGGAAGACGAACCGGCGCTCGACACCCAGTTTGCGCGCGCGCTCTGGCGCGAGCACCAGACGCGCATGGCCGAGCGCATCGCCGCCCTGGATGCCGGCCTGCCGAGGCCGGATATTACGCGCTACGACCGCTTCGCATTGCGCGCCGTCCCAGCCCTGTTGCTGGTAACGGCCTTCAGCTTTTCCATGTCCAACAGCGGCGGCTCGCTCAGTGATGCCTTCACGGCATCGACCTCGACATCGAGCAATCCGGATGTCCGTGTCGATGCTTGGGTCACTCCGCCCTATTATACCGGCGAAGCGCCGGTCTATTTGACGGGCAATGTCACCAATGCCGGCAATAGCTTGAACGTGCCGCAATTCTCCGAGCTCACCGTACGTGTTTCGGGTGCTGCGACGGATGAGAAAGTGCTGTTCCAGGCAACTGGCGCGGAAAAAGGCGTCGAAATCCCCGAGCAGGCCGCTGATGCCGACAAGCAGGGCCCGGCTGGCGCAAAACCTGCAACGCCTCCCGCCGTGCCGCCCGCAGCAAACGGCACCGGCAATATCCCGGCTGCAGACGGGATGGTCGCCCGTACCCATGTTCTCAAACTGGAAAAGGGTGGCGAACTCACCGTCAACGGCAAGTCTTGGTCCTTCAACGTAGTCGTCGATAAACCGCCGGAGATCACCTTCGACGGCATTCCGCATGCGACGGCGAGCGGCGCGCTGGAACTCGGCTTCAAGGTCAAGGATGATTACGGCGTCGAGGAAGCCTATGCCGAGATCGTGCCGGTCGAATCCGATCCGGCTGCCAAACCCCTATACGGCCTGCCCGAATACAAGCTGGAGCTTCCCCGCCGCGACCGCCGCAACGGCAAGGGTCTGGCAAGCCATGATCTGACGCAGGACCCGCTCGCCGGCAAGCGCGTCCGCATCACCCTCGTCGCCAAGGACGGTGCCGGCCAGACGGGCCGCAGCTCACCCTATGAGATGGTATTGCCATCACGCAATTTCAGCCAGCCGCTCGCCGCCGCCGTGGCGGAAGAACGCCAGGTTTTCGCGCTCGACACGCGGAAGATGCCGGAAGCGATCGAGCTCAACAAATCGCTGACCATACGGCCCGAAGAGACTATTCCCGATCTCGGCAATTATCTCGCGCTCAAGTCCGCGCTGACGCGCATGAAACTCGCGAGCAACGAGACCTCGCTGAAGGATACGGCCGATTATCTCTGGCAGATCGCGCTCGGCATGGAGGATGCACAGTTGACCGATGCGGAAAAGGCCCTCCGCGACGCCCAGCAGAAGCTCTCCGACGCCCTCCAGCGCAACGCTTCCGATGCCGAGATCAAGAAGCTGACCGACGAGCTGCGCAAGGCGATGGACGCCTATATGAAGGAGCTGGCCGAGCGCATGCGCAACATGCCGGCTCAGCCGAACCAGCGCTCAGCCAATATCCTGCGCCAGCAGGATCTGCAGCGTATGATGGATCAGATCGAAAATCTCGCGCGCTCCGGCAATCGGCAGGCCGCACAGCAGATGCTCTCTGAACTGCAGCAGCTGATGAACAGCCTGCAGGCGGGCAAGCCGCAGCCTGGGCAGCAGCAGAACCAGGCCAACGACAAGATGCGCGAACAGATGGACAAGCTCGGCCGCATCATGCGCGATCAGCAGAAGCTGATGGATCAGACCTTCAAGCTCGATCAGGCCATGCGCGATCGCATGCAGCGCGGCGATTCCAACGAGGACGGCGACGGCCTGATGGATCAGCCCATGCCCGGCCTCAACGACCCGATGCGCCCGGATATGGGCCAGCGCAGCCAAGGCCAGCAGGATCAGCAGCAAGGCCAGAACCAGCAGGGCGAGAAGGGCAAGGATCCCACCGATAACATGACGGCCGATCAGCTGCGCGACGCGCTGAAGCAACTGCGCCAGCAGCAGGAGGACCTCGGCAAGCAACTCGGCGAACTGCAGAAAAACCTCGACTCGCTCGGCATGAAGCCGAACCAGAATTACGGCAAGGCACAACAGGAGATGAAAGGCGCTTCAGGCCAGCTTGCCGAGGGCAATGGCGAAGGCGCCGTGCAAGGCCAGGGACGCGCGCTGGATGCCCTGCGCAAGGGCACGCGCGAAATGATGAACCAGCTTATGGCCCAGATGCAGCAGGGACAAGGCCAGGGGCAGGGGCAGGGACAGATGCCGGGGCAGATGGGCCAAGGCGGTCAAAACGGCCGCGATCCACTCGGCCGGTCGCGCAACGATGGCGGCTTCTCGGACAATCCTGATGACAACATGGTGCCGAAGGTCATTGAAGCGCAACGCGCGCGCCAAATTCTCGACGCCATTCGCGAACGGCTGAGCAACAATCCCACGCTCAGCGAAGAACGGCGTTATCTGGAACGTCTGCT
Organism: Martinezella sp. CNPSo 3732; assembly: GCF_057784515.1. Classification (NCBI taxonomy): domain Bacteria; kingdom Pseudomonadati; phylum Pseudomonadota; class Alphaproteobacteria; order Hyphomicrobiales; family Rhizobiaceae; genus Martinezella; species Martinezella sp. CNPSo 3732. The sequence goes on from NZ_JBXSOO010000027.1 coordinate 53,507, forward strand.
GAACCTGGGTCAGTAGGGCAGCTTCGAACTACCGTCCATCACGAGAATGGAGTCAGCACGAGTACACTCGTGCTGACCAGAAATCAATTTCAGGCAGCCAAAGCCCGGGCAACGGCCTTGCGGATGTCTGGCAGCGCGAAGGGCTTGGCGACGACGTCGACGATCTTTTCCATAAGGTCGTCAGCGCGCTCGCGCTGCTCCGCATAGCCGGTCATCAGCAGGATTTTCATCCCCGGGCACGTCGAATGTGCCTGATGCGCAAGCTCGATGCCGTCCATCACGGGCATGCGGATATCCGACAGCAAAAGGTCGTAGCCGCCCTGCTTCAGTTTCTCCAAGCCTTCCGCGCCGTCGGCTGCCTCTTCGGTCTCATGACCGTCCAAGCGCAGCGCGCGGGCGACGAAGGTGCGAAGCGAATCTTCGTCTTCCGTGATCAGAATTTTTGCCATGGTCCGTGCTCCTGGTCCGTCATGTTCCGCGACCGAAATCACCAGAATTCCGTTTGCGATAGGTAAACGTCGGGGAGGCGATCGGGCTCCGTGGTTAACGGTTCGTCATCGCTGGAGCAGAATGGGACAGACGGACATGCCGCCTGCATTAACTTAAGATCAGGCCTCGGCGTCGCCCGTGACGACACCGACGAACGGCAATTCGCGGAAGGCGTAGGCGACATCCATGCCGTAGCCGACAACGAAATAATCGGGGCATTCGAAGCCGACATAATCGGCCTCGAGCTCTTCCTGGCGCTTGACACTCTTGTCGAGCAGGACGGCCAGCGTGACATTGCGGGCGCCGCGCTCATAGAGCAGTTCCTTGGCAAAACGCAGCGTACGGCCCGATTCCAGAATGTCGTCGATCAGCAGCACGTCGCGATCCCGAACGTCGCTGTCGATGTCCTTGACGATGCGCACGCCTTGGGACGTCGTGCCGGCGCCATAGCTCGAGAGCGTGATGAATTCGACCTCAGGGGCAAGCCCGGTCTCATGCAGGGCGCGCAGCAAATCGGCTGCGAAGATGAACGAGCCTTTGAGGATGGCGATGACGAGGAGATCCTTCGTCGGCCCGCTGGCGATTTCCTTCGCCAAGGCATGATTGCGCTCGGCAATCTGCTCGGCAGTGAAAAGCGGCTCGATATTCTTCCCGCGTACGACAGGCATTGATTGGCATGCTCCATGGCTAAGCGGCCCATGGCCGCCGATCAAGCTCTACAGCGCCGCGCGTTGTATAAGACGCGCAAAGGTCGCTGTAGCACTCTAAAGCAGTAGCCCGTAGCACAATCGGCAAGTCCAACACACCCCCTAAGGCATGAAGGAAAGTCGAACTTCTGGCGTTTTTCCACCGGGATGCTGCAATCGCGTCGAGAATCCGCGGCTTTCATGTGGCCCAAGGCGATCGACGGGCGTATCCACCACGATGCTCCTGACCAGTTGGCCACCGGCGAAAAGATCGGCACGCACCTGCGGGACTGAAAGGGTGGCACCACTGACATTTTCGATGATGCCGTTCAATCTCAAGACGGGCAGCCCGTTCTCATCCCTAGGCGTCAGCGTGACATGCGAGAACTGCAGCGGATCGGACGTCGCCTCGGCTGGGGCGTTGGAAAGACCGGAAAAACCGCCCGAAAGACCGAAGATCAAGATTGCGAGGCAAACGATGAGCGCGACGAAACTGCGCCGCGATGCCTGCTGCAAGACCTCTTCGGTCGCCCGCAGAACGGACAGGATGCGCGAGAAGGCAGTCTTGCGCGTCGCCGGCTGCGGTTTCGATCGGGCATGCCCTCCGTAGCGCATGTTCACGGCCGAAGCCGCCCGCCCGCGTGCGGCGAAAACGGTCACGAATTCGGCATCCACGATATCGGGTTTCGGCATGACGTAATGCGCCTGAGGGGATCCCGCTCCGCGTTCGGGCGGAATGAGGTCATAAATCAGCCCCGTCTGTTGTTGACGGTGGCGAAAAGCGCCCATGATGGCCTCCCTTTGCGGTGATCCACATGGTTTCGACGCCCATTGCCAAGCTGGGCATTGAAACGAATCCTGCCCAGTCGTAAATTTTATTGGTTAATGCTTCGCAAAGATCGCCATGAATAGGGCGCCTTTCCAGAAAAATTTACCGGCTGTTAATGCCATTGGTTAACAAGTCGCCTGATTGAACCCTGCGGAAGACTGGACTGCCCGTTGATTCACTTTGAGAACGTCGGTTTGCGCTACGGCATGGGTCCGGAAATCCTCCGCGACCTGAGCTTCGACATACCGAGGAAGTCGTTCCAGTTCCTGACTGGCCCCTCCGGCGCCGGCAAGACGACGCTGCTGCGGCTGCTCTTCATGTCGCTGCAGCCGACGCGTGGGCTGATCCGCATGTTCGACCGTGAGATTTCCTCGATCCCGCGCAATGAGTTGCCGCTGCTGCGCCGCCGTGTTGGCATCGTCTTCCAGGATTTCCGGCTGCTCGAGCATCTGACGACCTATGAAAACGTTGCGCTGCCGCTCCGCGTGCGCGGCAAGGATGAAAGCTCCTATCGCACCGACGTCCTCGAACTGTTGAAATGGGTAGGGCTCGGCGAGCGCATCAATGTGCTGCCGCCGGTTCTGTCGGGCGGCGAGAAGCAACGCGCCGCCATCGCGCGCGCCCTCATCGACCGCCCGGAAATTCTGCTCGCCGACGAACCGACGGGCAACGTCGACCCACCGATGGCGCGCCGCCTGCTCAATCTCTTTCTCGAGCTTAACCGACTCGGGACCGCTGTCGTCATTGCCACGCACGATCTCGCTTTGATGGACCAGATCGAGGCGAGACGCATGATTCTATCGGGGGGGCATCTCGATATCTATGACTGATCCCCGCCCCCGCAGGACAGCCCCGAATGCCGGGGCGCCGCAAGCGCGGCAAGCGCCCGGTACACCGCCTGTAGAACGCAAGCGTCCGGAGATGCGCGTTCGCCCGACGGGGCCGATCGTGCCGTCCTCCAACATTCAGGGCAATGCGCTCATTGTCGTCATCGCCATCATGGCCTTTCTCGCCTGCCTCACACTCGGTGCGGTCAGCATGGTACGCTCGACGGCGGCAAGCTGGGAGAGTCAGATTTCCCGCGAGATCACCA
>NZ_JBXSOO010000028.1:0-41986 GCF_057784515.1 Martinezella sp. CNPSo 3732
GAATGACGGAGAATTTTTCGCGATTGACCGCGATTTTGGGATTCATTTTACGCCGACTGCCGGAATCGTCCAGATAAGCGCTCCCAAAGAGCTACTTGCGCCCGTTGCAAGCATCGGATCCAGCTCGCATTGCCAGCTGGATACCCAGGACCTAATAGACATCGAGAAATTGAAGGGAGCGGATATGGTGCTTCTCGATAAAAGGCGGGCGCAAGCCGCGCCCACCCGACAGATGCACGTTTTGCCTACGGATATATGCGGAGCTAGCCGGCGTGACATATAGAGTGCCTTCATTGCCGGAGCTGCCGGTCTCGCATGTGCTTGCCGATATCGGCGCGGCACTCGCCAGCGAGCGGTGTGCCGTGCTTTCCGCACCGCCCGGCGCCGGCAAGACAACGCTGGTGCCGCTTTATCTATTGGGTCAAGGCTGGCGCGGCGATGGCAGGATCGTTCTTCTGGAACCACGGCGGCTGGCGGCAAGGGCCGCCGCTGCCCGCATGGCCTCGCTGCTCGGCGAACAGGTTGGCGATACGGTCGGCTATCGTATGCGGCTCGACAACCGTATTTCTTCCAAGACCCGCATCGAGGTCGTGACAGAGGGCGTGTTCGCGCGGATGATCCTCGACGACCCCGAACTCTCCGGCATCTCCACTGTCATCTTCGACGAATTCCACGAGCGCTCGCTGGATGCGGATTTCGGCTTGGCCCTGGCGCTCGACGTTCAGTCGGCACTGCGGGAGGATCTGCGCATCCTTGTGATGTCGGCAACGCTGGACGTAGAGCGTGTCGCGACCCTGCTCGACCGTCCACCCGTTATCGAAAGCATGGGTCGCAGCTTTCCGATCGATATCCGCCATCAGGATAGGCCGGCGGGAGAGCGGATCGAGGATACGGTGACGCGGGCCATCCTCAATGCGCATGCGAGCGAACAGGGTTCCATCCTCGGCTTCCTGCCCGGTCAGGCGGAAATCACCCGCACGGTGCAGCGGCTCGAAGGCCGCTTAGGATTGGAGACAATGATCGCGCCGCTCTACGGCAATCTCAGCCAGAAGGAGCAGGATGCGGCGATAAAGCCGGCCGCGCAGGGCACCCGCAAGATCGTGCTGGCGACGTCGATCGCTGAAACCTCCATCACCATCGACGGCGTGCGCATCGTCATCGACAGCGGATTGCAGCGCCTGCCCGTCTTCGAGGCTTCGACCGGCATTACGCGGCTAGAGACGGTGCGCGTATCGCGCGCCTCGGCCGATCAGCGCGCCGGCCGCGCCGGGCGAACCGAGCCTGGCATCGCCATCCGCCTGTGGCATCCGGGACAGACGGCGGCGCTTCCGGCCTTTACGCCACCGCAGATCCTTTCGAGCGACCTTTCAGGTCTCGCACTGGATCTCGCTCATTGGGGCGTACAGGATCCTGCAACACTTTCTTTCGTCGACCAACCGCCGGCAACGACGCTTGCCGAGGCGCGGACCTTACTGCGGCAGCTGGGCGCGCTCGATGCGGAAAACGGGCTGACGGCGCGCGGACGGCTTATGCGCGAGCTCGCCCTACCGCCACGGCTGGCGGCCATGGTTATTTCCGCTGGCGAATTCGGACAGGCGCGCGAGGCGGCGCTGCTTGCCGTGCTGCTGACGGAACAGGGCCTCGGCGGGCAGAGCATCGACCTGGAAGACCGGCTGCGACGCTTCAAGGCGGAAAAGGGCGAGCGGGCCGAGGCGGCGCGCCGGCTGGCCGGACGCCTTGCTCAGGCTGCCGGCAGCAGCGGCAGCCCTATCGCTTCTATTGCTCCGCTTGCCGGTGCGCTCCTGCTGCATGCCTTTCCCGATCGTATCGCCCTGCAGCGCGGCGGGCGGGGGCGATTCGTCATGGCCAATGGGCGCGGCGCGGAGCTGCCGGAGACCGAACGGCTGGCGGGATCGCAGATGCTCGTCATTGCCGACCTGACGGGACGGGCGGCACAGGCGCGCATACTCGCGGCGGCGGAGATTTCCCGCGCCGATGTCGAAGAACATCTGCCGGGCGAGATCCGCACCGAAGATCAGAGCTTCTTCGACAAAGCGAGCCGTCAGGTGCGGGCGCGGCGGGCGACAAGGCTCGGCGCTATCATCTTCGAGGAGACGCCTCTGCCTCGCCCCTCCGGTGAACAGGCGGCCAAGGCGCTCGCCGAAGGTATTCGCGAACTCGGGATCGGTATCTTGCCTTTCTCCAAGGAAGCCACGCAGCTGCGGGACAGGATCGGCTTCTTATATAGGACGATCGGCGAGCCCTGGCCCGATATGAGCGACGAGGCGCTGCTTGCCCGGCTCGACGAATGGTTCACGCCGTTTGAAAGCGATGTGCCCGGTCTCTCCGATATCTCGGCCGGCGGGCTCTCGAAGGGACTGATGTCGCTGGTGCCGCACGAGCTGCAGCGCGATCTCGCCCGGATGGCGCCGACGCATTTCGAGGCGCCCACCGGTCAGCGCCATCCAATTCAATATGACGGCGAGGAGCCGCTGCTCACCATCCGCGTGCAGGAGCTGTTCGGACTGAAGCAACATCCGACGATCGGCGGCGGCAGATTGCCGCTGGTGCTGGAATTGACATCGCCGGCACATCGCCCGATCCAGACGACGCGCGACCTGCCGGGCTTCTGGGCCGGATCCTGGAAGGATGTGCGCGCCGATATGCGCGGCCGCTACCCGAGGCATCCCTGGCCGGAAGACCCGGCCGAGGCCTTGCCGACAACACGCGCCAAGCCACGAGGGACCTGATAATGGCACGCTTCTTCCGGGGACTGGAAAAACTCTCCGAAGCCGAAATGAAGGCGCAGGAGGGGCATCATACCAGCCGGCGGCTAAGGTTGCAGACGCTGGTGCGCCTGCGCTGGCTTGCGGTCGGCGGCCAGACGGTGACTGTCATGATCGTCGCCTTCTGGCTGAAATTTCCCATGCCGCTCCTGCCCTGCTGCGTGCTGATCGCCTGCCTTGCCTGGATCAACTTCTTCCTGACGCTGCGCTATCCGCCGACGCACCGGCTGGAGCCACCGGCCGCCTTCGCGCTGCTCAGTCTCGACCTTCTGCAGCTCTGTGGACTGCTGCTGATTACCGGCGGATTGGCCAATCCCTTCTCAGCGCTGGTCTGCGTGCCCGTCATCATTTCCTTCGCCTCGCAGCCGATCCTCTACAGCATGCCGCTGATCCTGCTGGCGATGATCTGCATTACCGGCCTTGCCTTCTCACCCTTCCCGCTTCCCTGGTACGAGGGTGTCTCCGTCAACGTGCATAGCGTCATGCAGCTGGGCGTCTGGTGTTCCATCGCTTCCACCATGGCCTTTGCCGCCTTCTATGCCTATCGCGTCTCCATGGAAGCCTCGCAGCTTGCCGACGCGCTCTCGGCAACCGAACTGGTGCTGCAGCGGGAAAAGCACCTGTCGCAGCTCGACGGACTGGCGGCAGCGGCCGCACACGAACTCGGCACGCCGCTTGCGACGATCAGCGTCGTCGCCAAGGAGATGGAACGGGAGCTTAAAGAAGACGACCGGTTCCGCGAGGACGTGGCGCTGCTGCGCAGCCAGAGCGAACGCTGCCGCGATATCCTGCGGCGGCTGACGACGCTCTCTTCCGAGGACGAAGCGCATATGCGGCGGCTGACGCTCTCGTCGATGATGGAAGAGATCATCGCGCCGCACCGCGAATTCGGAATCAACCTGGAACTCATCGAAAAGAGTCCCCGCTCCGGCGAGCCTGTTCTCTCGCGCAATGCCGGCATCATGTACGGCCTTGGCAACCTCATCGAAAATGCAGTCGACTATGCCCACAAGACGGTGACCGTAACGGTGGAATACACCGCCGAAACTCTGACTATTATCATCGAGGACGATGGCGGCGGGTACTCGCCGGAAATACTGGCACGGATCGGCGAACCCTATGTCACCTCCCGCCAGCGGGACGACACGGCAGGCGGCCTGGGGCTCGGGCTCTTCATCGCCAAGACGCTGCTCGAGCGCTCGGGCGCCACGCTTTCCTTCGGCAATCGCGATTCCGAGACGCCGGGAGCTCGCGTCCGCGTCGAATGGCCGCGCGTGTTAATCGACAGTAATTCGACAAAATGATTTTCGCGGCTTAAAACTGCCATCGTCAAAATCGGTTGAATATGCAGGCGGATGGTCGCCGGGATAGAAGATAAAATGACGGATAAGGAAAGCGTTGCCCCGCAAGCCGGGGCGAAGGATGCCGAGGCCCATATCGGCCCGGATGCCACATTGCTGATCGTCGATGACGACGGTCCCTTTCTGCGCCGGCTGGCGCGGGCAATGGAGGCACGCGGCTTTGCAGTCGAGACGGCGGAATCGGTGGCGGAAGGCGTTGCCAAATCCAAGGCGACCCCGCCGAAATATGCCGTGGTCGACCTTCGCCTCGGCGACGGCAACGGGCTCGACGTGATCGAAGCCATCCGCCAGCGGCGGGACGACACGCATATCGTGGTGCTGACGGGCTATGGCAACATCGCGACGGCGGTGACCGCCGTCAAGCTCGGCGCGCTCGACTATCTGGCCAAGCCTGCCGACGCCGACGACGTCTATGCAGCGCTGACGCAGCGCCCTGGCGAGAAGGCCGAAGTGCCCGAAAATCCGATGTCTGCGGACCGCGTGCGCTGGGAGCATATTCAGCGCGTCTATGAAATGTGCGAGCGCAATGTTTCGGAGACGGCCCGCCGCCTCAACATGCATCGCCGCACGCTGCAGCGCATCCTTGCCAAGCGGGCGCCGAAATAGAGCAATTCCAGGAAAAGTGTGCAGCGGTTTTCCGTCCGGAATTGCGCTGGGAGATGACCTATTCGGAAGCGAAGGACTTGCCCGTCGCCCATTCTGCCAACAGCAGGCGCTGGGCGGCGGCGCGGGAGAAGTTGAGCGTTACAGATTTGCGCGTCGCAGGCGGCAGGCGATGATCCGGCGCCTCGCGCAGCATATGGGCGCCGTAACCATCAGACAGAAACAGCCCGCAATCCTCCGGGAAGATATCCAGCGGCACGTCCTTGTGCGTCGCGAAGAACATCCGGTCGCAATGCTGCCGGTATTCGGGCCATTTGCGGTCGACGCGAAAATCCTCGATCGAGGTCTTGATCTCGATGATCCAGATCTCGCCCTTTTCCGAGAGGCTGATGAGATCGGCGCGGCGCCCGCTGGCGAGCGGCAGCTCGGGTAGCACGGCGTGACGCATGTCGTGCAGTAATAGTTGCACGCCCTTGCGTACAAGCATGGCCCGTTCCGACTGCCGGCCATCTATTAACGGATTGTTATTGTAAACGTTCAAAATCGTCATGAATTGTCTCGCGGACAGGCCCGGCGTTGTTGCAAAAAAACCATGTCCTTCTAATTTGCGCGCCGGCCCTATTTTTGTAGGGCCAGAGCAGCTTGCAAAGCCAAGTTTAATGGAAAATAAACTTTAGACAAAGATGGTTGATAGCCATCCGTTTCCCGCCACGAAAATTCAAGAGACTTCCATGCGCATCCGTAATGCTATGACCGCACTCGGCCTTGTCGCAATGCTCGCATCGGCTGGCTATGCCACCACCGCCGCAGCAGCGCCGGCCGCTACCGCAAATTCGGCCACCGAGACCATCAAGACGTTCGATGGCGATTATGGTGTGACGACCGACAATGGCTTTCAGCTGCCGGCGATCCCGATCCAGAAGGTGAAGCCGCAGTTCCGCCGTCAGATCGTCGAATACAAGACGGATGAGGCTGAAGGCACGATCATCGTCAACACGCGCGAACGTCACCTCTACTACATCCTCGGCAATGGCGAAGCGATGCGCTACGGCATCGGCGTCGGCAAGCAGGGCTTCTCCTGGTCCGGCACCGCATACGTAGCCTGGAAGCAGGAATGGCCGAATTGGCACCCGCCGAAGGAAATGGCTGTTCGCCGTCCGGAAATCGCCAAGTATGTCGATGGCGGCATGAACCCCGGCCTGTCGAACCCGCTCGGCGCGCGCGCCATGTATCTCTATAATGAAAAGGGCCAGGACACACTGTTCCGCCTGCACGGCACACCGGAATGGGCTTCGATCGGCACCGCTGCCTCCTCCGGCTGCATCCGCCTGATCAATCAGGACGTGATCGATCTCTACAGCCGCGTTCTTCCGGGTCGCAGCACCAAGGTTGTGGTGGTCCAGTAATCACTGGATATTCGGATTGAAAAGGCCGCCGGATCGGTATCCGGCGGCCTTTTTGTTTGGTGCGGGAAGCACTCCCCTTCTCCCCTCGGGGAGAAAGTGCCCGAAGGGCAGATGAGGGGGGAGGTGCGGCAAAGAGATGATTCTTTCTGAAACATTGAGCTGGCGGCAACACCTCCTCACCCTGCCCTCTCCCCAAGGGGCAGGGGTATCGCATATGAACTGAAATCGCAGCTGACCCCTTCTCCCCAGCCGGGAGAAGGTGCCGCCAGGAGGATGAGGGGGTGCCCGCCAAGGCTACGAAAATCCATGAATTCAAATCGATAGCCCCCCTCATCCGACCCTTCGGGCCACCTTCTCCCCGCGGGGGAGAAGGAATTTCCGGTGCCGAGCCACCCCATATGCGATACCCCTGCCCCAAGGGGAGAAGGAGATCGCGCCAAGCACGCAGCGTCACCGAAAAAACAATAGAAGCGAAGGCTCAACCCGCCTGCTTTGCCTTCAGTTCCATGCGGCGGCGATGCAGGACCGGTTCGGTATAGCCGTTCGGCTGCTCGCGCCCTTTGAGAACGAGATCGAGCGCCGCCTGAAAGGCGACCGAACCGTCGAAATTGCCTGACATGGCGATGTAGTTGGGATCATCGGCATTCTGCTGATCGACCACGGCGGCCATGCGCTTCATCGTTTCCAGAATCTGCGCTTCGGTAATGACCTTGTGGTGCAGCCAGTTGGCCATGTGCTGCGCCGAGATGCGCAGGGTGGCGCGATCTTCCATGAGGCCGACATTGTTGATGTCCGGAACCTTGGAGCAGCCGACGCCCTGATCGACCCAGCGAACGACATAGCCGAGGATGCCCTGGCTGTTGTTGTCGATCTCGCGCTGGATTTCCTCCGGCGTCCAGTTCGGCCGCGAGGCGACCGGCACGGAGAGGATGTCTGATAGCTTGGCGCGGGCGCGGCTCTTCAGGCTCTTTTGCACCTCGGCGACATTGACGCGGTGGTAATGGGTAGCGTGCAGCGTAGCCGCCGTCGGGGACGGCACCCAGGCGGTGTTGGCGCCGGCCTTGGGATGGGCGATCTTCTGCTCGAGCATGGCCGCCATCAGGTCCGGCATGGCCCACATGCCCTTGCCGATCTGGGCATGACCGGAAAGGCCGCATTCCAGGCCGATATCGACGTTCCAGTTCTCATAGGCGCCGATCCAGGCCGCCTGCTTCATGTCGCCCTTGCGGATCATCGGGCCGGCTTCCATCGAGGTATGGATCTCATCGCCGGTGCGATCGAGGAAGCCGGTATTGATGAAGACGACGCGTTCGCGGGCAGCGCGAATGGCTTCCTTGAGGTTGACCGTCGTACGGCGCTCCTCGTCCATGATGCCCATCTTGATGGTGTTCCGCGGCATCCCAAGCAGGTCCTCGACGCGCGAGAAAATATCGACGGCGAAGGCGACCTCTTCGGGACCGTGCATCTTCGGCTTGACGACATACATCGAGCCGGTGCGGGAATTCTTGCGGCGGCCATTCGGGCCGATGTCGTAGAGTGCGATCAAGCCGGTGATCGCGGCATCCATGACGCCCTCAGGCACCTCGTTGCCATCGCGGTCGAGAATGGCGGGATTGGTCATGAGGTGGCCGACATTGCGCACCAGCATGAGGGAACGGCAATGCAGATCGAACGTGCTGCCATCCGGCGCAGTGTAGGCGACATCGGGGTTCAGCCGGCGCGTGAAGGTCTTGTCACCCTTCACGACTTCCTCTGTCAGATCGCCCTTCATCAGGCCGAGCCAGTTGCGATAAACTTCGGCCTTGTCCTCGGCATCGACGGCTGCGATCGAATCTTCGCAGTCCATGATCGTCGTGATTGCCGATTCCAGGCGGACATCGGAAATGCCGGCCGGGTCGGATTTGCCGATGGCCGTGGTCGTGTCGATGACGATTTCGATATGGATGCCGTTCTGCTTCAACAGGATATGAGTCGGCGTGGCGGCATCACCGAGATAGCCGGCGAAATGGCTGCTATCGGCGAGCTCTCCAGCGCCGCCATCAATCGTAACCGCCAAGGCGCCGTCCTTTACGGCAAAGCCGGTGATATCCTTCCAGCTGGCACCCTCAAGCGGCACGGTAGAATCGAGAAAATCCCGAACCCACGCGATGACCTTCTCGCCACGTTTGGGATTGTAGCCCCTGCCCTTTTCGGCGCCATCCGTCTCGGGAATGGCATCCGTGCCGTAGAGGGCGTCGTAGAGCGATCCCCAGCGGGCATTGGCCGCATTCAAGGCATAGCGGGCATTCATGACGGGAACGACGAGCTGCGGGCCGGCGATCTCTGAGATTTCCGGATCGACATTGGCGGTCGAGATCGTGAAGGCCGGGCCTTCGGGCACGATATAGCCGATCTCGCGCAGGAAAGCTTCATAGGTAGCGAGATCGACGGGCGCGCCGTTCTTGCGATACCAATCGTCAAGTGCCGCCTGCATGCGGTCACGTTTCTCGAGAAGCTCGCCGTTCCTTGGAGCGAGATCGTGGACGATCTTGGAAAAGCCGGCGAAGAAGGCCTCCGCATCCACGCTCGAACCCGGTAGCGCCTCCTTGACGAGGAAATCGTAGAGGACCTGTTCGATCCGAAGCCCGTGTTTTTCAATGCGGCTCATGCCATATACTCCTCAAGGCCGTTCACGGCTCAATTTTTACATGTTGCCACTTTGCTCACGGTTTCACTTCTGTCAATTTGGCAATAGTTCGAAAGATTTATGCCGCTGGGGAAATAATCAATCCGCGGCGATACGGGGACGGCCCGTAGCGGTCGCCACGAACCGGGCCTCGATCAGCTTGCGACTGCCTTCCACCTCGGGCGCATCCACCTGCTCGTTCACCGCAACCACCAGATCCACGGCGCCATTCAGCCTTGCCTGCGCCATCGCCGCCTCGACGGCGCGCGAGCGGGCATCGGCGAAGCTCCGATCCTCATTGGTGAAGCGCAGGCTTTCGCCGGCGCCGTTCAGCACATAGATGCCATCCTCCGGCATGGTGACGAAGACGGTGACGCTGGTGCGGACCTGACCGACGACGGCACCGACGGCATTCGCCACATCCGAATCGCTGGGAATGGCGCTCTCGGTCGCCAGCATCCCGGCAATAGCTGGATAATAGACCGGAGCGGAAGCGCCTAGGCCGACAAGCGGCCGATCGAGCGAAATGGCAAAACGCGCGATCCCCGGCGCACGGCGAAGCGCACGATCGATGGAGATGGATTTGGCGGGGTCCAGATCGGCCACGCCATCTTCGGCCAAGCAGGCGGCAAGAATGACGTCGGCTGACTGACGGGTGAGGCGATCGACGATCTTCTGCGCCAATTCCTCGACAGATTCGGCGATGAGGCGTCCCGACCCATCCTTCAGCCGCATCGCCAGGGCCAGCCCGAGGCGGGCAGCCTCTGCATTCCACTGGTTTTGCCCTCCGAGCACGTGCATGGCGTCGGAAGGCGTCAGGCCACTCAGATGCACGAGACCGCGCGCGACAAGCCGATCCAGTGTCGCCTTCTGCGATGTCATTGTCAGAAGCTTGTCGAGCGCAACGGGAACGGCACCGATTCGATCGAACAACCCCTGCTCGGGTGCTGTAAGACCGCTTGCCAGATGATCCGGCACACCGGTGCGCAACGCAAAACGGCCGGCATTGCGGGCGAGATGCGTCGCCCGCAGCTGCTGCTCCAGGACATTCAAGACGGCATCGCCATGCATGTGAGCGGCGAGGCTCAGCGGCAACAAGCGGCGCGGGCCGAGTTCGAAGGCGGCGACGAGGCCGCGGTCGTTGATCTTCACTTCGGAATCGCCGCCAAGGCCATAAGTGCGCATGGCCACGGCCTCGACCATGGTGCGATAGCCTCCGACCACGGCGCCATCGGCATCCAGCCGCGGCCTGCCATCCTCCATGACGGCGACATCGGTGGTGGTGCCGCCAATATCGGAAACGACGGCATTATCGAGACCAGTGAGATAGCGCGCGCCGACGAGACTTGCGGCCGGACCCGAGAGGATCGTCTCGATCGGCCGCAGCTTGGCTTCATCGGCCGAAATCAAGGCGCCATCGCCGCGCACCACCATCATCGGTGCCGAAATGCCGCGCGTCGCCAAAAACCCTTCGCAGGCACCGACGAGACGATCGATCATCGAGACGAGGCGGGCGTTCAGCAGCGTCGTCAGGGCGCGGCGCGGGCCGCCAAGCTTCGATGAAAGCTCGTGGCTGCAGGTGACCGGCAGATGCGAAAGCTCGCGGATGCAATCGCGCACCCTGATTTCATGAGCCGGATTCCGCACGGCGAAATAGCCGGCGACGGCGAAAGACGACACCGACTTCGCCAGTTCCGGCAGGGCGTCGCGCAGCGGCGTCAGATCGAGCGGATTTTCATTGCCGTGAACATTGTGGCCGCCGGGGAGATAGAGCACAGGATCGGAGCCCAATGCTTCCGCAAGGCCGTCACGCTTGAGGTCCTCGGGGCCAAAGCCGATCATGATAAGGCCGGCACGGCCGCCCTGCCCTTCGACAAGCGCATTGGTCGCAAGCGTCGTCGACAGCGATACGAGGCCGATGGCTGAAACGGAAATGCCGGCCTTGGCGATGACGGCATCGACGGCGCCGGCAATGCCGACAGCCAGATCATGCCGCGTGGTCAGCGATTTCGCCTTGGCGATCACGCCATCGGTTTCATGAAAGAGAACGGCATCGGTATAGGTTCCACCCGTATCGATGCCGAGCAGGAAGTGAGATGTCACGAGATATGGAACCTCTGAGTTAGGCGATGAATATGAGCTTCCACTATGTCGATTATGACGGAAGCGAAGTGGCAAGCGCGGAGCCTATCTCGCCCTTGGCGGGCGAGAAAGCAATTTCATTGGTTTAGGAATTGCGGCACCGGAAGTTCCACACGTCCAAAACTTGGCGCAATTTCTAAATCATTGAAATTGCAAGAGCGGCGGTCCGTTTCTCGCTCAAATGATATCAAGATTCGGTGCATCCCTACCTACCCCCGCCCTTGCAATTTCTAAGAATTAGACGAGGGACAAGCCCTCGCCTAATCCCAAGAAATTGCTTTCCCGCCCGCCAGGGGCGGGATAAAGCCCGCACGCTACCGCCTCGTAACCCGCATCGGCAAACCGCCGCGTGGCTGGGTCGTCAGCTTCTGCACCGGCCACGGATTGGTTTCTTCGGTCAGGTCGAAGCGGAAGCGGCGCATCATCACGGCGAGGGCGATGACCGCTTCCTGAAGCGCGAAGGTCGCGCCGATGCAGACGCGGGGGCCCGCGCCAAAAGGCAGATACTGGAAACGATTGATCTTGGCGCGGTTTTCCGGAAGAAAGCGCTCCGGCATGAAGGCGCGCGGCTTTTCCCAATAAAGCTCATGGCGATGCAGCGTCCAGGGCATGATGAGGACGGTGATCCCCTTCTCCATCGTCACGCGCTCGCCCGTGGCGCTTACCCATTCGTCATCGGCGATGGCGGCGCGATTGATCGACGGTGCCGGCGGATAGAGGCGCATCGCTTCCTCGAAAGCGGCGCGGACATGCGGCATGAGATCGAGCCAGGCGACCGGCTCCGCATCGGTTGCGAGTACCCGGTCGATTTCCTCTTCCATGGCCTCGCGAATATGCGGGCTGTTGGCGACACAATAGAGCGTCCACGCCAGTGCTCGGGCTGTTGTCTCATGCCCGGCGCCGATGAAGGTGAGGATATTGTCCTCGATCTCTTCCATGGTCAGCCCGTGCGGACCGGCCTTTTCGAGAAGCAGCGTCAGGAAATCGTCGGGTGCGCTGGCTCTGTTCTTCCGCATCTTTTTCAGCCGCTGGTCCATGGTGGTGCGGACGATGCCGCGGAACTTGTCGAGCACGCGCTGGCCGCCGATGCGGGTGATGCGCGGCACCCAGGCAGGTGCGCGCAGGAGATCCATGGGGTCGACTCTGCCCATGCGATGCAGGAGCTCATTGACCTCATCGGCGAAATGCTCGCCTTCGGTGACGATCTCGCCGGAAAACAAGGTCTCCGCCAGAATGGCGAAGGTCAGTTCGGTCATGTCGGCGGCGATATCGAACACCGCGCCTTCGTTGCCGATCTCATCGTATTTATGCAGATATTCCAGGCTTTGGCTCAACATTTGGCCGGCGAAACCCTGGGCATGGCGCGGCGTGAACACCGGCGCGACCGCCTTGCGCGAGCGCTTCCAGACCGGCCCTTCCGCCGTCAGCAGGCCATCGCGCAGAATGGGCCGGAGCACGAGCTGACGAATATCGGCCATGCGGTAGTTGGCGGCATTGTCGACCAGAACATGCTTGATCAGGCCGGGATCATTGACGATGAGCGTCCGCTCGTTGAAGAACTTGGTCTTGATCCAGGGCAGCGTATAGGAGGGCTCGCCCCAGAGTTCGAGCGGATTGCGCAGGATCGTGCGGATGATCGTCAAGCGCGATGGCGGCACGGTGCGCGGGATCGGTGCCGGTGGGGAGAAGGCTTCCGGAATCATGTCCATCAGATCAATTCTCCTCGAAAAGCAGCCATTGCCGAACGAACGCAGTCAGAGCGGCGCACCTCGATATGGGGAGCGCCGCCTGCGAAATCCAGACGATAAAACGTCGCGCTGCGCGCTTATAACAGCGACTTCAGGTCGCTCAGCTTATCATTGATGAGCCAGCCATAGTAATTTTCTTCCGGCCAGACCGGCTGCGAAGAGCCGCGGTTCTTGGCCGCGAGGGCGGCGGCGCGCTTGCGGGAGTTGCCGAGATTGTAGAGCGTCGCGGTGATGCCCGGATTGCCCGAAATATCCATGCCGGCGATCGAGCGATAATCATCGATCGACTTGCGGATCGAGGCCGCGACGAAGGCAAGCGACAGATCCGGGTCCATGATCGCCTTGTAGACGCCGCCGGCATCCTTCTCGCTGAGCTTCGGGATGCCCGAAGTGCGGCTGACGAGATCCGACAGCTCAAGCGCCGTCAGCGGATTGACTTGGCCGAGGCCGAAGGTCTGGCCGGCATAGAAGGGCTGGAAGAAGACAGCACTGAAACGATTGTCAGGATAGGACTTGCCGCCAACCGTCTTGCCGCGGAAATCGTCGTCCCAGACATCCTCGCGGCAGGTCCAGAGGCTGTATGAATCGCTCTTGCCCTTGCAGGCATCGAATTGCGGCCGCGCAACGAAATCGTCGACATTCTCGCCATTATAGGCGAAGCGGAAGCTCTGGCCGGCATAGGACGCCGCCTTGACGTAGTAGGACTGCAGACCGTCATAGGCGTCGACATTGTAGGTATGCTCGCCGACGAGCGCGCCGATGATGTGGATGGGCTCGATACCATAGGCCCGCGCCGTCGACTTGATCTTTGCCATCAGCTTCGTATCGGTCGCCAGCAATTCGCGGACTTTCTGATACTTGCGCTCAAAGCTCGAATTCGTGCCGCGGGTCCGCCGGACGGAGGCGCCGGGAACCGGCGGCTGCTCAGCATTGCGGTTGCCCGAAGGCACCGTTGTCGCCGCATCCGCATAGGCAGGGATCCAGGAAAGGCTGACAACTGCCAGAAAAAGAGTGATCAGTATCCGTCGCAAGATGGCTGTCCTGTCGAAGTTTAAACCGATGTTTCCGTGCGGCTGCCTGAAGGATAATCTTGGCCGAATAAAGCCATACGACACAAAGAAACAGGCCCCTAACTAAAAAGTTAACGGCCCGCTGTCGAGTGCTTGCTGTCTTAAATCGCCTTCACTGGCCTGCTTACAGAATAAAGCGGGACAGATCGGTGTTGGTGGCGAGATCACCGACATGCTCGCGGACATAGGCGGCATCGATGGTCACCGACACGCCGGCACGATCCGAGGCGTTATAGGAGATCTCGTCGAGCACCCGCTCCATGACCGTCTGCAGGCGACGGGCGCCGATATTCTCGACGGTGGAATTCAGATGCACGGCGACATCGGCAAGCGCGTCAATCGCGTCGTCGGTGAAGTCGAGCTTCAGGTCTTCCGTTTCCATCAGCGCCTTGTACTGGCGGATCAGGCTTGCCTGTGGCTCGGTCAAGATGCGGCGGAAATCCTCCTTGGTCAGAGGCCGGAGCTCGACGCGGATCGGCAGGCGGCCCTGCAACTCCGGCAGGAGGTCCGACGGCTTCGACACGTGGAACGCACCGGACGCGATGAAGAGGATGTGGTCTGTCTTGACCGGACCGTACTTCGTCGACACCGTCGTACCTTCGACCAGCGGCAGCAGATCGCGCTGCACGCCTTCGCGGGAGACGCCGGCACCCATGCCGCCGTCGCGGGCGGCGATCTTGTCGATCTCGTCCAAAAAGACGATGCCGTCATTTTCGGCCGATTGCACAGCTTCGCGCTGGATCGCCTCATTGTCGATCAGCTTGTCGGACTCGTCGCGGATCAGCTCCTTGTAGGAATCCTTGACGGTCGTGCGCACCTTCTTCGTGCGGCCGCCCATGGCCTTGCCGAACATTTCGGACAGGTTGAGCACGCCGATATTGGCGCCGGGCATGCCGGGGATCTCGAAGCCGCCGGGCATGCCGGAGCCGGTATCGGCGACTTCGATGTCGATTTCCTTGTCGTCGAGCTGGCCGTCACGCAGCTTCTTGCGGAAGCTGTCGCGTGTCGCCGGCGAGGCGGTGGCGCCAACCAGCGCATCGAGCACGCGCTCTTCGGCGCTCATATGCGCCTTGGCCTGCACCTCGGCGCGCTTCTTTTCGCGCACCAGACCGATGCCGACTTCGACCAGATCGCGGATGATCTGCTCGACATCGCGGCCGACATAGCCGACTTCGGTAAACTTGGTGGCCTCGACCTTGATGAAGGGGGCGCCGGCGAGCTTGGCAAGGCGGCGGGAGATTTCCGTCTTACCGACACCGGTCGGGCCGATCATCAGGATGTTCTTAGGCATGACTTCGTCGCGCAGCTCAGGCTCGAGCTGCTGGCGGCGCCAGCGATTGCGCAATGCAATCGCCACGGCGCGCTTGGCCTCATGCTGGCCGACAATATAGCGATCGAGCTCGGAAACGATCTCGCGGGGGGAAAAAGTTGTCATTTCGTATGTTCCCTGTCAGGGCTGGAAACTATCAAGAGAGGAACGTCTTAGGCTTCGGCATCGAGCGTTTCGACGACCACGTTATGGTTCGTGTAGACGCAGATGTCGGCAGCGATATCGAGGGCGCGGCGGGCGACGTCTTCAGCCGATTTGTCGCTGTCCATCAGAGCGCGTGCGGCGGCGAGCGCGAAATTGCCGCCGGAGCCGATCGCCATGGCGCCATGTTCGGGCTCAAGCACATCGCCGTTGCCGGTGATGGCGAGCGTTACTTGTTTGTCGGCAACCAGCATCATGGCTTCGAGGTTGCGCAGATATTTGTCGGTACGCCAGTCCTTGGCGAGCTCGACGGCGGCGCGCATCAGCTGGCCGGGATATTGTTCGAGCTTCTTTTCGAGGCGTTCGAGCAGGGTGAAGGCATCGGCGGTCGCGCCGGCGAAACCGGCGATGACATCGCCCTTGCCGATGCGGCGAACCTTGCGCGCATTGCCCTTCATTACGGTCTGGCCAAGGCTCACCTGGCCATCACCAGCCATCACGACCTTGCCGTTCTTGCGAATAGTCACGATTGTCGTCATTCAACACCTGTTTGCCCCCGTTGCGGCGGGCTTTCTGTCGGGCCGCTTATCGGCCCCGTCAGCACCTATGTAAGAGGGGTTTTGACGATTGCAAATGGCAACCGCGCCCGAATAATGGCGGCAAGCCGGCTAAACGCGTAAGGCCCTTGCGTAACTTCTGGATATTTCCCGATCCGCCTGATATGGAACGGCCGTATTCCGATGGAGCAGCCCATGGCAGAGACCGCAGCGAGCCGCACGGCAAGCGTTTCCCGCAAGACCAACGAGACCTCGGTCTCCGTTTCCGTCAATATCGACGGCAGCGGCAAATCGACGATTTCGACCGGCGTCGGCTTCTTCGACCATATGCTGGAACAGCTGTCGCGACATTCGCTGATCGACATGGAGATCGATACCAAGGGCGACCTGCATGTTGACGATCACCATGCCGTCGAGGATACCGGCATCGCGATCGGCCAGGCGATTGCCAAGGCGCTGGGCGACCGGCGCGGCATCACCCGCTATGCCTCGATCGATCTCGCCATGGACGAGACGATGACGAAAGCCGCCGTCGACCTCTCGGGCCGGCCCTTCCTCGTCTGGAACGTCTCGTTCAGCGCCCCGAAGATCGGCACCTTCGATACCGAACTGGTGCGTGAATTCTTCCAGGCCTTAGCGCAGAATGCCGGCATCACCTTGCATATCCTCAACCATTATGGCGCCAACAATCACCATATAGCCGAGACATGCTTCAAGGCCGTTGCGCGCGCCTTGCGCACCGCAACCGAGATCGATCCGCGGCAGGCAGGCCGGGTGCCCTCGACGAAAGGCACGCTCGCCTGAGCCCCATCATGGGGAAAGTGAAGAGATGGCAAGCTATCTGATTTTGTCTCCGCCCGGAGCATCGAACCGTTCCGATACTTCGGATCGGTATCGCGATGACACGCGATTCATCTGTGACGGCTTTTCATGGACGGCGTTCCTATTTCCGACGCTTTGGATGCTCTTTCATCGGCAGTGGCTACACGCGGTCGCCGCCTTCCTGCTGCAGGGCATTGCGCTGGAACTGATGCGTCAGCCGGGCTTTTTCGCCGCCGGAGCCACGCTTCTGCTTGGTGTCCGCGCCCTTGCGGCTCTTGAGGGCCGACATGCGGTCAGCAATCGTCTCATCAGCCGCGGCTGGAAGGTTGAAAACCTCGTCTCGGCACACGATCTGGCGACTGCGGAGGAAATCCACTTTTTCGCGCTCGAGCAGAAGCCAAACCCGGATATCCACCCTAAAAATTGGGATATCTCCGCCATCAACACGAATACCAGCCGCCCAGGCCCGAGCTTCGGCCTTCCCGGCTATGACGGAGGACGCTGATCATGCGCGTCGCGATTATCGACTATGGTTCCGGCAATCTGCGCTCGGCCACCAAGGCTTTCGAGCGGGCTGCCCGCGAGGCAGGCATCGACGCAGAGATCGACCTGACCGATGACGCCGAGCGCGTCGCCACCGCCGACCGCATCGTGCTTCCCGGCGTCGGCGCCTATGCCGATTGCCGTCGGGGCCTCGATGCCGTGCCCGGCATGGCGGAAGCCGTGGTCGAGGTCGTGGAACACAAGGCTCGCCCCTTCTTCGGCATTTGCGTCGGCATGCAGCTGATGTCGTCGCGCGGGCTGGAAAAGACGATCACTCAAGGGTTTGGCTGGATCAAGGGTGACGTCAAGGAAATGACGCCGAGCGATCCCAGCCTGAAAATCCCGCAGATCGGCTGGAACACGCTGGATATCCGTCATTCGCACGCGCTTTTCGACGGGATCGAGACGGGGCCGAACGGCCTGCATGCCTATTTCGTCCACTCCTACCATCTGGCCGCCGACCACGGGGACGATGTGATCGCGACGACGAGCTATGGCGGGCCGATGACCGCCTTTGTCGGCCGTGACAATATCGCCGGCGCGCAGTTCCATCCGGAAAAGAGCCAGAAACTCGGCCTTGCCCTGATCGCCAATTTCCTGCGCTGGAAGCCGTAACGCCTAGCGCTCCAAGGACAGACATCATGATTCTTTTTCCTGCTATCGACCTAAAAGACGGCCAATGCGTGCGCCTCAAGCTCGGCGATATGGAGCAGGCAACCGTCTACAACCCCGATCCCGGTGCCCAGGCGAAAGCCTTTGAAGACCAGGGCTTCGAATGGCTACATGTCGTCGATCTCAACGGCGCCTTCGCCGGCGAGACCGTCAACGGCGCCGCCGTCGATGCCATTCTCAAGGCGACGAAGAACCCGGTGCAGCTCGGCGGCGGCATCCGCACGCTCGACCACATCGAAAACTGGCTGTCGCGCGGGCTTGCCCGCGTTATCCTCGGCACCGTGGCCGTGCGCGATCCGGCGCTTGTCGTCGAAGCCTGCCGGCGTTATCCCGGCCATATTGCTGTCGGCATCGATGCCAAGGGCGGCAAGGTAGCGGTCGAGGGCTGGGCCGAGGCCTCCGAACTCGGCGTCATCGAACTCGCCAAGAAATTCGAAGGTGTCGGCGTTGCCGCGATCATCTATACCGATATCGATCGCGACGGCATTCTCACGGGGATCAACTGGGATTCGACCTTGGAACTGGCAAACGCCGTTTCCATCCCCGTCATCGCCTCCGGCGGCCTTGCCTCGCTTGATGACATCCGCCGCATGATCCAGCCGGACGCCCGCAAACTGGAAGGTGCGATTTCCGGCCGCGCGCTTTATGATGGCCGGATCGATCCGAAAGAGGCACTGGCCCTGATCAAGCAGGCCAAGGAGGCAGCGCAATGACCCTGAAAGCCCGCGTCATCCCCTGCCTCGACGTCAAGGACGGCCGCGTCGTCAAGGGTGTCAATTTCGTCAATCTCGTCGATGCCGGCGATCCGGTCGAAGCCGCCAAGGCCTATGACGCGGCCGGTGCCGACGAACTCTGCTTCCTCGATATCACCGCTTCCTCCGACAATCGCGACACTATCTTCGACGTCGTGGCCCGCACCGCCGAACAATGCTTCATGCCGGTCACGGTCGGCGGTGGCGTGCGCACCATCGCCGACATCCGCAAGCTGCTGCTCTGCGGCGCCGACAAGGTTTCGATCAATTCGGCGGCGGTCAACAATCCCGATTTCGTGGCTGAAGCGGCCGACAAGTTCGGCAACCAGTGCATCGTCGTTTCCATCGACGCCAAGCGGCGCCGGACCGAGGCGCTCGGTGGCGACAATCTGAGCGCCTGGGAAATCTACACCCACGGCGGCCGCAACGCGACCGGCATCGATGCCGTCGATTTTGCCCGCAAGATGGTCGAGCGCGGTGCCGGCGAGCTGCTCGTCACCTCCATGGACCGCGACGGCACGAAGGTCGGCTATGATCTGGAGCTGACACGGGCGATCGCCGATGCGGTACGCGTGCCCGTCATCGCATCGGGCGGTGTCGGCGATCTCGACGACCTCGTCGCCGGCGTCAAGGAAGGCCATGCGACGGCGGTGCTCGCCGCTTCGATCTTCCACTTCGGCACCTATTCGGTGGGCGAGGCAAAGCGCTACATGGCCGAGCGCGGCATTCCGATGCGGCTGGATTAGGAGACAGCAAGCGATGAGCGGATTTACCCTTTCCGACCTCGAACGAATCGTCGGGGAACGCTCCAAGGCTTCGCCGGACGAATCCTGGACAGCGAAGCTTGTTGCCGCCGGCCAGCCGAAGGCAGCGAAGAAACTGGGCGAAGAAGCGATCGAGGCCGTGATGGCAGCGGTCACCAACGATCGCGACAATCTTACCTATGAGGCCGCCGATCTGCTATATCATCTTATGGTCGTATTGAAGATTGCCGGCATTCCGTTAGAGAATGTCATGGGTGAGCTCGAAAGGCGCACCAGTCAATCCGGCCTTCAAGAGAAGGCAAGCCGGTAAGAACGCGATGACGACAGCGACCAAGACCGAGCCGGCACACGAGACGCTCGATATCTTCCAGGCGAAAGCCTATTCGCCCTATTATTTCTTTTCCTCGGAAGAATGGGCGAAATTCCGCGCGGACACGCCGCTGACGCTGACATCAGACGAAGTGAAGCGGCTGCGCTCCATGGGCGACCCGATCGATCTCGACGAAGTCAGGCGCATCTATCTGTCGCTGTCGCGGCTGTTGTCCTCGCATGTGGAATCCTCGCAGATTCTCTTCGAGCAGCGCAATCGCTTCCTCAGCCTCTCCGATATCGCTAAGACGCCCTTCGTCATCGGCATCGCCGGTTCGGTCGCCGTCGGCAAATCCACGACAGCACGTATCCTGAAGGAATTGCTGGGCCGCTGGCCGTCGAGCCCGAAGGTCGATCTCGTCACCACGGACGGCTTTCTCTATCCGAACGCCGAGCTGCAGCGCCGCAACCTGATGCAGCGCAAAGGCTTTCCGGAAAGCTACGATACGGCGGCGCTGCTGCGTTTCCTCTCGGCGATCAAGGCCGGCCAGCCGAATGTGCAGGCACCCTCCTATTCGCACCTCGTCTACGACGTGCTGCCGAACGAATTCAAGACGGTCGACCGCCCGGATATCCTGATCTTCGAGGGCATCAACGTGCTGCAGTCGCGGCATCTGCCGGCCGATGGCAAGATCGTGCCGATGGTCTCCGATTTCTTCGACTTCTCGATCTATATCGATGCCGACGAGGAGCTCATCCACAACTGGTATGTCGCCCGTTTCATGCGGCTGCGCGAAACCGCCTTCCGCGATCCCAACTCTTTCTTCCACCGCTACGCCTCGATCAGTGAGGAAGAGGCGCTGGCGATCGCCGAGGGGCTGTGGAAGAACATCAATCTGAAAAACCTTCGCCAGAACATTCTGCCGACGCGGCCGCGCGCCGATCTCATCCTGCAAAAGGGCAAGAATCACCTGATCGAGCAGGTGGCGTTGAGGAAGCTCTGAGGCTTAGGGCTGGACGCGCCTGAGGGTAAGATTGATCCGGCCGCCATTCTTCAAGAGCGTCGAGGTCGCCGGATAGATGCGATCGACGCCGTGGAAGCATAGCCTTCCCTCTCCCCCGAGAACGACTATATCGCCGCTCGCAAGCTTGAAGGATAGCGTGCGGTCATTGCGGCTGAGCCCGCCGACCCGAAAGAGGCAGGTATTGCCGAGCGAGACCGACAGCACCGGCGCCTTGAGATCCTGTTCGTCGCGATCCTGATGCAGACCCATGCGCGCATCGTCGCCATAGAAATTGACGAGGCAGGCTTCGGGCGACTTTTCATAGCCCGCTATATCACCCCAGAGATCCAGCAATTGCTGCGGCATGGCCGGCCAGGGGTGGCCGGTAACGGGGTGCGTCGACTGATAGCGATAACCGCGCTGCTTGTCGGTCACCCAGCCGAGCGAACCGCAATTGGTCATCCGGACCGACATCTCCTTGCCGGTACCCGGCATGACCGGTGTGTAGAGCGGTGCTTCTGCCACGACGACGCGGATCGCCTCGACGAGCGCTTCCTGGGCAGGGTGGTCGAGATAGCCGGGGAGATGGCGAATTCCGTTGGGGAGCAGCATTTTGTTTTCCTGATGGTATCGCTGGTCAGGTGAATGCGTCATCGCCTCGCCTTCCTGCATGGCCCCTCACCCCAGCCCTCTCCCCGCAAGCGGGGCGAGGGAGTCTTTCGTGCCTCAAGCAGGCTGTCGCAAAGAGGAAACCCGCTGTGTCACGCTGTCGTCCCTTCTCCCCGCATTGCGGGGAGAAGGCTAGGATGAGGGGCCAGGCACTTAGCTTCCGCGAAATTGCACTCGCCTGGCAAGCTATCTTGGCCCACCCAGACTAAGATCGCAGCCCGAAAAGCCGAACTAGTCGCCACCAACCTTGCCGCGCATCTTCTTGACCTCGGAGCGCCCGGATTTCTCCTTCAGCCGGCGCTCGATCGATCCCTTTGTCGGCTTGGTCTTCCGGCGGGGCGGCGGCGGTGGGGCGGCGGCTTCGAGGATCAGTTCCTTCAGCCGCTCGCGGGCATCTTCGCGATTGCGATCCTGGCTGCGGAAGCGGCTGGCCTCGATCATCAGAACGCCATCCTTGGAAACCCGCCGGCCGGCAAGCCTGATCGCATTCGCCTTGACGCGGTCGGTCAGCGAGGGGGAGTTCTGGACGTTGAAGAAAAGCTGGACGGCGGTCGCGACCTTGTTGACGTTCTGACCGCCGGGACCGCCTGCCAGAACAAACTGTTCCGTCAGCTCCCAGCCGGCAATCGTGATCCGGTCGTTAATGTAAAGCGCTTCGCTGGCCATGATTTTCTCCGCGCCTGTCTATCCCACATTGATGCGCGGTTGAAAATATGGTTGTGGCGAGTTTGGCGGCCGTCTCGTCCTTCGAGGCTTTGCTCTTCGAGCTCCGCACCTCAGGATGAGGCGGAGCAAGCTATGCGACCGGGCACAAGAGACTAGCCCTCATGGTGAGGAGGCCCAGAGGGCCGTCTCGAACCACGAGGGCGAGTGGGTTTCACGTGAGTCATGGCTCCCGTGAGAGATTATTTACTCTGCAGCGACCGGCATCCCCGGGGCGGCATCACGGACGTTGCCGTCCACATGATCCTCGAACTTGGCGAAATTGGTGACGAACATCTGCACCAGCTTTTTCGCCTGTGCATCATAGGCGCCGCCATCGGCCCAGGTGGAGCGTGGGTCGAGGATGGCGGTATCGACGCCTTCAACGGCGACCGGCACAGCAAAGCCGAAATTCGCATCGGTGCGGAATTCGACATTATCGAGATCGCCCTTCAAGGCGGCCGCGAGCAGCGCACGCGTCGCCTTGATCGGCATGCGGCTTCCCTTGCCGTAGGCGCCGCCGGTCCAGCCGGTGTTGACCAGCCAGCAACGGGCGCCGTGGCGGGCGATCAGCTCCTTGAGCAGATTGCCGTATTCGGCCGGATGACGCGGCATGAAGGGAGCGCCGAAGCAGGTCGAGAAGGTCGCTTCCGGCTCCACGACGCCCTTTTCCGTGCCGGCGACCTTGGCGGTGTAGCCGGACAGGAAGTGGTACATGGCCTGATCCGGTGTCAGCTTTGCGATCGGCGGCATGACGCCGAAAGCGTCCGCCGTCAGCATGATGATCGTTTCGGGGTGGCCGGTGATACCGGATTCCGAAGCATTTGGGATGAAATGCAGCGGGTAGGCGCTGCGGGTGTTTTCCGTCAGCGAGCCATCATCGAGATCCGGCCGGCCGTGCTCATCGAGCACGACGTTTTCCAGCACGGTGCCGAAACGGCGCGTCGTGGCGTAAATTTCCGGCTCGGCTTCTGCCGAAAGACGGATGGTCTTGGCGTAGCAGCCGCCTTCGAAATTGAAGATGCCGTTTTCGCCCCAGCCATGCTCGTCGTCGCCGATGAGCGTGCGGGTGGGATCGGCAGAGAGCGTCGTCTTGCCGGTGCCCGACAGGCCGAAGAAGATCGCTGCATCGCCTTCGGGACCGACATTGGCTGAGCAATGCATCGGCATGACGCCGCGCTCCGGCAGCATGTAGTTGAGCGCCGTGAACACCGATTTCTTCATCTCGCCGGCATAGGAGGTGCCGCCGATCAGGACGATGCCATTGACGAAATCGCAGGCAATCACCGTTTCGGTGCGGCAGCCATGACGCTCCGGATCGGCGCGGAAGCTTGGCAGATCGATGATCGTCAGCTGCGGCACGAAGCTTTCCAGCGCCGCGCGATCGGGGCGGATCAGCAGGTTGCGGATAAATAGCGAATGCCAGGCGAATTCGGTGATGACGCGCGTCGGCAGAGCATATTCGGCATCGGCGCCGCCAATCAGATCCTGCACGAACAGGTCCTTGCCGCGGGCATGGGCCAGCATGTCTTCATGCAGGAGCTCGAAATGCTCCGGCGACATCGGCTTGTTGTTGTCCCACCAGATCTGGTCTTCGGTGGTGGCATTGCGCACCACGAACTTGTCCTTCGGAGAACGGCCGGTGTGCTGGCCGGTCAAGGCCCTGAGCGCACCGTCGGCGGTCAGATCGGCTTCGCGACGGCGAATCGCCTCTTCATAGAGGTGAGCTTCCATGAGGTTGTAACGCACACTGGCGGCGGCTCCCAGGCCGATCGATCCCAGTTCAGTCGCGGGATTGCGGACGCCGAATTGCTCCATCACTTTTTCCTCTACAAAGGGGCTTGGCCGTTAGAACTAACTAAAGCGTAGAGGGCTCTTTTTAAAAGCACAAGAGCTATAAGCGAAAAATATTTAATGATATCAGTTATTTAATCGATTTAAATAAATTTCCTCATTTTTAAATCGTTTGAATAGCGGGTGGCGCGACGTCACGTCACACAACCCCTGCGCAAGGGTTTTTCCGGGCAACAATCCTCCCCTTTATCTTTGCCACAATTTGTTCCACCTTTATCCCCATAAGCGCGCCAGGTTACCGCCGACCGAGCTGGCAGACCGCCTGGGCTGGATTCCAAATCCGGGAGACGCGCACTGATGACGGAGACGAACACCATGTTGACAATCGCGCTCGTTGACGACGACCGCAATATCCTGACTTCCGTATCGATTGCCTTGGAAGCAGAGGGATATAAGGTAGAGACCTATACGGACGGAGCCTCGGCGCTGGACGGCTTGCTTGCCCGGCCGCCGCAACTGGCGATCTTCGATATCAAGATGCCCCGCATGGACGGCATGGAGCTCCTGCGCCGCCTGCGCCAGAAATCCGACCTGCCGGTGATCTTCCTCACCTCGAAGGACGAAGAGATCGACGAACTCTTCGGCCTGAAGATGGGCGCCGACGATTTCATCACCAAGCCGTTCTCCCAGCGCCTGCTGGTCGAACGCGTCAAGGCCGTTCTCCGCCGCGCCTCCGCCCGCGAAGCCGCAAATGCTGCCGGCGGCGCAGCCGCCGCCAAGCCGGGTGCTGCGCAGCAGGCCCGTTCGCTGGAACGCGGACAGCTTGTGATGGACCAAGAACGCCATACCTGCACCTGGAAGGGCGAGCCGGTAACGCTCACCGTCACCGAATTTCTCATCCTGCATTCGCTGGCGCAGCGTCCCGGCGTGGTCAAGAGCCGCGATGCGCTGATGGATGCGGCCTATGACGAGCAAGTCTATGTCGACGACCGCACGATCGACAGCCACATCAAGCGGCTGCGCAAGAAATTCAAGATGGTCGACCTCGATTTTGATATGATCGAGACGCTGTATGGCGTCGGCTACCGTTTCCGCGAAGCTGCATAAGAGTTAACTGGACCATACGGCGAACGATGGAATAAGAGCATGCGGACGGGATCGACGATCCCGTTCTTCGAAAGGGCCGTTGGCTTGGCACAGCTGGTGCAGGACAGGGATATAGACGACTCGGAAAGCCCGAGCGGCGCTCGGATTGCGCGCCGGCGCTGGACTCATCCGTTTGTTCTGATCCGCCGTATCTTCGGTAATGCCGTATTTTCGAGCCTGACGCGGCGCATCCTGTTCTTCAATCTGGCCGCCCTCGTCGTTCTGGTCGGCGGCATTCTCTACCTCAATCAGTTCCGCGAAGGCCTGATCGATGCCCGCGTCGAGAGCCTCTTGACGCAAGGCGAGATCATCGCCGGCGCCGTCTCGGCATCGGCATCGGTCGATACCAACTCCATCACCATCGACCCGCAGAAGCTGCTGGAGCTGCAGGCCGGCCAGAGCATCACGCCCGTTCCGAACGACGAGGATCTCGAATTCCCGATCGATCCGGAAAAGGTGGCGCCGGTGCTGACGCGGCTGATCTCGCCGACGCGCACGCGCGCGCGCATCTTCGATGCAGACGCGAACCTGCTGCTGGACAGCCGCCATCTCTATTCCCGCGGCCAGGTGCTGCGCTACGATCTGCCGCCCGTCGAAGACGAGAAGCAGAGCTGGTCCGACTGGTTCAGCGGCCTGCTCAACAAGATGCTGCAGCCGGGCAACCTGCCTGTCTATAAAGAAGCGCCCGGCGGCGACGGCTCGATCTATCCTGAAGTCATGAACGCGCTGACCGGCGTACGCGGCGCCGTTGTCCGCACCACGGAGAAGGGCGAGCTGATCGTTTCGGTCGCCGTGCCGATCCAGCGCTTCCGCGCTGTGCTCGGCGTGTTGCTGCTCTCGACCCAGGCCGGTGATATCGACAAGATCGTTCATGCCGAGCGTCTCGCAATCATGCGTGTCTTCGGCGTCGCGACGCTGGTCAACGTCGTGCTGTCGCTGCTTTTGTCCTCCACCATCGCCAATCCGCTGCGCCGGCTTTCGGCTGCGGCCATCCGCGTGCGCCGCGGCGGGGCGAAGGAGCGCGAGGAGATTCCGGATTTTTCCGCTCGCCAGGACGAAATCGGCAACCTGTCGATTGCGCTGCGCGACATGACATCGGCGCTTTACGACCGCATCGATGCGATCGAAAGTTTCGCAGCCGACGTTAGCCACGAACTGAAAAACCCGCTGACATCGCTGCGCAGCGCTGTCGAAACGCTGCCGCTCGCCAAGAGCGATGATTCGAAGAAGCGGCTGATGGACGTGATCCAGCACGACGTTCGCCGCCTCGACCGCCTGATCAGCGATATCTCCGACGCATCGCGCCTCGACGCGGAGCTCGCCCGTTCGGATGCGAGATCGCTGGATATGGAAGTGCTCCTGCGCGACATGATCGAGATTTCAAGGCAGGTCGGACACAGCAAGAAAGCTGTCGAGATCGACTATATCGTCGACCGCAAGCCGGGCAACAAGGCGAATTTCTCCATCGACGGTCACGACCTGCGCATTGGCCAGATCGTCACCAATCTCATCGAAAACGCACGTTCCTTCGTTCCGGCGGAAACCGGCAAGATCACCGTGCGGCTGACGCGGACGCGGACGCGCTGCGTCATCTATATCGAAGATAATGGTCCGGGCATTCAGGCCGAAAATATCGACCGTATCTTCGAGCGCTTCTACACCGACCGGCCCGAATCCGAAGGTTTCGGGCAGAATTCCGGTCTCGGGCTTTCGATCAGCCGGCAGATCGCCGAGGCGCACGGCGGCTCGCTGCGCGCGGAAAATATCGTCGACAGCGATGGCGCGACGCTGCTCGGCGCCCGCTTCATCCTATCCCTGCCCGCCCAGACCACGGCGTGAGCAGCCGCATGACCGGCGAAACCACCAATATCCATGCAACGGCGATCGTCATAGGCAAGACCGGGCTTTTGTTCCTTGGCCCTTCGGGCAGCGGCAAATCCGCTCTCGCCTTCTCCTGCATTGCCGCCGCCAAGCCCCTCGGACTGGCGGCAAGCCTTGTTGCCGACGACCGGGTACTGATCAGCGAACACAACGGCTCCGTTATTGCAAAATGCCCGCCCTCGATCGCAGGACTCATGGAAATCCGTTATACCGGCATCGTTCGCATGCCTTACATTTCCGAGGCCGAAATGCACTTCGCCATCCGGCCTGTCGACACGGCAACGGCCGAAAGACTGCCACCCGAGGATGAGCTGATCGATATTACCGCATCCGCGCGGTTGCCGTTGATCCGATTGGCTGCAACCTCGGCGAATCCGCTTGCCATAATAACGGCGAAAATCGGCGCGAGTTTGGATGAATCGGCCATTTAGGCCCGAACAGGCGCGCAAATCCTGTATTTTAAGCTTGCACTTCGTCTTTTCATCGCCAAGATGTCCCCCCACTGGTGGACGACATTGCTGCATTGCGATATGGGCCACCTGTTTGCGTATGCGATGGGAGCAGTAATATCATGATTGGACTTGTGCTTGTCACTCATGGCAAGCTGGCTGAAGAGTTTCGGCATGCTGTCGAGCATGTCGTTGGTCCGCAGAAGTTCATAGAAACGGTATGCATTGGTCCCGAAGACGACATGGACAAGCGGCGGCAGGATATTCTGCAGGCCGTTGCCGGTGCCGACGACGGGCACGGTGTCATCATCCTCACCGACATGTTCGGCGGCACTCCTTCCAATCTCGCAATCTCCGTCATGAATAGCGGCCACACCGAGGTCATCGCCGGCGTCAATCTGCCGATGCTGATCAAGCTCGCAGGCGTGCGCGGCGACAACAACATGGAAAGGGCCCTGGTGGAAGCTTCAGAGGCCGGGCGCAAATATATCAACGTGGCCAGCCGTGTGCTCAGTGGCAAATAACGAGGCAAACACCGCCCCCATGACCGAGCTTTCCCGGGAACTCCTGATCATCAACAAGCGGGGTCTGCATGCCCGTGCATCGGCGAAATTCGTGCAGACCGTCGAAGCCTACGACGCCGCGATCACCGTTTCCAAGGATGGCACCACAGTTGGCGGCACCTCGATCATGGGCCTGATGATGCTCGCCGCCAGCCCCGGCTGCAGCGTGCTGGTCACGGCGAGCGGCAACCAGGCCGCAGAAGCGCTCGAGGCGCTCGACCAGCTGGTCGCCAACAAGTTTGGCGAGGAAATCTAGGCGTTTTCCTGCGATTGCGAATTGGATATAAAGACATAAAGACTTCTTTATATCATTATTGATTTCCATCCTGAAGCCTGCTACACGGCATCATCCACACGCTGTCAGCGTGCAATTCTTGTTGCATTCGGCCGAGGCGTCTGCCCGCGGCGCGGCTGCATCGTTCAGGCTGGAGACCTTCATGAGCACTGAAAAGGACTACATCGTCGCGGATATCGGCCTTGCCGACTTCGGCCGCAAGGAGATCACGATCGCCGAAACCGAGATGCCGGGCCTGATGGCCTGCCGCGCCGAATTCGGCGAAGCGCAGCCTCTAAAGGGTGCACGCATCACCGGTTCGCTGCACATGACGATCCAGACGGCCGTTCTCATCGAGACGCTGGTCGCACTCGGCGCTCAGGTGCGTTGGGCATCGTGCAACATCTTCTCGACGCAGGACCATGCCGCCGCCGCGATCGCCGCCTCCGGCGTTCCGGTCTTCGCCATCAAGGGTGAAAGCCTCGAAGACTACTGGACCTACACGGACAAGATCTTCCAGTGGACCGATGGCGGCCTCTCCAACATGATCCTCGACGATGGCGGTGATGCCACCATGTACATCCTGCTCGGCGCTCGCGCCGAAGCCGGTGAGGACGTGCTCTCCAACCCGCATTCGGAAGAAGAGGAAATCCTCTTCGCACAGATCAAGAAGCGCCTTCAGGCAACGCCCGGCTGGTTCACCAAGCAGCGCGACGCCATCAAGGGCGTAACGGAAGAAACCACCACGGGCGTCAACCGTCTGTACCAGCTTAGCCAGAAGGGCCTTCTGCCCTTCCCGGCCATCAACGTCAACGACAGCGTCACCAAGTCGAAGTTCGACAACAAGTACGGCTGCAAGGAATCGCTGGTCGACGGTATCCGCCGCGCCACCGACGTCATGATGGCCGGCAAGGTCGCTGTCGTCTGCGGCTATGGCGATGTCGGCAAGGGTTCTGCCGCTTCGCTTTCCGGTGCCGGCGCCCGCGTCAAGGTCACGGAAGTCGACCCGATCTGTGCCCTGCAGGCAGCCATGGACGGCTATGAAGTCGTTCAGCTCGAGGACGTCGTTTCCTCGGCTGACATCTTCATCACCACGACCGGCAACAAGGACGTCATCCGCATCGACCACATGCGCGCGATGAAGGACATGGCGATCGTCGGCAATATCGGCCACTTCGACAACGAGATCCAGGTTGCCGCGCTGCGGAACCTGAAGTGGACGAACATCAAGCCGCAGGTCGACATGGTCGAGTTCGCCAAGGGCAACCGCATCATCCTGCTGTCGGAAGGCCGTCTCTTGAACCTCGGCAACGCCACCGGCCATCCCTCCTTCGTGATGTCGGCTTCCTTCACCAACCAGACGCTGGCGCAGATCGAGCTCTTCACCAAGCCCGGGCACTACAAGAACGAAGTCTACGTACTGCCGAAGCACCTCGACGAGAAGGTCGCCCGTCTGCATCTTGCCAAGCTCGGCGTGAAGCTGACGGAGCTTTCGGAAGAGCAGGCTTCGTATATCGGTGTGACGCCGAAGGGCCCATTCAAGTCTGACCACTACAGATACTGATTATTAAAACAGTATCCACAACATCTTGTGGCCCTGGCATTGACAAATGCCGGGGCTTATTTTTTAGCCAGCTCCCTTCCCCCAGATTCCCCTAGGCAGTATTGTTTTTACACTTGATTCGTGACGAACCGGGCGTGCCCGGAGCCATGAAAATGGGATGTCTTGTCAGGATGCGGCACATTATAAGACGGAGACAGACCTCTTATGTTTGAAGGGGAAGACAACCTGCATCAACCAGCGCTACACCGAGTGGCGACGCGGTTGCAGCGGGGTAGTGCATATCGGCTTTCAACAAAAATGAAGCAGGGCAAAGGTCGGCTGGCGCGCCTGAGCCGCTTACTGCGGCTCAGCGTTTTTGGCGGTCTCATGACCGGCCTGGCAGGTCCCGTTCTCGCTCAGAGCAACGATGCCGCGCAGGCGAGCATGCGCCTCTTCACCTCTTCGGAAATGGCCGTCTTCTCCGTCATTATCGGCGTGATCTCTGCCGCACTCCTCTCGACCATGTGGATGGTCCGGCAGCGCGGCAACATGGAAAGCGAAAGCCGCGAGATCCGTACGGCCCTTTCGGACGCCAACCAGCGTATTTCGCAATATCAGGCGCTGATTGCCGACAAGAACCGCCGCATCGTCATCTGGGATGGCCAGAATGCGCGGCCCGAACTGCTCGGTCAGCTTCCGGTCGAGACCGGCGCGCCGCAGGACAATGAATTCCTCGCCTTCGGCCGCTGGCTGAAATCATGGTCGGCCGGTGAGCTCGACAAGGCGATCGACACGCTGCGCGGCAGCGGCCAGAGCTTCGACATGGTGGTCGAAACCAACCGCGACGAAATCCTGGAGGCACAGGGTCGCATTTCCGGCGGCCGCGCCTTCGTCCGCTTCATCGCGCTCAACAATCTGCGCGCCGAACTCGCCGAGCTGAAGATCGAACGCGACCGACTGATGACCTCGATCTCCACCTTCCAGAATTTGCTCGATGCCATCGACCTGCCCGTCTGGCAGCGCGATGCGGAAGGCAAGCTCACCTGGGTCAATCAAGCCTATGGCGAGGCTGTCGAGGCTATTTCGGCGGAAGAGGCGATTCGCGAAGAACGCGAATTCCTGACGACCGTCGCCCGCGAGCGCATCCGCGCATCGGCAACGCCGGAATCGCCCTTCCACGACAAGATTTCGACCGTCGTGCACGGCAACCGCACGTTCTTCGACGTCGTCGACGTCAAATCACCAAACGGCTCCGCCGGCATCGCGATCGATATTTCCGAAGCGGAAGCGGTTCGCGCCGAGCTTGCCCGTACACTCAAAAGCCACGCCGAAACCCTCGACCATCTCGCAACACCGGTTGCGATTTTCGATGGCGACAGACGACTGCAATTCTATAATCAGGCCTTCGTCCAGCTCTGGGAACTCGATATCGCCTTCCTTGAGAAACGACCCGACAATAGCGAGCTTTTGGACCGGCTGCGCGGCGCCAAGAAGCTGCCGGAACAGCTGAACTGGAAGACCTGGAAGGACGGCGTCCTTTCGGTCTATCGCGCGCTCGACACGCAGACCGATCTCTGGCACCTGCCGAACGGCCAGATTCTCAAGGTTTTCGCGACCGCACATCCGCAGGGCGGCGCCACATGGGTATTCGAGAACCTGACCGAGCAGGTCGATCTCGAAACGCGCTACAACACGCTGGTCAAGGTCCAGGGCGAGACCATCGACCATCTATCGGAAGGCGTCGCCGTTTTCGGCCCCGATGGCCGCATCCGCCTGTCGAACCCGGCATTCCGCATTCTCTGGAACATCACCGAGGCGCAGGCGAAGCCTGGCACGCATATCCAGGCGCTCGCCGAAGCTTGCTTGCCCTCCTATGACAGGCCGGACGGCTGGAAGCGCTTTGCCGAGCAGATCACCAGCTTCGACGATGAGCGCCCATCCTCACAAGGCACGCTGGAGCTCTATTCCAATCTGGTGCTCGACTACGCGGTCATTCCGCTGCCGAACGCGCAGACCATGCTGACCTTCGTCAACAAGACCGACAGCGTGCGCGCCGAACGCGCCCTGACCGAGAAGAACGAAGCACTGCTGAAGGCGGACGAGTTGAAGAACGATTTCGTCCAGCATGTCTCCTACGAACTGCGCTCGCCGCTCACAAACATCATCGGCTTCACCGACCTTCTGAAGACGCCTGGCATCGGCTCTTTGAATGAGCGGCAGGCCGAATATATCGATCATATCTCGACCTCGTCTTCCGTGCTGCTGACGCTGGTCAACGACATCCTTGATCTCGCGACGCTCGACGCCGGCATCATGCGGCTGAACTATTCCGAAATCGTGCTCTCCGATCTGCTCGACGAAGTCTCGATGCAGATCGCCGACCGGCTGCAGGAAAGCGGTGTGACGCTCGAAATCACCGTGCCGGCGCACCTCGGCTCCATCGTTGCCGATCAGCAGCGATTGAAGCAGATCCTGCTCAAGCTCCTGACCAATGCCGCCAATTTCGCGCCGGAAGGATCGACGATTTCGCTGAAATGCGGACGTGAAGGCGCGGATTTCGTCTTCTCAGTCGCCGATAAGGGTCCGGGCATACCGGAAGAACTGATCCAAAGCGTCTTCAACCGCTTCGCCTCCGGCGGCAAAGGCGGCAAGCGCAGCGGTGCCGGCCTCGGCCTTTCCATCGTCGAAAGCTTCGTCAGCCTGCATGAGGGCGAGGTTTCGATCGAAAGCCAGCCGGGCAAGGGAACGACGGTCACCTGCCGAATTCCTTCGGCCGAACTGCCCCACTCCGTCGCAGCAGAATGACAGCCTCAGAAAGCAGCATTTCCCTTTTCCTCGCAGATGACGCCGCCACGGCTCAGCTCGGCGAAGATCTGGCGCTGGCCCTGAAGATCGGCGACTGTCTGGCACTATCAGGCGATCTTGGCGCGGGGAAATCCTCGCTCGCCCGCGCGCTGCTGCGCGCCATGGCCGACGATCCCGAACTGGACGTGCCGAGCCCGACCTTTACCCTCGTGCAATCCTACGAGCTGCGCATCCCGGTCTCGCATTTCGACCTCTATAGGCTCGGTGACCCCAGCGAGTTGACGGAGCTCGGCTTCGACGAAGCCCTGCAGACCGGCATCTGCCTTGTCGAATGGCCCGAAATGGCCGAAGGCGAGCTGCCGAAAGAGCGCATCGATCTCAAGCTGACGCATGAGGGCGAAGGACGGCGCGCCGTCATCACGGCACCGGCGAAGCAGATCGCACGCATCGAGCGCGTATTGGCTATACGCGCCTTTCTCGATTCGCATGGCTATCGCGGTGCCGCCAGACGTTTCCTCACTGGCGATGCCTCGCTGCGGGCTTACGAGTCCCTTTATCCCGCCGACGGCAGCGACCGCGTGATCCTGATGGATTGGCCACGGCTGCCGGAAGGGCCGCCGGTACTCGACGGCAAGCCCTATCCCAAGGTCGCGCATCTTGCCTGGGATACTTATCCCTTCGTGGCGATCGCCAACATCCTCAGAGAAAATGGCTTCGCCGCTCCGGAAATCTTCGCTGCCGACTACGATCTCGGCATTCTTCTGATCGAGGATCTCGGCACCGACGGCGTGGTCGACGCCGGAGGAAAGCCTATTGCCGAGCGCTATCGCGCCAGTGTCGCCTGCCTTGCGCATCTGCACGGTCTTTCCATTCCCCGCGACATTCCGGTCACGCCGGATCACATCCATCACATTCCGGATTTCGACCGGACCGCCATGAAGATGGAAGCGCGGCTGCTGCTCGATTGGCATCTGCCCTGGAAGCGCGGCACGCCGGCAAGCGATGAGGAACGAGCCAGCTACCTGGCGATCTGGGACAGACTGATCGATCAGCTCGATGACGCGGAAAAGAACCTGCTGCTGCGCGACATGCATTCACCGAATATCATCTGGCGGGCGCATGAACAGGGCATAAAGCGTGTCGGCATGATCGATTTTCAGGATGCGATGATCGGACCGACCTCCTATGACGTCGCCTCGCTGGTGCAGGATGCGCGGGTGACGATCGAGCGCGATCTGCATGACCAGCTGATGGCCGACTACCTCGCGCTTCGGCACGTCCAGGGCGGCTTCGACGAGGCGAAATTCCTGAAGAGCTGGGCGATCATGTCGGCACAGCGCAATTGCAAGCTCGCCGGCCTCTGGGTGCGGCTCTTGCAGCGTGACGGCAAGCCCGGATATCTGAAGCATATGCCGCGCACGCTCGCCTATCTTGCCATCGCCTTCGAGCACGAAGCGCTCGCGCCTCTGCGCGAATGGTGCGAGAAGGCCGGTATTGGCCGGGTATAGCGGGCCAAGACCCGCGACGGCTTTCTAGCCTTGTGCTAAGGAAAGCAGATACGAATCGAAGGTTCGAGACGAAATGACCATCAAGCAAGCCATGGTACTGGCGGCGGGGCTTGGAACCCGCATGCGACCGATCACCGACACTATCCCGAAGCCGCTGGTGAAGATCGCCGGCAAGCCGATGATCGATTATGCGCTGGATGCGCTGGCGGAAGCCGGCGTCGAGCAGGTCGTCGTCAACGTTCATCACCACGCCGACCAGATGGAAGCACATCTGCGCGGCTATCGCGGCCTCGAAATCCTGATTTCCGACGAGCGGGACGCGCTGATGAACAATGGCGGTGGTCTCGTCAAGGGCTTGAAACTTTTGAGCCGCGATTCGGTGTTCGTCATGAATGCCGATCTGTTCTGGATCGGCGAGAGGCTAGGCCATCCCACCAATCTTGAAAAGCTAGCCGGATTCTACGACGAGCAGCGCATGGACATGGCTATGCTCTGCGTTGAGTTGGAACGGACCACGGGTCATAATGGCAAGAATGACTTCGCCATGGCGCAAGATGGAAGGCTCGCCCGCTATCGCGATGTCGGACACGACGGCGTCGTCTATGCCGGTGCAATTGCGATGAACCCGTCCTTCCTCGACGACGCACCTGACGACGCCTTCAACATCAACACATATTACGACAAGGCCATCGCTCGCAGCCGGCTCTATGGCACGATGCTCGACGGTCACTGGCTGACTGTCGGCACGCCGGAGGCGGTCGGCGAGGCGGAGGAAACGATCCGGAATTTCCGGGCGTTTGCGTGAGCCTATGGCAGGCGGACACCGGCAGCGCATTCTGACGATTCCGGCAGGCCTGCCCTTCCTGAGGACCCTTGCGACGGCTCTTTGCGATGGCCGGCTGACCGAGCATTTCCGTCACGATCCAGCCGACCCGCTGTCGCTCGCCAAAGTCAGCATCTTCCTGCCGACGCGGCGCGCGGCGCGCGTGCTGCGTTCGGAATTCGTCGACCTGCTCGGCGGCCGCTCCGCCATCCTGCCGATCATTCGCCCGCTCGGCGAAACCGATGACGACAGCGGCTATTTCGAAGAAACCCTGCCGGAAACGGCCGATCTGGCGCAGCCGCTTGCCAATACCGCCCGATTGCTGGAGCTGGCGCGGCTAATCCTTGCCTGGCGCAATAAGCTGCCGCAGATCGTGCGCGATAT
Organism: Martinezella sp. CNPSo 3732; assembly: GCF_057784515.1. Classification (NCBI taxonomy): domain Bacteria; kingdom Pseudomonadati; phylum Pseudomonadota; class Alphaproteobacteria; order Hyphomicrobiales; family Rhizobiaceae; genus Martinezella; species Martinezella sp. CNPSo 3732. The sequence goes on from NZ_JBXSOO010000028.1 coordinate 35,217, forward strand.
TCACTCCGATTCGCCGCTGGTGGCGCCTGCAAGCCCGGCTGACGCCATATGGCTCGCGCGCAATCTCGCCGAACTCATCGATTCGCTGGAGACGGAGGACCGCGAATGGAGCGAGCTTGCGGCTCTCAGCGCGGAGGATCATGCGCTCTGGTGGCAGCTGACGGCGGAATTCCTGGCGATTGCCAGCGCCTTTTGGCCGGCGCGTCTTGAAGAACTCGGAAAGTCCTCGCCCGCCCGCAATCGCAATGCCGTCCTACGCGCCGAGGCGCAGCGCATGTCCACTATGCGGCATCCGGGGTCGGTTATCATAGCAGGCTCGACCGGCTCGGTGCCGGCCACTGCAGAGCTGATCGCAGCGGTCGCCTCCTTGCCGCAAGGTGTCATCGTGCTGCCCGGCCTCGATCTTACGATGCCGGAGGAGGATTGGCAGCTCGTCGCGCCGGAAACCTCAATCGGCGAAAGGGCCGATCCGACGACGCGCAGCCATCCGCAATATGGTCTCTCGCTGCTGCTGAAACGGTTGCAGGTCACGCGGCGCGATGTCGAACCCATCGCGGATGCGGCTGAAACCATGCAGATGCGAACGCAGATCCTGTCGCGCGCACTGGCGCCGGCCAAGGCGACGAGCGGCTGGGGAAGTTGGCGCAAGACGCTCGCTCCCGATGCGATCTCGAATGCATTCGCCGACGTGGCGCTGATCGAAGCGGCCAACGAGCGTGAGGAGGCGACCGCGATCGCCATCGCCTTGCGGCTGGCGCTGGAAAAGCCGGGACGCAACGGCGGTGAGAGCCAGGCGGCCTTGATCACGCCCGACCGCAATCTCGCCCGCCGCGTGACCGCCGAGCTTGCCCGTTTCGGCATCACCGCCGACGATTCCGCCGGTACGCCGCTGAACGCGACGCCGCAAGGCACGCTACTGCAATTGCTGCTGGAAGCATCCCTCCGCCCCGGCGACCCCGTTGCCGTTGTCGCGCTGCTGAAACATCCCCTCGCCTTGTTCGGCCTGCCTGCGGAAACACATCAACCGGGCGTCGATGCGCTGGAGATCCTGGCGCTGAGAGGCGGCGTCGACAACATCGACATCGGCAGGCTGGAAGCCCTGCTCGACGACCGCGTGACGGAGCAGGGTAATGACCGCCATGCGCCGCAATGGCGCAAAGCGCTACCGCCTGAAGCCATCGAGCATGCGCGAGCTCTGGCCCAGCGAGTGACTGCGGCATGCGAACCGCTGGTATCAGCGCTTTCCCTCTGCGCGTCAGAGGGTCTCCTCACACTTTCGGATTGGGCGGAGCGCACGGGCCGTGCCCTTGAAGCCGTCGCCGTCGACGAGCGTGGCAGCCTGGCAGGTCTCTGGTCCGGCGAATCCGGCGACACGCTTGCCAGCCTCCTTCGGGATGTCATCGAAACCGAAGGTCAACTTGAAGCCGACGGGGTGCAGTGGATCGATATCATGGCAGCACTCTGCGTGGGCCAGGCGGTGAAGCCACGGGCGCTCAGCCATCCCCGCCTCTTCATCTTCGGTACGCTGGAAGCGCGCTTGCAGAGCGTCGACACGCTGATCCTCGGCGGGTTGAATGAGGGCTCATGGCCGGGGCAGACGGCCAACAATCCCTTCATTTCGCGCAGCATGAAGACCGAGATCGGACTGGAGCCGCCGGAGCGTCGCATCGGCCAGCTTGCCCACGATTTCGAAATGGCGAACGGTACCCGCGACTTGATCTATTCCCGCGCGCTGCGCCAGGGCTCGACGCCGACGGTTGCATCTCGCTGGCTGCAGCGGCTGATCGCGCTCGGCGGCAAGGAACTGGAAGAGGCCATGAAGGCGCGCGGCGACCAGTATCGCCATTGGGCTGCGATGATCGACGAGGGTGAAAACCAGGCACCGGCACTGCGCCCTGCGCCAAAGCCGCCCGTGGAATTGCAGCCGAAGAGCTACTCCTTCAGCGAAGTGGGCCGGCTGCGGCGCGATCCCTACTCGATCTACGCCCGGCGCGTGCTGCGGCTCGATCCGGTCGATCCGTTCAACCGCGATCCCGGCCCGGCTGAACGCGGCACGCTCTACCACAAGATCATCGACCGCTTCGTCCGCGAGGGGCACGTGGCCGGCACGCCGGATGCGACGCTGGCCATGGATCGGATCATTGCAGAGCTTTTCGATGCCGAAAAGCTGCCCGTCCATATCGACAGCGTCTGGCGACCACGTTTCCGCGAGGTGGCGCGCGCCTTTCTTGCCTGGGAAGCGGAACGACGGCCCGAAGTGCGCAAAACGGCAACGGAAGTGCCTGCTGGCGTCGAGATCGAGCCGATCGGCATTCGGCTGACAGGCGTTGCCGACCGCATCGACATCAAGAGCGACAAGGGCGCGGACCTTATCGACTACAAGACCGGCTATAATCCCTCGCCGCCGCAGGCGCGCGCACTGCTCGATCCGCAGCTGGCGTTGGAAGCCTATGCGCTGAAGGCCGGCGCCTTTCGCAATATCGGCGCACTGGTACCGGAAAACCTGCTGTATGTCCGGCTGAGGCCCGGCGATCGCTTCAAGGTCGATCAGGTCAACAACGAGCATTCCAGCCGGGGCGGCAAGACGGAAGCGAAGTCGGCTATGGATCTCGCGCAGGAGGCGATGGACCAGCTGGTGAAGTTCGTCTCGCTGCTGCAGTCGGGCGAGAAGGGTTTTTCCTCGCGGCTGATCCCCGCTCAGCAGTTCGAATATGGCGGCGACTACGATCACCTCGCCCGTGTCTCGGAATGGTCGACGGCCGAGACCGAGCAGGAAGGCGGCGGCGATGAGTGATTTTTCCGCCGACGACTTCGCTACCCTGCCCGAAAGCGACGACCCCGGCGTCTGGATCGGCTGGACGACGATCCAGCAATCCATAGCCTCCGACCCCGAACGCTCGGCCTGGGTTTCGGCCAATGCCGGTTCCGGCAAGACGCATGTCCTGACGCAGCGCGTTATCCGCCTGCTGCTATCAGGCGCACGGCCCTCGGCGATCCTTTGCCTCACCTATACCAAGGCGGCAGCGTCCGAAATGTCGAACCGCGTCTTCGATCGGCTGGCCGCCTGGGCAACGATGCCAGACGAGGAGCTGAAGACACGCATCGCCGATATCGAGGGCAAGGAGCCTGATATCTTCAAGCTCGCCGAGGCGAGGCGGCTCTTTGCCAAGGCGCTGGAAACGCCGGGCGGACTGAAGATCCAGACCATCCATGCCTTTTGCGAGGCCTTGCTGCATCAATTCCCGCTTGAGGCGAACGTCGCCGGGCATTTCTCCGTTCTCGACGACCGCGCCGCCGAAGTCCTGCTCGACGACGCACGCCGCGCGTTGCTGACGGCAACGACACCGCATGGCGATGCCGAACTGGCGCGAGCTTTCGACTATGTGCTCGATCTCGGTGATGAATCCGGCCTTGAGACCCTACTGGGTGATATCGTCGCCAACCGTAACGCGATCCGTCGCTTCACCGAAGCGGCCGAGCGCAAAGGCGGCATCGAAGCAGCACTGCTTGCCCGGCTTGGCCTTGGGCCCGGCGAGACGGAAGCGAGCATTGCCGAGCAATATTGGCCGTTGCCCGGTCTGTCCGGAGCAACACTGGAGCTTTATCTCACGCTTGCCGACGAGAAGGGTGGCGCCAAGGCTCAGGAAGTTGCTTATGCGCTGCGGCTTGCCAAGCGCGAGGCAGATCCGCTTGCCCGCGCCGAGATCCTGGAAAAGGCCATGCTGACCGCCAAGGGCGAACCAAAGTCAGACAGCCAGTTCTTCGTCAAGGCCATGCTCGCAGATGCGCCTGCCCTCGCCGAAGCGGTCGCTGAGGCGCGCGCGCATGTCGTTGCCGGCCGCGACCGGTTGAAGCTGATGCGGATGTATCGCGCCACCCATGCTGCCCTTATTCTCGCCGATCGCCTGAACCGCGACTATGAGGAGCTGAAGAAGCGCCGCAGCCAGCTCGATTTCGAGGACCTCATCACCCGCACGGCCGATCTCTTGACCAAGAAGGATGTCGGCCCCTGGATTCACTACAAGCTGGATCAGGGTATCGACCACATCCTGGTGGACGAGGCGCAGGATACGAGCCCGGTCCAGTGGAGCGTCATCCAGTCGCTGGCGGAGGATTTCTTCTCCGGCGACAGCGCCCGCCCGACGCTGCGCACGATCTTTGCCGTCGGTGACGAGAAACAATCGATCTATTCGTTCCAGGGCGCCCGTCCTGAACGCTTTTCCGAGGAGAGCGACCGCACCCGGCGGCGCGTGGCGGCGAGCGGGCAGCAATTCTCGTCGATCCGCCTGCCACTCTCCTTCCGCTCGACTGCCGATGTGCTCGGCGCAGTAGACCACGTCTTCACCAGTCCGGAGAATGCCCGGGGCCTCAGTGCCGTCAACGAACCGGTCGTGCATCGCTCCAGCCGCATCGGCCACCCCGGCGCCGTCGATCTCTGGGAGATGATCGCGCCGGAGCCCGCCGCCAAGGAAGAGGACTGGACGGCACCTTTCGATTCGACGCCTGAGAGCGCGCCGGCCGCCATTCTGGCGCGGCGGATGGCGCATACGATCGGCAATCTCATCGGCCGGGAAACGATCATCGAGAAGGGCAAGGCGCGCTTCATCGAAGCCGGCGATATTCTCGTGCTGGTGCGCAAGCGTGACAGCTTCGTCAACGCGCTGACCCGCGCCCTGAAGCGGCGCGGCAACATTCCCGTTGCCGGCGCCGATCGTCTGGTGTTGACGAGCCATATCGCTATTCAGGATCTTCTCGCGCTTGGCCGCTTCCTACTGTTGCCGGAAGACGATCTTTCGCTGTGCGCGCTGATGAAGAGCCCATTGTTCGACCTCAGCGAAGAGGATGTCTTTGCGGTCGCCGCCTATCGCGATGACGAGGAAAGCGTCTGGAGCCACCTGCAGAGATTTGCCGCAGACGGCCATGATCGCTTCAGCCAGGTGGTCGAACGCTTAAGAACCTTCCTTGCCTTGTCGAAGAGCCTGCCCGTGCACGATTTCTATGCTCGGGTGCTCGGAAGCTTCGGCGGCAGGCGGCAGTTTCTGGCGCGGCTCGGCACCGAGGTCAGCGATATCCTCGACGAATTCCTGACCTTCACCCTCGATCACGAGACGAGCGGCCTGCCCGGCCTGCAATCCTTCATTTCGACGCTGGAACTGGAGGCGCCGACGGTCAAGCGCGAGCAGGACAAGGGCCGCAATGAGGTGCGGATCATGACGGTGCACGCCTCGAAGGGGCTGGAGGCGCCGATCGTCTTCCTTGTCGATGGCGGCGGCAAGGCCTTCACCCATACGCATCTGCCCAAGATGCGACTGATTGAAACCGGCAGAGACGAGATCCCGCTGCCGGTCTGGGTGCCGGTGTCGGCGCTTGCCAATTCTCTCACGCAGGCCGATACGGCGCGGCTGCAGGCGCTGGCGGAGGAGGAGTATCGCCGGCTGCTCTATGTCGGCATGACCCGCGCCGCCGACCGGCTGATCATCTGCGGTTACCGCGGTATCCGCGAAAATGCCGACACCTGGCACGCCATGATCTCAGCCGCCCTGCACGGGGATGAACTACACTGCACGCAGAAGACCTTCACCGGACCTGACGGCGACTGGGAGGGGTTGAGCTGGCGGATTGCCCAGGTCCAACTCGAATTCGAGACCGCGAGGGAGCATGAGAAACGCCCTGAGCGTGTTGGCCTGCCCGACAGTCTCAGCCGGCCGCTGCCGCCGCAAAGAAGCCTGCCGCGGCCGCTCAGCCCCTCCGGCGTCGGCACCGTCATCGACGAGGAAGCCGACGATCTGCTGGTGACTTCGGCGCTTTTCGGCGAGAAAGCCAAGTCGGATCGCGCCCTGCAAAAGGGCCGCTTCATCCACCGGATGCTGCAGACCTTGCCCGAGATCGCGCCCGACGAACGCGCCGATGCCGCCCGACGCTATGCGGAGCGGGCCGCGCGCTTCTGGCCGCAAGTCGAGCAAGAAGCGCTGGTAAAATCTGTCATGGCGCTGCTGGCGCATCCGGATCTGCAGGGCACGTTCAGCACGCATGCGCAGGCGGAAGTCTCGATCATGGGCACGCTCCAGCTCGGCAATCAGTCCTACGCCGTCTCCGGCCGCATCGACCGGCTCGCAGTGCTGGATGATCGTGTGGTCATTCTTGACTACAAAACGAATCGCGTGCCGCCCCGCGAGGAAAGCAGCATCCCCTTCGCGCACAAAGCCCAGCTGGCGATCTACCGCGAGATCCTTTCGCCGCTCTATCCGGGAAAGCGCGTTGACTGCATGCTGGTCTATACCGAAAATGCCTCGATCTACACGCTGTCGGACGGGGCGCTTGCATTGGCGCTTGCGGAGCTCGAGACAAAGTGAAATACCAGATATTGAAATCTGGGCACCGCACCATCACATATCTAGCAACCCGCAAATCCTGGTAAGGAGCAGCCTATGGCTACCGTTAAAGTCGATACCTCCAACTTCGCCACCGAAGTGCTGCAGTCAGCAGAGCCTGTCGTCGTTGATTTCTGGGCCGAATGGTGCGGTCCTTGCAAGATGATCGCCCCGGCTCTCGAAGAGCTCGCCGTGCAGTTCGAAGGCAAGGTCAAGGTTGCCAAGCTCAACATCGACGAAAACCCGGAACTGGCCGCCCAGTTCGGCGTTCGCTCGATCCCGACACTTGCCATGTTCAAGGCCGGCGAAGTCGCCGACATCAAGGTCGGCGCAGCTCCCAAGACGGCCCTGCAGAACTGGATCTCCAGCGCAGCCTGATCGGTATCGATCGCGTGAAAC
>NZ_JBXSOO010000029.1:0-36481 GCF_057784515.1 Martinezella sp. CNPSo 3732
AGAATTGCTTTAGTTCACCGCCGCCGCGGCCAGGATCAGGATATCCAGATCGTGCTCCGGGTAAAAATCCTGCGCCGTCATCTGGAACGTCGTCGCGCCGATCTTCTTCACATTCGTACCGCAAAAGCTGATGTAGTTCTCGGGGCTGCCCTTATCGACGGTCAACTCGAAATGCTTGATCGGGCCGGACCAGTTGGCACCCGTCGTCAGCACGTAGGAGATCCAGCTCTCGGTATAGCCGCGACCACCCTTGTCGGCCGCCATGGCAAGCTTGACGGCCGTCTTTAGAAAGGTCTCGTCGAGACAATATTTGGCGCGATAGTTCTGCAGCTGCCGCTTCTGGTAATCTTCGTCGCCGGCGAAAGTGATGGCGACGGTACCGCCGACGCTTGGCTTGTAGCGATGCTCCACGGCAATCTTGGCCTTGGCCGGAAACTTGGTGCGCCACCAATAGGTCGTATGCAGCGTCCACATCGGCGTCGGGTGATGTTTCATGCCCTGGCCGTCGGCGTCGTATTCGTCATCGGCGATCAAACCCCGGGCTGTCCAGTCCTCGAGCACATCGACGGGCAATTTAGCCACGGCATCCGTCGCCGCCTTGCTGAGCGGCAGCAGCGGCACGCCATGCGCCTTCAGTTCGTCAGTCATGTCGACCCCGGCAACCGACACGCGCTGCTGCAGGGTCGGCGTGATGGCCTTGCCATCCTGCGTCACCGTGAAACCCAAGAAATTGTCGGAATCGACATTTCCGGCATCGACCATACTGTCGATGTCGCCTTTGATATCGGGCATCGGAAAGGCGACGACGCTTTCGACATCCTTCTCGGAGGTATTTTCGAAGATGTAATCGACGCGGACCTGTTCCGCCGAAATGAACAGCTTTTCCTGCGCCATGCTGATATCGCCGGTGCGGACATAGGTAAGACCACCCGTCTTCAGCTCAGCCATCGTATCATTTGCCATAGCCGGAACGGCGAACATCACCATTAGCGCCGCATAGCCAACGATCTTCCGCATGATGCCCTCACCCGTCGATTGCGGCGATTATGGCCGGTTGCGGTCCGGCGTCAACGCCGGTATCGATATAAAAGGCTTGCAACACGATCCATTGCCCGGCATGGACAGCCCATGTCCGAACCACAACGCCTCGACCAGCTTCTCGTCACCCTTTCGCTCTTCGCCAGCCGCTCGCGCGCTCGCGATGCGATCCAGCGCGGCACGGTCACCGTGAACGGCAAGATCGTGACGAAGCCGGGAGCACTTTTTTCCGAAAGTGTCGAGATAAGCATCGATGATCCCGCACAGGATTACGTCTCGCGTGCGGCCTTGAAGCTGGTGGCGGCGCTCGACCATTTCGGCCTCGATCCGCGCGGACAGCATTGTGTCGATGTCGGCGCATCGACCGGAGGCTTTACTGAAGTGCTGCTGCAGCGTGGCGCTTCTCATGTCACTGCGATCGATGTCGGTCACGACCAGATGCATCCGCGGATAGCCGCCGATCCGCGGGTGACCAATATCGAGGGGCTGAACGCGCGCAACCTGACCGCCGAGGACATAGGCGAGCCCTTCTCCCTCATTGTTTCCGACGTCTCGTTCATTTCGCTCAAGCTGGCTCTCGCGCCGGCGCTTGCGCTTGCCGAACCGGGCGCACGGGCGGCACTGCTCGTAAAACCGCAATTCGAAGCGGGCCGCGATGCGATCGGCAAGGCCGGGCTTTTGAAGGACCCCTCCTCCGCTCCGGCGGTGGCGGCGGAACTCGAGCGCTGGTTCACCGAAGACATGGGCTGGCAGAGCCTCGGCCTCATTGCCTCGCCGATCGCGGGCGGCGACGGCAACCAGGAATTTCTTCTCGCAGGGATCAAGCCATGAGCACCGAAACCGTTACCATCCAGAAGCTCGGCGCCCAGGGCGACGGCATCGCGCAGGGCACCGACGGCCCGATCTACGTGCCCTTCACGCTGCCGGGCGAAAGCGTCGCCATCGCGCGGGTTAAGAGCCATGGCACGCTAATGTCGATCGCGTCGGCCTCGCCCGACCGGCAGGAGCCGCACTGTCGGCATTTCGGCCCGCATGGCGTCAACGGCGCCTGCGGCGGCTGCACCCTCCAGCATTATGCCGATGCGCCCTACCGCGCCTTCAAGCGCCAGCTCGTCGTGGACGCGCTGGGGTCGAAGGGCCTGACGCCCGACGTGGACGATATCGTCGCTGCGCATCCCGGTGAACGGCGCCGGGTCGTCTTCGCCGCGCGCAAGACTGAAAAGGATATGCTGATCGGCTTCAATCAGGCCGAAAGTCACCACATCGTCGCCATCGAGGAATGTCCCATCGCCTCGGCCGGCATCATGGCCCGCTTGCCTGCCATCAAGACGATTGCGGCGGCAATGGCCGTCAATGCCGAAGCCTTCCGCATTTCCGTATTGGAAACGCAGACCGGCCTCGATCTCGCCGTCGACGGCATCAAGTCATTTTCGGACAAGCAGCGCCGCAGCACGATCGAAACCGTGCTGTCGCTTCGCGGCATCGCCCGCGTTTCGCTGAATGGCGAGATCCTGGTCGAGCCGGTAAAGCCGATGATCGATTTCGGCGGCGTCCAGGTCGCACCGCCGCCTGGTGCCTTCACGCAGGCGACCAAGCAGGCCGAGGACGCCATGGCCGAGTTGGTTGCAGCCCATGTCGGCAAGGCCAAGCGTATCGCCGATCTCTTCGCCGGCAGCGGCACCTTCTCGCTTCGCCTGGCGCGGATTGGGCGCGTGCATGCGGTGGAAAGCGAAGACAAGCCGCTTGCGGCATTGGATCACGCCGCCCGCAACACGCAGGGACTGAAGCCCGTCAGCGTCGAGCGCCGTGATCTCTTTCGCCGGCCGCTGATGGCGCAAGAATTGAAGGTCTACGACGCCGTCGTGTTCGACCCGCCCCGCGCCGGCGCAGAATTCCAGAGTAAGGAATTGACCCGATCGCAGGTCAAAAAGATCGTCGCCGTCTCCTGCAACCCGCTGACGCTCGCCCGCGATCTCGCTATCCTGGTCGAGGGCGGCTACCGCATTACGCGAGTGACGCCGATCGACCAATTCCTGTGGACCTCGCATGTCGAAGTGGTTGTGATGCTGGAGAAGTAAGCCTTCACCGCTTCATGAAAGCCTCGAAAGCCGCGCGGGCTTCGGCGCTTTTCAGCTGGGCGGCGAAATGCTCGGCCTCTTTCTGGATGCGGTCGAGGACAGCATCCGGAGGACCGCGCATGAGATCGCGTGCGATCCGAAGGGCCTCAGGCGGCTTGGCGGCGAGTTTTGCGGCCAGAGACAGCGTTTCGGCCTCCACCGCGTCGGGTGACGCCACCTTCCAGATCAGGCCCGCTTCCTTAGCGTCAGAAGCGGAAAGGCCTTCGCCGAGCGCAAGCAGCGCGAAGGCGCGTTGATGGCCCATCACGCGCGGGGCAAGCAGGCTTGAAGCAGCCTCGGGAACCAGCGCAAGATCGACGAAGGGTGTCCTGAACAGGCTGCGGTCGGAGGCAATAGTCAGATCGCAATGCAGATGGATCGTCGTGCCGATGCCGATCGCCAGACCATCGACGCCGGAGACGACCGGCTTTTTCGTGCTCGCCAGCGCGACGAGAAAATCAATCACTTCGCGCCCCATATTGCCGCTCATGGCGAAGGCAAGGAAATCGGCCAGATCGTTGCCGGCCGAGAAGCAGCCCTCAGTGCCGAGAAAGACATGGACGCGGATATCCGGCGCAGCTTCCGCCGCCTTCAGCGCGTCGGTCATCGTCTGATACATGGCGCGGGTGATGGCGTTCTTCTTTTCCGGCCGGTTGAACCGGATGATCTGGACCTGCGGCGCAGTTTTGGGGCGTTCGATCAGGATGTGGTCGGTCATGGCTTTTCCTCAGGCTAATGCGGCGCGGGCGGCTTCGAGGCTGGATGCACCGGCGACGACCCGATCGGAGAGAGCGGCGGTCTCGGCCAGGAGGTTTTCGGCAACGAAGCGGCAAAGTGCGATGCGCTTGGCCCCCTCGCCGTCGCCTGCATCGGCAAGGCCACCCTTGGCCAGATAAGAGCCGGTCAGCACGAGACCGAAAAGCCGCTGGTAAGGCGTGGCGCCCGCCAGAGCTTCGGCAGCAGCGCCCTCCGCCTGTTTCGACAAGAGCCATTCGCTTGTCTTTTCCAGATCGGCAATGGCCGCCTGCAACCGCGATGCCGTTTCGCCGAAACCATCCAGATTGGACTTGGCGACGGAATCGGCGATCTCGCGCAGTTCGGTAATGAAGCCGCGCATGTGATCGCCGTTGGCGATCGTCAGCTTGCGCGTCACCAGATCGATGGCCTGGATGCCGTTGGTGCCTTCATAGATCGGTGCGATGCGCACATCGCGCAGCAGCCGCGCCGCCCCCGTTTCTTCGATGAAGCCCATGCCGCCATGAACCTGGACACCAAGCGAGGCGGCATCGACGCCGGCATCGGTGGAGAAGGATTTAGCGATCGGCGTCAGCAGGGCGGCGCGCTCCTGCCAATATTTTGCTCTCTCGGGATCGCGATGCGACATGTCGATCGCCTGCGCACAGGCGTAGCAGATCGCGCGTGAGCCCTGCGTCAAAGCCTTCATCGTCAGCAGCATACGCGCGACATCGGGATGCTCGATGATCGGGCTCATGCCCGATGCGGTCGTGCCTGGCGCGCGGCCCTGGGTGCGCTCCCGGGCATAGGCGATGGCCTTCTGGGTCGCGGCTTCGGCAATCGCGACACCCTGGATGCCGACAGCCAATCGGGCATTGTTCATCATCGTGAACATGCAAGCGAGGCCCTTGTTCTCCTCGCCCACCAGCCAGCCGACGGCGCCCTTTTCCGCACCATATTTGCCGTCGCCATAGATCATCGTGCAGGTCGGTGAACCATGGATGCCGAGCTTATGTTCCAGCGAATGCACGAAAAGATCGTTGCGGGCACCGAGCGAGCCGTCCTCATTCACAAGAAATTTCGGCACGAGAAACAGCGAAATGCCGCGCGTGCCGGCAGGCGCATCCGGAAGGCGGGCGAGAACGAGATGGATGATGTTCTCGGTCGCCTCATGATCGCCCCAGGTGATGAAAATCTTCTGGCCAAAGACACGATAGGTGCCGTCATCGCGGCGTTCGGCGCGGGAGCGCAGAGCGCCGACATCGGAACCGGCATGGGGCTCCGTCAGGTTCATCGTCCCCGTCCACTCGCCCGAGACGAGCTTTGCCAGATATGTCTTCTTGAGGTCGTCGCTGCCGTGAGCCCGCAGCGCTTCGACCGCTCCCATGGTCAGCGTCGGCGCGAGGCCGAAGGCCATCGAAGCGGAATTCCACATTTCCAGCGCAGCGATATTCAGCATGTGCGGCAAGCCCTGCCCGCCAAACTCCTCCGGCGCGGTCAGGCCATTCCAGCCGCCAGTGATCCAGTCGCGATATAGCTTCTCCCAGCCATCGGGAAGGACCACCTTGCCATCCACCAGCCTTGCGCCTTGCCTGTCACCATTCTCGGCAAGCGGCTCTACCTCATCGCCGGCAAAACGCCCAGCTTCCGACAGGATAGCATCGACAAGATCGGTGCTGAGATCGCCGAGAGCGCCCTCTTCCATGGCGCGCTCCATGCCGGCGACATGTTTCAGCGTGAACGCAATTTCTTCGACAGGCGCCTTGTACATGATGATTTCCTCCGGATCGGTACTGGCAATGACCCGCCTCACCCGGACCATCAGCCATTTGTGGCTATAGCTAGTTTATTTTTACGTAAACGTCAATTTTCTCAAATGGCAGGAGGCATCGATTTCCACCGTCTCGCGAACCCGAACGTGACATGCGTCTTACGCGCGCCGAGCGGCTGTGACATCGCCGCCCCTATCCGCGATTATTCCGCCAAAGCGCGGACTTGAATAAAAAACCGTCATGAATGAAGACTAAGGCGACTGTTCAGACAAAGCGAACGATGCCCCCATGAATACGCTCACGTCAGCCAATACCATACCAGGCTTTATCTGGGCGTACCGTCTCCGTCCCGGTGATACCAAGCCGGAGCGCTTGCCCGACGATACCGATCGTTCGAGGCTGTTCCGCGACGACGGCTTTCTCTGGCTGCACCTCAACCTCGTCGATGCACGGGTGCCGGCCTTCCTCGAGGATGCGCCGGGGCTGAACGAAGCCGCCCGCATAGCGCTGACCACGCATGAAACACATGCAACGATCACGGTCGACGAGCAGATGCTTTTCGGCACATTGGTCGACTTCCAGCGCGATTTTGCCCACAACACCCACGACATCGGCTGGCTGCATTTCGCGCTGACCGATCGCGTGCTGATAACCACCCGGCTGCAGCCTCTGCGCAGCCTGGACCGGACCCGGGTGCTGATCGAAAAGAACGCCGCACGATTTTCCAATCCCGTGGATATTTTCGAGCTGATCGTCGTCGAGTTCCAACGAACCCTGATCTCCGTCGTCATTGAAATCAGCGAAGAGCTGAATGGCATAGAGGATTTCGTCCACGGCAATACGTCGCGCGACGAGCGCGCCAAGCTTGCGCCCATCCGCAGGACGATCGTGCGCCTGCATCGCCATCTGCGGACCGTTCTCTCGCTGATGCGCCACGCCGCTGCCTCCGACGACGAGGAAATGCCGCTCGGCTTCGAGGATGTCGCCGGCCGGCTGACCGGGCGGTTGGAAGCAGTCGAACACGACGTCTATGCGCTGCAGGAACGGGCCAGACTGCTGCACGAAGAAATCGATTCGAAGCTCGCCTCCGAGATCAATCGGCATCTCTACATCCTGTCGATCATGACCGCTTTTCTGCTGCCCCCGACATTGGTGACCGGCTTCTTCGGCATGAACACATCGGGCCTGCCGCTGGCAGGCGGCGCAAGCGGCACCGGATATGCGGTGGGGTTCATCATCGCCTCCATGCTGCTGGCATGGTGGCTGCTCAGGCGGGTCAATATTCTCTGACGTCAAAGTATGAAAAAGCCGCCCGGCGAGAAACCGGACGGCTGGCATTTGTCGTTCTGAAATTACCGCTTAGAAATACGGCGAATAGCACTGACGGCGCGGGCCGGAATTCGGCTGGAACGTATTGTCGTAAGCGCGATAGGAGCGATAGCGCGACTCGCACCAGGCGACGTGGCGTGGATTGATGCCGGCACTCGGAGCCGGAGCCGGCGCGTAATAGCGCGGCTGGCTGGCGATCGCGCCGCCCACGAGAGCACCGGCGCCGAACGCTGCCAGCGGGAACCAATAGCCGTCATAATAGCGATAACCGCGACGATAGCCCGGATAGCCGCGATAGCCTCCATACCAGCCACGGCGATAATAGCCGCCGTGACGCCATTGGACCTGTTCGACATTGCCAGGCGCGGCCTGGGCGGGCGCGGACTGCTTTACGATCGGCGCGGCGGGCATCTGCATGGCGAAAGACGGTGTGAAGCTCGTCAGGGCGACGGCAGCCGTTACGGCGACTGTCGCGATTTTTGCACGGAAACCAAGCATTTTCATCTCCATTCCCTGGTTCGACTTGGCACTCAAGTCTGTAGGCGTTTCATGTCGGGAATGCTTCCCGAGCAAGGTTTCGCTGCCTGCTTCGTCGCATATCCGAATAGACGACAAAGAACGCGGCAGCGCGTTATTTAGTTCCTCAAATCCCTACCGACTTAAGGAGTTACGAGGGGCTCCACGATGAATTTATAGTGATTGCTTTCTTAACCCAAGATTAACCAGCAATCCTTACTATTATTTCATGAAAGGATACCGAAAGAGTAACCTCCTCATTTACGGCTTGCTGACGATCCTGGCACTGATGGGGCCGGTCTCCAAGCCTTCGGCCGGCGAAAGCCCGCCCTGGGGCGATCCGAAAAACGCCCTGATTGTCGATGCTTACGAGCTGAACACCATCGACTGGAACGCGTTTCTGCAGGACAAACGGATAGCCGGCTTCATCTCCAAGGCCTCCGACGGATTGCCCGAAAGCTTCAGCTGCACCGGCGATCACGGCGGCGATACGGTGGCCCATTGCAGGACGATGTGGCGTAAGTACGCAGTCAGCCGTGAGCTCTTTCAAACGCGCCGCATGCTGGCAAAGGCGAATGGTCTGTTATGGGGCGCCTATCATCTGGGGCGGCCCGGCAATCCGATCGACCAGGCCAATCATTTTCTCGATTATGCCGATCCACAGCCGGATGAGCTGATGGTGCTCGATATCGACGGCATGGACACGACGCAGTTCATGTCACTCGACGATGCGCAGATCTATGTCGCCCACATCAAGGTCAAGACCGGGCGCTACCCCATTCTCTATGTCAATCACAATATGGCGCGCTACATCGCCGATCACCGGGGTACCTATCCGCTGCTGTCGCGGCTGCCCTTGTGGTATGCGCGCTACAAGCCTGATGTCAAAGGCACTTTCCCACTCGGCAACTGGGACAATTATGCCATCTGGCAGTTCGCTTCGTCGGACAATTGCTCGGAGAAAAGCTGCCCCTATCGGGTGCCGGGGACGCTCACCGATATCGACGTCAATGTCGTGCCGATGACGAAGGTTCAGCTCGCGAGGATCTGGCCGCAGGGCGATCTCCTGCCGGCCAAACCCCTGCCCGCGCCGGACCTGACGATCGCGCTTGCACAGATGTGCAGCGGACCGCGGCAGATGCTCGTTTCGCTCATGACCGAGATCGACCCGGTCGTCACCGCGTCAACCCCGCAAACCAAGCCGGTCGAGATCAACGAACTGAACTATCAGGATTTCTAGGCCGGTACGACCGCCCTTAGATCGATGCTAGGCCTCGATCTGCACATCCGTCTTCGGACGCGAACAGCAGGCGAGGATATAGCCCTCGTCGATCTCGTCATCGAGGATGCCGCCATTATGGCTCATCTCGACTTCGCCCGAGAGCTTCATGACCCGGCATGTCCCGCAGAGGCCGGATTCGCAGGCGGCACCGATGCGCACGCCGGCGCCGCGCGCCGCCTGAAGCACGGTCTGGCCCGCCGCGCAGACGACATCCTTGCCCGCCATGGTGAAGCGGATCGTGGTCGCCGCCTCGCCCGATGCATCGTCGGAGACTTCCGCAAGCGGTGTCGCCGCATTGGCCGGCTGGAAGCTTTCCTGATGATAGCGCGACATGTCGAAACCATGCGCTTCGAGCATCGAGCGCACGGCGTCCATGAAGACTTCCGGGCCGCAGCAGAAGATGGTCCGGTCCATGAAATCGGGCGCCAGCAGGCCGATCTTCGCCTTGTCGATACGACCCTTCAACCCGGACCAGAGGTCTGTTCGGCCGCAACCTTCGACGATGAAACCGAGATTGAGGTTCGGCATGAAGCGCGCGAGATATTCGAGCTCGGAACGAAAGATGATGTCGGCCGGGCTGCGCGAGCAGTTGACGAAGGTGATATCAGACAGCGGTGCGATATCGGACATGTAGCGCGTCATCGACATCATCGGCGTGATGCCGGAGCCGGCCGAGACGAAAAGATATTTCTCGCCGGGATGACGGACATGGCTGAAATCGCCGAGCGGGCCGAAAGCCTTGATGCGCATGCCCGGCTTCAGGTTCTCGAACATCCAGCGCGTGCCGATGCTGTCCTTTTGCGCCTTCACCGTCACCGCGACCGAGAAGGGCCGCGACGGCGTGGACGACAGCGTATAGGTGCGCATGACCGGCTCCGGAGCCGTCGGCAGCTCCAGCGTCACGAACTGGCCCGGCAGATAACGGAACCAGTTATCCTTGTCGGACCCGAAGGTGAAGGTCATCACGTCAGGCGCTTCGGGCGTTGCCGAGAGGCATTCGAGCACATGCTGCCTATCATTCCAGGGCTGCATCTGGTCGAGGTGGCGATGCGGAAGGGAGACGGTCATGTTCATGCTCAGGCAACCGCCGACAGCTTGGCCTGATCGCCCTGCAGCCGGTTGATCATGAATGTCGTGTACCATTCGACGAACTGCATGACGCCGCCTTCGTGGATCTCCGAATAGGGACCGGGCTCATAGGCCGGCGAGCGGATGCCGAAGGCATTTTCCTCGACGATGCGGCGGTCCTGATCGTTGGTTTCGGTCCAGACGTGGGTCAGCTCTTCCAGATTATAGTCGACACCTTCGACGGCATCCTTATGGACGAGCCACTTCGTGGTCACGGCAGTTTCCTCGGCGCTGATCGGCAGGACGCGGAAGGAGATCGCGTGGTCGCCGAGCATGTGGTTCCACGTCGTCGGATAGTGGAACAGCAGCATGGTGCCGATGCCGTTGATCGTCACATCGGGCGAGAGCGGCCGCCTGACGGCATTCTGGCCGGACATGGTGTAGCTCTCGGCACCTTCGATCAGCGGCATGCGGGCCGTGCGGAACTGCCCATCCGGCGAGATCTTGAATTCGCTCGGCAGGCCGGCGGCTTCGCAGCGTGCCCAGTGCTCGGTGATGACGGGGTCGCTCATCGCGCCCTGCACGCCGGTCACGGTCGGAGCTTCCGGGAAGGTGCGGCAGAGTTCGGGGTGATTGGCCGCGCAATGATAGCACTCGCGGTTGTTTTCCCAGACGAGCTTCCAGTTGCCCTTCTCGATGATGGTGCTCTGGAAGGCGACCTTGGCTTCGCTGATGCGGTGCGGCGCCATGTAGGGTTCGATCGTGGCGCGAACCGGTGCGAAATCGGGGGCGTTCTGCGCGAGGCAGATGAAGATGTAGCCGCCGACGCTTTCGCAGTGAACCGGCTTTAGCGAATACTGGCTCTTGTCGAAATCCTCCGCCATCTGGCGGGCGAAGAGCAGCGAGCCGTCGAGCTCGTAGGTCCACTGGTGATAGGGGCAGACGAGCTTTGCCGACGAGCCGCGCTCGGTGGTGCAGACACGCGAGCCGCGATGGCGACAGCTATTGTGGAAGGCGCGGATGACCTGATCGCGGCCGCGAACGATCACGACGGGATAATCGCCGATCTGGACGGTGAAATAATTGCCCGCGCGCGGCACTTCGCAATCATGGCCGATAAACAGCCAGTCGCGATAGTAGATCGTCTCCATATCGAGCTTGAAGTAATCCGGATCGGTGTAGAACGGTTGCTCAAGGCTCAAACCCGTCCGGTGGTTCTTCAGTTGCCGCAGAACTTTGCTGCCGATGTCCATTTGCCTATCCTTAGCAGTACCAGAAGGCGGGCAAAGGACATGCGCGGCCGATTGGGAGCGGCCAAAAGCAATGTCCCGACCACCCGCCGCGGTCAGTAAACCTATGTGCCCAAGGCTGGTTTCCGGGCTCTGGAGCGGCCCTGTTTCCAGAGCCCCATGGCACCTTCCCAGGTCGATCGACCCAGTGGCTTTATCCGCCATGCCTCACTCCACCACCGTTGCGGGGGCAGCGCCGGATTTTGACCGGCTTCCCAATTCTCCGTCTCCCTAGCAGACGGCACCTTGAGATTGATGGCATCATAGCTCTCGGCTCCGCCAGCCGCTGCGCTGCAATGCGACATCGGCTCCGAAATTGACGACAGTCGAAACGGGACGCCCGGACGGTTGCGTGCCGCGAGAATATAGAGAGGAAATTCAATTGGTTGGGCGCTTGCATCAGAGACGCTCCGAGCATCGTATGTGCATTCCACCAATGACGCTTTATCCTGATTGCGACAGGTCTGCAAACGGCCGATAATTGGGAGGCTAGTTGCACGGCTGAGAGCGCCGACAGAGCCGCTATCGGGAGCCTTCGGTCCGGCGCGGTCAAGCTCGGCTCAAGCTCCGTAGTCCATCATGTCGCCGAAGAGTTTATAGCGAGATCCGGCATGGCCAAACTCAGATATTTCGACGCTGGGAAGCCCGCCGAGCCTGAACCGGCGCAGCCGGTATCAACGACGGGGTACACCGAATTCCTGCGCACCGGCCGCATCAACCGCAACAGGCCGCATTGGCTGGCAGAAGAGCGCGAATACCTCACCCATGAACAGGTGGCCGAACGCACGGCGCTGAAGCTCCGGGACGCCGGCGAAAAGACCCACGACCGGCTCAACAATTTCCATAGGTCCATCCGCTTCCCGAAGCTCATCTTTCATCACACGCTGAAGGACACGCCGCATCTCGGCTATTGCCATGTCACCGCCGCGCGGACGCAATTCGCCCAATATGAGCAGGTGAACTGGGCCTTCTACATAGCCAACTTCTTTGCCCGGATCGGCCACGAAGAGAACTTCTTCGAGGATATCAGCCTCAAATATTCGCGGATGTATTTCGCGGTCGCCATCCATCCGGACAGGCAAGCCGAAGACAAGAAGCTGACGATCAATCGCGACGTCCGCGGCAACGGCGTACTGTTCCACACCCACGATCCGCAGATCGCCATCCGCAACGTTCTTCTGCTCGGCGCCCGCAACGAGCAGCTTCGCGACATCATTCGCCAGCTTTGACGATTGATCCGAAAACTCGAAGGGCATAAGAAACGGCCTGAACTGCAAGCAGGCAGGCCATGGCACGACACATAGATATTCTCGAACATCCGCAAACGGCAATAGAGGTCGCGACGGCTACCCTTGCCGAGGGCCTGCCGATCGGGCTGCCGACGGAGACGGTCTACGGCCTTGCCGCCGATGCCACCAATCCTGCCGCGATTACCCGGATCTACGAGACGAAGGGGCGGCCGCGCTTCAATCCGCTGATCTGCCACATGAGCGATCTTGCGATGGCCGAGCGCTATGCGGTCTTCGACCCCATCTCGCGCAAGCTCGCGGAAGCCTTCTGGCCCGGACCGCTGACGCTGGTGCTGCCGCTCAAGCCCGATAGCGGCATCCATCCGCTGGCGACCGCCGGCCTCGACACGGTCGGCATCCGCGTGCCGCGGGGCTTTGCCGGAGAACTGATCCGCGCCTTCGACCGGCCGCTTGCCGCGCCGAGCGCCAATACCTCGGGCAAGATCAGCGCCACCAGCGCCGATCATGTTAGTGACGACCTTGGGGAACGGATTACCCTCATTCTCGACGCTGGGGCCTCAGTCGTTGGCGTGGAGTCGACCATCGTCAAGATCGAGAATGGCGAGATGCGACTGTTACGACCTGGCGGGCTGGCTGCCAGCGAGATCGAGCGTGTGGCTGGTAAGGCGCTGAAACGCAGGAAGAAGGCTTCCGCTGCCATCGAAGCGCCCGGCATGCTTGCCTCGCATTATGCGCCGGGCGCAGCCGTGCGGCTCGACGCGACGAAGGTTTTGGCGAACGAAGCGCTGATCCGCTTCGGGAGGCCGGACATTCCTGGCATCGAAAATGCGGTTGCCGTGCTGGATCTGAGCACCAGCGGCGATCTTTCGGAAGCTGCCGCGAATCTTTTCGATTTCATGAAGCGCGCCGATGCCACCGGCGCGGCCACGATCGCTTTCTCGCATATTCCCGACGAAGGCCTCGGCGAGGCCATCAACGACCGGCTGCGCCGCGCCGCCGCGCCCAGAGACTAAATCAGCCATCAGGCAAAGGACACGCCATGAGCAGCTCCGCCCCCTCCTCCGACCTTCTCGATCGCTTCGCCGTCATCGTCGGCGAAAAACATGCCGTGCGGGACCCGGCCGAAATTGCGCCGCATCTGGTGGAAAATCGCGGGCTCTATCACGGCGCTTCGCCCATGCTGCTGAAGCCCGGCTCGGTGGAAGAGGTGTCGGCCATCCTCAAGCTTGCCAGCGAAACCGGCACGGCCATCGTTCCGCAGACCGGAAATACCGGCCTTGTCGGCGGGCAGACGCCGCGGGAGGGCAACTCCGATATCATTCTCTCGCTGGAACGCATGAACCGCGTTCGCGATATCGATCCGGTCGGGAATACAATGATCGTCGACGGCGGCTGCATCCTGGCGGATGTGCACAAGGCGGCGGCCGAGCATGGCCGCATGTTTCCGCTTTCGCTCGGCTCCGAAGGTTCCTGCCGCATTGCCGGCAATCTTTCCACCAATGCCGGCGGCACGGCTGTTCTTGCCTATGGCAACATGCGCCAGCTCTGCCTTGGCCTGGAAGTCGTGCTGCCCACGGGCGAGATCTGGAACGGACTGCGCCGCCTGAAGAAGGACAATACCGGCTACGATCTGCGCGACCTCTTCATCGGCGCGGAAGGCACGCTCGGCGTCATCACCGGCGCAGTGCTGAAACTCTTTCCACAGCCACTCGGCCATCAGGTCGCCTTTGCCGGCCTGCAATCGGTCGATGATGCGCTGACCCTGTTCAAGAACGCCTCCAGCCTCTGCGGCACGGCGCTGACCGGCTTCGAGCTGATGCCGCGCATCGGCGTCGAATTCACCACGCGACATATTCCGGGCGTGCGCGATCCGCTGGAGACGGTGCATCCCTGGTATGTGCTGATCGACATCTCCACCTCGGATTCGGCTGAGACCGCCGAGCGGATGATGTCGGCGCTGCTCGAGCAAGGCTATGAGGCCGGACTGATCCAGGATGCGACCATCGCCAGTTCGGATGCCCAGCAGAAGGCTATCTGGCACATGCGCGAGAGCATGTCGGACGCCCAGAAGCCGGAAGGCGGCTCGATCAAGCACGACGTTTCCGTGCCGGTGGCACAAATCCCGCAATTCATGGCCGAAGCGGAAAAGGCCGTGGTCGCCGCCATGCCGGGCGCGCGCGTCTGCGCCTTCGGCCACATGGGCGACGGCAATATCCATTACAACATCTCGCAGCCTGTCGGCGCCGACAAGGCCGAGTTCATCGGCCGCTGGCGCGAGATGAACAAGATCGTGCATGGTCTGGTGCTGCAGCATGGCGGCTCGATCTCGGCCGAGCACGGCATCGGCCAGCTGAAGCGCGACGAGTTGGCTTCCATCCGCTCCGATATTGAGATGGACCTGATGCGCCGGATCAAGACGGCTTTCGATCCGGCCGGGATCATGAATCCTGGGAAGGTCCTCAAGGTCTGAGTGTTGGTCGGCTGTCTTAACGGGCGAGACACGCTCTGAATCTAGGTTGTTATGGAAGGCTTCAGCATGGGCGACAAGCACATATATGTGACATCGGTCAGCAGCAGCGGCGTGCACCAGTTCAGCAAGCAGATTAAAGATCATATTCAACTGCTGACCGGGCTCGGTGTGGAGGGCGACGCGCATATGGGGGTGACGGTGAAGCATCGCTCCCGCGTCGCGGTCGATCCGACGCAACCCAATCTGCGCCAGGTGCACATCATCCATGAAGAGCTGTTCGACGTGCTGACCGAAAAGGGATTTTCCGTCGCGCCCGGCGACATGGGCGAGAACATCTCGACCAGGGGGATAGACCTGCTTTCCCTGCCGCAAGGCACTCGCCTGTATATCGGCGCGGAAGCGATCGTGGAGGTGACGGGCTTGCGCAATCCCTGCAGGCAGATCGACAATTTTCAGAAGGGCTTGCTGCACGCTGTACTCGACAAGGATGCCGATGGCGGGTTGGTCCGCAAAGCGGGGATCATGGGCATTGTCGTGCAGGGCGGCCGTGTTCAGCGCGATGACGCCATTCGCGTCGAGTTGCCGCCGCTGCCGCATGTCAAGCTTGAGCGGGTTTGATGTGCTTATGCGGAGCATCTGATACCCCTCTGTCACTATCGCGACATTTCCCCCACAAGGGGGCCATCGCGTATGAAATAGAAAGTGCCCCTCACCCCAGCCCTCTCCCCGTTTTGACGGGGCGAGGGAGCTACCTCGCCAAACCCCTTCGCCCCGCGTGCGGGGAGAAGGTGGACTCGAACAGTTGAGCCAAGCGAAACTGTGAGAGGACGGATGAGGGGCTAACCTGTCCATATGCGATTCCCCTGCCCTTGTGGGGGAGATGTCCCGAAGGGGACAGAGGGGGTGAGCACTCTCCGCGGCGACCGCAGCCAGCGTCATCCCCCATTATATCAATCGAAATCGTCTTGACCCGAATTACCACCGCCGCCATTGCGGTTACCGGAGATGATCTCGCGTTTGCCGACGTGGTTGGCGGGGCCGACCAGGCCGTCCTTTTCCATGCGCTCGACCAGCGATGCAGCGCGGTTGTAGCCGATGCCGAGGCGGCGCTGGATGTAGGAGGTCGAGCACTTCTTGTCGCGCATGACCACCTTGATCGCCTGCTCGTAGAGATCGTCGCCGTCTTCCGAGGCAATCGCGCCCTTGTCGAAGACGGCCGTATCTTCTTCCTCGTCTTCCTCGTCCTCGTCAGCCGTGACCGTATCGAGATATTCCGGACGGCCCTGCAGCTTCAGATGAGCGACGACCTTCTCGACTTCCTCGTCGGAGACGAAGGGGCCATGGACACGGGAAATGCGGCCGCCGCCGGCCATGTGCAGCATGTCGCCCTGGCCGAGAAGCTGTTCGGCACCCTGCTCGCCAAGGATGGTGCGGCTGTCGATCTTCGACGTGACCTGGAAGGAAATGCGCGTCGGGAAGTTCGCCTTGATCGTGCCGGTGATGACATCGACGGACGGACGCTGCGTTGCCATGATCAAATGGATACCTGCGGCACGGGCCATCTGCGCCAGACGCTGGATCGCACCTTCGATTTCCTTGCCGGCCACCATCATCAGGTCGGCCATTTCGTCGACGATGACGACGATATAGGGCATCGGCGTCAGGTCCATTTCCTGGCTCTCTTCGATCGGGGCACCGGTGCCCTTGTCGAAGCCGGTCTGGACCATGACGTGGATGGTCTCGCCCTTTTCCTTGGCGGAGGCAACGCGGCTGTTGTAGCCGTCGATATTGCGCACGCCGAGGCGCGACATCTTCTTGTAGCGATCCTCCATTTCGCGCACCGCCCACTTCAGCGCCATGACGGCCTTCTTGGGATCGGTGACGACAGGGGTCAGAAGGTGCGGGATGCCATCATAGACTGACAGTTCCAGCATCTTCGGATCGACCATGATCAGGCGGCACTGTTCCGGCGTCATGCGATAGAGCAGCGACAGAATCATCGTGTTGATGGCGACGGACTTGCCCGAACCGGTCGTACCTGCCACGAGCAGATGCGGCATCTTCGCGAGTTCGGCGATGACGGGTTCGCCGCCGATCGTCTTGCCGAGGCCGAGCGCCAGCTTGTAGCCGCTCTTCTCGAAATCGGGCGAATCGATCATCTCGCGGAAATAGACGGTCTCGCGGTTGACGTTCGGCAGTTCGATGCCAATGACGTTGCGGCCGGGAACGACCGCGACGCGGGCCGAGAGGGCCGACATCGAACGGGCAATATCGTCGGCAAGGTTGATGACGCGCGACGATTTGACGCCGGGTGCCGGCTCAAACTCATAGAGCGTGACAACCGGGCCTGGACGGACATGGATGATCTCGCCCTTGACACCGAAATCCTCGAGCACGCTTTCCAGCAGCCCGGCATTCTGCTCCAGCGTTTCCTGCGTCATGATCACGCCGGAGCGGATGGCGGGTTCCTGTAGCAGTTCGCGCGGCGGCAGCTCGTATTCGCCGTCAGCGGTGCGGGCGATCGGGCGCCATTCGGGTGGCGTCAGCGATGCGGGCCGGCGCGGCGAGATCCGTGACGGCGGCGCGTCGATCAAACGCTGAGCGGCGGCCTCGACGGCTGGAATGATGGATGCCGCCTTGGCGACCGGTTCAGCAGCAGCCGGAGCGACGACCTTCGTCGGCATCGGGGCAACGACCATCACCGGGGCGGGGCGAGCCTCGACGGCAGGAGCGGTTTCAGCGCCATAAACGGCGGTGACGAAGGCAGGCGGTACGAATGTCTCGGCTGGGGCCTCCACGACAACCTGCGGCTCCGGCTGCGGCGCTTCCTCTGAAGCCGCCACAACTTCGATGACCGGAGCCAGAACGGCAGCCTCCAGCGCTGCGAGCTCATCCATAGCCGGCGTGCTCAGAACTGCCACCGGCTGGTTGTAAATGGTTTCGGCTGGCTTTGCGGCTTCTACAGCCACAGACAGTGCAACAGTGGGCTGCGGCTCGGCAGCGGCAGCCGGACGGCGGCACTCGACGACCCGGAACTTGGCAATGATCGATTCGGCATCAACTTCCGGCTTGGGCGGCATCGCCGGCTGCTTCGGCTCACCCTTGAGGGCCGAGACGAACTCGCCGTCGAACGGCATCGCATCCCAGAAGGCGAAATCGGAAAGATGGGCAAGACGCGACTCGACCACAGGCGCGGCTAGGGACTCGGGAACACTTGGCTGTACAGGGGAAGCATCCAACGCAATCGCGGGAGCTTTCGAGAATGCGGTAGCGATAACGGTCATCTCCAATGCGTCCGGCTCGGTTGCCGGGGAATTCTGAATTACTGTCGGAATATAGCCTTCCACCACCAGCGGCATGTCCTCGAGCGGTGGCAGGTGGAATTCGGTCGGCCGCACGGGCGGAACGACAATGGTTGCTGCCGGTGCTTCGGCCACAACAGGCGGCTCCATCACCCGCATCGCGGCGTGCGCGGCGGCTGGTGGACGGATCTCGGCCTTCGGCTCGGCAGGCGGACGACGGCTGATGATTTCGTTTTCGCGCGTGCGGGTGAAACGCACGTTGGGACCCATTAGGAAGGCATTCTGCCAGCCGGGCGATGCGAGATCTTCCGCGGAGATTCCCTGCGGCAGAACCGGCATGTCCTGCTCGTTCGTAACGGCGGCAGCCTGCAGCGCCTCCACGACCGGCGGCGGGGCTGCGGCGGTGCGCCTCCTTACCTCTTCGGCAAGACGCTGTTCCTCGGCGCGGCGCTGCTCTTCGGCCTTGCGCTTGGCTTCGCGGGCGTTACGAATCTTCTCTTCCAGAAACGCACGGCGAGCGGCGATCTGCTCGGCGCGGCGAGCCTCTTCGGCCGCCAGCTCCGGGTCGAGATCGTCCTCCGGCTGGACGCCTTGAGACGCATTGGAAAGTGTCGTTCGGGAAAGACGCATGAGACCTGCAACCCAGTCATTGATATTGCCGTTGGCTTCTCAAATCGAATAGGGCAAGGATGGTTAATAAGTTCCTTCCTGCCGTTGTGGAAAGCTGCCATTCCACACTCGAAAAACACGTCCGAATATGCTCGGAAACCCTGTAGAAACAAGGACATGACAAGCCCCTGCAGCGCGAGAACGCGACAGGGAGACAGGCTAGATTTTTTGCGGGACCCGTTACCGTGACGAGGACAGCTGCGCGATGGAAAGCAGCGTATCGGCACTGATGCCGGAGCTCGACGATGAGCCCGTGAGAATCGATAGCGCCGGCGATGTCGAGGAGGTCGTATTGTTCTGCAAGTCGTACATCGCCGAGAACCGCTGTAGCAGCTGGTTGAGCTTGTCGGGGTTATGCAGGTCGCTCACATTGATAAAATTGCCGAGCATCTTGGCCTGGGTATCGACGTCCATGTTGGAGATCGAACTCGGCAGATTATAGGTGGTGGTGATGACCTCATAAAGCGCCGAATCGCCCATGATGTCATAGATCGAGTTGATATCGGGCGCCTTGCGCTGGAAGTAGAGCGCCAGACGCACACCGGGGTTGCTCTCGCCTTGCTGATCTTCCAGCGTCTGATGCAGGAAGAGATCATTGGTCGCCGCAAGCGCGCCCTGGTTTTGCGCCGTGCCGAGCTTCGTGTCGGTCAGATTTCCGTCGGTACCGAAATTGAACGCTTCGACGATGCTCTTGAACTTGGCGCCATCGGTCGTGTTGATGAAGCTCTTCGAATCGGACGGATCGGAGGCGAAAGCCTTCTTCAGCGTCGCCGTATCGACGGTCTTCGGATCGATGCCGTTGGCCGTCAGGATGAAATTCGTAAGCTTGCTGTCGGCCAAAAGATCCGTGACGCTGGTCACCTTGACGATGTTGGTGGCGAAATAGGTGGCGGCGGTCTTGGCATCGCTGGTGGCTTTGGTCAGCTCGGCCCCCGACAGCCCCGCCGTGCTGTGGCTGGAATATTGCGAGATATAGCTGTTGATCTGCGTTTGCGACAAAGACTGCACCGGAGCCTTCAGATTGCCTTTGCTGTCGAAATTGAAGGCCTTGGCAAGCGCGGTGAAGCGGGAGTCCTTGAGCGAGTTGACATAGCTCTTCGGATCGTAGGGATCGCTTTCGAGAATCTTGGTCAGCTGGGACTTCGTGACCTCGTTCTCGCCGATGCCATAGGCGCGCAACGCCATCTGATAGAGTTCCGGCGCGCTGTCGTTGGCGGCACTGCTGTCGGACGTATTGCTCGCAAAGAAATCCTTGATGGTCTTCACGCTGGCGATGCGGTTCTTGTAGTTGTTGACCGCATCCGTGGTCAGGGTCGACTGCGACGACTGGTAGTTGGTCATATAGGCCTTGGAGGCCGCGTCGATCTCGTTTTGGGACTGGGCCGTCTGGCCGGAAGCAAGCGTGCCGTCCGACTGGAAATTGAACTGGGAGACGACGTCGGTCAGACCGAAGATGGCGGCGGTCGTCGCATCGCCGAAAGCGTTCTTGAAGACGACGGCTGGCGTCGTCGGATCGATGCCGTAGGCCGTCTTGACGTAATCGAAAAGACGCTTGTCCGACGTCAGCTGGTCGACTGACGTGATGGAGCCGATATGATTCTTGTAATAGAGATCATTGTCGGTTGCGCCGACGCTCGTCGTGAATGAGGGCACGGTGGAATTGTAGGCGCTCATCACATCGGCCTGCTGGCTGAGCGTCTGCGGCCCTCCGGGATAGTTCGCGGTATAGCCTGCCGTGGTGGCGCTTATCTGGTCAGATGTCTGTGCTTGTGAACCGGATGCGACCGTGCCGTCGCTCTGGAAGTTGAATTCCCCCATGACCGCAGTCAGCCCATTCGAACTCGCTGTGCTGGCATCCTTGGCCGAAGCATTGAACTGATCCGCCGTGATATAGGATGGGATATTGAATGCCGTCTTGACGTACTGGAACAGCTGCGGATTGGACGTCAGCTGATCGACCGAGGTGACGCTGCCGATATTGGCCTCGTAATAGGCCGTGTCGCCGTCCGGGGTCGATGTCTTGACCGTGCCGTCGGCATTGAAATTGAATTCCGCCACCAGCGCCTTGTCGGCACTGCCGCCATTCTGATTGACGTAGCTATTGGGGTCGCTGGGATCGCTCGTCAGCATCTGCTTCAGAGCCGAATTCGACACATAGGTCGGGTCGATACCGTAGGCCTGCAGCACATAATTACGCAGGCGGGTATTGCCGAGGAGATCATCGACCGTCTTAACCGAGCTGATGTTCTGGCTGTAATAGGTGGTTTCGGTCGCTGCCGACGTCTCCTCGTTCGTAAACGACTGTTTGTAAAGCCCGATGAGGTCGTCTTCCTGCGTGCTGGTTTGTGCCGTATTCGTCGTACCCGTCGAGCTCGTGCCGAAATTGAACGCCGCAGCGAATTCTTTATAACGCGGATCGGTGAGCTTATTGGCGAAACTGCTGGAGTCGCTGAGGTCGCTGGTCAGGACCTGTTTCATAAAGGCCTTGGCATAGGTCATGTCGGAAAGCCCGTAGGCTTCCATTGCGTAACTGTATAGTTGATAGTCATTCAGGAAGCTGTCGACATCAGTTACTTTGCCGATATTGGCGTTGTAATAGTCGATCAAACGCTTGCTTTGCGACTGCTGCGCCACCTGATTGAGCGAGGTCGCCATATCTCTGGTTGCGATCGTATAACCAAGATAAGTGGAAATCATCAGCAGAATCCCAATAAATCTCTAATAAAGGGGGCGAATCTGGCCGGCATTATTTCATATAAATCTTACCTGAGGCTTACACGCACTCACCTTATGCGTGTACTATACTGATGCACCACCTTGCCCTGTGTTCACCTTATGGAAACCCTGATGCATTCGACTTTGCTAACCATTTGAGGACGCAAAGTTTTCTTAACCTCGATTTTTAAGCTGTCTGGAAGGGACGGCACCTAATCTGCCCAACAACGAGAGGACAGAAGTTCTCCGAGAGAAGACCGGAACAACCGGCTCTCAGGTAAAGCAAGGGTAGAAAAATCGATGACTAATACCGTCCTGAAGCCCGATTGGGCTGGAACCACACTGCGGCTTGATCCGGCGCGCTTCCCGCAACAGGTCAGCTACGCCATGCGAGGTGCCGAAGGTGATGTCACCATTACGATCGACGAGCGCGGCGCAGTGCTGCGCAAGATCCTGCCGTCCAGCGGCCTGCCGCTGTCCGTCGCTTTGCCCAAGCGTGCATTCCAGGGTGTAGCCGCCCGCGCCATAGATCACGGCGACGGCGAAGTTACCGTCACGCTGGAGCTGCATCACTCAGACCCGGATCTCTGCATCCCCCTTCTCGTCGCTCATGACTTGAGCGACATCGCCGCTGACTGGCGCTCCTGGTCGGAAGCCTTCCGCATTCCGATGCTGATGATCGAAGCCGATGGCGTGGCCCGTCCGCTGGAAGAACATCTCGGCGGCGTCCGCTCGCAGGACAGCCAGCCGCGTCGCCGCCATTCCTACTTCGCAAACCGCCGCCCCCGCTTCCTCGTGCGCCGCACGACCGGCAAGCTCGGCATCAAGATGAAGATCCAGGGCCGCGAGATCATCGCAAGGCATTGAGCCGATAAGGCTCGAAAACCGAATATCACCAGAAACCGGCCGTGGGAAAACCGATCCCGCGGCCGAAATCTTTTTTTCAGGGAGCAAGAAGCAGGAACGACAGGAAGAGCCCGGCGAAAATGATCAACCCGACCCGATTGTTCGATTTGAAGAGGGCCAGGCACTGTGCGCCGTCGTTGATGTCGAGCACGGCGATCTGATAGGCGAACATGCCGCCGGCGACGATCAGGCCGAGATAGGCGAGCCAGCTTGTACCCGCGAGCGCAAAGGACAGAAGCATCAGAAGCAGCGTCGCCCCATAGAGCCCGACCAGCCAGAGTCGAGTCCGATCGCCGAAAAGCCGCGCGGTCGAGCGCACGCCGATCAGCTCGTCATCCTCCTTGTCCTGATGCGCGTAGATCGTGTCGTAGCCGATGGTCCAGAGGATCGCGGCGAGATAGAGCACGATCGGGGCAAGCGACAGGCTGCCGAAGAGACCCGCCCAACCCATCAGGGCGCCCCAGGAAAAGGCAAGGCCGAGGAAGAATTGCGGCCAGTCGGTAAAGCGCTTGGCAAAGGGATAGAGCGCGACGATGCCGAGCGACAGCACGCCGAGGATAACGGCAAACCAATTGAACTGCAGCAGCACCAGCAAGCCGACGAGAGCCTGCAAAGCGATGAACACCTTGGCCTGAAGGCGCGTCACTCGGCCCGATGGCAGCGGGCGCGAGCGGGTGCGCGCCACGGACATGTCAATCTCGTGGTCGACCAGATCGTTGTAGGTGCAGCCGGCACCGCGCATGGCGACGGCGCCGATAAAGTAAAGGAAGAGGTGATAGATCACCACGAAGCCGGGGGAGCCATGTCCCAAAGCGACGGAGGCATTGGCCGCAAGCGCGACGGACCAGAAGCATGGCCACATTAGGAGCTGCCAGCCGATCGGCCTGTCCCAGCGCGCAAGCTGAGCGTAAGGCCAAAGCGTCGGAGGCAGGACGCGATAGACCCAGTTGCCGGATGGCGCGTCGGCGACGCGCCCGTTGATGTCGCCTGTGTTTTGCATAGGCGAGTAGTAGTGACATCCAGCACCCGAGGTCAAGCGGCGAGGCCATGACGAGACATGACCTCGCCCGTTGCTCAGTTCATCGTGAAATTGAACTTGTAGCTGGCGGATACGCCGATCAGCAGCTGGTTACGGTCGCCACGCTCGCGCACGAGGCTGCTGTCGGCGGCGGGGCCGGTGAGCCGGGTATATTCGAGGAAGGTGCTGGTGGTCCAGTTCTGCGAGGCCTTCCAGGTTAGTGCGCCGCCGAAACCGACGGATTTGACGCCGCCGCCGGGCTTGTAGCCGCTGAGGCCGGAGGCAGCCGATTCGCGCGCATTGACGCCATAATAGGTGTCGAAATAGTCGCTGCTGGCGAGGGTCATGCGCGGACCGGCAGAGGCGCGAAGCTCGGGAGTAATATCGGTAAAGGCGTCGACTGCGGCGTCGGCGACGACACCGCTATGGGCGCGAATACCCTGGCGAACTTCGACGCGGGCCCGCAGCCAGTCCGTGGGATAGGCTTCGGCAAAGCCGCCGGCTTCCACACCCCACTTGACCTTCTTCAATCCCCTCAGTTCGCGGCCATCGCTGCTGTCGCGGCTCGGCAAGAATTTACCGACGATGCCGATGCGGAATGCATCGCTTTCGATCAGGGCAAAGGACGGATTGTCGTTGCGCGAGGAAAAGCGCGGGCCTGGGCCTTGCCGACCGATGGACACTAGCGGCGACCATTGCAGCTTGTTGTGCTTGCCGCCTTCGAATTTCGGTGCCGAGAAACCGGCCGCACCGACGCTCAGGTACCAGTCACCCGACCACAAATGCTGGCCGTCGCCCGCCTCCGCAGCGCCGGCATAAGCAACGACGGAGAGGCCACCAATGAAAAGGAACCTTAACTTTGCAAACACGACGAAACTCCATGATACGCAATACAAAGGGCCGTATGACCCGAGAGTTGCTGCAAATTATGCGGATCGTGTTACCGCTCCCTTAACCACAACACGCCGAATTCGGTCGGACATCAAATTCAGGTTGCTCCAATTCAGACGCCGTTCGACATGCGGTGACCTATCGCGCTGATTTAATTTCTGTATAGATGCTCAATCGTGGGTAATGGCTGCAATTGCCAAATGCCCGCCATCTCATAGCCCCCCAATTTCAAAAGATGAGAAACGAATGAAGAGCATATCTCTGATCTCCCTAGGTCTGATCCTGACTGCCGGCATGGCGCTTTCCAGCTGCGTCGGCACTCCGATCGGCGGAGCAAAGCAAAGCCAGTTTTCGGGAAGAGCGGCGCCCGGTAAGAAGACGAAGGTGACGACTACTTCGCTTGTGAAACAAGACTGCACCTTTGCAGGATTTCCCTATACAGGCGTCATCAAGCAGCCTGCCCACGGCAAGGTTGACGTCGAGCACGGGCCGGTCACAGCGAAGTTTTCGAAAGACAGCACTGCCTACCTGTGCTCGGGCAAGACGGTCCAAGGCAATATCGTCTACTATACGCCGAACCCTGGTTTCTCGGGCACCGACCAGTTCACCCTGCGCCTTACTGGGCTGAACACCGATGGTACGGTGCAAGACGGCACCTTTACCGTCCATGTCGGCAGATAGCGACCGTAGCGACGTACAGGCGTGAATAGAAAGGCCGGGCCGCGGCTTTCCACGGTCCGGCCCCATCAAACGGCGGCATGAGGTTCAGAACGTCACCTTCTCCAAAGGCGCGCGCCCTGCCTCGAATTCCTTCAGCTTCGCCTCGCGCTCCGCAATGTAATTGCGGTTGTCCGGCACGGCGAACTGGTTCTTGGTGATCTGGAGCTGCATGATGAAGAGCTCATCCCAGCGGAAGCCCATTTCGGAGCCAGCCAGATAGAACTCCCACATGCGGAAGAACTTCTCGTCGTAGAGTGCGACGGCATCGGCCTTGCGTGCCACGAAGCGGTTGCGCCAATGCCGGAGCGTATAGGCATAATGCATCGGCAGGGTTTCGACGTCCCTGGTGAGCAAACCGGCCTTTTCCAGCGGCGGCGTGGTCTCGCCGATAGAGGGGATGTAGCCGCCGGGGAAAATATACTTTTCGATGAAGGCGTTGGTGGCGAAGCTCGGCTTCGGGCGGGCGATGGAGTGCAGCAGCATGACGCCGTTATCATCAAGCAGCTCCGAAACCTTGCGGAAGAACTTGCCGTAATCGCCGATGCCGACATGCTCGAACATGCCGACCGAGACGATTCGGTCGAACTTCTTGCCGGTCATATAGCGATAGTCCTGCAGCTCGAAGCGGACGCGATCGGAGAGGCCACGCTTGGCTGCCCGTTCGCGCGATACTTTCAGCTGTTCTTCGCTGAGCGTGATGCCGGTTACGTCGAGGCCGGGATAGGCTTCGGCGAGATACATGGCCATGCCGCCCCAGCCGGAGCCGATCTCCAGCACCTTTTGACCGGGCTCAACCAGCAGCTTGGCGGCGATGTGTCGCTTCTTGGCGACCTGCGCTTCATAGAGACTGATGCCAGGCGGATTGAAATAGGCGCAGGAATATTGCCAGTCCTCATCGAGGAAGAGATCGAACAGCTTCGCCGAGAGATCGTAGTGATGCGCAACATTGTATTTGTTGCGATTGATTGGCGAGCGGCTCTTGATCTGCTGCCAGGCGATGCGGCCGAGCAGCAGCGCCGCCATGCGGAAATCGAAAATCTCGTTGGTGGTATTCTGCTTCACCAGCGACAGGAACTCGTAGATGTCCCCCTGCTCGAGGATGAAGCGGCCCTCCATATACATTTCGCCAAGCTTGAGCGTCGGATCGCGGGCAACCGCATCTTCCGCCTGCTGATCGGCAAACCGGACGGCCACCGTCTCTCCGGTTCCGTCGCCGACCATATGGGTCTCGCCGGATGCGAGCGTAAGCCTGAGTGAACCTTTACGGATGATTTTCTGGACGAGAGAAAAAAGGGTCGACGCCATGGACGCCTCGAATGTTATGACATGACATTAAGGCAACTTTAACGCCTCACAGCGTTGTGGCAAGCGCACCTTTTCGCAGTCATTGGCACTCTGGCAACAACGCTGCCAGAGTGTGACATTCTTGCACAAAGTTCCGCTAAGTCCTTATTTTCGTTTGAGTGCGTCCGCCAACGCCGCCCCAAAACTACCCTGCTGCTCGGCCTTCGGACGGATATTTCCCTTAACGCCAGCGCTGCGCAGACCACCCTGTTCGCGTGTGTCGCGCCCGGACGGGGCTGCCACAGTGCTGCCATCTTTGCGCATGGAAAGGCCGATTCGCTTACGCTTCGCGTCGACTTCAACGACCCTGACCTTGACCACATCGCCGGCCTTCACGACCTCATGCGGGTCCTTGACGAAGCGGTCAGCCAGCTGCGAGACATGCACCAAACCGTCCTGATGGACGCCAATATCGACGAAGGCGCCAAAAGCAGCGACGTTGGTTACCGTCCCCTCCAGCAGCATTCCAGGCTTGAGATCGCTGATCTCGTTGACGCCTTCGGCAAAAGTCGCGGTCTTGAAGCTCGGGCGCGGATCGCGGCCCGGCTTTTCCAGTTCGGCGATGATGTCGCGCACGGTCGGCAGGCCGAACTTGTCGTCGATGAACTGCCTGGGATCGATGGCCTTCAGCGTTGCCGTATCGCCCATCAACGTGCGGAGATCGCGGCCGCAGGCAGCGACGATCTTCTTGGCCACACCATAGGCTTCCGGGTGCACCGAGGAAGCGTCGAGCGGCTCCTTGCCATTCGGAATACGCAGGAAGCCGGCGCATTGCTCGAAGGTGCGCTGGCCGAGACGGGCGACCTTCAGGAGATCGCGCCGCGTCTCGAAGGCCCCTTCGCCATCGCGATGCCGAACGATCGCTTCGGCAATCGAAAGCCCCAGGCCCGAAACGCGGGCAAGCAGCGGCGCCGAGGCCGTGTTCAAGTCGACACCGACGGCATTCACCGCATCTTCGACCACGGCATCCAGCGAGCGGGAAAGCTTCTGCTGGTCGACATCGTGCTGGTACTGGCCAACGCCGATCGACTTCGGCTCGATCTTCACGAGTTCGGCCAGCGGGTCCTGCAGGCGGCGGGCGATGGAGACGGCACCGCGCAGCGAGACGTCGAGGCCGGGAAATTCGAGCGCCGCGGTTTCCGAGGCAGAGTAAACCGATGCACCGGCTTCGGAGACGATGACCTTCGTCGGCTTCGGCGCCGGCAGTTCGGCCAGCATGTCGGCCACCAGCTTTTCGGTTTCGCGGCTGCCGGTGCCATTGCCGATCGCGATCAGTTCGACCTTGTGCTTGCGGATAAGAGCGGCCAGCGTCGCCTGCGTGCCGCGCACGTCGTTTTTCGGCGGAAAGGGATAGACCGTCGTCGTCTCCAGGAGCTTGCCGGTGCCGTCGACCACGGCAACTTTGACGCCGGTGCGGATGCCCGGATCGAGGCCCATGGTGGCGCGCGAGCCGGCGGGAGCCGCCAGCAGCAGATCCTTCAGATTGCGGGCGAAGACATGGATCGCCTCTTCCTCCGCCCTCTCTCGCAACTCGCGCATCAGATCGAGCGAGAGAGACATGGAGAGCTTTACGCGCCAGGTCCAGCTCGCGACTTCCGCCAACCAGCGATCGCCGGGCCGGCTGGCGCCGATATCATAGGCCGCAGTGATCATGCGCTCGACCGGCTTGTTCGGCGAGACGGCGTCGGTGTCGACTTCGATATTCAGCGTCAGCACTTCTTCGTTCCAGCCGCGCAGCATGGCGAGCGCGCGATGACCGGGCGCGGTTGCCCAGCGTTCCTGATGGGCAAAATAATCCGAGAATTTGGCGCCTGCCTCCTGCTTGCCATCGACGACAGCGGCCTTCAGCGTCGCATTGGTCTTCATGTAGTTGCGCAGCTTGCCGAGCAGATCGGCATTTTCGGCAATGCCTTCAGCGATGATGTCGCGCGCGCCTTCCAGGGCCGTCTTCACGTCGGGCACATCGGCCGTGATGAAGCCTTCGGCGAGAACCATGGGCTCCTTGGAGCGATCCACCAGGATCGTGTCGGCCAAGGGGCCGAGGCCACGCTCCCTGGCAATCTCGGCGCGCGTGCGGCGCTTCGGCTTGTAGGGCAGATAAAGGTCTTCCAGCTCGGACTTGGTGCCGACGGTCGCGACCTTGCCCATCAGCTCGTCGGTCATCTTGCCCTGGCTTGTGATGGATTCGATGATGGCGGCGCGGCGCGCTTCAAGCTCACGCAGATAGACGAGACGTTCCGACAGCGTGCGAAGCTGCGTGTCGTCGAGGCCGCCGGTCACTTCCTTGCGGTAGCGCGCGATGAAGGGCACCGTTGCGCCTTCGTCCAAAAGCTCGATGGCGGCCTTGGCCTGATCCGGACGGGCATTGATCTCGGCGGCGATGGTAGCAGCAAGGGAACGGATATCAGCGGCCATGTGTCTCTCTGAACTTAACAATCGTAAAGCGGACCATAAGCATGATCCCGTGGACATAAGAAGCGGTTTTCGTCACGGAACACGCCAATCCGGGCA
The DNA here is from genome assembly GCF_057784515.1 of Martinezella sp. CNPSo 3732. Lineage (NCBI taxonomy): Bacteria > Pseudomonadati > Pseudomonadota > Alphaproteobacteria > Hyphomicrobiales > Rhizobiaceae > Martinezella > Martinezella sp. CNPSo 3732. Next base: position 28,943 of record NZ_JBXSOO010000029.1, read on the forward strand.
CGGAGATGGCGTGGAGGACGAAGCAGCATCCGCTTTAGCGGGATAAAAGGGCATGGCAATGTTGCCGGCCCTGCCTCCACAGGATTTGCCGCTTGACCTTTGGCTCAACCCCCCTTAACCGCGCAAAAGGATGCAACGAAAGGGCAAGCCATGAGAGTTCTGTTGATCGGATCGGGCGGACGCGAGCACGCACTGGCCTGGAAACTGGCGCAATCGCCTCTCATGACGGAATTCTATGCGGCACCGGGCAATCCCGGCGTTGCCGAGCATGCGACGCTCGTGGCGCTCGATATCGACAACCATGACGCCGTTGTCGCCTTCTGCAAGGACAAGGCCATCGACTTCGTCGTCGTCGGCCCGGAGGCGCCGCTCGTTGCCGGCATTGCCGACAGGCTGCGCGCCGCCGGCATCGCTGTCTTCGGCCCTTCCGCAGCTGCCGCCCAGCTCGAAGGATCCAAGGGTTTCACCAAGGATATCTGCGCGCGCTACAATATTCCCACCGGCGCCTACCAGCGCTTCAACAACGCACCGAAGGCAAAAGCCTATGTCCGCGCTCAAGGCGCGCCGATCGTCGTCAAGGCGGACGGGCTTGCGGCAGGCAAGGGCGTCACCGTTGCGATGACGATCGACGAAGCGCTTGCCGCGATCGACGATTGCTTCGAGGGTGCATTCGGCGAGGCCGGCGCGGAAGTCGTAATCGAGGCCTATCTCGATGGCGAAGAGGCCAGCTTCTTCTGCCTTTGCGACGGCAAGCACGCGCTGGCGCTGGCGACCGCGCAGGACCACAAACGAGTCGGCGACGGCGATACCGGCCCGAACACCGGCGGCATGGGTGCCTATTCTCCCGCCCCCGTCATGACGCCAGACATGGTCGAGCGCACCATGAGGGAAATCATCGAGCCGACGATGCACGGTATGGCGGAAAGCGGCCATCCTTTCAGCGGCGTTTTCTTCGCCGGGCTGATGATTACCGCCAAGGGTCCCGAACTCATCGAATACAATGTCCGCTTCGGTGATCCCGAATGCCAGGCACTGATGATGCGCCTGAAGAGCGACCTGCTGCCGCTGCTCTATGCCTGCGCCAACGGCACGCTGGATCAGGTGACGGCCGAATGGAGCGACGATCCGGCGCTGACCGTTGTCATGGCCTCGAAAGGCTATCCCGGCTCCTATGCCAAGAACACGCCGATCACAGCGCTACCCGCGGATAGTGAAGGTGAGAAAGTGTTCCATGCCGGCACAGGACTGAAGGACGGCACGCTGGTTGCGACCGGCGGTCGGGTACTGAACATCACGGCAACCGGCAAGACGGTGAGCGAGGCAAAGGAACGTGCCTATGCTCTGGCCGGCAAGGTGAAATGGGACAACGGTTTCTATCGCAATGATATCGGCTGGCGTGCAGTGGAGCGCGAGGAGTAGACATCACCGCGGCTCTGCAATCGCAAGTCCATTAAATTTTTACCTAATCTCCTGACGGGATGGAAATAAAGCTACACTAATGTCTTCGTCACTATAGGCGGAGTTCTTGGTTATGCGTTGCTTCTTTGTGACCTTGGCGTGCGTACTGGCCGGCGGTTCCGCCATGGCCTCGTCGATCCAGCCGATCGACGGCACGATGATCGGCGGCAGAGGCAGCATTATTGACAAGAGCTGCGCCGAGTGCCCTCCGCTCAAGCCGCCGGTCACGGAAAAGGAATATGCCGTGCCGACGCTGGAGCCCGGTACCCAATCCGTCGTCGTGCGCAATATCGATGGTCAGAAAAGGGTCGTCCGCACCGAAGCGTGGATGGGCGGCTCGCCTGTTAATTTCGTCAGCAAGCCTACGCCAGAAGCGCTCGCAGCCGCCGGTGAGCCCATCGATGGCATCGACATGACGGCTCGGACGGCAGCCTTGCCCAACTCCTCCACGGCTCGCGAGCCCGCGCCGCTCGATATTTCCGATTTCCAGCTTCGCCAATAGTCTGGCAATCCATTCGCGGTAGCGTTTACTTGCTTGCGGAATGCCGGCTACCATTCACATTTTCGAAATATATCATCCTAATATTCGAGTTATCTAAATAAATTATCGGGAAATGCTTGGACTAGCTGCAGTCATTCTCAAGTCAAAATATGTATTACCTATGATCCAAGCGCATATCTGCGGTTTAAATTGAAAGAAAATACAACCAAATCCCTACAATTAAAGCTTTTTTAGACATAAACAGCGATTTTACCGTCACCGGACAGCAGCATGTCATTCGAGCGGCGGCAAGCGTATTGGGATTCTCTCAGGCGATCGCACAGGCGGTAGGATACCGCACCGGTTTCACCCCTGTGGGAGGCACCATGAAGAATCTCAAGATTTCGCATCAATTATTTGCCCTGCTTGGCGTCCTGATGGCCGCATTCGCGGTGGCCACCTATTTCCAGATCCGGTCCCAGGCCGATTCTATCTACGACGACCGCTTCGACATGCTGCGCACGCAGGTCGAATCCGGCATTTCGGTTTTGAACCAGTATTATCAGCGCGAAAAATCCGGCGAGATGACGCATGAGGCGGCTCAGGCTGAGGCGTTCAAGGTGCTGTCGCATGTCAGCTTCGCGCCGGCAGGCTATCTCTTCGGTTTCGATTACAATGTCATCCAGCGCATTCATCCGAGCCCGGTCAATATCGGCAAGGACATGTCCTCGCAGATCGATAAGAACGGCACCCATTTCAGCAAGGAAATGGTGGAGAAGGGCATCAAGGGCGGCGGCCGCACCATCTATTACTGGAACAAGCCGGGTCACTCCGACAGCGAGTTCTTCCTGAAGGGCAGCTATTCGGCCGCCTTCGCGCCTTGGCAGCTTGTGCTAGGATGCGGTGTCTACATGGATGACCTCGAGGCGCAGATCAATGCCACCATGTGGCGTGCGCTCATGATCTGCGGCATCGTCTTCCTGATCGGTATCGGCGCCGCCTTCTACTTCATCCGCGTCATCACGAAGCCGCTGACCGACGTCCATGCAGCCCTGAAGGCTGTCGCCGACGAAGACATGAAGACCGCCATCCCACATACCGAGATGCGCAATGAAATCGGCCTGATGGCGAAGGCAACCCAAGCGCTGCAGGAAAAGGTTCGCGAACGTCATGCGCTCTCCGACCGCCAGGCGGCACAGGAGCTCGAAATCAGCAATGAGCGCGAGCAGAACCTGCGCCAGCAGCAGGACGAGGCCCGCGAACAGGCGCGTGTCGTCTCGGTCATCGGCAAGGCGCTCGAGGACCTCGCCCGCGGCGACCTGACGGTGCGTTGCGGCGATCTTGGCGCCAGCTATGCAGGCCTTCGCAACAACTTCAACGAGGCACTGTCGCACCTCGAAGCCGCGATGGGCCGCGTCAACGCCAAGGGCAATGACATCGGCCTCAGCAAGGAAGAAATCCGCCGCGCCTCCAACGAACTGTCACAGCGCACCGAGCGTCAGGCCGCCAGCCTGGAAGAGACCTCGGCTGCTCTCGACGAGCTCACCGTCGCCGTCCGACAGACTGCGGAAGGCGCCGATGAGGCCAGCAAGCGCGTCCACGCCGTCAGCGCCGAAGCATCGCGCAGCGATGCCGTCGTTGCCCAGGCGATCGAAGCCATGAGCGGCATCGAGAGGTCCTCGTCGGAAATCGGCAAGATCATCGGCGTCATCGATGAGATCGCTTTCCAGACCAACCTGCTGGCGCTCAACGCCGGCGTGGAAGCCGCTCGTGCCGGCGAATCCGGCAAGGGCTTCGCGGTCGTCGCTCAGGAAGTGCGTGAACTCGCCCAGCGTTCGGCGGCAGCCGCCAAGGAGATCAAGGACCAGATCGCCCGCTCTTCCGGCCAGGTCCACCAGGGCGTTCGCCTCGTCGGCGAGGCAGGCGAAGCGCTGAAGCGCATCTCCGACCAGATCAAGGCCGCCAACGAGATCGTCTCGAAGATCGCCCACAGCGCCTCCGAGCAGGATACGACGCTGCGCTCGATCTCCTCTTCGATGAACCAGCTCGATGCCGCCACGCAGCAGAACGCCGCCATGGCTGAAGAGACCACGGCATCGGCCGAGACGCTCGCCGCCGATACGGAAGATCTGCTTGCGCTCATCCGCGGTTTCCGCGTCAACGAAGGTCGCGCGACCATGGATCATCGCCGCGCCGCCTGATCAGTACAGTTGCAAAAATGGGAAACCGCCGGGCTCGCGTCCGGCGGTTTTCTTTTGAGCAAAGCTTTGCTGCGTCAGTCTGCGACCTTCAGGCGCTCAACCAGCAGGTCGATCTCGCGATCGGAATAGACCTCGATACCGGCCTGCTTGAGCAACGCCGCCGTGACGCCCCGGCCATTCTGCCGACCGCCGGAAAATGTGCCGTCATAAATGAAGCCGGAGCCGCAGGAGGGGCTGCCGTCGATCAGAAGAGCATAACGACAGCCGGTCTCGGTTGCGAGCGCCAGCGCATTTTCCGCCGCCTGGCGAAACTCCGCCGTGACATCACCGCCGGTGATTTCCATCACCCGTGCAGTGCCGGCAAGCACATCCTCGCCGGTCGCGCCGTCTGCGATTTCCGCAGGCGGCCTTGGCACCGCCATGCCGGCGGACATTTCCGGACAGATCGTGATCAGCCGCCCCTCCTCGCGCCAGCGATCGATCGCCGGATGGACAAGAGGCTTGGAGCGGCCGTCATAGCGGACGGCATGGCCCATGAGGCAGGCGCTGACGAGAATCTTTCCGGTCATCGCGCCCCCGTGTCTTATCCCGCGATCTTCGAGAAGTCGGCGACCGTGCCGGTTGCTTCGCGGATCAGGCGCAGCAGAGCCAGGCGATTGGCGCGAATGGCGGCATCCTCATCATTGACGAGCACATCTTCAAAGAAGCGGTCGACGGGCGCACGCAGCTTGGAAAGGGCTGCCATGGCCGAGCGGAAGTCTTCCTTGGCAATCGCATCTGAGGCTTCTGCGGACGCAGCCTTGACGGCGGCGAAGAGATCCTTTTCCGCGTCGAGCTTCAGCAAGGCGTCCGAAACGCCATCGGCAACGACGGTGCCCTTCTTCTCTTCGGCAGCCAGAAGCTGAGTGGCGCGTTTGGTGCCGGCGAGCAGGTTCTTGCCGTCTTCGGAGGTGATGAAGGCAGTCAGCGCCTCGACGCGGCGGGCAACCATCAGCAGATCGTCGGCCTGGGGCGTCAGTACGGCGTCGATCAAGTCATGGCGGGCACCGAGATCGCGCAGGTAGACCTTCAGGCGGTCATGGAAGAAGGCGAGCAGATCGGCATCCTTGGTGGTCGCCAGCAGCGGCAGACGCACGCCGCGCTCCAGGAGGATGCGGACGACACCGAGGGCTGCGCGGCGCAGTGCATAAGGATCCTTCGAGCCCGTCGGCTTTTCGTCGATTGCCCAGAAGCCGACGAGCGTATCCAGCTTGTCGGCAAGCGCAACAGTGATTGCAACCTTGTCTTCGGGAACGCGGTCGGAGGGACCTTGCGGCTTGTAGTGATCTTCGATCGCAGTCGCGACCGAGGCATTCTCGCCCTGCAGTGATGCGTATTTGCGGCCCATGACGCCCTGCAGTTCGGGGAATTCGCCGACGGCTTCGGTGCGCAGGTCGGCCTTGGCGAGCACGACGGCACGATCGACCAGAGCGGCATCGGCGCCGGTGATCTTGGCGAGTTCAGCGGCCAGCGCGCGGATGCGGACAACACGTTCGCCCTGACTGCCGAGCTTGGCATGGAAGGTGACGTTCAGCGCGTCAAGTTTGGCCATGCGCTGATCGAGCGGCTTCTTCAGATCGAGGCCGAACTTTTCAGCGGAGGCTTCCAGCGTTTCGAGATCGGGCAGATCGCCCTGGTCGCGCTTCCAGAAGTGCAGCGCGTCGGACAGACGGGCACGCACGACCTTGCCGTTGCCGTGGATGATTTCCTTGCCGCCATCCGTTGCCTGGATATTGGCAACGAGAATGAAGCGGTTGGACAGCGCACCCTCCCCTTGAGGGGGAGGGTCGGCACGCAGTGCCGGGGTGGGGTGATCCTGTTGAAACAAGGGGTCACCCCCACCCGCAGCTTCGCTGCGACCTCCCCCCTCAAGGGGGAGGTGGGAGCCTTGCGGCCGAGTGACGAAACACTTCTGGTTGGTCTTGATGGTCAAGCGGATGATCTCGGATGGGATCGACAGGTAATCCTCCTCGAAGGAGCCCATCAGCACCTGCGGCCACTCGACGAGGCCGGACACTTCCTCCAGCAGGCCCTCGTCCTCGACCAGTTCGAGACCATTGGCAAAGGCGACATCGCGGGCATCATGCAGGATGATATCCTTGCGGCGGTCGGCATCCAGAACGACATAGGCCTTTTCCAGGCTCGACGCATAATCCTCGAAACGCTTGACCGTGATCGGACCAGGGGCGTGGAAGCGATGGCCATAGGTCACGTTCGAGGCGACCATGCCGTCGATCTCGAAGGGGATGACCGTCGTTTCTTCATGCTCGGTGCCGAAGGTGCAGACGATCGACTGCAGCGGGCGCACCCACCGCAGCGAGCCGGGCTTTACCGAGGCCTTGCCCCAGCGCATGGATTTCGGCCAGGGGAAATTTCTTATGATGTCGGGCATCACCGCAGCGACGATTTCCTCCGCGGCACGGCCGGGCTTGGAAATGATCGCCACGTAGAAATCGCCCTTTTTCGGGTCGCTCTGGACTTGCGCCTCGGAGATGGAGGAGAGGCCAGCACCCCGCAAAAAGCCTTCGATCGCCTTCTCGTTGGCGTCGGTGCGCGGACCCTTGCGCTCCTCGCGCACATCGGCCGAGCGCGCCGTCAGACCGCGAATATCGAGCGTCAGGCGCCGCGGCGTCCAATATTCCCTGGCACCTTCATAGGAAAGACCCGCTTCGACCAGGGCATCGGTCACCAGCTTCTTCAGGTCGCCGGCAGCCTTGCGCTGCATACGGGCGGGAATTTCCTCGGAGCGGAGTTCGAGAAGGAGATCGGGCATGTCAAGGTTCCTCACCCTCCCCTTGAGAGAGAGGGTCGGCACGGCGTGCCGGAGTGGGGTGAAAACGGTCGGCCTCTGCTAGCAAAATTTGCCGCTGCTGCACAATGGCAAATATCGTATCCAGAACAGCCTCCATCTCATCCATGACCTCTGCATTCCAGAATCGGACGACGTGATAGCCTTGGCTCTCAAGAAAGGCCGTCCGCTCGGCATCATAACGCCTTGCCGCATCTTCCGCATGCTGGCTGCCGTCAAGCTCGATAATCAGACCGATCTGATGGCAGGCGAAATCGGCGAAATAGCGCCCGATCGGAACCTGGCGGCGAAAATGGGTGCCTTCGATCGGGATGCGCCACAGATGCTTCCAAAGCTTGGCTTCCGCATCGGTCGAACCGGCGCGCAGGCGACGGCTGTTGGCGATTTTGAAGCGATCGAGTTTGGAGGGCTTTTTAGGCATCAACGATCCACATCCGTTGCGATTACAAAGTCACCGTTCACACCCTCCCCTTGAGGGGGAGGGTCGGCACAAAGTGCCGGGGTGGGGTGATCGCGGCAACCTCTGCGGCCAAACAATCGTCACCCCCACC
>NZ_JBXSOO010000030.1:0-34673 GCF_057784515.1 Martinezella sp. CNPSo 3732
CAAGTCCGGCCAGATCGTCGATGAAGCGGCAACCGCGCGCCTGCTCGAACCGTGGCTCGGCGCCGGCCTCGATATCAAGGAACTGCCCGTTCCGCGCCTCGTCATCATCACCATCGACGAAACGCATCCGCCTGACTTCGAGGCGATGCGCGCATTGCTCAAGGCGCAGATCCCACAAGCGACGCTGGACGATCATCGCACCTGGGTCGACCGGCTCGTGTCGATGGCGCACACCACCGTTCTCATCGGTACCGGTGTCCTGTTGCTGGTCTTCACCGCCATGGTCCTGACTGTGGTTTTCGCCACGCGCGGCGCATTGTCAGGCAATCGGCATATCGTCGAGGTGCTGCATTTCGTCGGCGCCGAAAGCACCTTCGTCGCCAACGAGTTCCAGAAGCATTTTCTGAAGATCAGCCTCAAAGGATCGGGCGCCGGCAGTGCCCTTGCCGCGCTTTTCTTTGCAACAGCCGGCCTCCTGCAAAGCCATACGATCGCCACGCCGCAGACCGACCAGGCAACGGCATTGTTCGGGACTTTCTCCGTCGGCGCGCTCGGTTATATCGGCATTCTCGCCACCATGATCATCATCGCGCTGCTAACGACGCTGACGGCACGTTTCACCGTCATGCGCACGATCTACGAGATCGATCTGATCCGTTCCGATCCCGGACGGACGGATAGCGTACAGAATTGACGTTTCAGCGATGTTTTTTTACCGTTTGCCAGCCCGCTCCTTGCCGCAATTGGCGTATAATAGCGAATCATGAGCATGGATCTGACGACTCGCAAGTCCGTGAGTTTGCAGTCGCTGCGGACACGCCCCCGCGGCGATAGACCTATGCGCCGCAGCCTGTTCCGGCGTCTCCTGCGCTGGGGCGGCTTCGCTTTCATCTTCCTTGTCGCCATCGTTTTCGGCGGCTTCCTGCATTTTGCCGATTCGATCACCACCTTGAAGCCGCCGCTCGAGCCGAAAGCCGATGCCATCGTCGTGCTGACGGGCGGCTATCAGCGGATCGATCAGGCAGTGGAGCTGCTGCGTACCGGTGCCGGCAACCGTCTGCTGATATCGGGCGCGCATCCGACCACCACGCCGACACAGATCCGCAAGCTGACGCAGAGTTCCGCCAGCCTGTTCAGCTGCTGTGTCGACATCGGCTACGATGCGCTCGATACGATCGGCAATGCCCGTGAAGCGGCAAAGTGGATTCACGCCAGGGGCTATAAGAGCGTTCTCGTTGTCACGAACAACTACCATATGCCCCGCAGTCTCGCGGAACTGAAATATGTCGACCCCTCGACTGATTTCATCCCCTATCCGGTCGTCAACTCCGACCTGAAGAGCAAGAACTGGTTCACGGACCCGAATGCGCTGCGCACGATGATCTCGGAATATGCGAAAGTGCTCCTTGCCGGCGCCCGCAATCTGACCGGCCTCGGGCGGCCGATAGGCCTGCGCTCGCGGCAGCCGACTGAGGACGACGACTGAGGCTCGCCGTATCAAACGACGCGGACGCGAAAACCCCGCAAAGACCGACTTTTTATTGACGCTGTAATCGTGTAGGCAAGCCTTCGGATGCTGGCGCAAGCCGGTGCATTGGAAAAGCCTCGATGATTATCTTGCGTTCGATCCTGTTCAACACGGCCTTCTATGCCAATCTGATCATTCGCATGATCGTGTTGGCGCCGATTTATTTCCTCATGCCGCGCAAGGCGGCCTATGCGATCCCCAAGGCGTGGGCGAAATCCAGCACCTGGCTGATGGAGAAGATCGTCGGCACCACCTTCGAGATCGAGGGCTTGGAAAATATCCCCAAGGGCAGCTTCATTTTCGCGCCCAAGCATCAATCCTTCTGGGATACATTCGCACTGCTGCCCTATCTGGACGACCCGGTCTATATCCTGAAGCGCGAGCTGATGTGGATCCCATTGTTCGGCTGGTATGCCGGTAAACAGCGCATGATCCCGGTCGATCGCGGCGCCCGCGGCAAGGTCATGTTCGATGTCCTGAAGCGCACACGCGAAGAGCTCGCCACCGGCCGCCAGCTCATCATCTACCCCGAGGGGACGCGCCGGCCGCCAGGTGCCGAGCCAGTCTACAAATACGGCATCGCCCGCATGTATCGCGACCTCGGCATCCCCGTCGTCGCCGTTGCCATGCATCCCGGCCTCTTCTGGCCGCGCCGCACGTTCCGCAAATATCCCGGCCATATCAAGGTGCGCATCCTGCCGCCGATCGAGCCCGGCATGGACCCCGATGCATTTTTCGCGCGCCTGATCGAGGAGACGGAAAGAGCGAGCGACGAGCTGCTGGTCGAGACGGTCGCCAACAACCCGAACCTACCGCTTCCTCCGACCGCGGTCCAGCGTCTGGCGGAAATCGCCAAGGCAAAACCCGTTACCGCCGCAGTCTGAGCGAACTCACGATGCCAGGCGGCAGGTTCAGGATGCCTTTCGCATCCGCTCCACTTCGCCGGCAACCTGTTCGAGCCAATGATCGCGGATGCCCATGTCGCGCAGATGGGCCAGGGTATTGAAGAGATAGGCATCGTTCGGGCCGGAGCGGCCGATGGCAGCTTCCACCACATGCGCTGCCTCGATTGCATCCAGCGAGCCGGCATATTGCCTGTGGTTGCGATCGACGACATAGGCGACGGCGGTCACGCGCCGCCCGTCAGCGAGCCGGATCGGCAGGGTCTTTTCCAGATAGACGTTGGTGACGAGCTCACGCTCGCGCAGATAGGTCAGCACCTCGTCCCAATCGGAGGCGGGAACCCGGAAGGCCATGCCACGGCAGGAACCGCCGCGATCGAGGCCGAGGACGAGGCCGGGGTTTTCTTCCGTCCCGCGATGGACCCAGGAACGGACGCAGAGCGAGCGACGATAACCGAAAATCAGGGCCTCGGCCCGCTCGTCATAACCAAAGCCCGGATTCCACATGAGGGATCCGTAGCCAAACACCCAAAATTCGTCCATATCCAACGCCAAATCACTGTGAAGCTTCAGTCCAACCATTGGAGAACAACATGGCAGCGTCAAGCCAGAGCGTAACGACCGGTCGAGGCAAACGTCTGTGGCTCATCCTTTTTGGGCTGGTGGTGGTTCTAGCCGGTCTTTACACCGGCGGTTGGTACTATGCGACCGGTTTCGTCAGAACCAATGTCCTGAAGGCGCTCGGTCAGCAGAACAGCGCCGGCATTGCCGGCAAATGCGAGAACATGGCCTTCAACGGCTTCCCCTTCTCCATCGGCCTGACCTGCGACACCGTGACTGTCGACAACCAGACACGGGGCGTCTCCACCAATTTCGACAGGCTCAGTGCCTCCGCACCGGTCTTCCAGCCCAACCATGTGAGCTGGAGCCTGAAATCTCCCGCCGAGTTGCGGACGACCGAGGGCCTGACCGTATCGGCTGAATGGGCCGATCTGCAATCGAACCTCGTCGCCAAGGGCCGTGGCGTCGCGCAGACCCAGACTGTTATCAATGGGCTGAAGGCGGGCATCGTCTCCTCAGTCACCGGCCAGAGTATCAATGTCACAGCCGCCCACACGGAGATGCACGCCAGCCAGAGCGGCAGCGATCTGGATTTCGCGATCGGCGTCGAAAATGCCAATGCCGTGATCAAGGATTTTCCCCAGGTTCTGCCGACCGCATCCACGAGCGCCAACGTGACGCTGTCAGGCAAGGCCGGCCTGCTCGATGGCAGCGACCGGGAGGGGCTTCGCGGCTCGGCAGGCGTGCTGCACCAGGCCGTCATCGACATCGGCGACGGTCGCATCATGACGCTTTCCGGCCCCTTCAATTTCGACGATGAGGGTTTTCTATCAGGCCAATTCAAGCTGGAGATCAATCAGATCGGGCCTTGGGGGGATAGCCTGACCACGACGCTTCCCGCCGCCAAGAACATCATCAAGACGGCCACGAAGATGCTGAAGGCGCTTGCCAATGGCGGCGACAAGGTTTCCGTCGATCTCACCGCCGATCGCGGCCGCCTCTCGCTCAGCGGCTTCATCCCGCTCGGCAAGATTCCGCCGATCTGAGAGCCTATCCTTTGCCGACGCCGGAGATATCCTTCACAAAGAATATCTCCGGGCTCGGCTGGACGATGCGGAGGTCGATGCTACCGGCCGCCTTGAAGCCGTTGCGGCGATGCCACGCCTGCGGCTCAGCTTCCGCCCATTCGCTTGAGGTCATCAGATGCTGGGCGCCCTCTTCGATCATGGCGCCTTCCCAGGCATGGAACAGAGCTGTTCCAACACCCTCGCGTCGGTATGATGGCAGTACGCGGATCATGTCCATATAGGGGATTTTGCCCCAGAAGCGGCTGAAGCGCAGGAAGCCGACAAGCTCGCCATTCTGCTCGGCCACAAAATATTCGCCAAACTCAATGCAACGCCCGATCCAGTCTTCACTGGCGTCTTCATGCTCAAGGAGCCAGGGCAAATCTTCGGAATTTGCGCGCCTGACGATCACGAAGGCCCCTCCATCGCGCGAGAATGCCTATTCCTTCGTATCCAGCGCATGACGGCCGAAGTCAGGCACGTCGACGTCCTGGCCGGCTTCGACGATCGAGCGACGAATGGCGCGCGTGCGGGTGAAAAGGTCGAAGATCTTGTCGCCATCACCCCAGCGGATCGCGCGCTGCAGCGATGCCAGATCCTCGGAGAAGCGCGATAGCATCTCCAGAATCGCATCGCGATTGTGCAGGCAGACGTCGCGCCACATGGTCGGATCAGAGGCGGCAAGGCGAGTGAAGTCGCGGAAGCCAGAGGCGGAATATTTGATGACTTCCGATTCGGTCACCGTCTCCAGATCGTCGGCGGTCCCGACGATGTTGTAGGCGATCAGATGCGGCAGATGCGAGACGATCGCCAGCACCTTGTCGTGATGCTCGGGATCCATCTCGTCGACACGGGAGCCCAGGGTTTCCCAGAAGCCGCGAAGCGTCTTGATCGCAGCCTCATCGGTACCTGGAACGGGCGTGAAGATGCACCAGCGCCCCTTGAACAGCCCCGGAAAGCCCGCATCCGGGCCGGATTTCTCCGTTCCCGCGAGCGGATGACCCGGAATGAAATGCACGTTGGGCGGCATATGCGGCTGCATCTGCGCAATGACCGATGCCTTGGTCGAGCCAACATCGGTGACGATGGCGCCCGGCTTCAGATGAGCGGCGATTTCCTTGGCGACGCTCTCGGAAGCACCAACCGGTACTGAGACGATGACGAGATCGGCGTCTTTCACGGCTTCAGCCGAGGACGGCGTATAGCGGTCGCCGAGCTTCAGCTCTTCGGCACGCTTCAGCGTCTCGGCGCTGCGTGTCGAGATCACCACTTCCTTTGCGATACCAAGGCGCTTGATGTCATGGGCGATGGAAGAGCCGATAAGGCCGATGCCGATCAGGGCGATGCGATCGAACTGGATGTTGCTCATGCCTTGCGTCCCATAAATTCGGCCAGAGCGTCGATGACGCCGAGATTGGCCTCTTCGGTGCCGATGCTCAAGCGCAGCGAATTCGGGAAGCCGTAGGCGCGCACAGCACGCAGGATATAGCCGCGGCTCGTGAGGAAATCATCGGCCTCGGCGGCACGCTTGCCGGCGCCGTCCGGAAAATGGATCAGCACGAAATTCGCAACCGACGGCGTCACGCTGAGACCCAAGGCTTCGAGCGCCGCCGTCATCTTCTCGATCCAGAGTGTGTTATGCGCGACCGCCTTTTCCGTGAAAGCCTGATCGCGAATGGCAGCCGCTCCGGCAGCAATGGCCGCGCTGTTCAGGTTGAACGGAGCGCGCACGCGGTTGATCGCATCGACGATATCGACCGGGGCATACATCCAGCCGATACGAAGGGCTGCCAGGCCGTAGACCTTGGAGAAGGTACGGGTCATGACGACGTTCTGGTTTGCCGAAACGAGTTCAAGGCCGGCTTCGTAATCGTTGCGGCGGACATATTCGGCATAGGCAGCGTCGAGGATGAGGATGACGTGCTTCGGCAGGCTCGCCTGCAGGCGGCGGATCTCGCTGACAGGCACATAGGTGCCGGTCGGATTGGCGGGGTTGGCAATGAAGACCATTTTGGTCTTTTCCGTAACGGCCGCGAGGATCGCGTCGACATCGACGGTACAATCCTTCTCCTTGACGGTGACCGGCGTCGCGCCGGCGGCCATGATCTGGATCTTGTAGACCAGGAAGCCGTGCTCGGTGATGATGCCTTCGTCACCGGTGCCGAGATAGGTGTGGCAGAGCAGGCCGAGCAGCTCGTCGGAGCCGGCACCGCAGAGGATATTGGCCACATTCAGCCCATGCACATCGGCGATCGCCTGGCGCAATTCCTTGGCCTGCCCGTCGGGATAGCGTTCGAGATTGCCGGCAGCGCCGCGGAAGGCTTCGATTGCCTTGGGGCTGGCGCCAAGCGGCGTCTCGTTCGAGGAAAGCTTGAACACGCGCGCAACGCCCGGCGCATGCTCCTTGCCCGGCACATAGGCAGCGATATCGAGAATGCCGGGACGCGGGACGGGCTTGCTCATTTCCATGCTCATTGGATCGACCTTGGGAAAGACCGGAAAATTCCGGTTTATGACACCCCGTCGCATTAAAGCGGATTGATAAATTTGTCGAGTGTCGGCGCTACGGCGAAAGCGTCACGCGCCATCGCGCGCCGTCGGTATGCCGCGCGGTGCCAGCACCGGCACGAAGACGCGGCGCGAGGCACGAACGGCAACGGGCAGGCCCTGATAGAGCCGCTTCTGCGCCTCGACGATGATGACGCCCGAAAATGCCGGCCATAGAGTGCGCCCGACCCGCTCGAAGGCGCGGCGCAGCCGCAGCACGGTGCGCAGCTTCGAGGGCGGGAAGAACAATGCCTCCGCCGTCGCACCCGGCGTGAAATTGGTCTCGCGCAGCAGCGAGGTGAGCTGGCCGCGCGAATAGGGCCGGCCGGAGCCGAACGGCGTGTGTTCCATGCGCGCCCAGACGCCGCGCCGGTTCGGCACGGCGATGACAAGCCGCCCACCGGGCGCAAGCACCCGCCAGAGCTCCTTCAGCGTCTCGCGCGGGCTTTCCGCAAATTCCAGCGAATGCACCATCAGCACCCGGTCGATCGAACTGTCGGGGAGCGGCAGTTCTTCATCGAAGATCAGCGCCGTCGACGAGGCCGAGCCCATCGGCCAGTTCACCGCACCCTGCCCCGCCGGCATGAAGGCGAAAGTGCGCTCGGTGTCGGCCCGGAAACGATCGAGATAGGGCACGGCATAGCCGAGGCCGACAAGCCGCTCCTCGGGCATCCGCGCCCAGATGGAGGACAGCGCCATGGCGATCGACTGCTCCGCCAAGCGACCGAGCTCGGAATGATAAAACTGGCGGAGATCGACAATATCGGCGTGCATCGAAACAAATGTTATCAGCCAAACGTTGGACTTCAAGGCCGAACGGCTTACATTCTCCACCAACGTAAAAGACGAGGACGATTTCGATCATGAAACCATTGGAATTAGAGATTTTTATCTGCCGTTCCGACAATTTCGGCGTCTTGGTCCATGATCTGGAAACCGGATTGACCGCATCGATCGACGCTCCGGAGGCAGATGCGATCCTGAAAGCCGCCGATCGTCGCGGCTGGACGATCAGCCACATCCTGACGACCCATCACCACACCGATCATGTCGAGGGTAATCTGGCGCTGAAAGAGCAGTTCGGCTGCGAGATCATCGGTCCGATCAACGAAGCCGTCGCCATTCCCGGCCTCGATCGCGCCGTCGGCGACGGTGATACGTTCGAGTTTGCCGGTCATACGGTCAATGTCATCGAAACGCCTGGCCATACTGCCGGCCACGTTTGCTATCACTTTGCCGACGACAAGCTGCTTTTCGCCGCCGACACGCTGTTTGCGCTCGGCTGCGGCCGCCTGTTCGAGCGGCCGGCAGCGGATATGTGGGCCTCGCTGCAAAAGCTCGCCGTGCTGCCAGACGAAACGGCCGTTTATTTCGGCCATGAATACACGCTCTCCAATGCCCGTTTCGCGCTGACCATCGACCCCGGCAATGAGCGGCTGAAAGCGCGTGCTGCCGATATCGAGGCATTGAGAGCGGAAGGTAAGTTCACCATCCCGACCACGCTGGCGCTCGAGAAGGAAACCAATCCGTTCCTGCGCGCCGCCGATCCGGCGATCCGCCGCCATCTGCTGATGGAAAGCCGCAGCAACGAAGAGGTCTTCGCCGAGATCCGCAAGCGCAAGGACAATTTCTGATGCAGGCAAAGGAGATCATCGAAACGCTTTCCATGCAGCGGCATCCGGAAGGCGGCTGGTACGTGCAGACCTTCCGCGACGAGAACGGCGGCGCCCGCGGGCATTCCACCGCCATCTACTATCTGCTCGAGGCGGGCGAGCGCTCGCACTGGCATCGGGTGCACGACGCCGCGGAGGTCTGGCACTATTATGCCGGCGCGCCCCTCGCCTTGCATCGCTCGGCCGACGGCAAGACGAGTGAAAAACTCGTTCTCGGCATGGATCTGGCAAAGGGCGAGCGCCCGCAGGCGATCATTCCAGCCAATTGGTGGCAATCGGCCGAAAGTCTCGGGCAATTCACGCTCGTCGGCTGTACGGTCTCCCCCGGCTTCGAATTTTCGAGCTTCGAGATGGCACCGCCGGACTGGAAGCCGGCCTCAGACTGACCCTCTTTTACCTTTCATTGCCATCAAGCAGGATGCGGCCAGACAGCGCGCGGCGACGGTCTTGAAAAAGCGACGCGCTGTGTCAGCTTTACACGGGGGAAGTGAAAATTGATTCATCCGGAGGAGGTTTTTTCGTGCGTTTGTTGTTTCCTTTGCTCGTCGCCGCAGGCTGTGTCATGAGCGCCCCTGTCTTTGCCCTCGATGCACCGGCCTCGCCGCCAGCCGGCCAGCCCCTGAAAAACTTTGTCACCTCTGTCGAAAAGGACGGCTCGATCACCTTTCGCCTTTATGCGCCCTCGGCAAAGGCGGTTTCCGTCACCTTGGGCTCGCGCGATCCCATTGCCATGCAGCGCGGCGACGACGGCACATGGAGCGCCAAGACGGAGGTGCTGAAGCCGGATCTCTACGAATATTACTTCAACGTCGACGGCTTTCGCAGCATCGACACCGGCACCAATGCGCCGAAGCCGCAACGGCAGGTCAATACCAGTTTGATCCTGGTGCCCGGCAGCATTCTCGATATCCGCAATGTGCCCCACGGCGACCTGCGGCTGGTGACCCTGCATTCCAAGGCGCTCGATTCGGAACGGCAGATGTATGTCTACACGCCGCCCGGCTACACAGATTCCTCCAAGCCGCTGCCCGTGCTCTACCTCTATCACGGCTTCGGCGATACTGTGGGGTCCTGGGTCCTCCAAGGCCGCGCGCCGCAAATCCTCGATAATCTCCTTGCCGAAAAGAAGATCGAGCCGATGATCGTCGTCATTCCGGATACGGAAACCGACGTGCCGAACGCGATCGCCGAGAATTTCCCGGCCGCCGATCGCCGGGCGAATTTCTATCCCGCGAATGCCGAGGCGGCCGATCGCGAACTGACCGAAGATCTTATCCCGTATGTGAAGAAGCATTATCGGGTGCGGAACGAGGCGAGCGGCCGCGCTGTGGCCGGGCTGTCGCAGGGAGGCTATCAGGCCCTCGTATCCGGTCTTTCACATCTGGATACCTTCGGCTGGGTCGCAACCTTCAGCGGCGTCAGCACGACGACGGTTCCCAACAAGACCGTCGATGCTGTGCTGAACGAGCCGGAGAAGATCAACAAGGCCTTGCACAACTTCACGGTAACGGTCGGCAGCAAGGACCAGGTCGTCGGCAAGGACGTCGCTGGCTTGAAGGCGACGCTCGACGCCAAGAAGATCAAGCACGAATATCACGAATATCCAGACCTCCAGCACGAAATGGATGTCTGGCGACCATCGCTCGTGGCCTTCCTGCAAGAAGTCTTCAAGAAATAAATGGCAGCGAGGGCGGCGGAGCTATTCCGCCGCTTCCGCCCGCGTTTGCTCTGCGTCGCCCCGGCGCAGGATCATGCGATGGGCGGCCAGTACCGCGCCTCCAGTCACGAGCAGGCAGGCGAGCGCAATGCCCCAACTCGGCTCGGCAAAACCGAACAGTGTCAGAATCAACGTCGAGAACAGCGGTGCGGCATAGCTTGCCGCGCCGAGGATTTGGATATCGCCGTTCTTGACGCCGTAATCCCAGGCATAGAAGGCAGCCCCGACAGGGAAAAGGCCAAGGCCCAGCACGGCGATCCACTGGGCCGGGTTCTCCGGCCAGATGGTCTCCTCAAGGCCAAGGTGACAAAAGAAGGAAAGGATCGATGTCGCAAGGCAAAATATCGTGACCACATCGGTGGAAACAGCCTCGAAACGACGCGTGATCAGCGAATAACCGGACCAGGTGAAGGCGCAAAGGAACGCCGCACCATAGCCGACGGCATAGGCGCCTTCGAAATGAAAGCCATTGCGGCCGACAATCAGGATCGTACCCGCAAGCCCCATCAGAGCGCCGACGATGTGATACCAGCGCAGCCGCTCTCCAGGCAGCAGCGCCGAGCCGACGACGATCAGCAGCGGCCACAGATAGGCGATCAGGCCCGCCTCCACCGCCGGCGCGTGACGCAGCGCCGTGAAATAGAGAAAGTGGTAGCCGAACAGGCCCGTGATGCCTGTTATCCAGACCTTGGCGGGCTGGCGTAGAAGCTGCAGCCGTTCGGGCCTGAGCAGAAGAACGATGATGCCCGGAATGCTGCCGATCGTAAAACAGACGGCAAGCAGCTGAAAGGGCGGTATCTTGCCTGACGCGACGGTCAGAAGCGCCAGAAACGACCACATCAAAATGGCCGAAAAGCCCGTCAACGTCGCGCGAAATTTCATCCCAGCCCCTAGCCCGTTGCTGCGGACGTCGCCTGCCCGCTAACGCAATTCCGCGAAAATGCACAGCAATTTTCCGCTGGAAATTGCGTAGAAACAACGACAGGAAGCGTCAAGCATTTCTGTGAAACGGCAGCCCGGTCTAACTGCCGTATTTTACGGCCGTGATGGTCACCGTCCCGTATTGCGTCGGAATACGAACGTAAACAGGAGCGTAGACATTCATGGTATCCGCCTTGGCGAACCAGATCTCCATATCGTCGCTCTTGGCAAGATAGAGATAATCCTTGCGCGTGCTCTTATAGCCGCTCTTCGGCGTGAAGCGCACGCCGCAGGCGATGGTCTTGCCCTTGAAACCCTCCGTCGAGAAGGGGTGCGATCCCTTCGGCGACAGCTTTAGATCCATGCGCATCTCACCATCGAAGACGGCCAGCGTCTGATTGCAGAGGTTAAGGCTGGGCGTAATCGGAAAGATCATACCCGATATGGGGTCGAGCACGGCCTTCAGGTCGCTTTCCGTGATCGGAACCCAGGTGTCCGGCCGTTTCGGCTCGGGCGTGATCGAATTCGACGTCACATTGCCGTTGGTATAGGCAACGTCATAGGTGCGCTCCCTCTTGCCGCTCTTGTAGAAGAGTGTGTAGTGCGTCGCCTGCAGCTTGCTGTCGTTAACGACGCCGGTCACATCCGTCCTGGCGTCGATGGAAGTGACAAGATCGGCAAGGCCCGCGGAGGTGATATCGCCGCGAATGGTGAACTGCTTGCCGGTGACCTCGGTCTTGAAATCCGCCCTGGCAATCGGCAGGCCTGCCAGCGAAACGCGATAGCGCGTTTCATGCCGCAGCACATCGGCCAATGCCATGGACGGCATCGACGCAACGACAGCTGAAATGATAAGCCACTTCCGAATTTGAACCATGATCAGGGCCTTCAACGAGGATCAGGCAAGTTATATAGTTGCTTAGCTCGCCTGCTGCGAGCGTCAGACAACAGCAGCTTTTTGACGGAATTGCGGGAAAACACAAGGTTTGGCTTGACGCGGCCAGCCTCTCTGACTATAGAACCGCAACTTTCCAATTATGGCCTGTTGGATTGCGCGTCGGGTTTTGCCCGGGATGTCTATCCGATGGCCGAGAAAAACAAAAGTAGGTGTACCATGTCCCGCATGTGCGAATTGACCGGCAAGGCCGTCCTCGTGGGCAACAACGTTAGCCACGCCAACAACAAGACCAAGCGTCGGTTCCTGCCGAACCTTTGCCAGGTCACGCTGATCTCCGACGTTCTCGGCCAGCGCTACCGTCTGCGCGTTTCCGCTGCAGCGCTGCGTTCGGTCGAGCATCGCGGTGGTCTGGACGCTTTCCTCATCAAGGCAAGCGAAAACGAACTCAGCATGCGCGCTCGCCTGCTGCGTCGCCAGATCGTCAAGAAGTCCGCTGAAGCTGCCGTTGCTGCCTAAGCAGCACTAGCACTTCGCGATTTCATACCGGCTAAGAGGCTTGCACGGATCATCTCCGGACAAGCCTTTTTCCATGTCCGGTTTCCTTCAACTGGTGGCATCTCCCAGGATAAAAAAATGCTGACGATACGTCATACCCTTATCTACGTTCTGCTGATGACGCTGGTTGTCGTCGCTTCCAACATCCTCGTGCAGTATCCGCTGCAGGCGACGCTCGCCGGCATCAATCTCGCGGATATCCTCACCTGGGGTGCTTTCACCTATCCGGTCGCCTTCCTCATCACCGATCTGACCAATCGCCAGTTCGGCCCGAAGGCCGCGCGCAAGGTCGTCTTTGCCGGCTTCGTCGTTGGTGTCGCTCTTTCGTTTTACACCGCACAGCCGCGCATCGCGATCGCCTCCGGTTCGGCCTATCTCGCCGGCCAGCTGCTCGATATCTCGGTCTTCAACCGTCTGCGCCGCATGGCCTGGTGGCGCGCACCGCTGTTCGGCTCGCTCATCGGCTCGATGCTGGATACGCTGATCTTCTTCTCCTTCGCCTTCGCGCCCTTCTTCGTCTTCTTCGGACCGAACGATCCCTTCGCGATCGAATGGGCGCCGATCCTTGGCGCGTTCTCCACTTCGGCACCGCGCTGGATTTCCTGGGCGATCGGCGATTTCTCGGTCAAGGTCACCGTCGGACTCGTCATGCTGCTGCCCTATGGCGCTCTGATGAACATGTTGAAGCCGATGCCGCAGGCTCCGACGGCTTGACGGCCAAATAATCCGCCGCGCGACTCAATGTGACGCGCGGCACCATCCCCAGCAAAAATAAAATGGTAGCGGCAGACAAATAAGCCCCTGGCTGCTTCAATTCTGGCTGATGACGCTGTCATCATGCAGCTTGAACTCCAACATCAGGCTGCGCTGCAGGATCGAATGGTTGTCATCCGAGACCATGACGAGATGCAGGGAGCCATCGGCAGTGCGGAAGACATCCAGGCCCTCCATATTGTCGATCTGATCTCCGGAGCCAGCCGCGAAGACCACCTTGCCGTCCAAGACAGCACCCGGCTTGATATCCGCGCCGGCTATACGCCGCATACGCACGCCGAGACCATGGATCAGCCCGAAGCGCCGCTCCAGCAGCAATAGGTCACCATCCGGCAGAAAGGCACCGTCGCTGACATTGAAGCCGCCATGGCGCCTCACGGTGAAGCGTCCCTGCCGCGGCCCGTCCAGAATTGCGGCGAGCAGATTGCCTTGATCATCCAGGCTGTCTTCGGCGACGATCACCGCGCCGCCGGCAAGCGGGCTCGACTGTGGCGCGATCATAAGCGCCTCGAGGCTGCGATTGGAACGCAGCTCCCATCGCGGGATGGGAATGGACATGGTGCCATCGGGCGGCGAAATCTCGAAACCCGGATCGGGATAGGCATCGACGCGATGATATTGTTCATAGCTGACGAGGACGTGATTGCCGCGCAGCGCCAAGCCTTCGGCATCCATAACTCCATCGCCCGAATCCTTCTCGCCAAGGCGATCAATCATGGGCGCTATTCGCGCATCGCTGATGCCGGTCAGCCGGCCTTCTTGGTCGCGTTCGATGGCGCCGGTAAGCCAATGGCCGGTATCCAGCACCGAAATGAAATGGCGTTGATCGTCGCGAAAGCGGATGGCTGAAACGGCGCCGAGAAGCGCATTATCCGAGCTGAACTCAAGGCCGCCGAGAAATTCAAGAGCGCCGAAGCGCGTTTGATCCGAGCCTCGCTTGAAGGTGGAAATGACCTTCGCCTGAACTGCCGCCGGGCCCGGCTCATCGGCGCCATTTCCGGAACTGCAGCCTGAGAGCAGTCCGGCGAGCATCGCAATGAGACACACGGATTTCGCGGCTACCGGCCAGCGCCGCAAACCGGCGACATTGCCCGGAAAAGGCACCGGCCGCAAGGCCGATGCCAAGGAAAGCCTGAGCGGGCTCAGCTGGCGCGGCGCATGCGCGAGCGCGGCATGCTCGTCTGATCCTCGAACAGCGAGGCAAGCTGTTCCGTCATGGCGCCAGCAAGCTCATCGGCGTCGACGATGGTGACGGCGCGGCGATAATATCGCGTGACGTCATGGCCGATGCCGATGGCCAGCAGTTCGACGGGTGAACGCGTCTCGATCTGGTCGATCACTGCGCGCAGGTGCCGTTCCAGATAGTTGCCCGGATTGACCGACAGCGTGGAATCATCGACCGGCGCACCGTCCGATATCATCATCAGGATGCGGCGCTGTTCGCGGCGACCGAGCAGCCGGTTATGCGCCCAGATCAGCGCCTCGCCGTCGATGTTTTCCTTGAGCAGACCTTCGCGCATCATCAAGCCAAGATTGCTGCGAGACCGTCTATAGGGCTCGTCGGCGGACTTGTAGATGATGTGGCGCAGGTCGTTCAGACGGCCCGGCGTCTGCGGCTTGCCACTGGCGAGCCACTTCTCGCGCGCCTGGCCGCCCTTCCACGCCTTGGTGGTGAAGCCGAGGATCTCGACCTTCACGCCGCAGCGTTCCAGCGTACGGGCAAGGATATCGGCGCAGGAGGCGGCAACCGTGATCGGACGGCCGCGCATCGAGCCGGAATTGTCGATCAGCAAGGTCACGACCGTATCGCGGAACTGCGTGTCGCGCTCCATCTTGAAGGACAGCGCCTGCGTCGGGTCGATGATCAGGCGCGGCAGGCGGGCCGGATCAAGATAGCCCTCCTCCAGATCGAAGTCCCAGGAACGATTCTGCTGCGCCATCAAGCGACGCTGCAGCCGGTTGGCGAGCCGGCCAACGGCGCCCTGCAGATGCGCAAGCTGCTTGTCGAGGAAGGCGCGCAGGCGTTCGAGTTCGGCCACGTCGCACAATTCCTGCGCCGTCGTGGTCTCGTCGAATTCCTCCGTATAGACGTGATAGTCGACCTTCTCGTTGAAGTCGGCGAAAGGCGTGTTCGGACGGCGGGTTTCGCCCGGCGTTTCCGAGTCTTCCTCACCCTCTTCGCTCATATCGTCGTCGGAGATCTCGCCGCCGTCTTCGGTTGCGCCGTCTTCCATCTGCTCGTCGGAGGCTTCGCTGTCCTCGGCTGGAGCGGCATCGGAGCCTTCGTCTTCCTTGACGTCGTCGTTATCCTGGTCCTCGCCGTTCGGCTTGTCCTCTTCGC
This sequence comes from Martinezella sp. CNPSo 3732, assembly GCF_057784515.1. NCBI lineage: Bacteria > Pseudomonadati > Pseudomonadota > Alphaproteobacteria > Hyphomicrobiales > Rhizobiaceae > Martinezella > Martinezella sp. CNPSo 3732. The sequence continues at coordinate 15,485 of NZ_JBXSOO010000030.1, forward strand.
TCGGCTGCTCGTCGCTGTCGGGCTCGGATTGCTCGTCACCATATTCCTCGGCCATTTCCATGGCCGTCAGAATGTTGCGGACGACACGGGCGAAGCTCTGCTGGTCGTTGATGGCAGACAGCAGGTTGTCGAGTTGGCCGCCGGTCTTTTCCTCGATGAAGGGGCGCCAGAGGTCGAGCACCTTGCCGGCGCTCTCTGGCGGCTTCTGGCCGGTCAGCTTCTCGCGCACGATCATTGCCATGGCTTCGCCGATCGGCGCGTCTTCCTGCCGCTCGATGCCCGAGAAATTCGCCTTGGCGTATTTTTCCGTATTCATCGAATTGAGGTTAGCGGCCACGCCACTCATGCGCAGCGAGCCGATCGATTCGACACGCGCCTGCTCGACGGCATCGAAGATGCTGCGGGCATCGGCACCCTGGGGCGACATCACGGCGTGGACACGGGCATCATGACAGGCAAGCCGCAGGGCCATCGAATCACCGAGGCCGCGTGTCACCGCCAGCTCATGCGCCGTCGGCCGTTTGGAAAGTTCCGGCAGGCGAATGCGCTCGCCGGTCATTCCAGGGCGTTCGTTGGCGAAGGCCACCTCGACCTCGGCATCGCCGGCGATCGAGCGCACACAGCCGGTGATCGCCCGGCGCAACGGCTCCATGTCCACCGGTGCACCCGGCTTCGCTTTGGAATTGTCTCCGCGACCTGACATAATGTGTGGGTTCTTCCCTAGGCTTCGAGCACGATATTGGCGGCACTTTCCTTCAGCTCGACACCGAAGGCGCGCTGATAGTGCTCGGCGACCAGCGGCCGCTCCAGCTCATCGCACTTGTTGAGGAAGGTGACGCGGAAGGCAAAGGCGACATCGCCGAAGATTTCCGCATTCTCGGCCCAGGTAATGACGGTACGCGGGCTCATGACGGTCGACAGGTCGCCGTTCATGAAAGCCGCGCGCGTCAGGTCGGCAACGCGGACCATCTTGGAGACGGTGTCGCGGCCCTTGTCGTTGCGGAAGGACTTCACCTTCGCCAGCACGATATCGACTTCGTTGTTGTGCGGCAGATAGTTCAGCGTCGTCACGATCGACCAGCGGTCCATCTGTGCCTGGTTGATCTGCTGCGTGCCGTGATAGAGGCCCGTCGTGTCGCCGAGACCGATAGTGTTGGCGGTCGCGAACAGGCGGAAGGCCGGGTGAGGACGGATGACGCGGCTCTGGTCGAGCAGCGTCAGGCGGCCCGACGATTCCAGCACGCGCTGGATGACGAACATCACGTCCGGACGGCCTGCATCGTATTCATCGAAGACGAGCGCGACATTGTGCTGGTAGGCCCAGGGCAGGATGCCGTCTTTGAATTCGGTGACCTGTAGCCCGTCCTTGACGACGATGGCATCCTTGCCGACGAGATCGATACGGCTGACATGGCTGTCGAGGTTGATACGCACGCACGGCCAGTTCAGGCGCGCAGCGACCTGCTCGATATGGGAGGACTTGCCGGTGCCGTGATAGCCCGAGATCATCACGCGGCGGTTATGAGCGAAGCCGGCGAGGATGGCGAGCGTGGTCTCGCGGTCGAAGAGGTAGTCCGTGTCGAGATCGGGCACGTAGGCGCTGCCCTGGCTATAGGCGGGGACGCGGATATCGGAATCAATGCCGAAGACTTCACGGACCGAAACGGTGGTATCGGGGATCTCGGAAATATCAAGGTCAATCTTGCTCATCATGTCTCCAGGGCGGGTGGCTCTCACCCTGCCATATCAAACTCAGCCGATTTATCCGAAACGCCGCAGCTTGTTGCCCGCATCCGTTCGGTCGGAACAGCGGCGATACTTCTCCGGGACTAAAGCAAAATCTCGGCGCGATAATATGATCGCTTGCGAGCATCCTTGAACAGAGTCCCCGGACAAGAAACGCCGCGTCCGGAAAGTTGACCGAGGTGCAGCCAGCCAAATGCGCACCCTGCCGCGGTTGCCCGCAGCTTCAGCCGATTTGGACCATACCTGATTGAAGGCGGAGAGCAAGGACGGGAATTAACAAAAACCGTTCTGCTTCAATAATTGATAGGCCTGAATGACCGCGCGGAAGCGCTCTTCCGACCCCCGATCGCCGCCATTGGCATCGGGATGGTGCATTTTCACCAATTCCTTGTAGCGGCGCTTGATTTCCGGGGCCGTGGCATTGGCGCCAAGCCCCATCGTGTCGAAGGCCTTCGCCTCCAGCGTTTTCAATTTGCGCTGCTGCGGAAAACGCGGTCCCCGACCTTGGCCTTCGCCTTCCCTAACGAAGCCGAAGGGGTCGCGAACGCGGGAATAGGAACCGGAGCGGATATCTGATTGAAGCGGACTGTTCTTGGCAGCCTTGTTCACACCGACGGTCCAGGTCGGACGGTGGCCGGTGATAGCTTCTTTCTGGTAGCGCGCGATTTCTCCGTCCGAGAGGCCGGAGAAATAATTATAGCCCTTGTTGTATTCCTTGACGTGCTCGAAGCAGAACAAGAAAAACTGCCCTTCCGCATTGCGCCCCACCGGGGCGCGATGCGTGCCGTGCTTGTCGCAGCCGTCCCACTGGCACGTCGGCGGCCCTTGTTCGGGCTCCTGCGCGCGCTTGCGGCGGGTGCGGATACGATCGAAATATTTTGAATCAAGTCTCATGGCGTCCTAATTATGGGGCCTTGGATACCCCACAACAAGAATTGACAAACAGGAATGTTATAGGCTTTGTGGGAGCCTTTTTTTCGCAAGCGAGGTCGAAGCGGGAATATGGAAACGACGTTGCAATCCCGCATTGAGCGGAAGCTCACCGACGCCTTCGCGCCCGAGCGCCTTGCCGTCATCAATGAAAGCCACCTGCATGCGGGTCATCAGCCCAACATGACCGGAACCGGCGAAACTCATATAAGAATTCGAATCGTGTCCGCCAAGTTCTCGGGCATGCCGCGCCTCGCGCGCCACCGCGCGATCAACGAGCTTTTGAAGCCGGAACTGGATGCCGGCCTGCATGCACTGGCCGTTGAACCCGCCGCTCCAGGGGAGGCGGTGCGCTGGTAGTCCATCGATGAGATAGCTCCTATGGAGCCTTCGCTTCTTCCGTCTCGGCGGGGCGGATGCGCAGCTTGGTGATGCGGTTCTTTTCGCGCTTCATGACGATGAAGCGTTTGCCGTAGAAGGTGAAGGCTTGGCGCTCTTCCGGAATGGTCATCGATTCGTGGATGACGAGACCGGCAATCGTCGTCGCCTCTTCGTCCGGCAAGTGCCAGTCGAGCGCACGGTTCAGATCGCGAATCGGTACGACGCCGTCGACGACGATCGAGCCGTCGGCCTCCTGCCTCACGCCCTGGATATCGAGATCGTGCTCATCGGCGATGTCGCCGACGATCTCTTCCAGAATGTCCTCCAGGGTGACGATCCCTTGAACCTCGCCATATTCGTCGACGACGACCGCGAAATGCTGCTTGCGGCGCAGGAAGGCGTTGAGCTGGTCTTCCAGATTGGTGCTGTCGGGCACGAACCAGGGCTTTTGCGCGATCTTGACGATATCGAGATTTTCCGGCTCGACATTGCGTTCCGCCAACGCCCGCAGCAGGTCTTTGGCATGCACGACGCCGATGATGTTGTCGATGGTGCCGCGCCAGAGCGGCATGCGCGTATAGGGACTGTCGAGGATCGCACGCACGACCACCTCTGGCGGATCATCGGCATTGATCGCGCGCATCGCCGTACGGTGCACCATGATGTCTGACAGCTCCAGCTCGCCGAGATCGAGGACGCCGCCCAGGCGGTCGCGGTCGGCTTTGACCACCGAACCCTCGCGGTGAAGCAGGTCCACGGCGCCGCGCAACTCCTCATGCGCCGACAGCATCGACACTTCGCGGGAGAGATTGACGCCGAAGATGCCCAGGATCTGGCGCACGATGGCATTGACGACGCTCGACACAGGCCCGACGACGATGACGAAGAGGCGTATCGCACTGGCGACGTTCAGCGCGAAGCGATCCGGCGTCGCAATGGCCCAGCTCTTCGGCAGAACCTCCGCGAAAATGACGAGGATGACGGTCATGGCGGCGGTGGCGATCGCCACGCCGGAATTGCCGAACAGACCCAGGAACACGCTGGTCGCAAGCGAGGATGACAGAATATTGGCGAGGTTGTTGCCGATCAGCAGCGCGCCGATCAATCGGTCGCGACGCTCTATCAAGAGCCGCACGATGCCGGCTCGCCTATCGCCGTTGGCTTCCAATGTATGGATACGGCTGCGCGAAGCCGCCGTCAGCGCTGTCTCCGAGCCGGCAAAGAAGGCGGAAAGCAGCACCAGGGCCACGATCGATATAATTTCGGGCCAATATTCCCACAGAACAGCCAGCGTGCCCTCGACGGTCATTAGGGATGTTTTTCCTTCAGGAAACTCAGGACTTCGGAAGACGGCACATCGTCGGCAACGAAGGACTGGCCGATGCCATGCGTAAGGATGAAGGTGAGCTTGCCACTCTTGACCTTCTTGTCCTGCGCGATCGCATCCATCAGCGCTTCGGCCGGCGGCAGCTCGCCCGGAATATCGCCCATCCGCGTCGGCAGACCGACGGCCTTCAGATGTGCCTCGACACGCTTGGCATCATCCGGGCTTGCGAGATTGAGGCGCGCGGAAAATTCATGCGCCAGCACCATGCCGATCGCGACTCCCTCGCCATGCACCAACCGGCTGCTGTCGTAGGAGGTGGCCGCCTCCAGCGCATGGCCGAAGGTGTGGCCGAGATTGAGCAGGGCGCGCGGGCCGTTTTCGCGTTCGTCGGCAACGACGACATCGGACTTTGCCTGGCAGCTTGCGGCAATCGCCTCGATACGAGCGGCACCACCCGAGAAGACTTGCCTCCAGTTCGCCTCGAGCCAGGCGAAGAAATCCGGCTTGTCGATCAGGCCGTATTTGGCGACTTCGGCATAGCCGGCGCGGAATTCGCGTTCGCTCAGCGTGTTCAGCACATCGGTATCGGCAAGCACGAGGTCCGGCTGATGGAAGACGCCGACGAGGTTCTTGCCATGATGGGTGTTGATGCCGGTCTTGCCGCCGACCGACGAATCCACCTGCGACAGCAGCGAAGTCGGCACTTGAACGAAACGAACGCCGCGGCGCACGATGCCGGCGGCAAAGCCCGAGAGATCGCCGATGACGCCGCCGCCAAGCGCGATCACCGCGTCGTTGCGCTCGACACGCGCCGTCAGCACCGCATCGCAAACGGTGATCAGATGCTCGAAGCTTTTTGTCTTTTCGCCGGCCGGCAAAACGAGGCTCGAAGCCTGGATGCCGGCCGCTTCAAGGCTGGCAACCAATGCAGCGAGATAGAGCGGTGCGACGTTTTCATCGGTGACGACGGCGGCCTTACGGCCCTTCAGCCGCGTGGCGATCTCCTGGCCCGCACGGGCTATCAGGCCGGGACCGATCAGGATGTCATAGGCACGCTCGCCGAGAGGCACGCGCACGAGACGCTCAGCGGAAGCCGGTGTGATCGCATTCATGGTATTTTGCTTTCTGCTTTCTTTCCCTCGGCGATGGCGGCAAGGACTTCCCTGACCATGATATCCTTGTTTACGTCGCGGGAGAGAACCGTAATATCGGCTTCCGCATAGATGGGATAACGCGCATTCATCAGGTTCTCGAGGGTCTGTTTCGGATTTTCGGTCTTGAGTAGAGGGCGCGTGTCACGCTTGTTCACCCGCTCCCACAGCACGTCGATGTCGGCCTTCAGCCAGACGGAAAGACTGCCGCGCTTGACATGCAGCCGCGTGCTTTCGTTGATAAACGCGCCGCCGCCGGTCGAGACGACACGCGGGCCGCCCTTGAGGAGCCGCTTGATGACACGCGTTTCCAGCGCCCGAAACTCCTGCTCGCCATAGGCGGCAAACAGTTCGGCGATCGTCATGCGCGACACGCGTTCGATCTCGATATCCGTATCGACGAAGGGAAGGCCGAGCTGCTGCGCGACGGGCCGGCCGATCGAGGATTTTCCTGCTCCCATCAATCCCACGAAGACGAGATTGCGCTGACCGAGCGCAGCACGCGCCCTGTCTTTGAGGCTCTCGGCAAGGGTCAGGACTTGTTCACTCATCGGCCCATTCACAATTTCTTTGGAAACGGTATCGTCAAATGCGCTGGTAGCGTCAAGACGCCGCTATCGTAAACATGTCTGCAATATCCTTCAGCTAACCCTTGAAGGACATAATTATTGCGCATCGCCGCGCCAGTGAACGGCGAAGGAGAGTTTTCGAATGCCAACCCTGTTTCGCTTCCTTGTTATCTGCGCGGTCATCGCCGGATCGATATATGGGGCGATGTGGGCTCTCGTGCTCTTCGTCGATCCCCAGCCGCGCGATGTGACGATCCGCATTGCCCCCGAGCGCCTCAACCCGCCGACGACGGGCTCGCTGAAACCATGAGCGCGCCAGTTGAAAACATACGAGCGGGCAAAAGGGATTTGGGGCGAGTGCACCTGGAAGCCTTTCTGGAGATGATGAGCGCCGAGCGGGGTGCTGCCGTCAACACGCTGCAATCCTACGAGCGCGATCTCGACGATCTCCATTCATTCCTCTCCGGTCAGGGCCTCCGCCTGACGGAAGCCAGCTCCAGCGATCTGGGCGCCTATCTTTCCAGCCTGTCGAGCCAGGGCTTCAAACCATCCTCCCAGGCACGCCGGCTCTCCGCCATGCGGCAATTCTATAAGTTCCTCTATGCTGAAGGTCTGCGCACGGACGACCCGACGGGGATCCTCGATGCCCCCAAGAAGGGCCGCGCCCTTCCGAAGACCATGGGCGTTGATGAGGTGACGAGGCTTCTGACCCAGGCGGAGGAAGAGGCCGCTGCCGACGGACCGGACCGGCTGCAGCGCCTGCGCATGCTGGTGCTCCTGGAGATGCTCTACGCCACCGGCATGCGCGTGAGCGAGCTCATCTCCTTGCCGGCGAAGGTGCTGGATCAGGAAGGCCGCTTCCTGATGATCCGCGGCAAAGGCAACAAGGAGCGGCTGGTGCCGCTGTCGCAGTCGGCCATTTCGGCGCTGAGGAGCTATGGACGGCTGCAGGCCGAGATTGCGGCAAACGCCAAGAACCCTCTCCCCGAAAGCCCATGGCTTTTTCCTGCCGCTTCCAGGCAGGGCTACCTGCCGCGTCAGGTTTTTGCGCGCGATCTCAAGGATCTTGCCATCCGGGCCGGCCTGACGCCTTCGATGATCTCACCGCATGTGATGCGCCATGCCTTCGCGAGCCATCTTCTCGCCAATGGCGCGGACCTGCGCGTCGTGCAGGAACTTCTCGGCCATTCGGACATTTCGACGACGCAAATCTACACACATGTACTGGAAGAACGCCTTCATCAGCTGGTCCAAACGCATCACCCCCTTGCCAAACAGGCAAAAAAACAGGATTAGGACCGGCATACAGGCTGAGCCGCCATCTCTCGTCACGGGCAAAAGGATCGGAAACGCACCTCATGCACAATTATCTGGACTTCGAAAAACCCATCTCGGATCTCGAAGGCAAGATTCACGAGCTCAAGAAACTGGCGAGCGAAGACGAAAGCATCGATACGTCCGAGGAAGTCGGGCGGCTTGAAATCCGCGTCCGCGAGGCGATGGCCGACATCTATTCCAAGCTCAACGCCTGGCAGAAGACGCAGGTCGCCCGCCACCCGCAGCGCCCGCATTTCGTCGACTATGCCAGCACGCTGTTTACGGAATTTACGCCGCTGGCCGGCGACCGCCAATTTTCCGAGGATGCCGCCATCCAGGCAGGCTTTGCCCGCTTCCGCGGCCAGCCGGTCGCCCTCATCGGCCAGGAAAAAGGCAACGACACCAAGAGCCGCCTGAAGCACAATTTCGGCAGCGCGCGGCCGGAAGGCTACCGCAAGGCGATCCGTATCCTCGAAATGGCCGACCGCTTCCAGTTGCCCGTCATCACGCTGGTCGACACCGCCGGCGCCTATCCGGGTGTCGGCGCCGAAGAACGCGGCCAGGCCGAAGCGATCGCCCGCTCGACCGAGATGTGTCTCGGCGTGAAGGTGCCGATCGTCTCTATCGTCATCGGCGAAGGCGGTTCCGGCGGCGCCATCGCGATTGCCGTCGGCAACCGCGTCTATATGCTCGAACATTCGATCTACAGCGTGATTTCGCCCGAAGGTGCGGCCTCGATCCTCTGGCGCGATTCAACGCGCGCCAAGGAAGCCGCAACCAACATGAAGATAACGGCCGATGATCTGAAGAGCCTCGGCGTGATCGACGGCATCATCTCCGAGCCTGTCGGCGGCGCGCATCGCGATCCGAACGCGGTGATAAGCGCGGCCGGCGAAACGATTGCGAACGCGCTTGCAGAGCTTTCCAGCCGTTCGGGCGAACAACTCCGCAGCGACCGCCGCCAGAAATTCCTCAACATCGGTCGCAATCTGTAGAGCCGGATGATTTTAGGTCGAACCGACCTAAAATCTGAATCCGCTCTACCATCAAAGAAGTAGAGCACGATGTCGTCCGAAATTCCTGACGCTTTTCGGCATCGTGCTCGAAGCAGCATTCGAAAAAGTGATCGCTAAAAGCGGGAATGAGGCCAAACCTTGGCCACATTTCCGTTATCGAAGCTTTTATGGCAAAGAAAAGCTTGCCGACGCGCTGCGGGCACGTCATAGGCTGGTAAGGAATTTTCAAGTATAAGCCATCTATGATTCCGTTTCATGCTTCGAGGGGAGTGGCGAAACAGATCGAGCTGCCACTCTTCGCATTTATGGACCAAGTCAGAATGCGCATTCGTCACCTTGCCTATATTTCCCTGATGGCGCTGGCGCTCGCCGGCTGCAACGACGCGCTGGACACCGCGTCGATCGACCTGTCGAAGGTGAAGAACAAGGTCGAACAGCCGCTTCCCAGCCATATTCTTGCTGACATGGCCAAGAAGGGCATGGACCGCAACTCGCCGATCATGATCCGCATCTTCAAGGAAGAAGGCGTGATGGAGATCCTGAAGGCGAACCAGAGCAACCGTTTCGAAGTCATCGCCGATTATAAGATCTGCGCCTGGTCCGGTCGTCTCGGCCCGAAGGTGAAGGAAGGCGACCGGCAGGCGCCCGAAGGCTTCTACATGCTGACGCCAGCCAACCTGAACCCGAATTCGAAATATTATCTCGCCATCAACACCGGCTTCCCGAACCGCTATGATGCCGCCAATGGCCGCTCCGGCAACAATTTGATGATCCACGGCGCCTGCTCGTCGTCCGGTTGCTATTCGATGACCGACCAGCAGGTGCTGGAAATCTATGCCTTTGCGCGCGACGCCTTCAACGGCGGCCAGAAGGCCGTTCAGCTCGAAGCCTTCCCCTTCCGCATGACGGCGGAAAACATGTGGAAGCACCGCCTCAGCCCCAATATCGAATTCTGGAAGATGCTGAAGGTCGGCTACGACAATTTCGAAGTCACCAAGCGGCCGCCCGAGGTCGAGGTCTGCGAGAAGAAATACGTCTTCAACCAGCAGGCCAGCGGCCCGTTCAACGCCGGCGGCAAATGCCCTGTTATGACGACACCGCCTGCCCTGCAGACGGCGCTTGCGACCTATGACAAGCAGTATCAGGCGGACTATGCCGCCGCCTCTAAGAAGTTTGACGGCATGGCCTGGTACGATCCGACCGAAGCCGAACGCAAGGCTGTCGTCGCCAAGCAGCGCAAGGGCCACGATATCGCCTATGCGCCCACAGGCACCGCCCTTGCCGCCGGCAAGATGATGAAGGTTGCCGACCTCGAATCAATGATGTCCAACCAGTCGGCCCAGCAGGTGGCACGTGGCGGCACCGTTGCGAGCCCGACCGGCAATCCGACGACGGCAAGTATCCGCGTGGCGGCAGCAAGCCCTGCGGCAGGCGCCCCGGTGGCGACTGCGCAGCAGCCTGCGGCCGGCCCGGTCGTTGCGGCCAACGCCCCCGCGAACGTGCCGATCCCGACGGCAAACCCCATGAACCCCAGCCTCAACGCGCTCGCCTATGCGCCAGCCCCGGCCGTCGAGACCGCGCAGACCGAGGCCAAGAAGCCGCCTTTCTGGAAGTTCTGGGCCAAGAGTGAATAGTCCGGATACCGAGATCTACGATCTGCGCGGCCTGAAATGCCCCTATCCGGCGATCAAGACGGAAAAGCGCCTGCGCGGCATGGCAAGCGGCGCGACATTGACCGTGGAGACGACGGACCCCCTCGCCGTCATCGACATTCCCCATCTCTGCAATAAGAAAGGCCATGCGCTTCTCGCAAGCGAGAAGACGGATAGCGGCCATCGCTTCGTGATCCGCAAGAGGTGACCATTTGCGACGGAGGCCATCCTCGTGGTTCGAGGGTCGCTACGCTCCCGCCTCACCATGAGGATGGAGCGAATTTCACCTGATGCAATCGGCAGGAGTTGGCTGCGATGTACAGACATCTTCCTCTGAAGCGGCCGTAAGAGGACGGCTGATTTACGGCGCCTCCCCGCCTCCCCTTCTCCCCAGCGGGGAGAAGGTAGAAACCTTAAAACTTCATCCCCGGCACAGCGAGCGGGTTGTCCTCAAGCGCCGCCCTATCAGGCGTATCGACGCGCGGCTTGCTGAGAAAGGCGTCGAACAGGCCCTTTACGAAATCCTCGGGCAGATCCTTGGTGATGATCACCATGCGCGTGCGCCGGTCTTCTGGATCGGGCCAGGTCGGCAGCCGCACCGGAGCATGAAAGATGTTCTGCACGCCATGCAGCACGACAGGACGCTCCGGCCGGTCCGATACTGCAACGATCGCCTTCATGCGCAGGAGCTTTTCGCCATGGGCCGAACGAAGGAGATCGATGAACATCTCCAGCGCCATCGGATCGATAGGCTGCGTCTCGACAATCGAGAAGGAGCGGATCGACCCGTCATGACGCGTGACATCATGAGCGTGCTGATGCCGATGACCGTGATGGTGCCCATGATGGTGATGGTGATGGTGGTGCCCATGATCGCCGTGATGGTGATCATGATCGTGGTGATCGTGCTCATCATGGTGATGATGATCGTCGTCCGCCTCAAGCTCGTCCTGCAGCCAGCGGCCGACATCGGCGATCTTGGATGCGGAATCGTAAAGACCGTTGACGAGAATGGCGGCATGTCCCGCCTCGTCGCTATCGGCATTCAGGATCTGCGCGCGCGGATTGAGAGCCCTCAGCCGGCTCTCCAGCCGCGCTTCCGGCACCGCACTGGCAATCCCGGTCTTGGACACGATCAGGCGGTCGGCGACCGCGACCTGCTTGCGCGCCTCTTCATGATTGTCGAGCGTCTGCAGGCCATTGACCGCATCGACGACGGTGATGACGCCATCGAGATCGAAATTGTTCGCAATGATCGGATTGCCCATGATCGACTGCATGACCGGAGCGGGATCGGCAAGGCCGGTCGTTTCGATGACGACACGCTTCAGCGGCCGGATACGGCCGGTCTGCATCGCATCCATGAGATTTGCCAGCGTATCCACCAGCTCGCCGCGCACCGTGCAGCACAGGCAGCCATCGGAAAGCTCGATGATGGAATCTCCGGAGCTTTCCACCAGCAGATGATCGATGCCGACATCGCCGAACTCGTTGATGATGACGGCCGCGTCGCGCATGGCCTCATCCTTGAGGATGCGGTTGAGCAGGGTCGATTTACCCGCACCGAGGAAGCCGGTCAGGATGGCAACCGGCACTCTTTGCTGCGAAACGCTCATGATTCCTGTCCGATATTAGAAAGTGGGCCGCGGCATCGGGACCGGCACATTGGACGCGCTGCCCGAAACGGCGATCTTGTTGTCCCTGGTCGCCTTGTCGCCTCTTGCCGTCGCATCGTCCTTGTCGCCCTTGGCGGCCGTCGCGATGTCCTGGCCGCCGATCAGGCCGGCATAGACGAAATTGGGCTCATGATCCATTTCATGAATATAGGGCGACTGTACCTTGGTGCGGCCGAAGGGATCGCGGGTTTCGCTGCGCGCCTGTGCGCCCTTGGCGCTGCAGATCTCAGCCGTGACATCGGCGACATCGGCCGCAAGCGGCGCGTCTGGTCTCAAGGTTGCGAGCGTGTCGCGCGTAGACAGCTGGTTCTGGAAGCCCTTTTCCAGGAGATTGGCGGAATCGTCGGCGCGCGCCGCCAGGCTGTCGGTGCCGAGGACGACCGAGATCAGCGTACGGCCGTTGCGGGTTGCGGAGGCGATCTGGTTGAAGCCGGCCGCGCAGATGAAGCCGGTCTTCATGCCGTCGGCGCCGTCGAAACGGCCGATGAGCATATTGATATTCGGCACCTGCTTCACGCCGTTGGTGAAACCTTCGAGCGAGAAATAGCCGGCATATTGCGGAAACTCGCGGCGCAGCGCCACGCTGAGGATCGCAAGATCGCGCGCCGTCGTATACTGCCCCTTGCCGGGAAGACCGTTCGGATTGATGAAATGCGAATCGCGCATGCCGAGGCGCGCCGCTTCCGCATTCATCCGCGCCACAAAGCCCTGCTGCGAGCCGCCGACAGTCTCGGCTACAGCCATGGCAAGATCGTTTGCCGATTTGACCAGCATCATCTTCAAGGCATTGTCGAGCGTCATCTTCTGGCCCGGCTTGAAATACATCTTCGCCGGCGGCTGCGCGGCGGAGAGCTTCGACATGACGACAGGCGTATCAAGTTTGATCTGGCCGGACTGGATGGCTCGGAAGGTGACATAGGTCGTCATCAGCTTGGTGAGTGAGGCGGGATACCAGCGGCGAAACGCCTCCTGCTGGTCGAGAACGCGTCCGGTGCTGACATCGACGAGAATATGCGGATTGGCTCCGGCCGTCTCAGCGGTCGACAGGAAAAGCATGGATGCTGCTGCGGCCATAGGAACGAGCCGCAGGGCGGCATACAAACGATTCTGCTTCGTCGGCACGATCTATCCTTCAGAAGTCCGGAATTTTCTCGAAAGCTTCGTCTATTTAACCTATATGGCTAGGAGAAGGCAAAGGCGATTGACGACTTTATTTCCCGATGGCACGCCGCAAGGGCCGCGACAAGCTGGCCGAAGCAGTGTCACGGACCCGCAGGTTGAACCAGAATCGATATTGAGCAGCAGGAAAATCAGCATATGCCGATCTTGAACAGAGCCGCAGAACTCCAGGGCGAAGTAACCGAGTGGCGCCGCCATATCCATGCGCATCCCGAACTCCTCTATGCGGTTGAAAATACGGCCGCCTTCGTGGCCGAGAAACTGCGCGCTTTCGGCGTCGACGAAGTGGTGACCGGCATCGGCCGCACCGGCGTCGTCGGCCTGATCCGCGGCAAGGGCGAGGGCCGCACGATCGGCCTGCGTGCCGATATGGATGCCCTGCCGCTGACCGAAATCACCGGCAAGCCCTATGCATCCCAGACTGCCGGCAAGATGCATGCCTGCGGCCATGATGGCCACACCGCCATGCTGCTAGGGGCTGCGAAATACCTCGCCGAGAACCGCAATTTCAACGGCAACATCGCCGTCATCTTCCAGCCGGCCGAAGAAGGCGGCGCCGGCGGCGACGCCATGGTCAAGGACGGCATGATGGAGCGTTTCCAGATCGCCGAAGTCTATGGCATGCACAACATGCCGGGCCTGCCGGTCGGCCACTTCGCCATCCGCAAGGGCCCGATCATGGCGGCAACGGATGAATTCACCGTCTCCATCAAGGGCCTCGGCGGCCATGCCGCCATGCCGCACAAGACGATCGATCCGATCGCCATCGGCGCACAGATCGTCTCCAACCTGCAGCTTATCGCCTCGCGCAGCGCCAATCCGCTGAAATCGGTGGTGGTTTCCGTTACCAAGTTCAACGCCGGCAACGCCCATAACGTCATCCCGAACGATGCAAGCTTCGGCGGCACCGTGCGCACGCTCGACCTCGAGATGCGCGACCTTGCCGAGCAGCGCTTCAAGCAGATCGTGACAGGCATCGCGACGAGCCATGGCGCCGAAGCCGAGATCGAATTCCAGCGCAACTATCCGGTTACCTTCAATCACGCCGACGAGACCGATCACGCGATTGCTGTCGCGGAGGAGATCGCAGGCGCGGGGAACGTCATTCCGAATATCGACCCGATGATGGGCGGCGAGGATTTCTCCTACATGCTGCTCGCCCGCCCCGGCGCCTTCATCTTCGTCGGCAACGGCGATAGCGCCGGCCTGCACAACCCGGCCTACGATTTCAACGACGAAGCCATCGCCCACGGCATTTCCTACTGGGTGCGCCTCGCCGAACACCGCCTCAACGCCTGAGGCTGCATAATCACCCCGCGCAGCCTCCAAGGCCGCGCGGGGCGCACGCTGAAGACAGATTGTCTCCAAGACGCAAAAGGGCTTGGCTTCCGGCCTTTGCTTTTGTATGGATCATGCCCAAGTGGTCTCGTAGCTCAGCAGGATAGAGCATCAGATTCCTAATCTGAGGGTCACGCGTTCGAATCGCGTCGAGATCACCATTATTTTCAATGACATAGCCATAAAATATTGACGATTTTCGTGCGCCACTAGTTTACAGGAATTACCAACGTTTACAGGCATTTTCTCACGTTAGCGGAGATTCGTTGGCGCATGAAATCGACCATTGGCGGCGGGCAGCTCGAGCTATGGCCAACCAAACGTCGGGGCGCAGGGATAAACTCGGGTGTTCGAATACAACAAGTTTTGGCGGATAACCGTCACGGTTCTCTTGGTCGCAGCGATCGTTTTGGTTGCAGGCGCCGGATACGCCCTTCTCAGCGGTTTCCCGAAGGCAGGCGCAGTAATGAATACTGCGAGCGGCATACTGGCCTTAAACTCGCTCGCACAACTCAAGGAGAGTGGTTGGTTTGACCGAGTGATGGCAATCTATTCCGATAGCGACAAGTATCCTTACGGGCCGCCATCGTCTATTGTCCGCACCATTGTAGACGATCCAGAGCGCCCGATACGGACGTTCTTTCGAAACAAGTTATTCCTCGAGTCACGGACCGGTGCCTATCTCGCAATAGCGAGCATTGTGGCATCGATCGCGTCTGGGTGGATGTGATTCAGAGCCGAGATACCTCAATTTAACAATTTCAATCTCTTGGGAAAAACCTGGACAAATAGTCTCCTCACGTAATCATTATGCTTTCGGGAAATGTGTCCAAGGCGAAAAGATGTGATGGCGCGCAATGATTGCTACGCCTGCTCGCCGGCGTGCATCCAGAATGCCGCGCGTTCCGAGTTGCTTGATGGACGCAAGGTTTAATTTCGCTTAGATTATTTCGCATTAAGGTTGCGTCACCAAGCAGCTGCTGAGAAGGCTGTATCACGTCCACAGTTTACTGACTCACTTCGATATATCGGATGTTCCCCGCTCATCCAAGGACTACAGGAAGGGTATTAAATGACCGGCGAAGCCAATACGCATGCAGGTGACAAGCCGGTTCAGGCAAGCGGTGAATTTGATGGTATGGCGAATTTGGTTATCGGAGCAGCACATGGCGCGCTTCCGCCAAGCTTATTTCACTACACCAGCAGCCAAGGCTTAATCGGGATTGTCGAAAACCACTCCCTGTGGTTTTCGGATGCCACCTTCATGAACGACGGCTCGGAACTCGTCTGGGGCGTCAATCTGGTCGGATTCGTTCTCGACAACTTTCTGGCCGACAAAAGTCCAGAGGAGAAGAATGCTGGATACGCTCTGAGGGAAGAGGTGGAAAGGGCAATGCTAGCCTTCCAGCCTGTCACTTTTTCCATGAGCGCACGGAATAACCTGCTCAATCAATGGCGCGACTACGGCAAAGATGTTGTACCTTATTGCATAGAATTGGAGACGCGCAGTTGGCTGGAGCATGCAGGCTCGTCATCTTTCCCGATGTTCGTCACAAAGATTCTCTACGATGTCGACCAACAGCGCGCCCTAATCACACAGTTGATCGCCTTGATTTATGAGAAGGCAAGGAATCTCTTGGGCGAAAGAACTGTGTTTGATGACAATGAAGCAACCCCGCTCTTGATGGGAGCCGCAGTTGAGATCGTCAAGTTGATAACAAGGTTCAAGAACCCTGCCTTCTCTGCAGAGGAAGAGTGGAGAGCCGTTTGCTATCGCCCCTCTGTTGCGCGAAAATTCCGAGCAAGCTCGCTGGGTGTCGTTCCCTATTACGAATGGCGACGTACCGGAGCTGAAAAACATTTGCCTATAAAAAGCGTGACCGTTGGGCCGTCACCATACGCAGAAGTGTCAGATCGAGCACTTCGACAGTTTTTGGAGGACAACGGCTACCCTGTCGAAACAAGCTACTCAACGATACCAATTAGGCGATGATGCGGCTGTATGTAAACTGCAGAGATGTAGGTGTGCTGGGTTCCCTGTATTGAGAGGGTTCAATGGAACTAAATGTAGCAAGCCTTGAAATCGCGGCAACGCCGCTCGCGACCCTTCCTGCGGTAACAGCGGCCGCAACAGACGCCGAACAATTTGCGGGAACTCAATAGAACTCAATATTGCAATTGCTCAATTGCGAAGTCGGCAAGTCTCGCCCCTAAATCACGCGAACCTGCAGAGGTACACTTTCAGAGGTTCACGTGATCGAGAAAGTTAGCCACGTCAAAATCCCTTCCCTCTATCCTACAATCAGCTTGGGAAGCTCGGCTTATGGCCTATAGTCCAAGTACTTAGCTGTAAAACTCAGCCGTTCGCGCCGAAAAAAGCCTTTTAGTATCAATGTGTGTGTAAAACCGCGAGTGCTCCAATATCGGCGCCGTGACTGCAATATTGACTCGAAGATCCCACGAGGATCAAATGCGGGTAGGCCCCCCTACCGGACGCAGGAAGAACGATGATCGAGGCTTGTGCTCACCCCACAGCAATCCTATTCCTCACCAGCCGCACGCCAGGAATGGACTCCGCGACCGCGGTTGCCCGCTTCACCTCCTGATAGGTCGCGACCGAGCCGTGCAGGCGGATTTCCTGGCCTGCCGCGATCACGGTGACATCGGAAGCATCGATTCCGCCGGCAACGGCGAGCGCATTGGCAACTGCGGATTCCAGCGCCGAGCGCCTGGCCTGCTCGTTTTCCAGATAGAGCTCCATGCCGTGAAACGTTGCCGCCTTGAAAACCATTCGTACCCCTCCGTATTCGAGTGGTCGGAAAACGCAGCAGTTTGCATTTGGTTCAATGGAGACTGAAAAAAATATGACTAATTCGCGCGCTTGCTTTTTGCGTGTGTCGGCAGAGGAGCGGTTGCATGGCTCCGGACTTGCCGCTCCCGGCAATCCCCTGTAGAGCCATGGGGAACAGCAGCAAATGCGGATACCTGAATGAACACCGGCAGCACGGCGCGTCGTCGCCTGACGATATTGGGTTCGACCGGCTCCATCGGCCAGAATACGCTCGACGTCATCGCCCAGCTCGGCGGACGCAACGCCTTCGATATCGCCGCCATCACCGGGCATGACAATATCGGCCTATTGGCCGAGCAGGCCAAGGCCTGCGGCGCGGCCTTCGCCGTCACCGCCAAGGAAGAGCGCTATCAGGATCTGAAGGACGCGCTGGCCGGATCGGGCATTGCCGTCGGCGCCGGCAAGAATGCCCTGATCGAAGCCGCCTCCATGCCCTCGGACTGGGCGATGGCGGCGATCGTCGGCACCGCCGGTCTCGCGCCGACGCTAGCAGCCGCGCGCCGTGGCGCCGATATCGCGCTCGCCAACAAGGAATGCCTCGTCTCGGCAGGCGATCTCTTCGTGCGCGCCGTTGCCGAAGGCGGCGGCCGCCTGATCCCGGTCGACAGCGAACACAGCGCCATTTTCCAGGCATTGGAAGACGACCAGCAGCATGCGGTCGAGCGCATTATCCTGACCGCATCCGGCGGCCCCTTCCGCACCTGGACGCGGGAGCAGATGGCCAATGTCACGCCGGCGACCGCGCGCGCCCATCCCAACTGGTCGATGGGCTTCAAGATCTCGATCGGCAGCGCCTCGATGTTCAACAAGGCGCTTGAAATGATCGAGGCCAAGCACTTGTTCAACGTGCGCCCTGATCAGATCGAGGTCGTGGTCCACCCGCAATCCGTCATTCATTCCATGGTCGGCTATACGGACGGCTCCATTCTGGCGCAGCTCGGCTGTCCCGACATGCGCACCGCCATCGGCTACGCGCTGACCTATCCCGCCCGCACCAGGCTCAACGTCGACCGGCTGGATTTCGCCAAGCTTGCCCGGCTCGATTTCGAGGCGCCGGACGAAGTGCGCTTCCCGGCGCTGCGCCTTGCCCGCACTGCACTGGAGCGCGGCGGCCTGCAGGGCGCGATCATGAACGCTGCCGAGGAGATCGCTTTCCACGCCTTCGTGGATGGCCGCATCGGCTTCCTCGAAATGGCCGATATTGCCGAAGCCGTCATGGATGAAATGATCGCCACCGGCAGCGCCGAAACCATGGATGCCGTCTTTGCCGCCGACGCCGAAGCGCGCAGTCGTGCCGCCGTGCTCGTCGCCCGCCGGGAAAAGGCGGCGTAAGTAAAACCTTACAATAAATCGCAGCTTTCCGCATTCGCTACGCAACCGCATATACGGCGGTTGCCATTCCCGACAATGATGCTAAAGAGAAATTCCGGCTTCACTTTCAAGGGAATCACGATGCCGGACTTTTCCACGATCATTCTTTTTGCCGCCGCCACGCTGGTGCTCACCGCCACGCCCGGTCCCGATATGCTTCTCATCGCCTCGCGCAGCGTCAGCCAGGGCCGCTCCGCCGGCTTCCTCACTTATGCCGGCATTGCACTCGGAACCTATTGCCACGCCATGGCGGCAGCCCTCGGACTGTCGCGGCTCTTCCTGACCGTGCCTGTCGCTTATGAGATCGTGCGTTGGGCAGGCTGCACCTACCTGCTCTATCTGGCCGTCAAGACGCTCCGCTCGCAGGGTTCTGCGTTCGCGCCGTCGGCCGGGCTCAAGCGCCTTTCGGGTAAGCGCATCTTCGTCGAGGGCCTGGCGACCAATATTCTTAACCCGAAGATGGCCCTATTCGTGCTTGCGCTCTTCCCGCAATTCGTCGATCCCAGCGGCTCGATGATCCTGCAGATGGCCTTGCTCGCCACCATTCTCAATGGGATCGGCTTCCTGGTGAACGGCTCCGTCATCATGCTCGGCAGCCACATCCGCGGCCGGTTCTCGACGATCAAGCGCCTTCCGAAGCTGCCGCAATATCTGCTGGCGACAGTCTTTGCCGGTCTTGCCTGCC
>NZ_JBXSOO010000031.1:0-28853 GCF_057784515.1 Martinezella sp. CNPSo 3732
CTACTTCTCTAACGCAGGATACGCTTCCGTCAAAACTTGAAACGCTCTAATGAGAGCGACCCCCGGAAGCAGCCATCCGCCCTCCTGCTTCGAGAAGGCCCCTCGGGCCTCCTCAGCATGAGGACTGATCAATCTCGCCCAGCTATAGCTCAGAACTGAACTCGCTCCACCCTCATCCTGAGCCCGTCGAAGGACGAGGGTGGCCCACGGAAGCAATCGGCGGATGGCAGATCGCCCTACCAGACCAAACCGCGAGCCGCTACGTCTTCGACGCGGGTGACGACGCCATCGCGATGGAAGACCATCTGGTCGAAGAGGTTGGAGACGACGCAGGTGTGGTTCGGGATGATGCGGATCTTGTCGCCGATCTCAGGACGAGGGCCGGCGCACTTCGATAGGTCGATAACGCCATGTTCCTCCGAAAGACCCTTGATGACGGCGTCGGGATAGCCGACCACCTGGCCGTAATCGGCAAAGCCGAGAAGGTCAGAGGTCAGTGCCTTCGAGCCGGCATCGATGACGGCGCGGTCTTCGGTCGGTCGGGAAACGATGATAGCGAGGATGTGCATGGCGCAATCCTCCTCGCGACAATGGCCCGCACGCACCATCGAGCGGTCGTTATAGATATAGGTTCCGGCACGATGTTCCGTCGCAGCAGTTACCAGATGCGCCTCGAAAAGGCTCGGCGTGCCGCCATTGCTGACGATCGGGCATTCGATACCGTCCGCTTTCAGGAGCCTTATGGCGTCCGACAGGAATTCCTGTGTCGCTGCAGCACTATCCGGCTTCGGATAGGTCATCAGGCCGCCAAAAACGAGACCCGGCTTGCCAGCGATATGCTTGCCAAGCTTTGCCGCCTCCGCAGGCGATTGCACGCCACAACGGGCGCCTCCGGTATCGCATTCCACTAGCACGCTCAGGGGCTTGCGGGCGGAGAACCAGTCGGAAAGTCCGTCAACCGTCACGATGCTGTCGGCTACGACCTTGAGGCCGGAAATGCGGTCGTTCAAAGCCGAAAGCCGCTCAAGCTTTTCAGCCCCGAGAATATTGAAGGTGATCAGAATATCTTCAAAGCCCGCATCGGCGAAGACTTCCGCCTCCGTGATCTTCTGGCAGTTGATGCCCTTGGCACCGGCGGCGATCTGGGCGCGTGCCAGCGCAGGGATTTTGTGCGTCTTGATGTGCGGTCGGAAGTTCAGACCATGCTCATCCATATAGGACTGCACGCGGGCGATGTTCGCAGCCAGCCGGTCTTCGTCGATGACGGGGCGCGGCGTGGAGAGGCTCTCGATGCTGTCGCCGGGCTTGGGGCTGATTTCCGAGGCGATATCATGTGCCATGTCAGGCGTCTTTCCGTTCTTCTGCAAAGGGGTCCGCCACCATCGGCCAGATATCCTTCGGCGCGCGACGGTAGGGCGTGCGCGCCGGATTGTTGGGATAAGGTGTTCCCGCGGAGCAGTAAAGGATCTGCGATGATATCTTGGAGAAGGACGCGTAGAAATGATTGGTCGATTTGATGACCAGGATCTTCTTCGTTGTCGGGTCGATGCCCATGACGGAAAACAGGCTCGGATCAAAACTCTGGGCGCGCGTCGAGTTCAGGATGATGTCGATGCCATCGAACTGAATATGCACGGCATCGCCGAAGGGAGCAAAGCTCTCGCCAAAACGCATCTCGGCATTGGGGACAAGGCGGATGATCTTGACGAGGCCGTCGATCGGATTGCCCGTGCCCGGCGCCGATTTCGCGCCGAAACGCAGTGGGATTTCCGCGCCTTCGCCGGCCGCCATGCAGATCTGCACGGCCATTGGATCCCAGATCGTGCCGATCGCCGTATCGGTGGCGCCGCGGTCGAGCAATTCCTGCAGGATGACCGTTGCATCGCCTGCGGTGCCGCCGCCGGGATTGTCCCAGAGATCGGCAATGACGACCGGACCTGAGGCAGCAGCCATCGCCTCGTTCACCGCCTGCTTCTCGTCGATCTGCGGCATGATGAAGGTGCCGCGCTTCGAAAAGAGCTCTAGACCGAGAGCGTGGGCGATTGCGGAACCTTTATCCGGCTTATTATCGGTGACGACGAGCAGCTTCGTACCCATCTCCGGCACGTCGCCGGCCATGAAGCCGTGAATGACCGAAATGGACAGGATATCGGCGTCGCTCTTTTCCATCGCCATGATCTTGTCGACGAAGGAGCGCATGGGGTCGCGCGAGGTCGGAAAGACATCGATCATGCGGCAGTCGAAGACGGACATGACCGGCGTGACCCTGCCTTCCAGCGTGTCGATGGCGATGCGCCAGAGGTCCTCGGCGCGATCGACGAAGTCCGTATGCGGGAATTCCTTGAAATAGACGAAGAAATTTGCGGCTGCGCGGCGCTTCGCCGTCAGATGGCTATGCGGATCGAGCTCGGCGCACACCAGGATATCCGGACCGACAATCTCGCGCACGCGCGACAGGAAATCACCTTCCGTATCCTCGTAACCATCTGCGACCATGGCGCCGTGCAGTCCGAGAACGACGGCATCGACAGGCATCGCCGCCCGCAGCTGCTCGAGGATTTCGTCGCGCAGTTCCTCATAAGTACGGCGGTTGACAAGCCCGGCCGGGTCAGCCCAGGTGGCGGTGCCCTCGATCACCTCCCAGCCCTTTTCCGCCGCGACGCGGCGGCCGACGGTGATCGGTGCCGAACACAGCGTCGGCGTTTCCGGATGCATGCCGGGTGGCGCATAGAGAGAGGCTTCGAAAGCGCGCCGGTCGACGCAGATGGGGGAGAAGGTATTCGTCTCGGTCGCAAGGGCCGCGGTAAAAATGCGCAACGCTGTCGCCTCTATTCCATGGGATTCGGCAGATAGCCGGTGAAGCCGCTGATCTTCCAGCGGCCTTCATGCAGGCGGCAATAATAAAGTGTCTGCCACTTCATCACGTCGATGCCGCCATCCGACTTCTTCAGGCTGCCGTCGAACTTCTTGCGCACCAGCGCCATATCGCCCTCGATTTCGATATCTTCGAGCGTCGTTGTCGTGAAGATGGCGGTACGCGCATCCTCAGCGAAGGATTGTGTGGCGAAGTCGCGCGCCTGGCGCAGCCACTCGTCGCGATAGGCCGATAGCGTCGGGAAGGCGAGGCGCCATTTGTCCGGGCTGACGTCGCGCTTGCCATCGATGCCGATAAAGCCCTCTTCGACGAAATCGCCCGCAACCATCGACCAGTCTGCGGCAAGAAAAGCATCGATATCGCGCGGAACGAGCATCTCCCAGATCGAATGCCTGGCGGTATCGCTGGCAGGGAAAGGGTTCTTGAAGGGATCACGCATGGTATCCGCCGTCATTTAAATTCTTTTCATAATTTGCGATTTTCACTGGTCAAATTCTGCTTTCTATGGTCATTTGTCAACTTATCAAGAAAATAATTTGCAGGAACCGCATGGTGGCCATCGTATGTCACGGTTCCGGCCGAATGGGAACGAATGACAAGCTGCATCTGCGCATGCGCCTGTCCACAGGCGCCGGCGGGATCGGGAAGATTGAGATGGATCGCGTCGCTGACTACGTGTCAAACCTGGGCGAACCAGCGACAAAGGGGGGCTGATGGATATCTTCACGACCATGCAGGAAGAGAGAGGCCGGCTTTCACAATCGGAAATCCGCATCGCCGATATCGTCCTCAATGATTTCGAATTCGCCGTCAATGCTTCCATCATCGAGCTTGCGGGCAAGGCGGATGTCTCGCCGCCGACGGTGACGCGCTTCTGCCGGCGTTTGGGGTGCGAAAGCTTTTCCGATTTCAAGGTGCAGCTCGCGCGCACCGCCTATGTCGGCATGCGCTATCTGAAGCCCGAGCCGAAGAGCATTGCCCCGGCCGACGTCGCCCAGGATATTATTACCAAGGCGCAGAACGCGCTCTTCCTGCTGCATCGCGGGCTGGATGTTGCCGCCATCGAGCGGGCGGCGAACCGGCTTGCCGGCGCGGAGATGATCTATGCCTTCGGCTCAGGCGGCAATTCCTCGATGATTGCGACCGAGCTGCAGAACCGCCTGTTCCGGCTCGGCCTCCGCATTACCGCAAGTTCCGACCACAGCATGCAGCTGATGATGGCTGCGGCCGCCAAGCCGACGGATGTGCTGATCGGCTCGTCCTTTTCCGGCCGCAATGCCGAGCTGGTGCGCGCCTTTGCGCTGGCACGCG
The DNA here is from genome assembly GCF_057784515.1 of Martinezella sp. CNPSo 3732. Lineage (NCBI taxonomy): Bacteria > Pseudomonadati > Pseudomonadota > Alphaproteobacteria > Hyphomicrobiales > Rhizobiaceae > Martinezella > Martinezella sp. CNPSo 3732. The sequence continues at coordinate 4,187 of NZ_JBXSOO010000031.1, forward strand.
AAGCCAAGGTGCCGACCATCGCTCTGACGCAGAGTGAAAGCCCAGTGGCCCGCGCCGCCGAGATTACGGTGCCTGTCGACCTGCCGGAAGGAGACAATATCTATCGACCGACATCGACCCGCATCGCCTATCTAGCCGTGGTGGACATTCTTGCCAGCCTGATTGCCTACCGCATTCAGCCGCAGGCAACGGTGACGCTGCGCCGTATCAAACAGCAGCTTGTCACCCATCGCGATGGCGACGACCGCCAGCTTCTTGGAGACTAGAGCAGTTTCGCGACAGTCGGCGACGCTCATCACATTGGGTTCCGCCGAAAACAACAACATAGGGTGGCGGATCCAGCTGCTCGGGGAATCGATCGAAGGAATATGATATGAGCAAATCCGTCGCCATCGTCACGGGGGCTGCCGGCGATATCGGCCGTGCCATCGCAAAACGCCTGGCGGATGACCATGACATCATCCTGCTCGTCGATATCGACGAGGCGGCCATGCAGAAGGCTGTTGGAGATCTCGGCCCCGCGGAACGTTTCGTGCCATTCAAGGCGGATATCACCAGCGATGCCGATGTTGCCGCCATGGCGAAGGCCGCATCGGATCTCGGTGGGGTGAAGACGCTCGTCAACAATGCCGGTGCCGCCCGCGCCGTCAGCCTTCATGATACCACGCCGGCCATCTGGCGTGCCGACAATGCCCTCAATCTCGAAGCGGCTTTTCTCTGCTTCCGCGCTGTCGAGGACATGCTGAAGGCGTCGAAGGGGTCGGTCATCAATATCGCCTCCGTCAACGGCATGGCCGTCTTCGGCCATCCGGCCTACAGCGCCGCCAAGGCGGGGCTTCTGCATTTCACCCGGCTGGTTGCGGTCGAATACGGCAAGTTCGGCATCCGCTCGAATGCGGTCGCGCCCGGCACGGTGCGCACCCAGGCCTGGGAAGCGCGCGCCGCCGCAAATCCGAATGTCTTCGAGGAGGCGAAGCGCTGGTATGCGCTGCGTCGCGTCGTCGATCCGGCCGATGTCGCCAATGCCGTCTCTTTCCTCGCAAGTCCGCTTGCCTCGGCGATCACTGGCGTCTGCCTGCCGGTCGATTGCGGCTTGACGGCGGGGCAGGCGGAGCTCGCCCATACCTTCTCGCAGTCCGAACACTACTGAAGCTCGCTGCCAGAGGGGAGTAGCCAGGGGGATAGAATGCAGCCGTCTTCCTATTATCTCGAAAACATCTGGTCTCCCGAGGGTGGAAAGCACCGTCGCCCGATCCCTGACACGCTTTAAAGCGCCGGCTCGGCTTTCAATCATGCTTCAGGCCGCCGATATGGATTTTCGGCGGCTTTTCGTGCCCAGCCGTTAGAGAGGCAAGGGGCGACAGGATTGCCTGCTTGTGGCGCTGGAGCGCGCTATCCCGCCCGCAGCGTCGCCATGTCAGTCGGAAAGAAGCCCGCCCAGGCCATGACGGTCATGGCGGTGATGACGAGCAGATACCACATGGCGACGTAATCTTCGACCAGGCGCCGGTTCAATGCGGCGAAAAGAAGAGCGACGCTGAAGGCAAGCCAGAGCAGGTTACAGACGTGGTCCATTTTGTTGTTCCCCTTATTCGTCTTTTTCCTCCGTTCGGCAAAAGTTAACGGGATAGAGCCGCAGGAGGTAGCGTCGTAGCGGGAGGGAGGTTTGCACAAAGCGGGAAGGTGCCGTCTGCTCGTGCCTGGATGGGCCGTTTGGCGGGCGGCCCGTGGTTTTCCTATCGCGGGTCTCGCATCCGGTCACACCTGACGAGGTGCCTCAAGGAATCTTAAGGCATACGCATGAGCCCGGAACATCTTGCCACTGCTCGCCGTTATGGCCCGATGGCATTAAGGCGAGGAGGGCTGCCATGGAACATGGTGATTGGAACAATCCCGTCATAGTCGATCTCGATGGCATCGGCCATTTCGCGATCATCACCAACGCGCTGGATGCGGCAAACTGCATGAGCGAGGAGTGGCCGGTCAATGGCGGTCCAGCAATGGATGAGGCCGTGCTGATCTGCCTCGATGCCGTTCTCGGCAAAGTTTCCGCCGAGCGGTCGCGAAAGGCTTTTCTGGAGGCGGCGCGTGAGGCCGGGCTGAGCGTCAGGCCGGATTCGGAGAGCCTTCACTAGTCGATGTAAGACGGGGCGATGGCCTCCCTCGGCGAGAGGCGCTCAGATTGCCCAGAAGATCAGGCTGAGGATTATGATGACGGCGAGGATGAACCCCATCATCCTCCCGAGCCCTTCATTGACATTGCCGTTGCCGACAATCAGATCGTACCAGTCGCTCTTGTCGTTCATCAAACATCCCTCAGGGTTTGCCCCATTAGGTCGATCTCTTCTTCGGTAGTCAATGATTTAAAAACGCTGGGCGACCGCCATCGATCAGGCTTTCATCGCCTGCCTGCGGCTGGCATCAGGGATCCGTTCAAATGGCGATTATTCAGGGATACCGAAAGGCCGGTTTTCATCCGGACAGCCGATTTCAAGGCAAGTTCTTGCGAACTCCGGCGAACCGGAAGCGGCATCCTACGATGCTCGCTAAATCTTGAAATCTTTGAGAAATCCACGTTTCTCAAGAAAGGAAATGGTGCCCAGAAGAGGACTCGAACCTCCACGCCTCGCGGCACAGGTACCTGAAACCTGCGCGTCTACCAATTCCGCCATCTGGGCGACGGACACGCATGTAAGGGGGTGGCCGTCCGGTGTCAACAGGGTTTTTGAAGTTTTCGTGGCAATCGTGAAAAAAGCAGTTGGAGCCCGGGTCAAACCCGGGCTGCGGCCCATGCGCTGATCAGGCCAAGTCCCTGGTCCAGCAGGGCCTTTGCCTCGCTTTCGCTCGATGCTTCCACGTAGCAGCGCATTTCCGGCGCATTGCCGGAAGGGCGGAAATGGATGATTCGGTTATCCACAAGTGTCACCCTGAGCCCGTCGATATCGCTCTTGGAGGCGACCGTCGCGATCGGCTTCAGGAAATCCGAAAGATTGGCGTCTGAGGCGCGCAGATAGGCCATTAGCGCCGCACTGGTTTCCACGGGGAAATTCTCCAGACGGTCGGCGGCGGCAAAGGGCAAGCGGTAGCTGCCGGCAACGGCCGAAAGCGGTTTGCGTGCCTTCGCCGCGGCGTAGAGCGTTGCCAGGATCGGCAGGAAGCTGTCGCGCGTCGGCAGCGGGTCGAAAGATTTTCCCTCGACGGTGAAGCGGCTTGATGTCAGCGTGCCGCCATTGGCCTCGAAGCCCATGACATTGGCCTTCTCCGCGGCAACAGCCTCGTCCATGCCGGCGATCACATAGGGCGAGCCGACGCGGGTGCGGGTGACGGCATAGGAGCCGGCGGCCTCAATGCCCGAATTGGAGGTAACAGGCGTAACAACCACTTGCGCGCCGAGGAAGTTCGCCGCGATAAGGCCGAGCAGATCGCCGCGCAGCGGCTCGCCGGTTTCGTCCGCGACCAGTGGCCGGTCACCGTCGCCATCGGCCGAAACGATGGCATCCAGCCCATGTTCCGGCGCCCAGGCCTTCATCAGGTGGATCGTCTCGGCCGAGACCGCTTCCGTATCCACCGGAATGAAGCTCTCGGAGCGGCCGAGCGGTACGACGCGGGCGCCATAATGAGTAAGCACCTGACCGAAGAGATCACGCGCCACCGTGCTGTGCTGATAGACGCCGATGGTGAGGCCGGCGAGGCTGCCTGATGGCAGCAGGCCCTTGTTGCGCTCCAGGAACAGCGCCTCCGTCTCCGCCGTGCGGTTTTCCGCCTCGGCAGGCGTTTCGTCGAGCACTGAATCGCCGATCGCAAGCGCCTCCTCGCTGATCGCCACTTCGTCGCGCTTGTCGATTTCACCGTCTGGCCGGTAGAATTTGATGCCGTTGCGGTCGGCGGGGATGTGCGAGCCGGTGATCATCAGCGAGGCAGCTTTCAGCTGCAGGCCGTAAAGTGCCAGCGCCGGCGTCGGCAATGTGCCGCAGTCGATCGGTGTCAGGCCGGCCCGCTTCAGCGCGCCGATGCAGGTGGCGGAGATCGCCGGGCTCGATTCGCGGAAATCGCGACCGACGAGGATGAGATCGCCCGCTTTGGCATGGCCGTTTTTCAGCAGATGGCGGGCAAAGGCTGTCGCATAGAGCGCTGATGCCCGTCCGGTGAGGTCTGCGGATAGGCCACGAAGGCCGCTGGTGCCGAATTTCAAACTGCTCACAGGCAATCTCCCTTGCAATGGTCGGGCTGTTATGACGCAAGCGGTGGCGGCGATCAACTCATCGTGGATCGATAGGTTCCGGTTGCGGCAGCACTGGTTTTGCCATCGTCATGACCCCAACTAAGATAAGAGGTGCGGCGGCCCGCATAGGTTCGCAGCGTTCGGAACAGGAGTATATCATGGCTGTTTTTCATAGGATCGCGTTTGGCTGCGTCCTCGCGCTTGCCTCGCTGTCGCAGGCGGATTTCGCGACAGCCGCCTCGGATTCTCGGAAGCTCATCACTCCACCGCGCACCAATACAGTCATCTGCGATTCCCGCGGCTGCTTCGGTTTCGGCGAGCGGCAGTTCTACACCCGCCCAGGTCAGCCGCTTCCGATCACACCGCCCTATAACGGAGGCCTCAATCGCTTTGGCAGCCCGCGAGTTCAGGTTCCCCCGCGTGAAACCTATGCACCGCCACCGAGGCCTCTCTATCCTTCGCCCGCCCAGAAACTGAGACAGCATCAAACCTGGTGCGCCGAGCGCTATCGCACCTATAATCCCGGCACCAACAGCTATACGACGATCAATAATGGAACCAAGCCCTGCCATTCGCCCTTCGACTGATGCCTGAGCAGCAGGAGACTTAGCTTTCCAGCGATCCGCGGTCGGTATGGCCGAGATCGCGCTCGGGGTCGATGATATCGCGTACCCGCTGCTTGAGTTCCTTCGGTCCCGGGAAGCCGCCATCCCGCTTGCGCTCCCACAACAGCTCGCCGTCGATGCGGATTTCGAAGACGCCGCCGGTGCCGGGGATCAGCGCTACTTCGCCAAGACTGTCGGTAAAGGTCTGCAACAGCTCCTGCGCCATCCAGCCGGAGCGCAGCAGCCAGTTGCATTGGGTGCAGTAGAGAATGGTGATCCGCGGCTTGTCGCTCATCGTCATGATCCTTCGTTGTTTGCTGAGATTTAGGCTCAACTTTACTCCGCTGCAAGCCAAAGCACTTCCAGGAACGGCGCCAAGCGGTTTCCGCCCGGAAGTGAGCAATGGCGGACGGCCGGAGCGGCATTTCCGGCGAGCGCTGAAACGCTCTGGCCACTTGCCTCTCCCGCCGCCTCATGCTCATCTCCGGTGGTAACATCGCTCGGGAATCAACGGTATGCGCGTCGCCATCATCGAGAATATGAAGAACACCCCGCTCGGCGCGCTTGGCATAGCGCTTGAGGAGGCCCGAGTCGAGATCGACTGGTTTCGCCCCTGGAGCGGCGAGGCCTTGCCGAAGGACATATCGGCCTATGATGCACTAGCCGTGCTCGGCGGCGAGCAGAGCGCCCGCGACGACGATACCCATCCCTATCTGCCGGAGCTGGCGCGGCTGATGCGCCGTTTCGAGGGCGAGGACAAGGCCGTGCTCGGCATCTGCCTCGGCAGCCAGATTTTGGCGCGCGCCTACGAGGCCGAAAATCTTCTCGGTACCGCCCATGAATTCGGCTGGAAAACAGTCGGCCTGACTGACGAGGGGAAAAAGGACCCGTTGCTCGCCGATGTCGGCGACGAATTCACCATCTTCGAATGGCATAGCGACACTTTTACCTTGCCTGTGGGAGCCACGCGCCTTGCTGCCAATGCCGTCACGCCGAACCAGGCCTTCCGCATCGGCCGCGCCACCTATGGCACGCAGTTTCATTTCGAGGCCAATGCCGCGGTCGTCGAGCGCTGGCGTGGCGAATTTAGGGAAACCATCGAGCACAAGGAGCCGGGCTGGCTCGATCGCTATCCGGAGCTAGTGGTCAAGCATGCGGCAGCGGCTGAGACGGCCGGCCTTGCGATCGCAAGGGCCTGGGTGCGGACGATTAAGGTGCAAGCGGAGCTTCCGCAGGCGGCGGAAGCTTGAGGGTCGCTGATGATCGGACACGTCCGATCAATCCGATGGCGACATGCCGTACACCGGCAGTTTTGAAATAGGAGGAAATGACATCATGAGCACGCTGGAACTACCGAGCGAGGGCGGCTGCCGTTGCGGGCAGGTGCGGTTGAAGATCAGCGCCAAGCCGCTGCTCACCATGGCCTGCCATTGCACAGGCTGCCAGCGCATGACCGGCGGTCCCTATTCGCTAAGCGCCGCCATCCCCACGCAGGGTTTCGAGGTGACTGAGGGCGAGCCTGTCATCGGCGGCCTGCACGGCGATGTCATCCATCACTATTTCTGCCCGCATTGCATGAGCTGGATGTTCACGAAGCTCGAAGGCGTCGACTGGTTCGTCAATGTCCGCGCCACCATGCTCGACGACCCCAGCTGGTTCACGCCCTTCATCGAGACCTGGACGAGCGAAAAGCTGCCCTGGGTGACGACACCGGCCAAGCACAGCTACGCAGCGCTGCCGGCGATGGAGGAGTATGAGGGGCTGACGAGGGAATATTTGGCAGGAAACTGAAGTCAAAAGCCCTGAAAAAGAAAGTCGGTCGCGGCGGTAATCTGATCGCCGTGCAAACTCAAGTCGGTGATCAATTCCCCGATTTCGGTGAGCGGTATTGCTGTCATCAACTGGGTCGCCATGATGTAGGGCTCGCCAGCAATAGTAAATTGCGGGTTGAGCCGTGCCATTGGCATAGACACTCCCTCGGCGCGGAGTAGTGGCGCCACCATCCGCGTACTTAGTCTTTCCAGCAAATCGGACTGAAGATCTAACGCGAGAATTCGACTTTGCTTCAAACCATAGACATGAAATCTCGCCATCAGAACTGTCGGTATTTTCCAAACGGCAGGCCATGTTTTTCAACATAGGCATTCGCTTGTTCGATGGCCTCGGCATTTTCCAGAAGCCACAGGCGCTCGCGCTCAGCCTTGATAGCGCGCGCGATACCCTCTTCGGCAGCACGTGAGATATTGATTTTCAGTTCACGGGCATCTGAAACGAGCCCTTCGTCGAGAGACAAATTTGCAGCTTTTCGCGTCGCTTGGGTCATGAGGTATTCCTCAAATTATGCGCAAACTATATGCGCATAATTTGTTGTTGGGAAGAGCCTCACTCGTCCCCCATCTTCAGCGCGGCAATAAACGCCTCCTGCGGGATTTCGACCTTGCCGAACTGCCGCATGCGCTTCTTGCCTTCCTTCTGCTTGTCGAGCAGCTTGCGCTTGCGGGTGGCGTCGCCGCCGTAGCACTTGGCCGTCACGTCCTTGCGCAGCGCCTTCACCGTCTCGCGGGCGATGATACGCCCGCCGATCGCCGCCTGGATCGGGATCTGGAACATGTGCTGCGGGATCAGGTCCTTCAGCTTCTCGCACATGACGCGGCCGCGCTTTTCGGCGGCGGAGCGGTGCACGAGCATGGAGAGCGCGTCCACCGGTTCGGCATTGACGAGGATCGACATCTTGACGAGATCGCTCTCGCGATAATCGGTCAGGCTGTAGTCGAAGGAGGCATAGCCCTTGGAGATCGACTTCAGGCGGTCGTAGAAGTCGAAGACGACTTCGTTGAGCGGCAGGTCGTAGGTGATCATGGCGCGGTTGCCGACATAGGTCAGCTCGGTCTGGATGCCGCGGCGGTCCTGGCAGAGCTTCAGGATCGAGCCGAGATAATCGTCCGGCGTCAGGATCGTCGCCTTGATCCACGGCTCGCGGAATTCCGAAATCTTGACGACATCGGGCATGTCGGCCGGGTTGTGCAGCTCGATCTCGGTGCCGTCGGTCATGGTGAGCTGATAGACGACTGAGGGGGCCGTCGCGATCAGGTCGAGATTGAATTCGCGTTCCAGGCGCTCCTGGATGATTTCCAGATGAAGCAGGCCGAGGAAGCCGCAGCGGAAACCGAAGCCGAGAGCGGCAGACGATTCCATCTCGAAGGAGAAGCTGGCGTCGTTGAGGCGCAGCTTGCCCATGGCCGAGCGCAGGTCTTCGAAATCGGCGGCATCGACCGGGAAGAGGCCGCAGAACACGACGGGCTGCGCCGGCTTGAAGCCCGGGAGAGCCTCGGCGGTCGGGCGCTTGTCTTCGGTGATCGTATCGCCGACGCGAGTGTCTGCCACTTCCTTGATCGAAGCGGTAATGAAGCCGATCTCGCCGGGGCCGAGGCTGTCGACGGCGACCATCTTCGGCGTGAGAACGCCGACACGTTCGATCTGGTACTTCGCGTCCGTGCCCATCATGCGGATGGTCTGACCCTTGGTCAGCGTGCCGTCGATGATGCGCACGAGAACCATAACGCCGAGATAGGTGTCGTACCAGCTGTCGACCAGCAGCGCCTTCAAGGGCGCCTTTTCGCCGCCCGCGCTCTTCGGCGCCGGCAGCTTGTGGACGATGGCTTCCAGCACGTCGGGAATGCCGAGGCCGGTCTTGGCCGAAATCAGCACGGCGTCCGATGCGTCGATGCCGATCACTTCCTCGATCTGATCCTTGATGCGGTCGGGTTCGGCCGCCGGCAGGTCGATCTTGTTGAGGACGGTGACGAGCTCGTGATTGTTGTCGATCGCCTGATAGACGTTGGCGAGCGTCTGCGCTTCCACACCCTGAGAGGCGTCGACAACAAGCAGCGATCCCTCGCAGGCCGACAGCGAGCGCGAGACTTCGTAGGCGAAGTCGACGTGTCCGGGCGTGTCGATCAGATTGAGGATATAGGTCTCGCCATTGTTGGCCTTGTAGTGCAGGCGCACCGTCTGGGCCTTGATGGTGATGCCGCGCTCGCGCTCGATCTCCATATTATCAAGCACCTGCTCCGACATCTCGCGTTCGGCAAGGCCGCCCGTCGTCTGGATCAGGCGATCGGCCAGCGTCGATTTGCCGTGGTCGATATGGGCCACGATCGAGAAGTTGCGGATGTGCGAAAGCGGAGTGGTGGAATTGGTGCTCATGCGCGCCATATAGCAGCGCCGCCCCGCGCCGCAAAGCGGAAAAGCGGGGTTTTGGCGGCTATCTTCACGTTATGTTAGCCTTTTCCGACCCGCCGCCGAGGAGCGCCGAAGCACTCTTGATTCCATCATGTGATCGTGTATTTCTCGTATAGTGGAATTTCAAAGTATGAGACGCGAACAATGGCGGATGATGATCTGGAACTGGCGATCGGCGCGCGCATCAAGGAGCTGCGCATCGCTCGCGGCCTGACGCTGGATGAGCTTGCCAATGCCTCGGCCGTCAGCCGCGCCATGATCTCGCGTATCGAGCGGGCGGAGGCGAGCCCGACGGCATCGCTGCTGTCGCGGCTCTGCGCAGCGCTCGGCCTTTCGCTTTCAGCCTTCTTTGCCGAAGAGGATAAGGAAGTGTCGCCGCTTGCCCGCCGCGATCAGCAGGCGATCTGGCGCGACCCCGGCACCGGCTATGTCAGGCGGGCTGTCTCGCCGCCTGGAACCGAATCGAAGGTCGATGTCGTCGAAGTCCTGTTCCCTGCCGGCGCGCGCGTCATCTTCCCGCCGAATACTGCAAGCGCCGGCATGACCCAGCATGTCTGGCTGTTCGAAGGCGAGATGGAGGTCACGCATCGCGATGTCGCCCATCGCCTCATGCCCGGCGATTGTCTTTTCATGGGCGTCGGCGATGGCCACGCCTTCCATAATCCCGGCGAGGTGCCGGCGCGCTACAGCGTCATCCTCGATCGCGGCCGTTCATAACACCCAAGGACCTTTTCATGTCTGATATTCGTCTTCTCTCCGCCACCGAGGCTCGTGCCGCCCTGCCGGATCTTTGCGATGTGCTCGCCGATTGCGTCAACGGCGGCGCTTCCGTCGGCTTCATGCAGCCTTACGGAACGGGGGATGCCTTGCCCTACTGGCAAGGTGTTGCCGATAGCGTCGAAAGCGGCGCGACACTGCTTTTCGCCGCCGTAATTGAGAGCAGGGTGGTCGGAACGGTACAGGTGGGTGCGGCGCAAATGCCGAACCAGCCGCATCGCGGCGATCTCAAGAAACTGCTGGTGCATAGCTCCGCGCGCGGCAAGGGTCTTGCCCGTCACCTGATGGAGGCGGCGGAGCGCGAAGCCGCTCGCATCGGCAAGACCTTGCTGGTCCTCGATACGGCAACTGGCAGCGACGCGGAGGCGATCTATCCGCGCCTCGGCTGGCAGCGTGTCGGCGTGGTGCCGGATTATGCCCTGTGGCCGGAGGGCGGTCTTTGCGACACGACCATTTTCTATAAGCGGATTGCCGACTGAGGGCGCAATTCAGACGGAGAAAGCGGCAATGGCATCCGGCAACTTGGAACCGGATGTCCATTGCATCGCCTTCCAGCCGAATTGCCGCGCCGCCTCGATATTGGCCTCCACATCGTCGATGAAGCCGATGTCGCTCGCGGAAAGCCCGACACGCTCGGTTGCCAGCCGGAAGAATTCGGCTGCTGGCTTCTGATGACCGAGGGCGGCGGAATAGAAGATGCCGTCGAAGCGGGAGGAGAGCCCGAGTTCGTCCATGAGATAGGCAGCGCGCAGATGTTCCTGATTGGTCGCCAGGAACATCCTCGTTCCCCCGGCCCTCAGTGCGGCGAGGTCGTCGAGCAGGCTGTGGTCCAGGCGGGAGTCATTCTCGAACCAATAGTCGATTAGGGTCCGGGCGCTGAGGTGGGGCGCAATCTTCCCGAGAACCTCGGCAAGCCTCGGCTCAAGCGCATCGCGACCGGTGACGATGTCAGGCCAACAGGTTTTGAAGAATGCCTCTTGCAGTGCCTCGAGCCCCAGGCCGAGATCGCGTTCCAGATAGGTGAAAAGCGGCAATCCGTCGCTCGGGCGGCCGTGCACCAGCACACCGTCGACATCGACCATCAGGATTTTCATGCTGCTTCCCCTGTTCTTCAAATGCTGGCGGAAGTTGCAGTTGTTTGCGGTGACGTTCAAGACGGCATGGCACCCTTTTTTCTCCAGTGCGATGCATGTAAGCCTTCGTGTCATCGGGGTAACAAAGTCGGCAATGGAGAGGCGACGATGCGGGTCATCTATTCGGAGGATCACAAGCTCAGGGATGCCAAGACCGAACTGCATGACGGCCAGCTCGTCACGCCCTTCGAGGCACCCTTCCGCGCCGAATGGATCCTCGCCGCCGTAAAAGAAGCCGGCTTTAACGATGTCGTCGCGCCTGAAGCCCATGGGCTGGAAACGGCGCGCAAAGTCCATGATCCCGCCTATCTCGATTTTCTCGCCGTAGCCTGGGAGCGCTGGATCGCCGCCGGTTACACGGGCGAAGCAATCGCCAACTCCTTTCCCGTCAGGCGCACCAGCCAGCGCGTGCCTGACAATATTGTCGGCATGATCGGCCATTATGCCAATGCTGCCGATACCTCGATCACCAAAGGCTCCTATGAGGCGGCGATCGCATCGATGCGTTGTGCCCTGACCGGTGCCGACTGGCTTCACGCCGGCAACCGCTTCGCCTTCGCGCTCTGCCGCCCGCCCGGACATCACGCCGGCATCGATCTCTTCGGCGGCTATTGCTTCATCAACAATGCCGGCGTTGCGGCGCAGCGCCTGCGCGACCATGGCGCCGCCCGGGTTGCCATACTCGATGTCGATTTCCATCACGGCAACGGCACGCAGGACCTTTTCTACCGGCGCGGCGATGTTTTCACGGCGTCGCTGCATGGCGATCCCATCCACGCCTTTCCCTATTTCCTCGGCCATGCCGATGAGAAGGGCGAGGGAAATGGGCTGGGCACCAACCGCAATTACCCCATGCCGCGCGGCACGCCGTGGGAGGTCTGGTCGGCGGCTCTCGACGATGCGCTTTCGCGTGTCAAGCTATTCGGCGCGGAGGCGATCGTGCTCTCGCTCGGTGTCGATACGTTCGAGCGCGATCCGATCTCCTTCTTCAAGCTGAATTCGCAGGATTTCCTCCGCATGGGTGAGCGCATCGCCGTTGCTGGGCTGCCCGTCCTTGTCTGCATGGAGGGCGGTTATGGCGTGCCCGAAATCGGCCTGAACGTCGCCAATGTGCTGAAAGGTCTCGAAGCCTGAGGGCTCCTGCATCAAAGTGCTTGATCGCAGGATGAAAAGTTTGAATTTGCCACTGCATGGCCCCGCCTCTAAAAACGCCGCCTAGTTGGGGGTGTTTATGGAACAGAAGCTTGTCGACAGCGGATCGGATGGCGGCGCGGCGCTGATGCCGCATTCGGATGTTCCGCCATCGACCGGCAGCATCGCCGCCGGCGTGCTGATGTGCGTGATGTCGATGTCGTCAATCCAGTTCGGCTCGGCCTTGTCGGCTCCGGTCATCAACGCCTATGGACCGGCGGGTGCCACGTGGCTGCGGCTTGTCTTCGCCTCTATCGCGTTGGCGATCATCGTTCGCCCGAAGATCATGAGCTACAGCCGCTCGCAATGGCTCGGCGTGCTGGCGCTCGGTACAGTCTCGGCGCTGATGACGACTTCTTTCTTTTCGGCAATCGCGCGTATTCCCCTGGGCCTTGCCGTCGCCATCGAGTTTCTCGGGCCGCTGCTGGTCGCGACCCTCGGCTTCGGGCTGGGCCGCCAGCTTCTGTGGCCGATTTTCGCCGCCATCGGCGTTCTGCTCTTGGCCTATGATGGCGAGGAATGGGTCGGCAATCTCCCCGGCATCCTCTTTGCCATCGGAGCCGGCGCGGGCTGGGCCTGCTATATCCTTTTGACGAAGAAGGTCGGCAATGCCTTTCAGGGCCTTGAAGGTCTTTCCATGTCGCTGCTGGTCGCGGCTGTCGTTTCGACCCCATTTGGCTTTGCCTCGGCCGTCCCTAATCTGACGGCCTTCGGCCTTCTCGAAATAGCCGGGCTTGCGCTGCTCGTGCCGCTGCTTCCCTATGTGCTGGAAATGGTGGCGCTCAAGCGCATGCCGACATCTTCCTTCGGCATCCTCATGAGCCTCGAACCCGCCATCGGCGCCGTTGCCGGTTTTGTCATTCTGTCGCAACCGATGACGCCATCGCAGATGTTCGGAACGGCGCTCGTTGTTGCCGCCAGTATCGGGGCCACGATCTTTGCGGCGAAAGTCTGAGATTGGCGGCCCGTCAATCCCGAGCCTGAAGCCTGGCGATCTGGGGTGCAACGATTGCGATGAACAGTTCTGGATCGCCGAAAGCTCTCGCCGAGAGCATTGCCCCATGAATCGAGGCCATCAGCATTTGCGCCTCTTCCTCAGGTCGCCTGTCCAGCTGGAAGAGGCCATTCTCGGTTCCATCCTGCAGCACCGACCTAAGCCATCCGGCGAGGCTATGAAAATGGCCGCGCACCTGGGATGCGACCTCTTCCGGCAGCATCTGCATCTCGCTGGCGAGCATTGCGCAGACACAGAAGGGCAGCGAGGCGTCCCGAATGCATGAGTGCCAGTAGCTCACATAGGCCCGCAGCTGTTCCGCGGGGCTCGATACCCCTTCGCGCAAAGACTTCAGACCCGCTTCCGCCTGCTGCCTGTAACGGTCCACCAGCACCGAAACCAGTTCGGCCTTTGTCGGAAAATGATGGTGGATGCTTGCCTTCCGGATGCCGATCGTAGCGGAGATGTCTGCATAGCTGAAGCCGTTGTAGCCTCCGGCCACGATAAGAGACTGGGCGATGTCGAGAATTTTTTCTGAAGTCGAAGCTATTGATTTCATGTCGCTGCCTACCTTTTGGTAGGCTGGTTGTCAAGATTGTCGCACCACTTCTTGCTCTCACGAAATGGTGTTCGAGCCTCGTGTTGACTCGGTGAGTTTATCTTCCTACTAGTAGGTAGGCAAATACAAGGAGCCTACCGATGCAAAGCCGCATTTCACCCCAGTCCAACTGGCTGCAGTCGTACTATTTTACACGTGCCCTGTTCTCGATCGCCTGGATTTCAGCCGCGATCGTCCTCAGCGCAAAACCCTCATCCGCCGCGTTTCTGCTGGTTATCTATCCTGTCTGGGATGCCCTCGCCAATCTGGTCGACGCCCGCGTTAACGGCGGCCTGAAGGTCAATCCGTCCCAAACATTGAATGTTGTCGTCAGCATTGTCACGGCGCTCGCCGTTGTCGTAGCCATCTCCAATAGCACCTACGCCGTTCTGGCCGTGTTTGGGGCTTGGGCGATCCTCTCGGGGCTGCTGCAACTCTATACCGGCGTAAGACGCTGGCGTACCTATGGCGCTCAATGGGTGATGATCTTGAGCGGTGCGCAGTCGGCGCTTGCCGGCGGTTTCATGCTCAGTCGATCCCTCGGCACGGTCGTGCCGACGATTTTGGATATCGTTCCTTATGCGGCATTCGGAGCCTTCTACTTCCTGCTTTCCGCAATCTGGCTTGCGGTGGCGGCCCATCGCAAAGCACAAGCATAGGCGCTGCCTGATCCTGCGGCGGCGTGTTTGAAATGACTTGCCGCCGTCAAAAGAGCGGATATCGCTTTGCCTTAAGCCGTCGTCCTCGCGGGATCGTCCAGCGCCGGATTATAGAAGAGTGAGAGTGTCAGGCTCTTGGCGATGCGCTCGGCCGTCGCCATGAACCAGTCTCTTGCCTCCTTGGAAGGCGCGATATCGGCAAGCGTTTCGGAGAAGAGCGTCAGCCATTCCGGAAAAAGGTCCGCGGCCATGCCCTCGACGCCGAGATGCGCCTGCACCGGCTTGCCGCCATAGGCGCCGTTCTTGAAGGCGACAGAGGACCAGAAGCGCTTCATCTTTTCCATATGCTCGGACCAGCGGCCGGCAAGGCGTCCGTCGAAGACCGGTCCGAGCCGGGGATGTGCCTGAACGCGCCCATAGAATGTGTCGACCAGCCTGTCGATGAAGGCGGCATCGATGCCCATCCGCGTCATCTCCGCTTCGGCCTTTTCGCGGATGCCGGCAAGATGGGCGGCGCGGGCCTGTATCTCGTTTTCCATAATGTTCTCCGAGTGCCGGCGCGTCAAAAACCGCTGCTCCGACGTCTTTCAGATCCCCTATGTATGCAATTTTTCACTGCGACCAAGACGTCATGGAGATGTTGCGGCAATCTGTCAAAGTCGCGCTGCTATTTTCTGCGGCCTCGTTCGGCGGGGCACAAATTTTCCGGCACGATTTTTCCTCCGCAATGACGTCTCCGCGCTTGACCAGCGCAAGCGCTCACTTTAGATTTAGAATAATTCTAAAGTCATAAGGTTGTCTCCGATGCTGTTAGGCTTGTTCCGCCCGTCCAAACGTCCTTTCACCTCGCTTTCCGAACAGGAGATCCTGGCGATTGCCATCGCGGCGGAAGAGGATGATTCCCGCATTTATCTCGCCTATGCCGATACGCTCCGCCCGCATTATCCCAAGTCCGCGAAGGTTTTCGAGGATATGGCCGAGGTCGAGGATAGCCATCGTAAGACGCTGATCGATATGCATCGCCGCCGCTTCGGCGAGCGCATTCCGCTGATCAGGCGCGAGCATGTGTGCGGCTTTTACGAGCGCAAGCCGGATTGGCTGCGCAAGAACCTCTCCCTCGATGCCATGCGCGACGAAGCCGAGGCAATGGAGCAGCAGGCCTATAATTTCTATGTCGAGGCGGCCAAGCAGGTCTCCGACGCCTCGACGCGCCAGCTTCTCGGTGATCTCGCGCTTGCCGAGCAGGGCCATGAAGACGTCGCCCGCATGCTTGGCGAGAAGCATACGCCGGAAGAGGTCAAGCACGAGGAGGATGCACAGGCACGCCGCCAGTTCGTGCTGACCTATGTGCAGCCGGGTCTCGCCGGCCTGATGGATGGCTCCGTTTCCACGCTCGCGCCGATCTTTGCCGCCGCCTTTGCGACGCAGCAGACATGGCAGACCTTTCTCGTTGGCCTTTCGGCGTCTGTCGGTGCCGGCATTTCCATGGGTTTCACCGAGGCAGCCCATGACGACGGCAAGATCTCCGGTCGCGGTTCGCCGATCAAGCGCGGCCTTGCCTGCGGCATCATGACCGCGCTCGGCGGCCTTGGCCATGCGCTGCCCTACCTCATCCCGCATTTCTGGACGGCCACGATTACCGCGGCCGTGGTGGTTTTCTTCGAGCTCTGGGCCATCGCCTTCATTCAGAACAAGTACATGGAAACGCCGTTCCTGCGGGCTGCCTTCCAGGTCGTCCTCGGCGGTTCGCTGGTGCTCGGCGCCGGCATTCTGATCGGAAATGGGTGAGACGCGTTCGGCGAAGCCGACGAAACGATCCGGTTATCGTTTCGAGCGTCGAATGCCCCTTCGGGAGGCTCAGGATGCTCAAGTGAAGGGCCGGCGATGAAGGCATGGTCGATGTTTTGTCCTCCCCGGCGGGGCGAGGGCACTCTCGGATCACGAAATGTTAAAAGTCGGAACGCCTTCCGTTGCTATCGGTTAGCAACACGAGGCCGCTCTTGGCCTCGACAGCAAACCAAAGGAGATATCCAATGGCAAACCAAGGTGGAACCCACGAACAACATGTCAAAGCTGGCCAGCAAAGCCACAAGAACATGGAGAGCAACACCCGGAATGCCTCTTCTGGCTCCCGCGAGCAGCACTCTGGCGGCTCCCGAGGTGGTTCCCACGAGCAACACGTCAAGGCAGGCCAGCAAAGCCATAAGAACCATTGACGTGGTGATGACCAATTCGCCCTTACCGGAAAGTAAGGGACGTTTTCATATGTGATGAAAAGCGAAAGGCCGGTCCGTTGGGCCGGCCTTCTTGTGTAACGGGAATTGGCTTGCGCTTACTTGACTGCGCCGACCAAGACGTCGTTGCCGTTCTCGATGGTGACCCAGCGGCCGGCATTGAAGCTCGCCTGGCGCTTCAGGTAGGAATAGGGGGTCTTGGTCCAGACCTTGATCTCGTCCTCAAGGTTGTCGAGGATGAAATCGCCCTGCTTAGTGCGCAGCGTCAGCACCGCATGTCCTTCGCCATCAGGCTTGCGAACGACCGTCATCAACAGGTTGGAGGCGGAAATGCCGCTCTGCATCAGGAGCTTACGCTTCAGCAAGGCAAAATCCTCGCAGTCGCCGGCGGTCTTCGGATATTCCCAATATTCCTCCTGGCCGTAGACTTCCATGTCGGTCGCCGGGCGGATCGTCTTGTTGACGCGCAGGTTGATCTGGTTGACGAGAGCCCAGGAGGCCGCGTTCATCTCGACCGGTCCAATATTGCGGGTCGGGCCACACTCGTCGGTATGTCTCTGGCAGAAGTCGTAGTGTCCGATCGGCTGGGATGTCACGTTGCCGACTGTCATCGAAACGCCCTGCTGAGGTGCCGGCATCGCCGCCGACGACATCGCAACTATAGCAGCGAAGGCAATCAACAAGCCCTTAATACGCACGCCCACTATCCTTGTATCGTCCCTGCATTTGTTAACAAATTGTTAATGTAGGGGGGTGCGCAAAGTCAATCGTTACTTAAGTGTTAACACCGGAACCGGCTCATATGGTTAATTTCGGCACAATCAAGGAGATAGTCGCCACAATTTCCTGCTGCCTGCGATTACGCAAGCGCACGCTCGAGGCGGCCGAAAAAGGAGGCCGGGCGCTGAGTATTTGGCAGATATCTATTTGTTTTTACGGCGTATTATGCAGCGCCAATGTCTCGGCCACAGTGAGCATGCGCTCGAGATCCTGTGGCCGCGACAGGCGGTGATCGCCGTCACGCACAAGTGTTAACACCACATCGTCTGCCGGCAGGTGCTCGACCAGCTTTAACGAATGCGAGAAAGGCACGTCGGCATCCTCCATGCCCTGCAATATATGCACGGGGCAGCCAGTCTCGATGATGCCAGTCAGCACGCGATTGGCGCGGCCGTCCTCGATAAGGGCGCGGGTGAAGATGTTCGGCTCGGGGCTGTATTCCGAAGGTTCTTCGAAATAGCCGCGCTCCGCCAGCGAGCGCCGCTCGACATCGGAAAGGTTCGGCTCGATGAGGTCGATGGTGAAATCGGGCGCGGGCGCGATCAGCACGAGGCCGGCGATGGCGACTGCCTTCTTGCGCTTGCGCAGTTCCTGAATGACCCTGAGTGCGATCCAGCCGCCCATCGACGAGCCGACGAGAACGATCTTCTTCGGCTTGGTATGGTCGATGACGGCAAGTGCCTCTTCCAGCCAGCGCGAAATCGTGCCGTTGGTGAACTTGCCGCCGGATTGGCCGTGGCCGGAATAGTCGAAGCGGATGCAGCCGATACCAAGCCGCTCCGCCAGTGCATCCAGTTCCACGGCCTTGGTGCCGCTCATGTCGGATCGATAGCCGGACAACCAGACGAAGCTGACATTCCTGGCGCCTTTTCCGGCTGCGCGCTGGATGATGGCGATCTGGCGCTCGCTGTCGCCCATGCCAACGGGAAGGAAGATCGGCTGAATGGATGTGGCGGTCTCGGACATGGAAACTCCCGGATTTTCTGCCCTATAGAACAGATTCGCGTCCGCGTGACCTGAAAAATCCTCGATCTTTTTGCCGGGGTCACTATATAATTGGCAAAGATACTGTGTCCTTCGCGCATCTCGCGCTTCCATGGCACCCTATTGACACGCGGGAGGTGCTTTTTTCCTGCTGTCATGCTATTGACTTCAACACAGCTTTTACGACATTTCCGTCAGTTGCGCCGACGGGGAGCGAGAGGCTGCAGCTATCCGAAACAATTCGTGGAGAATACGACCATTCGCAGACCCTTTAAAACCGATGCGCCCGTAAAGGACGGGCCACGTTCCAACAGGGAAATTCGCATTCCCAAGGTTCAGCTCATCGCTGCCGACGGCGCGAATATGGGCATCGTCCCGACCGACCAGGCATTGAGAATGGCAGAGGAGGCCGGTCTCGATCTGGTAGAGATTTCCCCCAATGCTGAACCGCCTGTGTGCAAGATCCTCGATCTGGGCAAGCTGAAATACGCCAACCAGAAGAAGGCCGCCGAGGCGCGCAAGAAGCAGAAGATCGTCGAAGTCAAAGAAATCAAGATGCGTCCCAACATCGACACCCATGATTATGAGGTGAAGATGAAGGCGATCGGCCGTTTCTTCGAAGAAGGCGACAAGGTGAAGGTGACCTTGAAGTTTCGCGGCCGCGAAATGGCCCACCAGGAACTCGGCATGAAGCTGCTTCAGCAGGTCAAGGAAGATACGATCGAGATCGCCAAGGTCGAAGCCGAGCCCAAGCTCGAAGGCCGCCAGATGATGATGGTGCTTGCGCCCAAGTGAGGCGCGAGCAGAGTTGAGGTCGGAGCCGTCCCATGGGCGGCTTTTTCCTTTTCTGAAGCAGAGTCGATGCTGTCATCGATCTGCAAAGATTCCCGCGTCTGGCCCGTTGCACTTCAGGGCAAGTGCGGTTATAAGCGCGCGTCCGAACTGACCGGCAGGGCATGCCGTGGCAGTTCAGAATGCTGGTGGAGCGGTTCGTCACCGTATCTGCCGTTCAACAACAAACGCTCCGGCACCTTGTTGCAGCCCGGCCAGTCCGGATCTGTGGGAAGGGCTTTTAAGCAAAGCAAGCCAGGAAGCATCGAAGGAGTAGCAAAATGCCCAAGATGAAGACGAAGTCCTCTGCCAAGAAGCGGTTCAAGATCACCGCATCCGGCAAGGTCAAGGCAGCCGCTGCTGGCAAGCGCCACGGCATGATCAAGCGTAGCAACAAGTTCATTCGCGATGCCCGCGGCACCATGGTTCTCGCAGAACCGGATGGCCGTAAGGTTATCAAGAACTACTTGCCGAACGGTCTCTAAGACTATTCGTAACGCTATAGACTAAGGAGATCATGAAATGGCACGCGTAAAAAGAGGCGTTACCGCCCACGCCAAGCACAAGAAGGTTCTGAAGGCAGCCAAGGGCTTCTACGGCCGTCGCAAGAACACCATCCGTACCGCCAAGGCCGCTGTCGACCGCGCAAAGCAGTATGCTTATCGCGACCGCAAGGTTAACAAGCGCAACTTCCGCGCCCTCTGGATCCAGCGCATCAACGCTGCCGTCCGCGAGCATGGCCTGACCTATGGCCGCTTCATCGACGGCCTGACCAAGGCTGGCATCGAAGTCGACCGTAAGGTTCTTTCCGACATGGCAATCCATGAGCAGGAAGCTTTCGGCGCGCTCGTCGCCGCTTCGAAGAAGGCGCTTGAATACCTCAAGGACGCCGGCACGAAGAACGAGTTCGAAGCAGCCGTTAACTAACGCTGCCTCGCACGTCTTTCGTAAATTCATTATGAAACCCGCGCTGGCGAAACCGGCGCGGGTTTTGTGTTTGCAGCATACGCTTTTCCATCGTGTCAGGCTTCCTTGTTGGGCGAGGCTCGAAAAATGGGTCGCGCATCGGGCGGCAAATACCAAGGACCGCATTCTTGGCGTGTTTTTGTCATTTGCCCGGTTGATTGGCCGCTTCCACATGGGTAGTGATCTGCAGCGCCTCATCGTTGCCACAAGCAGTCTGATGTGGGTGTTCATCCATTATTCCGCGGAATGAGCGGCGTTCCAAGCCCGCCGCCCGCAAGGCAGGACCAGATGACGGAACTCGTAACACTCGAAACCCAACTCATGGCCGAGGTGGCCGCGGCGACCGACGAGCAGTCGATCGAAGCCGTCAGGGTCGCCGCGCTCGGCAAGAAGGGCTCGGTCTCGGAGCTGCTGAAGACGCTGGGCTCTATGTCGCCGGAGGAACGGCAGACACGTGGCGCGGCAATCAACGCTCTCAAGAATTCCGTCACCGATGCCATCAACGCCCGCAAGAGCGAGCTGCGCGATGCGGCGATCGAGGCGAAGCTGAAGGCCGAGACCGTCGATGTCAGCCTGCCGGTCCGCTCCTCGCCGGCCGAACGCGGCCGCATCCATCCGATCAGTCAGATCGTCGATGAGATCACCGCCATCTTCGGCGATATGGGCTTCTCGATCGCCGAAGGTCCCGATGTCGAGACTGACTACTATAACTTCACGGCGCTGAACTTCCCGGAAGGGCATCCGGCCCGCGAAATGCACGACACCTTCTTCTTCCAGCCGGACGAGAAGGGTGAGCGCAAGGTGCTGCGCACGCACACCTCGCCGGTGCAGGTGCGTACCATGGAAGCTCAAAAGCCGCCGATCCGCATCATCATCCCCGGCAAGACCTATCGCCAGGATAGCGATGCCACGCATTCGCCGATGTTCCATCAGGTCGAAGGCCTCGTCATCGACAAAACGGCGAATGTCGCCAATATCCGCTGGGTGCTCGAAGAATTCTGCAAGACCTTTTTCGAGGTCGACAATGTGACGATGCGCTTCCGCCCGTCCTTCTTCCCCTTCACGGAACCGTCCTTCGAGGTCGATATCCAGTGCGACCGCTCCGGCCCGATCGTCAAGTTCGGCGAAGGCACCGATTGGATGGAAATCCTCGGCTGCGGCATGGTGCATCCGAATGTGCTGCGTTACGGCGGTCTCGATCCGGACGAATACCAGGGCTTCGCCTGGGGCATGGGCCTCGACCGTATTGCCATGCTGAAATACGGCATGCCCGACCTGCGCGACTTCTTCAACGCCGATGTCCGCTGGATGAACCACTACGGCTTCCGCCCGCTCGACATGCCGACTTTGTTCGGCGGTCTGAGCGCGTAAGGAAGGGATAAAGCACATGAAATTCACACTCTCCTGGCTGAAAGAGCACCTGGAAACCGACGCCTCGCTCGACGAGATCTGCGCCCGCCTGACGATGATCGGGCTGGAAGTGGAGGAGGTCGACGACAAGGCCGCGTTCAAACCCTTCGTCATCGCCAAGGTTCTCTCGGCTGAAAAGCACCCGCAGGCCGATCGCCTGAAGGTGCTGATGGTCGATACCGGCAGCGGTGCGCCCGTTCAGGTCGTATGCGGCGCGCCCAATGCGCGCGCCGGGCTCGTCGGCGCCTTCGCTGCCCCCGGCACCTATGTTCCCGGCATCGACGTGACGCTCGCCATCGGCAACATCCGCGGCGTCGAGAGCCGCGGCATGATGTGCTCGGAAAAGGAGTTGGAAATCTCCGACAGCCATGACGGCATCATCGATCTGCCTGATGATGCGCCCGTCGGCACGAGCTTTGCCGCCTATACCGGCCTCGACGATCCAATCATCGAGATCAACCTGACGCCGAACCGCCCGGATTGCACCGGTGTCTACGGCATTGCGCGCGATCTCGCCGCCTCCGGCCTTGGCACGCTGAAGCCTCGCCTCACGCCAACCTTCTCTATCCAAGGCGAAACGCCGACCGAGCTCAAGATCGAGCTCGACGATACCAGCCTTTGCCCCGGCTTTGCGCTTCGCCTCGTGCGCGGCGTCAAGAACGGCCCGAGCCCGAAATGGATGCAGCAGCGGCTGCTCGCGATCGGCCTTCGTCCGATCAGCGCGCTGGTCGACATTACCAACTACATGACCTTCGACCAGGGTCGCCCGATGCACGTCTTCGACGCTGCCAAGGTCAAGGGCAATCTGGTGGTTCGCCGCGCCAGGGACGGAGAGACCGTGCTGGCGCTGGACGAGCGCGAATACAAGCTCAACGCCAGCAACGTCGTCATCGCGGATGACAATGGTGTCGAGTCGATCGGCGGCATCATGGGCGGCGAGCATTCCGGCTGTGACGAGAATACGACCGACGTGCTGATCGAATCGGCGCTCTGGGACCCGATGAACATTGCCAAGACGGGCCGCAGCCTCGGCATCATCACCGACGCGCGCTATCGCTTCGAGCGCGGCGTCGATCCGGAATATATGGTGCCCGGCCTTGAACGCACGACCGAGCTGGTGCTTGCCTGCTGCGGCGGCACGGCTGCCAAGGCCCGCGTCGAAGGCTACAAGGGCTATGACGCAAAGGTCGTCGATTTCCCGCTGTCGGAAGTCAAGCGCCTGACCGGCCTCGACGTCTCGGCCGATGAGAGCAAGTCGATCCTGACGAAGCTCGGCTTCTCGGTCTCCGGCTCGGGCGAGCGCATTTCGGTTGCCGTTCCTTCCTGGCGCCCGGATGTCGACGGCAAGGCCGACCTTGTCGAAGAAATCATGCGCATCCACGGCGTCGACAATATTAAGCCACAGCCGCTCAGCAGCCACGCCGCTGTGAACGGCAAGATCTTGACGACGCTGCAGATCCGCACTCGTACGGCCAAGCGCGCGCTCGCCTCGCGCGGCATGCTGGAAGCCGTCACCTGGTCCTTCATTTCGGAAGATCAGGCCAAGCTCTTCGGCGGCGGCTCCAACGCGCTGAAGCTTGCGAACCCGATCGCCGCCGATATGTCCGACATGCGTCCTTCGCTGCTGCCGGGTCTGCTGTCGGCTGTGCAGCGCAATGCCGACAAGGGCTATGGCGACGTCGCGATCTTCGAAGTCTCGGGCACCTATGAAAACGACACGCCCGAGGGCCAGCGGCGCGTTGCCGGCGGTATTCGCCGCGGCACGGCATCGCTTGCCGGCGCCGGCCGCATGTGGTCGAACGCCACCAAGGGCGGCGGCAAGCCGGTCGACGTCTTCGACGCCAAGGCCGATGCTTTGGCCGTCATCGAAGCCTGCGGCTTGCCGATGGGCAATATCCAGATCGAGCAGGCCGGCCCGGCCTGGTATCATCCCGGCCGCTCCGGCACCATCAAGATGGGTCCGAAAGTCGTGCTCGGCTATTTCGGCGAATTCCATCCGAAGACGTTGGAAGCGCTTGATGTCTCCGGCGCTCTCGCCGGCTTCGAAGTCTATGTCGATGCCATGCCCGAACCGAAGAAGAAGGCGACCCGCACCAAGCCGGCGCTGGAGCTTTCTCCTTTCCAGGCCGTCAAGCGCGACTTCGCCTTCGTGGTCGACAAGTCGGTGGAAGCCGGAGCGATCATCCGTGCCGCCGTTGGTGCCGACCGCAAACTGATCACCGGCGTCAACGTCTTCGACATTTTCGAGGGCGCATCGCTTGGCGAAGGCAAGAAGTCGATTGCCATCGAGGTTCAGATCCAGCCGGCAGAGCGTACGCTGACGGATGAGGATTTCGAGGCGCTGACGCACAAGATCGTGGCAAACGTCACGAAGTCGACGGGTGGGGTGCTCAGAGGGTAATCGGCTGCGGCCGAGTTTGCCAGGGGTGCGTCACCCCCCTCTGTCGCTTTCGCGACATCTCCCCCACACGGGGGGAGATTGGTTAACTCGCGGAATCCTTCCTGCCTCAATCAAATATCGAAGCTGCAGACGCGGAAGCTTTTTAGGTTTGAATGAGCGTACGGCATACTCCCAACAATCTCCCCCCTTGTGGGGGAGATGTCCCGAAAGGGACAGAGGGGGGTATCAGAGGTGCGGCATATCGAAAGCACCGGTTCTACCGATGCAGATGATAAACCTTGTTCACCACACTCCACCGCCCATCGATCTTCACCAGCGATAGATAGTCCGAAAACCGCATCCCGGCGAATTCGTCGACGACCTTGACGCTGGCGGCATCGCCTTCGATATCGATCAACTCGATCTCCATCAGCGGTATGGTTCCGGGCGGGGCGCTGCCTTCCTCGACGATCGCGGCGATGAATTCATCCCGCGTCATCCATTCCACCGCGCCTTGATAATTGCCGATGATCGCTGCCCGCGGATGGAAGGCCTTGCGCAGCGCCGGCTCGTTCGCGAATGCCATGCCATCGACATAGAGATGAACAACCGCACGGATTGCCTGCTCTTCCGACATCTCGTCATTCCTCGTTTGAGTTAT
>NZ_JBXSOO010000032.1:0-26391 GCF_057784515.1 Martinezella sp. CNPSo 3732
GGCCGAGTGTTGCGCAAGGCCGGGCTTAAGATCGGACCTGGGGCGATTGCCGATGCCATCGAGGCGGTCGAAGCGATCGGCATCGGTTCCCGCGAGGAATTTCACGCTGCCCTCTGTTCTATCTTCGTCAAGCGGCATGAGGATCTTGCCGTCTTCGACGAGGCGTTCCGGCTGTTCTGGCGCTCGCGCGATCTCGTTGCAAAGATGATCGCAATGATGTCGCCGGTTGCGCCCGACGACCGGCAGAAGGAAAAGCCGAAACCGGGCGAGAGCCGTGCAAGCGATGCCTTGCTCAATGACCGCGATGAACGGCGTCCGCAACGCGAGGCGCCCGATATCGAAATAGATTCGCGATTTACCAGCTCCGGCAGCGAGGTTCTGCGCCATCTGGATTTCGCCCAGATGTCCGCGGCGGAAATTGCCGTCGCCAAGAAGGAGCTGGCGAAGCTGCAACTGCCGCTGGACCGCGTGCGCACACGCCGTTTCGCACCGTCACGCACCGCGGCCAAGGTCGATCCGCGGGCGACGATGCGCTCGGCTCTGCGGACGGGCGGAGCGTTGATCCTGCCACGCTTTCGACGGCCGAAGGAGATTCAGCCGCCGCTTGTCGTGCTGGCCGATATCTCAGGCTCGATGAGCCAGTACACGCGTATCTTCCTGCATTTCCTGCACGTGCTGACCGAACGGCGGCGGCGTGTTCATACGTTTCTGTTCGGAACGCGCCTGACCAACGTGACGCGGGCAATGCGCCACAAGGATCCCGATCAGGCGCTGGACGAATGCGCGGCTGCGGTGCGCGACTGGTCGGGCGGAACGCGGATCGGCGAGACGCTGAAGGAGTTCAACAGGCTATGGGCGCGCCGGGTACTGGGGCAGGGCGCAATCGTGCTTTTGATCACCGATGGGCTCGAGCGCGAGGGCGTGGAACTGCTCAGCGCTGAGATGGATCGCCTGCATCGCTCCTGCCGGCGGCTGATCTGGCTCAATCCGCTCTTGCGGTTCGAGGGTTTCGAGGCGCGCGCCCGCGGTGTAAAAGCGATGCTCCCGCATGTTGACGAATTCCGTCCCGTTCACAATCTATTATCTCTGGCCGATCTCGTATCGGCTCTCACCGCCGGCCGCTCGGACACTTATGATCCCAGGCGGTTTCTCGGCAAGCAATGAGGCTCCGATGTCAGATATATCCGAAAGTCTGGATCCGCTCGTGATCGCGGAGGAATGGGTGTCGGCAGGCCGCAACGTGGCCATGGCGACCGTTGTCGATACGTGGGGTTCGGCGCCACGCCCGTCAGGCAGCCATCTCGTGATCGACGGCGAAGGCAATTTCCATGGGTCGGTTTCCGGCGGCTGCGTTGAAGGTGCCGTCATCACCGAGGCGCTCGATGTCATCGAAACGGGCAAGTCGCGCATGCTGGAATTCGGTGTCGCCGATGAAACGGCTTGGCGGGTCGGCTTGTCCTGCGGCGGCCGCATCCGCGTCTATGTCGAAAGGCTCGGCTGATGGACCGGCAGATACTGGTGCGGCTGAACGAGATGCGGCGCAAGCGGCAGGCGGCTATCCTCGTCACCGATCTCTCCGGAGGGCCGGATCGGCTTATCGTCGAAGGTGATGCGCTGGAAGGCGCGCTCGCTGATACCGCTTCAGCGGCATTCCGTTCGGGCAAGTCCGCAGCGCTCGACGTAGACGGACAGAGCCTGTTCTTCAACGTGCATCTGCCGCCGCCGCGCATCGTCATCATCGGCGCTGTCCATATCAGTCAGATTCTAGCGCGCATGGCGGCGCTTGCGGGCTTCGACCTGACGATCATCGATCCGCGCACCGCCTTTGCCACCCCGGAACGCTTCGAAGGCATAGACCTGATCGCCGACTGGCCCGTGGATGTGCTGAAAGAGCGTCCGCTTGACAGCTATATGGCGCTGGTCGCCGTGACCCATGATCCCAAGATCGATGACGAGCCGATTATTCAGGCGCTGAAGACGGGCTGTTTTTATGTCGGTGCCCTTGGCAGCCGCAAGACGCATGCCGGCCGCCTGGAGCGCTTGAGGCGGGAAGGCTTGAGCGAAGCCGAGCTTGCACGCATCCATGCGCCGATCGGGCTTCCCATCGGCGCTGCCAGCCCGGCCGAGATTGCGGTTGCCATCCTGGCGGAGATCATCGGCTCGCTTCGTGGGCGCGATGTCTCGTCGCCAAAGGGCGTTGCGCCATGATCTTCGGTGAGTTCTTGACGGCGGAGGCGGAGGGCGCGGTTCTCGCGCATTCCCTCCGGCTGGCCGATGGCAGTTTTTCCAAGGGGCATCGGCTTGGCGGCGAAGATATAGAGCAACTCACCGCTGCCGGAATTGACCGCGTTATCGCTGCGCGCATCGAACCGGGCGATCTCATGGAAGATGAGGCAGCCGAGCAATTGGCCCGAGCTGTCGCGCCCGATCATCTGACGTTCTCTGAAGCGGCGACAGGGCGGGTGAATGTTTACAGCGCTGTTGACGGTCTGTTCGTTGCAGATCGCATGGCGGTCGACCGGATCAACAGTCTCGACCCGGCGATCACCCTTGCCTGTCTTGCAGACCATGTACCTGTGCGAGCCGGCGACATGGTGGCGACCTTCAAGATCATTCCGCTTGCCGTTTCCGGAGCCAAAATCGCTGCTGGTGTTGAAATTCTCCGGCGGATGCCGGTTTTCGAGGTCAAGCCCTTCATGCCGCATGCCGTTTCGCTTGTCGCCACGGAGCTGCCATCGCTGAAGGCCTCGGTCATGGACAAGACTGCACGCATCCTGTCGCAGCGGCTGCAGCCTTCAAGCAGTGTGCTGCAGCGGGAAGAGCGTGTCGCCCATAAGGCAGACGCGGTTGCCGATGCGATCCGTCGGGCTACCGCGGCCCAGGATCGGCTCGCGAAGCTGGTAATCGTTTTCGGCGCGTCGGCTGTTATCGATGCCGGCGACGTCATTCCGGAGGCGATCCGGCTTGCCGGCGGCGAGGTCATTCAGGTCGGCATGCCTGTCGATCCGGGCAATCTACTGGTGCTGGGCAGGGTGGGCGACGTTTATGTCGTCGGGGCGCCGGGATGCGCGCGCAGCCCGAAGGAGAATGGCTTCGACTGGGTGTTGGATCGTATATTAGCCGGCGAACGACCGGCGCCGCAGGATATCAGCGGCATGGGCGTCGGAGGGCTGCTCATGGAAATTCAATCGCGCCCGCGGCCGCGTGACATCGTCAACAAGCCGCCGTCGGCGATATCGGTTGCCATCGTCCTGCTGGCTGCGGGAAAGGCAAGCCGCATGGGCGAAGGTGGCTCGCACAAGCTTTTGGCGGAATTCGATAGCGTGCCGCTCGTTCGCCGTTCGGCATCTATCGCCATCGCAAGCGGCGTATCGGATATCGTTGCCGTCACAGGGCACCGGCGCGATGAGATCGAAACCGCACTCAATGGTCTTGCCGTCGAAGCGGTATTCAATCCGGATTATGCCTCGGGCATGGCCAGTTCGCTGGTCGCCGGTGTCGGCACGCGGGTCGCTCAAAAGGCCGATGGCGTCCTTGTCATGCTCGCCGACATGCCCGGTGTTACGAGCAAGGATCTGAAAGCCTTGATATCAGCCTTTCGTGAGGCGAACGGCCAGGCGATCGTGCGGGCGGTATCGGGCGGTAAGCGTGGCAATCCCGTCATCCTGCCGCGCTCCGTGTTGAACGCGGTAATGCGGCTGGAGGGCGATGTGGGCGCCCGGCATATCATCGAGACGTCGGGGCTTCCGGTCGTTGATGTCGAGATCGGCGAGGCGGCACATCTCGATGTCGATACGCCCGAAGCCGTTGTCGCGGCCGGTGGGATTTTGAAGGGGTAGCGAATGGACAATATCGATATCGAGGAGATGTTTCAGTCACTCGGACCGATCACCATCAAACGGATGTTCGGCGGCAAGGGAATCTACCATATGGGTCGAATCCTGGCGCTGGAAGTGGGCGACGAAATCCTTCTGAAGGCTGACGATACCAGTGCTTCTGAATTCGAAGCGGCAGGTGCTCGGCGCTGGGCTTACGAGGGCAAGAAAGGCAAGGCCGTCAACATGCCCTATTGGTCGATACCCGACGATGCGTTCGACGATCCCGATGAAATGGCGCGCTGGGTGCGGCTTGCCTATGAGGCCGCGCTTCGCTCGGATAAATAGGCGTCAGCGGAAATCCGCTTCGCTCAAATGGGCGATCGTCGCCTTGGCGAATTCTGAAAGCTGAGCCGGCAACTCGCCGCGGCCGAACCAGCCGAAATCGGAGAGCTTGTCCGGTTCCATCAGCCGGGGTTCGCCGGAAAAGTCCCTGCAGATATAGATCAGCGAGATCCAGTGCTGATTGTCGGTCTCGTTGATAACTTCTTCGGTGCAAAGATAATCGATCTCGCCGATGGAGAGGCCGCTTTCCTCTTCGGCTTCGCGGACGGCGGCCCTAGCGGATGCCTCCATATGATCGACCTTGCCGCCGACGATGCTCCAGCATCCGGCTTCCGGTGCCTTCAGGCGCCGATAAAGCAAGAGCTTGCCGTCCCGCAAGATTGCGAGACCGGTTCCTAATCCTGGGAAATCGATGCCGGGCTTGCCCATGCCGGGATTCCGAGATTTGCCGCGACGTCCGGCGCAGTGGTTCGGATCGGCGGCAGATGGAGATTGTCAGGCCTTGGCGTTTGCCACAATGAGCATGAAAGCCGGGATATCGTCGCCGAAGCCAACCGGCGTCGGGCCGTCGTCCTGATCGCGATAGCGGTTGCGGCGCTCACGGTGATCGTCATTGGCAGCAGGGAAGGGCCGGTGGCTGTTGCGAGAACCGTTATGGGATCTGTTATTGTTGTTCTCAGACTTGCGCTCGTTCTTCACGCTTTCGGCCTTTGCTGGTGCTGCTTCGATCGCTATGACGTCATTATCCTCGACGTCGATATCAGATTTATGACTCGAGGCGTTGCGGCCTCCGCGGCTGCGATCCCGATCGCGGCCCTTGCCCTTCTGATCGCGACGGCGGGACGAACGGTTGTCGTCACCACTCTCATCAGCGGGCGGCAGAGCCGAAAGATCGCCGTTCAGCCATTGGACATCTTCGCCGATCAGCTTCTCGATCGCGTCGACATGCTTCGTGTCACGCTTCGTCACGATAGTGAATGCAGCGCCGGAGCGACCGGCGCGACCGGTGCGGCCGATACGATGGACATAGTCTTCCGAATGGATCGGAACATCGAAATTGAAGACGTGACCGACATCGGGAAGATCGAGACCCCGAGCTGCGACGTCGGAGGCGACGAGAAGCTGGATCTGTCCGTCACGGAAGTTCTGCAACATCGTCGTGCGCGAACGCTGATCCATGTCGCCATGCAACGCACCGACAGAAAAGCCATGGCGTTCGAGCGAGCGGAAGAGATCGGCCACATCCTTCTTGCGATTGCAGAAGATGATTGCGTTCTTCAGATCCGTCTGGGCGCGGATGAGATCACGCAGCGTGGCGCGCTTCTCGTAATCCTTGCCATGCGAAGCGACGAAGCGCTGCGTCACGGTCTTGGCGGTCGATGCCGGCTTGGCGACTTCAACGCGTTCCGGGTTTTGCAGGAAGCGGTCGGCCAGCTTCTGGATTTCCGGCGGCATCGTTGCCGAGAAGAACAGGGTCTGGCGCGTGAAGGGGATGAGCTTGGCGATGCGCTCGATATCCGGGATGAAGCCCATGTCGAGCATACGGTCGGCTTCGTCGATCACGAAAATCTCGACGGCGCTCATCAGCAGCTTGCCGCGTTCGAAATGGTCCAGCAGGCGGCCGGGCGTGCAGATCAGCACATCGGCGCCACGTTCCAGCTTGCGATCCTGCTCTTCGAAGGAAACGCCGCCGATCAGAAGGGCGATGTTCAGGCGATGGTTCTTGCCGTACTTCTCGAAGTTCTCGGCGACCTGCGCTGCGAGTTCGCGCGTGGGCTCCAGAATAAGCGTCCGCGGCATGCGAGCGCGTGCGCGGCCCTTTTCGAGCAGCGTCAGCATCGGCAGCACGAAGGAGGCCGTCTTACCGGTTCCGGTCTGGGCAATGCCGCAGATGTCGCGGCGCTGAAGCGCAAAGGGGATTGCACCGGCCTGGATCGGAGTCGGTGTCGTGTAGCCCGCGTCAGTCACCGCGGAAAGGACTTTTTGGCTCAGGCCAAGGTCAGCAAATGTTGTCAAAGGGAAAACTAATTCCGTCTTGGTTCAGTCGAACACCATGAGTCGACACACAGGAGCGTGCCGCAATGCAGCGCGACATAGAACCAAATATCCGGGAAGTCAAGGAAAGCAGGCGCTTCAACAGGCCTGAAGTTCATTCATAACGCAATTTTCGGATTAGTGCCATCTTTGTTGCGCGTTTGTCACAATTCCCGCAGCTAAATTGCGCCCAATCCGCTGATGTAACTTGCGAGTTTCGTGCCGGCACCGATGAAATACATCGGGTCTATGGCATGTCCGTTCTCGCGCACTTCATAATGCAGATGTGTTCCTGTCGAGCGCCCGGTGCTCCCGGCAAGACCGATCGCATCGCCGGCGCCGACCTTGTCGCCAACTTTGACGAGCACCTGTTCCATATGTCCATAGCGGGTGGAGATGCCGTCGCCGTGGTCGATCTCCACCATGTTGCCGTACCCGCCAGTCCAGCCCGCCGAAACCACTTTGCCGGGGGCGGTGGCCTTGATCCTCTCACCGGGGCTGAAATGAAAATCCGTGCCGGTGTGGAGGGCCAGCGTGCCAAAGAAGGGATCCTTGCGGTTACCGAAAGGGCTGGTAATGAGCTTGCCCGGCGCCGGATTGCGGAATGGCAGGCTTTCGGCGGCACCCCGCACCGTCTCCAGATGCGTCAAAGCGGTATCGAGCTCCGCCATGGACTGTTCGAACTGATCGACATTCTCAGGCGGCACATAAGGCCCCCCAACGCCGCCATCCGTGTCTTCACGAGCAGCATTGGCGACCTCGTTCGGAACCCTGATCCCGACGTTCTGCATAATCGATTGGATCTCGTTGGCGGTTTCTGACGCACCAGCGGTGAGATTGCGGATGCGGGACAATTGATCCTGCTCAATGTGCTTCAGCGACAGCGTCACCTTGGAGAAGACCCGATCGGCACGGTCGGCGACGGTTTCGGGGGCAGGGACATAGGCGAGCGTGGAGTTGTCGGGTGTGGCGTCAGCCGGCTTGCCGCTCAGGAGAAGCTTTTCGATTGCCTTTGGTGAGGTCAGTTGGGCATGTTCATTCTTTGGCACGGCAGCGTTGGCATCTGGATGCACGCTCTTGTCGGTCAGGCCGGAATTCTCTGCCCGGTCGAGAAGAGTGCTGAGCTTGCCGTTGCGTGAGGAAAGTTGCTGCTGCTGTTCGATCAGCTTGTCGACCTTCTCCTCCACGACCTGCTGATCCAGGAGTTGGCGCGAGGTGACGCGGTCGACTTGGGCACGCAGCGCGGCGATGCGATCTTCATAGTCATATTGCATGCGCGCCTGGCGGGCCATCGTCGCGCCGATGAGATCGTCACGCAGGACTAGGTAGGAGGTCGCAAGAAGATAGCCGATCGAAAAGACCCCGACCATGCAGACGGCGACCGCGGCCATCCATGGGCGCACGGTCATATGGCGCACCGTATCGCCGCTGGCGAGGATGATGGTGTGATGCCGTTGTTGCTTGCCGAAAACCCGGTTCTGAGGCTTTGCTGTCACCGAGACTCTCCCAATCGGTGCCCGTTGGCACCCGATGGAAGTACACGACATTATGGTTAACGAATGCTTTCTATTGCAGTATTAAATGCCGGAAAAGCCGCTTGTTGCTAGTAGTATATCAGGCATTGCTTGTAGATGTCAGGGAGCGATAGAAGGACGGCGTCAGCCCGGCTTCCGCCCGCGCGATGTCATTGAAGGGGGCCTTCAACGAACCGCGGAAGTTGGCGCGGACCAGTTCCTGGAAGGTTCGAGCCGGATCGCGCTTCTCCCGAGCGCAGAGGAAGCGAAACCATTTCGCACCGACGGCAACATGGCCTTTCTCGTCATTGTAGATGACATCTAGGACGGCGGCGCTTTCGAGATCGCCGGTTTCGCGCATCTTCGCCTGAAGGGCCGGCGTCACGTCGAGCCCCCTGGCTTCAAGAATCAGCGGCACGACGGCCAGGCGCGCGGTCAGATCGGTGCGAGTCGCATGGGCCGCCTGCCAGAGGCCATCATGCGCGGGCAAATCGCCATAGTCTGCGCCTAGTTCGCGCAGGCGCGCCCGCACCATGCGAAAATGCTTGGCTTCCTCGAAGGCAACCTGCATCCAGCCATCGAAGAAGGAATTGGGGACCGGACCCGTTGCAAAACGGGCCACGATGTCCAATGCAAGATCGACGGCATTCAGCTCGATATGGGCAATAGCATGCAAGAGCGCGATGCGGCCTTTCAGCGTATGCAGCGAGCGCTTCTCCATGTTTTTCGGCGGCACCAGTTCCGGCTTTTCCGGACGACCAGGCCGATCGGCGAGCGGCGGGTCAAGCGGCGAGCGCAACGACAGGGTGCGGGCAAACCAACGTGTCGCCGATTCCTGGGCGAGCTCGGTCTTCAGATCGAGATCGGCCGAACGGATCGCGGCAATGGCGCCGCCGCGCAGCGACGTGATGGTTTCGGGACTGCCGGGCATGCCCTCAGAGCTCCCTGGCTGCCGCCAGAACGGCTTCGGCGTGTCCAGCGACCTTGACCTTATCCCATATTGCAGCGATGCGCCCATCGGCATCGATCAGGAAAGTCGAACGCACCACACCCATATAGGTGCGGCCATACATGCTCTTTTCGCGCCAGACGCCATAGGCCATTGCCATGGTCTTTTCCTCGTCGGAGGCGAGCGGCACGGAAAGCACATGCTTTTTGACGAATTTGTCGTGGCTTTTCACCGTGTCAGGCGAGACGCCGAGGAGGGCGACGCCGAGCTTTGCGAAATCGGCTGACAGTGCCGTGAAGGTAATCGATTCTGTCGTGCAGGCGGTCGTATCGTCCTTCGGGTAGAAATAGATCACCAGCGGCTTGCCGGCAAAATCGGCAAGGCGAACGCGCTCGCCGCCATCGCGCGGGAGATCGAAATCCGGTGCCTTGTCGCCGGTGTTCAGTTGAATCGGAAAAACTTCCGCCACGGGAAAACCTTTCTTTTGCCGGTTTTTTAGATGACACTTGAGGGAAGGCATATATACTGCTCGCGTGTGCCGTCCAATGGGACGCAGCGTCACCAACAAAATTGTATAAGCGAAAGGCACGCGCAGGAGTGATCCGAGGCGAAAAGGTAACATTCCGCAAAAAGGATCTCGTGTCGCTCGACCATCTGCCGTCCGCTCAGGTCGAAGATCCGTTGATCGTGCATGTGCCGGAGCGCGCTCGCCGCAAGCGCTCGCATGTTTGGCATGTCTGCCGCATGACACTGATTTTCTTCGCCTTTCTCGCCATTATTCTCGGCGCCGTCATCGCGACCATCGAAGGCGGAATCTTCGATGCGCCGCTATCCCAAAAAGCGCAAGCGGCCCTCGATCAGGCCATCGGCCCGCGCTACAAGGCAGAGGTCGGCGCGACCGTGATCCGCTTTACCTCCGATCTGCGCCTTGCGCTGGAGGCACGCGACGTCAATGTCGTCGATCAGGAGAGCGGCAAGCATCTGTCGACGATGTCAGCCGTCAACATGGAACTGGACCCGCTGGCCCTCATCGAGGGTAGAGTGGAAGTGGCAAGCGTTGCGGCGGAGGGAATCGCGCTCGACACCTCGCTGCTGCCGCAAGGCGACCCGGTGGATTTGACCGCCTTGCGCGTCGATGCTTTGCCCAAGGCTCTGAACGCAGCCTTTGACAATCTCGATTTCCTCGAACATTTCGTCCAGCGAGGCGGCACGAATTCCGTGCGCATTTCCGGCTTCTCGATGAAGCTGGCACGACAGGAGGGTGAGCCGATCTCCCTCGTCGTCGACAGCCTTACATTCGAGCGGGCGGCGCCGGATTCTCTGCATCTCTATGGCCAGGTCGCGCTCAATGGGTCCGTGGCGCTCCTGGATGTGAGGGCGGATCAAAATGAGGCCGGTCATAGCTCGTCGCTGGCGGCCAGGATATCCAATCTCGATCTCAAGCCCCTCACGATGACCTATGACCCGAACGGGACGCCACGGCAGGGTCTGACGACCTTCGGAGACGTCACGCTTTCGGCCGTCAGGGGCGACGCAGGCGTCGATCCGAAGTTGAGCGCCACCATCAATGTCCAACCCGGCGTCCTCTATATGGACCATGATGCGCAGGAGTTGACGCAGGCCGATATCAACCTCGCGTATAACTTTGATCACCAGACCCTGGAGATTGCGCCTTCGAAAGCGCAGTTTCTCCGGACGATCGCACCTTTTTCCGGTGCGATCATCGATCTCGATCGTGTCGATGCCAATGCAGGCAAGGGTTTCGGCATAGATTTCGTGATTAAGGACGGCGTCGCCGCTTCATCTCTCTCGGGGGAGAAGCCCATCAGCTTCGACGGTCGCGCCACGGGGCGGTTCTTTTCTGCGACCAAGGAATTTCAGTTCGACAATCTTGGCATATCGACGCCGCAGGGCGCGCTTTTCGGCTCCCTGCATATGAAGCTCGGTGATAGTTCGCCGGAGATCAGTTTCGGTGGCCGTGCGGACAAGCTGGATACGGCTGTTGTCAAACAACTGTGGCCTTTCTGGATGGCTTCGAAACCCAGGATCTGGGTCGAGAGCAATCTTTTCGGTGGCTCGGTAACCAATGCCGCCATATCGGTCTTCATTCCGGCTGGCCGGCTGCGAGAGGCGGCACAGACCGGCAAGCTGCAGCTTGGCAAAAACGAGCTGCATATTGCCTTCGATATCGACGGCGCGCGGATGAATATTCCAGGCGAAATCCCGCCGTTGCGCGATACCAAGGCGCATTTCGATCTGACCGGTCCGAATATGGTCGTCAATATCGCCACGGCCACGTCCTATTTTCCGACAGGCCGTACGATCACGCTGAGTGACAGCAGCTTCTCGATCCCGGCGACTTACGACAAGCCGCTGATGGCCGATCTTGATTTGACGATTTCAGGCTCCGGCGATGCGATCGGCGAACTTCTGACCTATAAGCCTCTTGAGGTCCTGCAGCGGACCGAATTCAAGCCGGAGGATTTCAACGGCAAGATCGTCGCCAAGGTCGATGCCAGGATAGGGCTTATCAAGGATCAGCAGCCGCCTCCGCCGGACTGGCAGGCAAAGCTCAATCTCGACAATGTCGATCTCTTGAAGCCGATGAACAATCGCAAGATCGACAATCTGACCGGTGTGATTTCGGCCGATCCGCAATCCGTGCATCTGCAAGCTCAGGCCCAGATCGACAGTATTCCGGCCCAGATCGATATGGTGGAACCGACCGACAGCAAATCGACCGTCAAGCGCGCCCGCGTGATCACGGCGACGCTGACCGATGCGCAGCGCAACACCGTTCTGCCCGGACTTCGGGACATAGTTGACGGGCCTGTCAAAGTGGAGTTGACTCGCATCGACGATGATCGCCAGGGCGTCAAGGTCGATCTCGGCAAAGCGGCTCTGACCGTGCCGTGGGTCGGCTGGTCGAAGGGCAGCGGCATTGCGGCGACTGCGCAGTTCGAGGCATCCGGTCCGGACAGCCAGACGACGCTCAAGAATTTCATGCTCAAGGGGGATGGGTTCGGCGCCAGCGGCGATCTTCTGATTAGCAAGGGGAGTCTCACCTCGGCAAGCTTCGACAGCGTGAAGCTCTCGGCGCTCGATGATTTCGCGCTTTCGCTGAAGCGGGGCAAGAGTGGCGGCTACGACGTCGCGATATCGGGCAATTCCGCCGACATACGTCCGATCCTTGCGCGCCTGAAGGCGTCCACATCGGGCGGCCAGCAGAGTTCGGACGGAGACGCTTCGGCGAGCGCAACCGTTCGCGCCAATCTCGACAAGGTCATCGGCTTCAACGATGAGACCATCGGCAATGTCAAAGGCGTCTATTCGATCTCCGGCGGCAAGACGACAGCTGCCGATTTTTCCGGCATAACCCGTAGCGGCGAAGCGCTCGTCACCCAGATGAGCAAAGGCGCCAATGGCGTCATCCGTATCACAAGCGGCGACGCCGGTGCGGTTGCGCGCTTCACCGACCTCTACAAACATTTGCAAGGTGGGCTGCTCAATCTGTCGCTGCGCTCGATCGGGCAGGATGACTGGGACGGCTCGCTCGACATCCGCAACTTCTCCATCATCGATGACAAGAAACTCTCGACCATCGTATCGACGCCGAGCGGAAAGAACGGCAAAAGCCTGAATTCGGCTGTGAAGCAGAATATCGATACGCGTTCGCAGAATTTCGAGCGCGGCTTTGCGCGGCTGGTGATGCGCGATGGGGTGCTCTCCGTCGAAAACGGCGTCGTCCGGGGCGTGCAGGTCGGGGCAACCTTCCAGGGCGTGCTGAAGGATGCCAACGGTAAGATGGACATGACGGGAACCTTCATGCCCGCCTACGGCCTGAACCGGCTGTTCGCGGAAGTTCCGATCGTCGGCTTCATCCTGGGCAATGGCAGCGATCGCGGCTTGATCGGCATTACCTTCAGGCTGACCGGTACGATCGAGAAATCGAACCTGCAGATCAATCCTCTCTCGATCATCGCGCCGGGCGTTTTCAGGCAGATATTTGAGTATTGAAGCGGCGCGAAGCCGAGGCTGCCGCCTTTCGATAGTGGAGAGATAGGTGGACTATCTTTCTTCCGCCAGTCGCTCGCGTATGCGCTCCGGCCCACCGCTCATGCGCTTGGCGAATGGTCGATCAGGGTCCACGATGCGCCAGAATGGAGCCGTGCCGCTCTGGCTGATCTGAACCAGATGTCGCTGAACGGTGACAGGGCAGCAGGCATCCGCGCCATACTGCCTGGCAAGTGCCTGTCTCAAGTCCGCAATGTCAGACAATAGCCCCGGCGGTGCCGCCCAGAGTGCGCGGATGATCATGCCTTCGCTTGGAATCAGCATGCTTTGCGTAAGGTTTCGGCCTTTACGCCTCGTTTTGATCACCGGCAATTCATCCATAAGTCACCTCCATGCACATGGTCTGAGCTGAGGACGAATGGGCAGGCCGCAATCCGACATGGGAATGAAAAAATCATCCGGCCAGCGTTGATAATACTATGCATCCGCGCTGGCCCAAATGATAAAGCCGGCGCGAGGGCGCCGGCTCTCTTCGTCTCTTCCTATCCGGACGCTCAAGCGGCCGGGCGGATCAGGATGTGCTTCTTCTTGCCGAGCGAGAGCTTGATGACGCCATCGGCGGTGACTTCGCCGCTGCCGATGATCTTGCGTTCGTCGCTGATGGGCTGGTCGTTGATGCGCACTGCGCCGCCCTGGACGTGGCGGCGAGCTTCGCCGTTCGAACCGGCAAGGCCGGCGCGCACGATCAGGGCCAGCAGGCCGATGCCAGCTTCGAGTTCGGATGCGGGAACATCGATCGACGGCAGATTTTCCGAAAGACCGCCTTCCTCGAAGGTCTTGCGCGCGGTTTCGGCAGCCTGCTCGGCTGCCGCGCGGCCGTGAAGGATTGCGGTGACTTCGGTCGCAAGGATCTTCTTGACTTCGTTGATCTCCGAACCGGCAAGCGCGGAGAGGCGAGCGATCTCATCCATCGGCAGCGTCGTGTAGAGCTTCAAGAAGCGCGAAACGTCGGCGTCCTCGGTGTTGCGCCAGTACTGCCAGAAGTCATAGGCCGAGAGCAGGTCGGCATTCAGCCAGACCGCGCCGGTGGCAGACTTGCCCATTTTGGCGCCGGAGGCTGTTGTCAGCAACGGCGACGTCAAGGCGAAGAGTTGCTTTGTCCCCATACGGTGACCGAGATCGATGCCGTTGACGATATTGCCCCACTGATCCGAGCCGCCCATCTGCAGGCGGCAATCGTAACGCTTGGCCAGTTCGACGAAGTCGTAGGCCTGCAGGATCATGTAGTTGAATTCGAGGAACGACAGCGACTGTTCGCGGTCAAGTCTCGTCTTCACGCTGTCGAAGGACATCATGCGGTTGACGGAAAAATGCCGGCCGACATCGCGCAGGAATTCGAGATAATTCAGTGAGCGCAGCCATTCGGCGTTGTTGATCATCAACGCGTCCTTCGGACCCTCGCCATAGGTGAGGTAGTTCGAGAAGCAGCGCTTGATCGAAGCAATATTGTTCTCGATCGTGTCGATCGTCATGAGCTGGCGGGACTCTTCCTTGAAGGATGGGTCGCCGACCATGCCGGTGCCGCCACCCATCAGGGAAATTGGCCGATGGCCGGTCGCCTGCATCCAGTGCAGCATCATGATCTGGATCAGTGAGCCTGCATGCAGGCTCGATGCCGTTGGATCGAAGCCGATATAGGCAGTCACGGTTTCCTTGGCGAAAAGATCGTCGAGGCCGGCTTCATCGGAAATCTGATGAATGAAGCCGCGCTCTTGCAGGGTGCGCAGGAAATCGGATTTGAACTCAGCCATGATCTTGGTCTCTCGAGGCCGCAACCTTGGAGGATGCGGTGAAGTCGCTATTGTTTGATGTCGCGGGGCGCGTTTATCACCGATTTACCGGCGCGTCACCATTTTGGTGGGGGCGAGATCAAGTTTCGACACGCGTCGCAGGGCGGCGCGTTTGTAAACGGATGCTTCTGAACGTCAATAGACCGTAACATCGCCGCGAAGCCGCCGGGAATAAGCCGCGCATTCGCCCGAATCAAATCCTAGTGATTTCCTGTTGATCCCCGTACGCACCTCATGTTTCGCGAAAGAAACCGGTATGTCGCCTCTGCTTTCGAAGATGGGATTGTCATCCAAAAAGACGATCTGGGCATTTTTTGCCATGATGTTGGTTTTGGCCGGTATTGCTGCTGCGAATCCGGCCGAAGCTCAGGGTTCCCCTGAAAAGAGAATAGCGCTTGTCGTCGGTAATGCCGCCTACACAGTGGGCGCGCTTCCGACGCCGGCCAACGATGCCGGCCTGATCGCGCAAACGCTGCAGGCCGCGGGCTTCGATGTGATCGGCGCGCGCGACCTCGACCAGAACGGGTTGCGCGATGCGATGCGCGACTTTCTGACGAAAGCCAACGCGTCAGGCCCTAACACCGTCGTCTTCGTCTATCTGGCGGGCTACGGTGTGCAATATCAGGGCGACAATTATTTCGTGCCTGTCGATGCACAGATCGCCAACGCCACGGATGTCCCTGTCCAGGCGGTCCGCGTGAGCGACTTCACGAAGTCGCTGTCCGCCATCAACAATCGCGGCAGCATTGTCGTGCTGGATGCGGCGAGGGCCAATCCCTTCGTGCAGTCCAGTCAGCCGCTGGCCGGCGGTCTGGCGCTGGTCGATCCCGATGCCAATCAGTTGATCGCGTTCAATGCCGCGCCCGGCACAGTCGCACCGCAGGAGGCCGGTCCCTATGGTTCCTACGCGCATGCGCTGGCTGAGATGATCCGTGTTGGCGGCCTTTCGCTTGATGACGTCTTCGATCGCACACGGTTGCGGGTCGGCGACTTGACCAAGGGCGCCGAGATTTCCTGGGATGCCTCCAAATTCAAGAACGCCTTCACTTTCTTCGATCGCGGTCCGAATGCGCCGGCTGCTGCTGTGCCGAGCACCGAGGATGTGGCAAACCGGACGAAGCCCATTCGCGATTTCGACGAGCGTGATGCCTATTTCGCCGCGCTCGATCGCGACACGCTGCAGGGCTATGAGGATTTCCTCGCTGCCTATCCGAACGATTCCATGGTCAGGCGTGTCCGCGCCATTGTCGCCGCCCGCCGCGAGGCTATCACCTGGCGCGAGACCTGGATTGCTGATACGCCCGAGGCCTATTGGTCCTATCTCAGTCGTTATCCGCGTGGTCCCCACGTCTGGGATGCCCGCCGCCGTCTCGAACATTTCGAGGCAGCCCTCGAGCCGCCGCCGTCCTTCACCGTGATCGAGTATGATGTGCCGCCGCCGCCACCGCCGGAAGTGGTCTATGTCGACCGTCCCGTGCTTTATTTCGATGATGCCGATTTCGGTTATGCCCCGCCGCCGCCCGTCGTCTTCCTGGCACCGCCGCCGCCGGATTTCGTCGTGCTGCCGCCGCCGCAGCCCGCGGTCGATCTCTACGTGTTGCCGGCGCCGACCTACGTTCCGGTCCCTGATTGGGTGGAGCCGCCGCGTGATGTCGCGCCGCCGGAAAACAACGTCATCTTCAACAACATCCACAATACGGTCGTGAACAACACGACGGTCATCAACAACAATACCACTACCACGACCAACGAAAATGGAGCTGCACCGGCAACTCCGGGATTGACGACAGGGCAGAAGATCGCCGGAGCCGCTGTCCTTGCCGGCGCGGGTGCCGCGGCACTGCATGTTGCCCTGCCGCCATCGGTGCAGAAGAAGGCCGCTGTCATACAAAGGCAGAATCCCGCCGCGGCCGTCAAGACGGTGCCTGGAGTTGCTCCGGCGGCGGCGCCGTCGGCGCAGCCGCAAGGCGGAAATGCCGCTGCCCACGTGCTTCCTGGCGCCAATGGTCAGCCGCTGCCGGCTGGTGGCAAGCCGCCCGTCAATCAGGGGACGGCTCAGACGAAGCAGGGGCAACCGCCGCAAGCTGCGCCGAATGCGGTGCATAATCCGGCTGTTGCCACTCAACCTGCCCATCAAGGCACGAATGCCAATGCGCACGCGCTTCCCGGCGCGAACGGTCAGCCTTTGCCAGCCACGGGCAAGCTGCCGGTCAATCCTGGCGCGGCGCAGACGAAACAGGCTCAACAGCCTCAGGCTACGCCGAACGCCAATACACATGCACTTCCCGGTGCCAAGGGACAACCGCTGCCGGCCGTTGGTAATGCGCCTGCCGTGAAGGGGCAAAACCAGATTGCCAAGACACCGGCACCGCAAGCAATGCCGGGCGGCAAACCGAATCCGGTTGCCGCTGCACCGAAGCCCAATGTGCATGCCCCGGTAGCGCCGGCTGTCGCCGCCAGAACTCTGGCGAAGCCCAAGGCGATCCCCAACAATCCGCCTCGGGTCAACAATCAGCCGCATGTTGCTGCTGCGCCGCCCCGGCAAGCCAATCCGGCTCCTGCGCAACCCAAACCCGCGCCGCATGTGGTGGCGCAGGCACCAAAGCCACAGGCTCAGCCCAGGCCGCAACCGCAACCGCAGCCGAAGGTCGTGCAGCAGCAGGTGAAGAGACCACCTCCGCCTCCGCCGCAGAAGCCTCCGGAAAAGAAGAAATGCGGCGCTCCCGGCCTGCCGGCATGTCACTGACGGACGATATCAAGTGATAATCTGAAGGCCCGCTTCGGCGGGCCTTCGCACGCGATATTGTCGCTTGATCGACTTGTTGAAATCAGGCCGAGCGGTTAGCACTGACCGGCCGGTTGTCAATCGGGGTCGCCATACACGTTACGGCAGGAAGCAGATCCATCACGAATACAGGCAAGGCAGATGAGTCAAACCATCATACTCGAAACCCCACGCCTCGTTCTGACGATGTGGGACAAGGGTGATGCCGAAGCGATTCGGCAATTGCATTCGACGATCGAGACCACGCGCTATCTCTCGGGCGCGGCTCCTTGGACGCTGGAGAAGGCCGAGGAGCGGCTGAAAAGCTGGTTCGATGAACATGCGCGAGATGGCGTGACCAAATATAAGATGCTGCGACGAGAGGACGGACGCTTTATCGGCCGCGCCGGCTTTTCGCGCTTCCAGGAGCGCGGACGGGGTGAGTTCGAACTCGGTTATTCGCTTCGGCAGGATGCCTGGGGCAACGGCTACGCCACGGAGATAGCCGGCGCCCTCGCGCAGTGGTTTTTCCGCCGCGGCTTTGCTGACCGGTTTATCGCCTTCACGC
The DNA here is from genome assembly GCF_057784515.1 of Martinezella sp. CNPSo 3732. Taxonomy (NCBI): domain Bacteria; kingdom Pseudomonadati; phylum Pseudomonadota; class Alphaproteobacteria; order Hyphomicrobiales; family Rhizobiaceae; genus Martinezella; species Martinezella sp. CNPSo 3732. The sequence goes on from NZ_JBXSOO010000032.1 coordinate 17,854, forward strand.
ATCCGGAAAACATTACTTCGCAGCGGGTTCTACAAAAAATCGGCATGCAGTACGAAGCGCCGATCGTTGTCAGTGGCACTGCAGGCCTTTGTTTCAGGATGTCACGCTAGGAGCAGTTCCGGCAAAAATGCGCAGTGGATTTTCGACCGGAATGCGTAAAACAGCAGGATTGAGCGTTTCCGTGTTTCAAAGAACGGCGGAAACGCTCTGAGGGGCGCTGCCTCCTAGCGAATGCGCTTGGCGGCCGGTTCCGGCACCAGTTCGCCGTTCAGGCGACGGTCGAGATAATCCTCGCATTCGCCGAGCAGCGTTTCGACCTGGCCGTTGAAGAAGTGGTTGGCTCCCGGCACGACCTTGTGCATGATCAGGATACCCTTCTGCGTCTTCAGCTTCTCGACGAGGCCGTTGACGTCCTTTTCCGGAGCAACCTTGTCGGCATCGCCGTTGATGATCAGGCCGGACGAGGGGCAGGGTGCGAGAAAGGAGAAATCGTAGATATTCGGCTGCGGCGCGATCGACATGAAGCCTTCGATCTCGGGGCGACGCATCAGGAGCTGCATGCCGATCCAGGCGCCGAAGGAATAGCCGGCAACCCAACAGCTCTTCGAATCAGGATGAAGGCTCTGCACCCAGTCGAGTGCCGATGCTGCATCGGAAAGCTCGCCGGCGCCGTGGTCGAACTCGCCCTGGCTGCGGCCGATGCCGCGGAAATTAAAGCGGAGCGTGGTGAAGCCGCGCTTCTGGAACATATAGAAGAGCTGGTAGACCACCTGATTGTTCATCGTGCCGCCGAACTGCGGATGGGGATGAAGGATAATCGCGATCGGGGCGCTCTTTTCCTTGGAGGGCTGATAGCGGCCTTCAAGGCGACCCGCGGGGCCGTTGAAAATTACTTCGGGCATCGATACTCCGGCTCTTCTTTTTCTGCGTTCAAACCCTACGGCACGCAGCAAGTTGACTTGACGAATGCGCTCATCTTTTCTAGAACGCAGTTTAGAACAATTCGAAACTTGATGCGGTGGTCCGCGCGTTGTCTGTGCAACGGTTTGTGGAACGTGTCATAAGGCATGCCCGGCTGAAATTTCAAGGAAAATGAGCCGGCCGCAGCAAAGCAAAGTCGCGCAGGAAGAAGATTATGGCGGCAACACGCCTCTATCTCGACTGGAATGCTACCGCACCGCTCCATCCGGCGGCCCGTGAAGCCATGCTGCGTGCTATGGATATTCAAGGCAACCCCAATTCCGTTCACGGTGAAGGTAGGGCAGCGCGCGCAGCTGTCGAGGCCGCACGCCGGCAGGTTGCGGCTCTTACGGGCGCCGAACCTGCCCATGTGGTTTTTACAAGCGGTGCCACCGAGGCGGCGAATATGGTGCTGACGCCGGAATTCCGCATGGGGCGCACGCCGCTTGTCGTCAGCCACCTTTATATATCGGCCATCGAGCATCCGGCCGTGCGCGAAGGCGGCCGATTTGTCAGGGATAATGTCAGCGAAATACCGGTGAGGCCGGACGGTACGGTCGATCTTGCTGTACTGGAGGCCATGCTCGCTGCCCACGACAAGGCGAGCGGCTTGCCGATGGTTGCCATCATGCTCGCCAACAACGAGACCGGAATTGTCCAGCCTGTCGGCGAAGCGGCCAAGCTTGTGCAGGCCGCGGGCGGCCTCTTCGTGGTAGATGCCGTTCAGGCGGCTGGTCGCGTTCCGATCGATATCAATGCGATCGGCGCGGATTTTCTGATCGTCTCATCCCACAAGATCGGCGGTCCCAAGGGTGCCGGCGCGCTCGTCTCGCGCGGCGAGGTGCTGATGCCGAAGCCGCTGATTCATGGCGGCGGCCAGGAAAAGGGCCATCGCTCGGGAACGGAAAACACGCTTGCCATCATCGGCTTTGGTGCTGCTGCCGAGGCCGCTGCCGCAGATTTCGAGGTTCGCAATGCTGCGATCGCCTCGTTGCGCAGCCGGCTGGAGGCGGGCATGGAGCTTGCAGCGCCGGATGTCATCATTCATGGAAAGGATGGCCCGCGTGTTCCGAACACCAGCTTCTTCACGCTGCCGGGACTGAAATCCGAAACCGGCCAGATCGCCTTCGATCTGGAAGGCGTGGCGATTTCTGCGGGATCTGCCTGCTCCTCCGGTAAGGTCGGAGAGAGCCATGTGCTCGTGGCGATGGGCTGCGATCCCAAGCTTGGGGCGCTGCGCATTTCGCTGGGGCCGACCACGACCGAAGCGGATATCGACCGCGCAGTCGCTGCGTTTTCCCGCATCGCGGCAAGGCGCAAGCTGGCGGGTGCGGCGGCCTGACGACCACAATTTTGCGGAAACCGAAATTTCCGCTTGCCAAGCGGGGTGAAAAGTCCCTTTTGGCCGACTACATAGGGGGCAGACATAAGTCTGCCGCAACGTTGACAAGCTGCCGGACCTTGGATCCGGCGAGATTGGAGAACGAAATGCCTGCAGTCCAGGAAACGGTCGATCAGGTTCGCCAGATCGACGTGGACCAGTATAAGTATGGTTTCGAGACCACGATCGAGGTGGAAAAGGCTCCCAAGGGTCTTTCCGAAGACATCATCCGCTTCATCTCCGCCAAGAAGCAGGAGCCGGATTGGATGCTCGAATGGCGCCTTGAAGCCTATCGCCGTTGGCTGACGCTGGAAGAGCCCACATGGGCGCGCGTCGACTACCCGAAGATCGACTTCAACGACATTCACTATTACGCTGCGCCGAAGAAGTTCGCCGGCCCGAAGTCGCTCGACGACGTCGACCCGGAGCTGCTGAAGACCTACGAGAAGCTCGGCATTCCGCTGCGCGAGCAGGAGATTCTTGCCGGCGTCGAAAAGCCGAAGATCGCCGTCGATGCGGTATTCGACTCCGTCTCGGTTGTCACCACCTTCAAGGAAGAGCTGAAGAAGGCCGGCGTGATCTTCATGTCGATCTCGGAAGCCATCCGCGAGCATCCGGAACTGGTGCGCAAATATCTCGGCTCCGTCGTGCCGACCTCGGATAATTTCTATGCGACGCTGAATTCGGCCGTCTTCACCGATGGCTCCTTCGTCTTCGTGCCGAAGGGTGTCCGTTGCCCGATGGAGCTGTCGACCTACTTCCGCATCAACGAGAAGAACACCGGTCAGTTCGAGCGCACGCTGATCATCGCCGAAGAGGGAGCCTACGTCTCCTATCTCGAAGGCTGCACGGCGCCGCAGCGCGACGAAAACCAGCTGCATGCCGCCGTCGTCGAACTGGTTGCGCTCGATGATGCCGAGATCAAGTATTCGACCGTCCAGAACTGGTATCCGGGCGACAAGAACGGCAAGGGCGGCATCTACAACTTCGTCACCAAGCGTGGCGATTGCCGCGGCCATCGCTCCAAGATCTCCTGGACGCAGGTCGAGACCGGCTCTGCCATCACCTGGAAATATCCGTCCTGCATTCTGCGCGGCGACGACAGCCGCGGCGAGTTCTACTCGATCGCGGTTTCGAACGGCCATCAGCAAGTCGACAGCGGCACCAAGATGATCCATCTCGGCAAGAACACCTCGAGCCGCATCGTTTCGAAGGGCATCGCCGCCGGCGTCTCGCAGAACACCTATCGCGGCCAGGTTTCGGCTCACCGCAAGGCGTCGAACGCACGTAACTTCACGCAGTGCGACTCACTGCTCATCGGCGACAAGTGCGGTGCGCATACGGTGCCTTATATCGAGGCGAAGAACTCGTCCGCTCAGTTCGAGCACGAAGCCACGACGTCGAAGATCTCCGAGGATCAGCTGTTCTATTGCCTGCAGCGTGGCATCCCAACCGAAGCGGCGATCGCGCTGATCGTCAACGGCTTCGTCAAGGAAGTGCTGCAGGAGCTGCCGATGGAATTTGCCGTCGAAGCACAGAAGCTGATCGGCATCTCGCTCGAAGGCAGCGTCGGCTGACGCACTCGAAACAGAATTAGCTTTGGCGCGCCGCGCGCGCCGCACCTTCATTCCTGCGATAGGATACTAAAATGCTTGAAATCAAGAACCTGCACGCCCGTATCGCCGAAGACGGCACCGAGATCATTCGCGGCCTGAACCTGACTGTGAAGGCAGGCGAAGTCGCCGCTATCATGGGCCCGAACGGCTCCGGCAAGTCGACGCTCTCCTACATTCTCGCCGGCCGCGAGGACTATGAAGTCACCGAGGGTGATATCCTCTATAACGGCGAGAGCATCCTGGAGCTCGATGCTGCTGAGCGCGCCGCCAAGGGCATCTTCCTGGCGTTTCAGTATCCCGTGGAAATCCCCGGCGTCGCCACCATGCAGTTCCTCAAGGTTGCTCTGAACGAGCAGCGTAAGGCACGTGGCGAAGACGAGCTGACGACGCCGGATTTCCTGCGTCGCGTCAAGGACGCTGCCGCTAAGCTGCAGATCAACATGGACATGCTGAAGCGTCCGTTGAACGTCGGCTTTTCCGGCGGTGAAAAGAAGCGCGCTGAAATCCTGCAGATGGCGCTCTTGGAGCCGCAGCTTTGCGTGCTCGACGAAACCGATTCCGGCCTCGACATCGACGCGCTCAAGATCGTTGCCGATGGCGTCAACGCGCTGCGTTCTCCGGACCGCGCCGTCATCGTCATCACCCACTATCAGCGCCTGCTCGACTACATCGTTCCAGACACCGTTCACGTCCTCTACAAGGGCCAGGTGATCAAGTCCGGCGACAAGACGCTGGCGCATGAACTCGAAGCCAATGGCTATGCCGATATCATCGGTGCTGCAGCCTGATCGAGGCGGAAAGGACAGTCGATGAACATTCAGACGACGAACCGCCTCACCGCCGCGGAGACGGCGCTGATCGAGGCGTATAACGACCAGATGGGCGATCTGCCCGGTGACGGCGAAGTCTTTGCAGTCCGCGATCGCCTGCTGGACGAGCTGAAGACCGCCGGCCTGCCGACGCGCCGCGTCGAGGCTTGGCACTATACCGATTTCAAGAACCTGCTGCGCCTGGTTCCGAGCGATATCGGCAAGGGCCTTGTCGAAGCGTTGTCGGCGACAGTCGAAGGATCGCCTGTCATCGCGGTTCTGCAGGGCAAGGCAAGTGATAAGGCTTCGGTGAAGAATCTGACCGTTGCACGCTACGCCGACAGCCTGATCAACGGCACGGCCGCCGTCGGACTCGAAGCGCTTGGCAAGGATGACGCTATCGGGCGCATCAATGCGAGCTTCGTGCGTGACGGCTATGTCATCGATTTTCCTGACGGCACCGAACTCGATGCGCCGCTCGAAGTGCAGTTCATCCATGCCGGCGGCCAGATCCACAGCCGCCTGCCGGTTACTTTCGGTGCCGACGTCAAGGCGACCTTTATCGAGCGTCATCAGGCGGTCGAAGGTGCAGCTGCGCTGGTTTCCTCGGTCAGCGAAGTCAAGATCGGCAAAGGGTCCGAAATCACCTGGATTATCCTGCAGGAGCAGGGCAGCGAAGATACCCATCTCGGCCAGCTCCGGATCGATCTCGGAGAAGATTCCAAGCTGAAGCTGTTCGTCATCAACGCCGGCGGCAAGCTGGTGCGCCAAGAGCTGTACATCAAGGTAGCGGGCGAGGGCGCCGATCTGACGCTGCGCGGGATCAACCTGCTCGGCGGCGATACGCATACAGACGTGACGATGGTGCTTGGTCATGATGTTCCGAACACAGGTTCCACGGAAGTTATCCGTAATGTCGTGTTCGACGGCGCTCGCGGCGTCTTCCAGGGCATGATCCGGGTCGCACCGGATGCGCAGAAGACCGACGCCAAGATGGCCTGCAACACGCTGCTGATGTCCGACGATGCCGAGTTTTCGGTGAAGCCGGAGCTTGAAATCTTCGCTGATGACGTACAGTGCGGCCATGGCGCCACTGTCGCGGATATCGACGGCAACCATCTCTACTATCTGATGGCGCGCGGCATTCCGGAGAAAAAGGCGCGGGCCATGCTCGTCAACGCCTTTGTGGCCGAGATCGTCGAGGAACTGGAAGACGAAGCCCTGGTCGAGGCGCTGGAAGGCGTTATCTCGGCCTGGCTGGAAAAGCACGCCTGATTGGAGGCAAAGCCCGTGGACAAGATCGTGCCGGCAACGGCCTATGATGTCGAAGCCATTCGCCGGGATTTCCCGATCCTTGCGAAGACGGTGCATGGCAAGCCGCTCGTCTATCTCGACAATGGCGCCTCAGCGCAGAAGCCGCAGGTCGTCATCGATGCCATCTCGCATGCCTATTCCAACGAATATGCGAATGTGCATCGTGGCCTGCATTTCCTCTCCAATGCCGCCACGGAAGCCTATGAGGCGGCTCGCGAAAAGGTGCGCCGCTTCCTGAATGCGCCGTCGGTCGACGACATCGTCTTCACCAAGAACTCGACGGAAGCCATCAACACGGTCGCCTACGGCTGGGGTATGCCAAAGATTGGCGAGGGCGACGAGATTGTCGTCTCCATCATGGAGCATCACTCCAATATCGTTCCGTGGCATTTCATTCGCGAGCGTCAGGGCGCGAAGCTCGTCTGGGTGCCAGTCGACGACGAGGGCGCGTTCCATATCGAGGATTTCGAAAAGAGCCTGACGGAGCGTACGAAGCTCGTCGCCATCACGCATATGTCGAATGCGCTTGGAACTGTCGTTCCAGTGAAGGAAGTGTGCCGCATCGCCCATGAGCGCGGCATTCCCGTCTTGATCGACGGTTCGCAGGGTGCTGTGCATATGCCTGTCGACGTGCAGGATATCGATTGCGACTGGTACGTCATGACCGGCCACAAGCTCTACGGCCCCTCGGGCATCGGCGTTCTCTACGGCAAGAAGGAGCGGCTCGCCGAGATGCGGCCGTTCCAGGGCGGCGGCGAGATGATCTTCGACGTCACCGAGGAAAACGTGACCTATAACGAGCCGCCGCATCGTTTCGAAGCGGGAACGCCGCCGATCGTTCAAGCGATCGGTCTTGGCTATGCGCTTGATTACATGGACAGTATCGGCCGTGAGGCGATTGCGCGCCATGAGGCCGATCTTGCCGCCTATGCGGCGGAGCGGTTGCGCGATATCAATTCGCTGCGCGTCATCGGCACGGCGCCCGGCAAGGGTGGCATCTTCTCCTTCGAGCTGGCGGGAATACACTCCCACGACGTCTCGATGGTGATCGACCGCCAGGGTGTGGCGGTTCGCGCGGGTACGCATTGCGCCCAGCCGCTCTTGAAACGCTTCGGCGTCACCTCCACATGCCGTGCATCGTTCGGCATGTACAATACGCGCGCCGAGGTGGATGCCTTGGCCGATGCACTGGAATATGCACGGAAATTCTTTGCCTGAGGAGGCAAGCGATGTCACTCGACGAAAGCGAACAGAAGATCGACGTACGCGAAGGGATCGTGCATTCCAGCATCCCCGCAGATGAGCTGGCGCGCCTCAGCGACGACATCATCTCTGCGCTGAAAACGGTCTACGATCCGGAAATTCCCGCCGATATCTTTGAACTTGGCTTGGTCTACAAGATCGATATCGAAGACGACCGCATGGTGAAGATCGTTATGACCTTGACGGCACCGGGTTGCCCGGTTGCCGGCGAGATGCCGGGCTGGGTCGAAAATGCCGTTGGCGCCGTTGAAGGCGTTTCCGGCGTCGATGTCAGCATGACCTTCGATCCGCCGTGGACGCCGGATCGCATGTCGGAAGAAGCGCAGGTCGCCGTCGGCTGGTATTGAAGCTTTAGGCCGCCGGCTTTACATTGAGACTCGAAGCGCCGGATCTTGACCCCGGTTGCGGAAGGAGAATGAGCCCATGGGCTTCGCAATCATGAGCATGACGGATGCGGCAGCAGCCCGCGTTAAGGCGATCGTCGAAAATTCCGGCCCCGATGCCAAGGGCGTTCGCGTCGGCATCAAGAAGGGCGGCTGCGCCGGGATGGAGTATACCATCGACCTGGTGACCGAGCCGAATGCGAAGGACGATCTGATCGAGCGCGATGGCGCTCGCGTCTGGGTCGAGCCATCGGCCGTCCTCTATTTGCTCGGCACAGAAATGGGCTTTGAGACGACGACATTGCGCTCGGGCTTCATCTTCACCAATCCGAACCAGACATCGGCCTGTGGCTGCGGCGAATCCGTTGAATTGAAGCCTGCCGATCTCGCCGCTCTTGCTGCGCAACGACAGGCAGCGCAACCCGCTTAAAGCCGGTTCTCCATATTTCACCGCAATGTGTTTCGTGCTTTGATCAGCACGCCTCGATTTATCCGCGACCTCTTTGGCTCCCGGCCAAACTGGATAAAGTCGTTGGTGCGTGCGGCGGGGGAATTTTATGGCGGCATCGGCATGGGTTTATACATTGATCCCGGCTGCGGCCGCTATTGCGGGCGCCGCGGTTGCCGTGAATACGCGGCCAGGCCCCAATCTTGTCAGTGCAATCCAGCATTTTGCCGCCGGCGTCGTGTTTGCGGCTGCCGCCGGAGAAATTCTGCCTGATGTCATGCATCGCGGCTCTCCTGTGGCCACAGTGATTGGCGGCGCAATCGGCGTCGTTGTCATGCTGTTGGTCAAGCAACTGGAAAATTGG
>NZ_JBXSOO010000033.1:0-26322 GCF_057784515.1 Martinezella sp. CNPSo 3732
CGAAATACCATCCGGACGGCCAAGAAAAACCCTTCGGATCGGCTTGCCAAGGCGCGAAAGACGATTATAGTCAGGAAATAAATATTCCATAGAAGAAAAAGAGGGAACGAAATGGCATTATCATGGCGTTTCTCCGCCTTGGCGGACCGGCACCGTGCTCTCGGATCGAAACTCGAGGATTGGAGCGGCATGGGAACCGCCTGGACCTACGAGAAGGACATGTCGGATGAACATGTCGCGATCCGCACCAAGGCCGGCATCATGGACGTTTCCGGCCTCAAGAAGGTGCATCTGGTCGGGCCGCATGCCATTGCCGTGCTCGACTATATCACCACCCGCGACATGTCGAAGATCTATCCCGGCCGCTCGGTCTATGCCGCGATGCTGAACGATCGCGGCTACTTCACCGACGACTGCATCGTCTACCGCACCGGTCCGAATTCCTGGATGCTGGTGCATGGTTCGGGCTCCGGCCACGAGGAAGTGCTTAAGCAGGCGGCCGGCCGCAACTGTGCTGTCCTCTTCGACGACGATCTGCACGACCTCTCGCTGCAGGGTCCGGTCGCGGTCGATTATCTCGCAAAATATGTGCCTGGGATCCGCGATCTCAAATATTTCCATCACATGCAGACGACGCTGTTCGGCGCGCCCGTGATGATCTCGCGCACCGGCTATACCGGCGAGCGCGGTTATGAGATCTTCGTGCGTGGCCAGGATGCGCCAATGGTCTGGGATCGCATCGTCGCGGAGGGCGAGGAGATGGGGATCATTCCCTGCTGCTTCAGCGTCCTCGACATGCTGCGCGTCGAAAGCTATCTGCTCTTCTATCCCTACGATAACTCGCAGATGTATCCTTTCGCCGACCAGCCGCCCGGCGACAGTCTCTGGGAGCTCGGCCTCGACTTCACCGTCAGCCCCGGCAAGTCGGGCTTCCGCGGCGCCGAGGAACATGCGCGCCTCAAGGGCAAGGAGCGTTTCAAGATCTTCGGCATGCTGATCGATGCCGATGGTCCGGCCGATCTCGGCGACGAGGTCTATGCCGAGGGCAAAAAGGTCGGTGTCATCACCTGCCCCTGCTATTCGACCCTGACGAAGAAATCGATGGCGATCGCTCGCCTCGATGTCGATAAGGCCGTGCAGGGCACAAAGCTCGAAGTGCGTGGCAAGAGCCTAAAGGCGAGCGCGATTGCCCATACGCTGCCGTTCGACGACCCTGAAAAGAAGAAGAGGACGGCCATCGGTTAAGGAGGCGCTCATGCTTGTCGAAGGCATCAAGAGCCGACCGGTCTACAAAGGTCTCTCCATCCAGCCGCATGCCCGGCGGCATCTGTTTGCGCTGGAAGGCGAGGGAGCGATAGCCCTTCTCGACCAGATGGCCGGGCTTGACGATACCATCCTGTCGCGCAGCGAAATCGTCTATGTCGCGCGCGGCTCGCAGGGGAAAGGCCATGACGAGGCCTTGCGCCTGCTCGGCGCCGACATGTTCTTCACGGCGCCGACGATCGCAACGCTGCTCTTCCGTCTGAAAGGGTCGCTTTCGACAGCCCATATGGGCACGCGGCTCTATATCGCCGGTACTGAGGGTTTTATCGGCCAGGCAATGATGGTGGCGCTCGACTACGGCATGGATCATGCCTCGATCATCACGGAGCACCGCGGTTCCCTGGCGCGTCGCGTACAATGCGTCCATTGCAAGGGCATCACCGACGATGTCACGCATAGTCCTTTCGCCTGCAGTCATTGCGGTCTGCCGCTTCTGGTGCGCGACCACTACTCGCGCCGTCTCGGCGCTTTCCAGGGCGTCAATATTGATGCGGAAGAGCCGGGCACGGCGCCTGATCCCGAGGAGTTGTTCCTGTGAGCGGTGGTACGGAAATTCCGGTTCGTGTCGCGAAGGTGACGCCAGTCGCCGATCGCATCAAGCGATTCCGCTTCGAGCGTCTTGATGGCGCGCCGATGCCTTATTTTTCCGGCGGCGCCCATGTCATCGTCTCGATGAACGATGAAGGCCATGTTCGTCGCAATGCCTATTCGCTGATGTCGCCGCCGCATGATTGCTCGGCCTATGAGATCAGCGTGCTGCGCGTCGAGGAATCGCGCGGCGGTTCCGCCTTCATGCATGAGAAGGTGAGGGAGGGTGACGAGCTCAAGGTCAGCTATCCCGTCAATCTCTTCCAGCCGGATTGGCGCGGGCGCAAGCATCTGCTGATTGCCGGCGGCATCGGCATCACCCCCTTCATTGCGATGATGCAGCAATTCTCCCGCGAGGGCGCGAATTTCGAGCTGCATTATGCCGTGCGTTCGATCGATCGCGGCGCCTATTGTCGGGAGCTTGTCGAGCAATATGGATCGCAGCGGGTGAAGATCTATTGCGATGCCGATCGCAATTTCATGCCCGTAGCACGTCTGCTCGAAAGCCAGCCGCTCGGCACGCATCTCTATGTCTGCGGTCCCTCAGGCATGATTGACGGCGTGTTGAAAACGGGCATCGAGGCCGGCTGGCCGGAACAGAACCTGCATTCCGAACGCTTCTTGTCGTCACAGCCCGGCAAGCCTTTCTCCGTCATGCTGACGCGGTCGGGCAAGACCGTTCACGTCGGTCATCATGAGAGCATGCTGGAGGCGATCGAGGCTGCCGGCATCGATGCGCCCTTCCTCTGTCGCGGCGGCGCCTGCGGGCAGTGCGAGACAGGTGTTGCCGTTTGCGACGGCAAGCTTCTGCATAATGACGTCTATTTGAGCGATGAAGAAAAGGCCTCGGGCCGAAAGGTGATGATCTGCGTCTCCCGTTTCGAAGGAAGCGCGCTGCATCTCGACCTTTAGGCACTCAACCGATATCCAGGAGAACGGACATGGCAATCGCCTTCAAGCAGGAAACGTTCAGGGACGATCTCAGCTACCGCAACAGTCCGGAAAACATCAGGCGTTTCCCGTTCCCCTTCGATCGCGACGAATACATGTATTCGGTCAACATGGAACCGCATGTGAAGGGGCGGAAGAACACGGTCTACGAAAGCCTGATCGACGTCGACGAGCACTATGTCGCCGAGATGCACGACCGGGCTCTGGTGCTGAAGGAAGATCCGCTGCGTTATCAGGCGCTGCCGCACATGATGACGGCGCAATGGGATACGCTGGAACTGCTGATGGAAGAGCAGGCGGCCGGCTATCCCGAGCATTTCACGCTCACCAAGAATGGCGACCAGCGGCGCTGGATCAATCGTCCCCTTGGCATCGACGACACTTTCACCTTCGGCGATGCGTCGACGCTGCCTTACGAACCCTTCGAATACATCACCCGACAGGCGCAGGGTGATTTCTGCATCGTCGACCAGCGCGACGGCAATCTCTGGATGGATGCCGGCATGGTGACGACGCAGGCCGATTGGTCGCTCGATTTCGATATCGGCATGAACTTCATGGAATGGCACGGGCCGGTGCCGCTTGCCCACCAGATCGGCGTATTCGACCGTGCGCTCAAATTTCTCTTGAACCTGCAGCTGGGCAAGCCGACGCGCCGGTTCAACTGGACGATGACGATCAATCCGCGCCTCGATACCAGCCCCGAAAACTACCCGAAATGGGGTCCGGATCGCACCACGGTGACGCCAGAGAATGTCGGCGAGAAGGTGCACTTGCGCGTCGAGCTGCAGAGCCTGTGGCGCCTGCCGCGCTCGAACGCCATTCTCTTCGTCATCCGTTGCTATCTGATGAACATGAATGAGCTCGTCACAGTGCCGAAATGGGCGCGCCGTTTCCCGCGCGTGCTGAAAACCTTGCCGCCGGAGCTCATCGACTACAAGGGCCTGACGCGCTTCCGCCAGACCACCATCGACTGGCTGTCGAAATATGACGACGGTGCCCCGACCAGTCCCGGCATTTTTCCGGATTGACGCCGATACGGCGCGAAACGACTGCATGCAATAAGAACTTCGATACAATCGAGAAGGGGAATGCCACATGACACGAGTTGCCGTTATCGGTGCCGGCCCTTCGGGCCTTGCCCAGTTGAGGGCCTTTCAATCGGCCGCAAAGAAGGGTGCTGATATCCCGGAAGTCGTCTGCTTCGAAAAGCAGGCGGATTGGGGCGGCCTCTGGAACTACACCTGGCGTACGGGCCTCGATGAATATGGCGAGCCTGTCCATGGCAGCATGTATCGCTATCTCTGGTCGAACGGCCCGAAGGAGTGCCTGGAATTCGCCGACTATTCCTTCGAGGAGCATTTCGGCAAGCCGATCGCCTCCTATCCGCCGCGTGCCGTGCTTTGGGACTATATCAAGGGCCGCGTCGAGAAAGCCGATGTGCGCAAATGGGTACGTTTCAGCACGCCCGTGCGCATGGTGCGCTTCGATGAAGAGACGAAGAAGTTCACGGTAACCGCGCATAATCGGCCTCAGGACCGGATGTATGACGAGGTGTTCGACTATGTCGTCGTTGCCTCGGGTCATTTCTCGACGCCGAACGTGCCCTATTTCGAAGGGGTGAAGACCTTTAACGGCCGCGTGCTGCATGCCCACGATTTTCGCGATGCACTGGAGTTCAAGGGCAAGGACGTACTGCTCGTCGGGCGCAGCTATTCGGCCGAGGATATCGGCTCGCAATGCTGGAAATACGGGGCGAAATCCGTAACGACGAGCTATCGCTCCAAGCCGATGGGCTTCAAATGGCCCGAGAATTTCGAAGAGCGGCCGCTGTTGACGCGTCTTGAAAACAAGACGGCCTATTTCCTCGACGGCTCATCGAAGGATGTCGACGCACTGATCCTCTGCACAGGCTATCAGCATCATTTCCCCTTCCTGCCTGATGACCTGCGGCTAAAGACTGCCAACCGCCTCTGGGCTGACCATCTCTACAAGGGCGTGATTTTCGACGGGAACCCGCAGCTTTTCTACATCGGCATGCAGGACCAGTTCTACACCTTCAACATGTTCGACGTTCAGGCGTGGTGGGCGCGCGACGTCATCATGGGCCGCATCAAGCTGCCACCGGAAGAAGAGCTGCAGGCAAACTTCGACAAATGGCGTGCCCGCGAGGAAACGCTCGAGGATGCCGAGCAGATGATCTGGTATCAGGGCGATTATGTGAAGGAACTGCTCGCCGAGACCGATTATCCGAGCTTCGATATCGAAGGTACGAACAAGACCTTCATGGAGTGGGAGCATCACAAGGCAGAAAACATCATGGGCTTCCGCGACCACGCCTACCGTTCGCTGATGACCGGCACCATGTCGCCGACGCATCACACACCCTGGGTCGATGCGCTCGATGATTCCATGGAGGAATATTTGCGCAATTGATCCGCGCTCATTTCCCCACCTGACCGGCAAGGGAGGCGAAGAGCAGCCCTTGCCGGATTTTTATGCGTTGAGACGAAACGAGTTCATCCGCAACCTTCTCTTCGGGGCACGGCCTTCATGGATTTCCAGACAAGCGTTCTCGGCCGCATGGCGGGTTTTCTTTATCGCTGCCGGGCAGACGAAAATTATACGATGCTTGAGATGACCGACGGCATCGAGCGCATCTTCGGTTATCCCGCTGACGAGATCATCGGCAACCGCACGCGAACCTTTACGTCGATCATGTGCGAAGAGGATATCCCGCTTATGGACGAGCTTGTCGGCAAGGCGCTGGAAGCCCGCACCGACTGGACGATGGAGTATCGCATCCGTCATCGCGACGGCCATTTTCTCTGGGTAACGGAGACCGGCGGCGGCGTATGGGACGAGGCTGGGGAGCTTCTTTATCTCGAAGGCAGCATCCTGAATATCGAATCGCTCTATCAGCGTATCGACGAGCAGACCGCTGGCATGCGGGTCACGGCGTCGAAGACCAATGAGATCCTGCAGTCCCTGCGCTATCTGAAGCTTCTTGCCGTCAATGCCGGCATCGAGGCGGCAAGAGCCGGCACGGCCGGATCGGGTTTTGCGGTTCTGGCGGCAGAGATGCGTACGCTTGCCAATTCCTCGGAAGAGGCGGCGCGCGCAATCTCGGCCGCGCAGAAGAAGTCGGATTAGGATCGCGGCCGCGTCTTCTGCGGATCGTAGTGAGAAAGCGGCACGATGACAGCCGGAAGCCGCTTTTGCTGACCGTCCAGCTTGCCAATCTCAACCTTGGTGCCGACGCTCGCATGCGTGACGTCGACACGGGCGAGCGCGATGGTTTTGCCGAGGATCGGTGAACGGGTGGCGCTGGTGACCACGCCGATCTGCGCGCGGCCGATATGGATGCAATCGCCGTGTCCGACAGCCTCGTTGGCCTCGATATCAAGTCCGACCATCAGATGCCGTGGGTTTTCCTTTCGCCTGACCAACGCCTCGCGCCCGACGAAATCGTCCTGCTTGGATTTCAGGGGAACGGTGAAGCCGATGCCGGCCTCGAAGGGATCGGTCTGATCGTCGAATTCGTGATGGGCAAAGACCAGGCCCGCCTCGATGCGAACCATATCAAGCGCCTCCAGGCCCATCGGCTTCAGACCATAGGGCTCGCCGGCTTTCCAGACCGCATCGAAGACGGTGGCCGCATCCTTCGGATGGCAGAAGATCTCGTAGCCGAGCTCGCCGGTATAACCGGTCCGCGACACGACGACGGGTGCGCCCTCGAAGTGGCCGATGCGGCCGACCGCGAAACGGAACCATTCGAGCTCGCCGATCGTCGGCTGACGCGGCGCCGTCCAGATGATCTCCTTGAGGATATCGCGGCTCTTCGGGCCCTGTAGCGCGATGTTGTGCATCTGGTCGGTGGAGGAGCGCACCCAGGCCTTGAAGCCTTTCTTCTCCGCCTGCTCGCGCAGCCAGATGCCGCTATAGTCATCGCCGCCGATCCAGCGGAAGTTCTTGTCGCCGAGGCGGAACAGCGTGCCGTCGTCGATCATGCCGCCGTGCTCGTAGCACATGGCGGAATAGACGACCTGTCCGGTCGAGAGCTTGCGCACGTCGCGCGTCAGGCAATATTGCAGCAATTCCTCCGCATCCGGCCCAGTCACCTCGAACTTGCGCAGTGGCGAGAGGTCGATGACCACGGCGCGTTCGCGGCAGGCCCAATATTCCTCGACCGGTCCTTCCGAGGAGAAGCGGTTCGGCAGCCAGAAGCCGCGATATTCAGTGTAATCGCGCGTCAGGGCGGAGAGGCGCGGGTGAAACGCGGTTTCCCGCGTCAGTTCGGGGTCGGCGTCAGGGGTCATGCGATAGGCCACCGCTCGTGTGAATTTTTCTTTGCCGGAAAAGGTGCGCACGTGAATGTCTGTCGGATCCCAGCCGTTAGCCGCATCGATGTCATCGGGGCAGGAGGAGGAGACGCAGACGAGATCTGTCAGCGCGCGCATCAGGACGTAGTCGCCGGGTCTCGACCAGGGCTCGTCGAGATAGAGCTGGTTATTGTGATCGACATTGGTGTTGTAGAAGTAGTTGAGCGCCTCCCAGCCCTTTCGGCCGGCAATGCCGTAGGGTGTAAGGGCTGCATTGAAATTGTCGGTGCAATTCACGTGGCCGGGATAGCCCATGTCGTCGTAATAGCGGGAATTGCAGGCCGTTGCGAAGGCGTCGTGGCGGCCGACCGTATCCTGGACGATCTCCACCAGTGGCTCGAAATCGCGGTCGAAGGCCTTCGATGGCAGGCCGGGAGCCGGATAGCTGCGGCCGAGCAGAGTGCGGGTCACTGTAGAATCAAGCGCGAGATCAAGGCCCTTGTCGACCTTGCGCGCGGAAAAGGCCTGGAAGTCGGTGCATTGCCGACCATAGACATCGATGATCTGAATATATTCGCCGGCGCGGACAAAATAGGCCGAAGCGGTCGCCGCTTTTATGCGAATATCCTCGATCGGGTCGGCGAGCGGTTCGGGCAATGCGGAAGCATAGTCTCGCAGGATCGTCGCGCGGCGGATTCTGACTTCAATAGGCGTTGCCGTATCCTGGGTCTCAGGCGACATGGCCATTCCTGGCGCACAGGCGACAAGCAGGCCTTTGGTCGCGATCGTGAATTCCGCGGTACTGCCTGCCGGTGAAGCGGCGCCGAAGAGGCGAAGCGCTGCCGCAGAGGCCAGATCGGCCCCACGCCGCTCCAGCGCCGCTCTGACGCGAGCCGCACTTTCATCCCTAGAGGAAAGAATGGCTTTCAGACCTGTTGCTTCGCCGGTGAATGCCGAGCCCACGCCAGCGGATTGAAAGCGGCCCTTTTCGTCGATGAAGGTGAGCTCGCAGACCTGCCCGCCTTCGCTATCCGTCACCGAAACCCGGTCGCCGGGTTCGACGCGCACGACCAGGGATCCGCCGCCCTTGCAGCGATAGCGCTCGGTATCTTGCAGCAGCGCTGGAATGCCCGGATAGCGGATAATGCTCGCCGAGACGGGCCGTATTCCGGCGGTTGACGGATGGAGATCTCGCATAGAGCCCTCTCGGGAAATGAGGCGTGTCGGACACCGGAATCATGCTGACAAAATGCCGTCTGAAAGTAAAGGGATATTGACTAAAAAGAAAATATCTTCACTATGCATAAAGGGCATGCATCTGGAATCCGCGCGCAGACTCGGCTCATGAAAACCTCCAGCAAGCCCCGCAATGCCATGGGAGGCACGTTCAGGGAGACGTACGAGAGATACGTCCGGAACAAAATGGGGAATATCACCAATGACTGACATCGTGGACGCCGGCGCTTCCGCCGGCACCGAAGGTAAGCTTATACGCGCGCTGGACTGGAAGGGCGCGTTCTGGGTGGCTGCGGGCGTGCCGCCGCTTGTTCTCTTCTCCATCGGCGGTATCGCCGGCACGACAGGCAAGCTTGCCTTCGTCGTTTGGATCATCTCGATGGTCATGGGGTTCCTGCAATCCTTCACCTATGCGGAAATTGCCGGCATGTTCGGCAACAAGTCCGGCGGCGCCTCGGTCTATGGCGCGACCGCCTGGCTGCGCTATTCGAAATTCATCGCGCCGCTTTCGGTCTGGTGCAACTGGTTCGCCTGGTCGCCGGTGCTGTCGCTCGGCTGCGCCATTGCGGCCGGCTATATCCTCAATGCCTTCTTCCCCATTCCGGCGGCGGACTCACAGGCCGTGCTCAGCTGGATCAGCGCCCATGCGACGTCGATCACCGCCGATAGCCCGCGTGTTGCCGAATACATTGCGGCCCATGCCGGTACATCGCCCGACGATGCGGTAAAAGCGCTGCTCAGCGCCGATGGCGTTGCAGCTTTTACGCCGGCCATCCGCAACTGGTCTCTTGTCAGCTTCAACATTCCTTTTCTCGCGACCGCCAATATCAATGCCACCTTCTTCATTGGCGGCATCCTGATGCTGATCATCTTTGCGATCCAGCATCGCGGCATCTCCGAGACGGCCAGCGTACAGAAATGGCTCGCTATCATTGTGCTCGTGCCGCTGCTGATCATCGGCGTCTATCCGATCGTCAGCGGCCAAATCCTCTCCGCCAACGTGACCGGCCTGCTGCCGCCGACAGCGGCCTACGCCGCGACGGACGGCACCTGGAGCAATGGCGGCTGGACGCTTTTCCTCGGCGGTCTCTATATTGCCGCCTGGTCGACCTACGGTTTCGAAACTGCGGTTTGCTATACGCGTGAACTGAAGAACCCGAAGACGGATACTTTCAAGGCGATCTTCTATTCGGGCCTTGCCTGCTGCATCTTCTTCTTCCTGGTGCCCTTTGCCTTCCAGGGCGTGCTCGGCCATGCCGGCATGCTGGCGCCTGGTATCGTCGATGGCACCGGCGTCGGTGAAGCGCTCGGCGGCCTGATCGGCGCCGGCCGGATCGTCACGCAACTCCTCGTCATCCTGATGATCCTGGCATTGTTCCTGGCGATCATGACGGCAATGGCGGGCTCCTCGCGCACCCTCTATCAGGGCTCGAAGGACGGCTGGCTGCCGAAATATCTCGATCATGTGAACGAGAACGGCGCGCCGACGAGAGCGATGTGGACGGATTTTGCCTTCAATCTCTTTCTTCTCGCCATTGCCTCGGACACGAGCGGCTATTTCTTCGTGCTTGCCGTTTCCAACGTCGGATACATCATCTTCAACTTCCTGAACCTCAATTCGGGCTGGATACACCGCATGGACTCCGGCCATGTCGAGCGCCCGTGGAAGGCGCCGTCCTGGCTGATCGGCCTCAATACCATTCTTGCCTTCGTCAATGCGCTCTTCCTTGGCGCGGGTGCCAAGGTCTGGGGCTATGCCAATGCGCTCTGGATCGGCTTTGCCTTTGCGGCTCTCATTCTGCCGGTCTTTGCCTACAGGCATTATGTTCGCGATGGCGGCAAGTTCCCGGCGGGCGCCATGGATGATCTTGGTCTGGTCGGCCAGGATCTGGGTGTCAGGAAGGCGGGTATTCTGCCCTATCTGGCGCTTGCCGGCGGCCTTGCCATCGTGCTGATCGCCAATTGGTTCTTCCAGCTGCCGGCATAACGGTATCTAGTCGAAGACGAGGTCCATGCTTGCAAGTCCGGCCTGGTCACAGGCCGGGCTTGCTGTTGAACCGACGGATTGTAGATGCCGACCGTCCGATCATTCAGGCGCGACGATGAGGGTGCCGTCGATCTCGGCGTCTTCTTCCGGTCGGCTGCGCTGCCGTGCCAGTCGCAGAAGCGTGGCTAACAGCAGGATGGCCATCAGCCCGAGTTCGACGGCGATCGCCGTGACCCCGGCAGAGAGATAGGCGTTCGAATATTGCAGCACCTGGGCAAATACGGCCCCGAGGATCGCCGGTCCCAGACCAAGCGAGACCTGCTGCATGGTGGCAAGCATGGCGCTGCCGGCGCCGGCATGTTCATGCGGTACGTCCGCCAGCCCCAGCCGGTAAAAACTGTTGACGATAAGCGCCTGGCCGAAACCGATCAGGACTGTGGACGGAATGAGGTTTATGACGCCGGGCTGCGGCCAGACGGTTTCGAGCGTCACGATGAGCAGAGCAAGCCCGCTCATCTGGATCACGCAGCCCATCGCCAGCATGAGCTCGCGGCGTATGTTTGCAAGGCGAGGCGTCACGAAAGCGGCCGAGACGAAATAGGAGCCGCCAAGTGCAATCAAGGCGTTGCCTGATTGCAGCGGTGTCAGCCCGGCGCCGGCCTGCAAGGTAAGGGCGAAGACGAACATGAAGCCGCTCCAGCAGGTAAAGAAGAGTATGGCGATCAGCCCGCCGAAGCGCATGCTGGAGATGCGCGTGAGCGACGGCGGCAGGATCGGGAAGGCGCCCCGCGCCTCCTTGCCGCGCTGGATACGCCAAAGGAGTGCCGCCAGCGGCAGGATCGGCACGAAGCCGAGCAGGCAAAGCCAGTTCCAGTGGAGCGACGGGCCAAGCGCGGTCGGCAGCAGGACCGAGAGCGTCAGCAGCGCCAGCGTGATCATGCCCGACCAGTCGACCGGAACCCTGCCTTGGCCACGCGTTTCGGGGACATGTCGCCACACGCTGAGCAGGATCAGGACGCAGACCGGCAGATTGATGAGGAAGATGCTGCGCCAGCCGGAGCCGGCAATATTGGCAGAGATCAGGAAGCCGCCGAGAACCTGCCCGACGATGAAAGCGATGCCGCCGATCGCGCTATAGAGCGAGACCGCGCGGGCGTGATCGCGTCCGGTCAAGCTGACATGAATGGTCGCCAGCACCTGCGGCACCATGAGTGCTGCGGCAATTCCCTGCAACGCGCGCGCAACGATGAGGAAGGTGACTGATGTCGCCACCCCGCATAGCAGGGAGGCCAGGCAGAACAACAGCACGGCCAAGCCGAACATGCGCCGGCGGCCGAAATTGTCGCCGAGGCGCGCACCCATTGCCAGGCAGACGGCAAAGGCGACACCATAGGCGGCGACGAAAAGTTCAAGTTCGGTCTCGCCGGCATGCAGCGAGGCCGAGATGGCGGCGAGGCCGACATTGATGATGGAAAAATCGAGCTGAAGCAGCAATTGCCCGGCAAGCAGGATCAGCAGGCCGAACTGGCCAAGCCGGATTGGTGCGGATGACATGGGGGACCTCAAAGCATTTCCGAAACTGAGTCCACAGCGTTTTACACCCATGTTAAACTGGTACAAGATACCTGTTTAGACTGGTATAAAAAGTGTCAGGCTGGAGAATGGAAATGCACGGCACGCTCGATATCGTTCCCAATCAGATGCTTTCGCGCGCACAGGAACTCGGCGAAATGTTGCGAAGACGGCGGGAATCCCTCGACCCGCAAAGATTGGGACTCGGTCGAGCAGGGCGGATTCGTACACCCGGATTGCGGCGGGAGGAAGTGGCGTCGCGCGCCGATATCGGCATTACCTGGTACACCAAGCTGGAGCAGGGCCGGCCGATCCGCGTGTCGCCGCGCGTGCTTCTCTCCGTCGCGCATGCTTTGGAATTCAACGAGGTCGAGACGGAGCACCTGTTCAGATTGGCCAATCTGCCGGTTCCGCCCCGGCTCGAAAATCCTCGCGTCTGCGAGCCGCTCAGCGAGGCAAGCCAGCGCATTCTCGATCATCTCTGTCCTTATCCGGCTCTTATTCAGACGAAGCGCTATAATATACGCGGTTTCAACGAGGCCTATCGCCGGCTCGTCGGCGTCGATCTCGATGCCGTCGCGCCCGAGGACCGGAACTGTATCTATCTGTCCCTCGTCAATCCTGCCTGGCGCGCAAGCCAAGCCGATCCTGATGAGATGCTGGCCAATATGGCAGCGCTGTTTCGTGCCTCCATGGCGGAGCATCTCGACGATCCGAGCTGGGAGCGGCAATTGGAACGCTATATGAGCGCTTCCGATCAATTCCGCATCGTATGGGATCGCTATCAGCTCAAAGGCATCGAGAATACCGTGAAGCGTTTCCGCCTGGCGGATGGCACGATCCTGCCGCTGCAATCCAACAATTGGTGGGCAAGCCCCAGCAATGACGACCGCATGATCGTCTATACACCCGTCGACGAAGCCGGAGCCGAAAGGCTGAGCGCGATGATGAAGCGCAGGCGGGCTTGCTGAGCGGGAAAGCCGGCGGAACCCCAAAGGATCGATCACCACGAATGAACTTGCGGCAACTTCCGCCCGTTCGTCGGGCATTGCGCGTTCCGGCACTGTCAAAAATGGACGTAGGCTTTAAACGGCAGCCTGCCTAACGTGCCGGCAGCAGACAAAGCAATGGCCGGTCTGGCTGGCGGCTTGCCGTCAAGGACCGCCCATCGCGCGGAGCTGAAGTAACGGACTAATAGTATCAGAGTAGTTTCACTTGCAAGAGCGAGTCCATCTGTGATGTCGCAGTAGCAGTGGTCCTCGAAGGAGGCATGATGGAACGCTTTCGCCACCTTATGGGAGGCAGCCTATCGCCGAAGCAAGTCGCCACGCTCCAGAAGGTGCTGGACAACGTCACCAGTCAGACCTGGTTCGATAACAACGAACATTGCCGCAATGCGCTGGCCGGGCGCCTGACTTTTCTCATAAAAATTGGAATAGAAAACACCGCCCATCTCCAAACCATCGGTGTTTGCTGGGCAGTTAATGACTTCAACCGCGATGTGATAAAAACGAATCGAAGGAAGCCGGGAGAGATAACGGGGATAGGGAAGGGCGAGCAGTTTCGGCTTGAGGATTACCGGTGATATTTGTATCCCGAGTCCGACCTCAACGGATATCTTCGTAAAATTTCGATCTCCCGCCGCGGAGCACGATTTCATCTGAGACAGAAAAGGAAATCGCCCGTGAGGAATGCAGTTCAAGTCTTGTCGGCCGGCAGCCTGCGTCATGCCTTTCCGGCGATCATCGGCGCCTTTGGAGGGGAATTCGGCATTGGCATCTCGCTGACGCTCGGACCCGCGGGGCTGCTGCGGGAAGCGATCGAGACAGGCACCAGTTTCGATCTTTTTGCCTCCGCAAACTTGGCGCATCCGCGGCGGCTTGTTTCTATGGGTCTTGCAGAAGATGCGGTCTGCTTTGCCCGCAATCGGCTCTGTGTGCTCTCGCGTGCCGAGCTTGGCCTGACGACGGAGAATTTTCTCAGCGTCCTGGCCGATCCCGCCGTGAGGATCGGCACGTCGACACCGGGCGATGATCCAGGCGGTGACTATGCTTTCGAGGTTTTCGACCGTATCGAAGCCCGGCATCCTGGAAAGGGTGATGCGATCCGGTCCCGCTCCCGGCAATTGGTGGGCGGGCGCAATTCGCCGCCGACGCCGCCGGGCAAGGGCGCTGGTTACCTGGTCACCGATGGCGTGGTCGATCTAATGATGAGCTATTCTTCAAACGCGCGTCTTCTGGCGGGTGATCCGGCTTTCAGCGTTGTTCCTGTCCCCGACGAGTTTCAGCCGCTCATCGAGTACGGCATGGCAATTCGCACGGATGCGGATGTCGAAACCAAAGAGCTGCGCGACTTTCTATTGTCGCCGACCGGGCAGGAGATCTTGAGCGAAGCCGGCTTTTCTCCGGTCAGCTGAGAATATCAGCTGTTCGGCGGCGCGCTCGAGCGCAGATAAACGTCGGCTTCGTTCTGCAGCCATTCGCAGAAGAGAACGGATTTTCGGTTCCGACGGGCGCGGCGCAGAGCGACATATTCGTGGCCGCTTTCCAGAAAGCCATATGGTGCCATCAGCCGGCCGAAACGGATATCGTCGCTGACATAGGGCCACGGGGCGACGCAGACGCCAAGGCCGGCGGTCGCAGCTTCGAGCATGAAGTAAAAATGCTCGTATTCGACGCGCGGTCCGGTGGCGACCGATCTTTCCGAGCGAGCCAGCCAGTCGCCCCATGCGCGTAGCCTTGTGCGCGTGTGAAGCTGGGGCAGGCCGTCGAAGTCGGGCGTCGACGCGGCAAAGAGCGATGGCGCGAGCACCGCGCCGGTTTGCTCCGGAAATAGGGAAATGACATCGGCGCCCGAAGGCCATGACGCGCTTCCGACGCGGATCGCCACATCGAAGCCGTCGCGGCCGAAATCGACGGGCTTTGACGAGGCCGACAGGCGCACTTCTATGTTGGGGTATTTCGCCTGAAACCGATAGAGGCGAGGAATGAGCCAGCGCATCGTAAAGGTGCCGGGGCAGGAGACGTCGAGCTGACCTTCTTCGGTATCGGCTACGGCTCGCACCGACAGATCCATCTGGTCGAACGCGCTCGTCAGCCCGTTCAAAAGGGTCATCCCGCCTTCGGTCAGTCTCAGCCGGTTTTTCGGCCCTTCGAACAAGGGAACGCCAAGTATCTCCTCCAGATGCTGGATCTGCCGGCTGACGGCGCTGTGCGTCACATTGAGCTCGTCTGCAGCAAGCGTCATGCGGCCGAGCCGGCCGGCCGCTTCGAAGGCACGCAATGCGTTCAGGGAGGGTAACCGTCTGGTCATGTGCATTTTCCGAACATTGATTGTTCGAACATATCGGTTTTCTTCGGTAAAAATAACGTGTTTTTTTGACATCGAGAGAAATGGACAGCGCCTTCATTGAACAATGACGCGACGATGCAATGGCATTTTCACGTCCGGCGAAGCTTTGTCCGACGAAGCAACGGAGACATGAAGTGCAAGGCAGATATCAGGACGGCAGTGCGGGCGATGCGAATTACGGCGTGATCGGATCGGGCTATACCAATTATCGCCAGCCGGATCCCCATATAGCCGAATTCATCCGCGCCGCTCTCGGCGATGCGGACACCGTGTTGAATGTCGGTGCCGGCGCTGGCTCCTATGAACCGGTCGACCGGCAGGTGACGGCCGTTGAGCCGTCGGCCTCCATGCGCGCCCAACGGCCGGCGCATCTCCCGGTCGCGATCGACGGGACGGCGGAACATCTTCCTTTTGCCGATCGGAGTTTCGACGCGGCAATGGCGACCTTCACGGTGCATCAATGGTCTGATCTCAGCCGAGGGCTTGCCGAGATGCGGCGCGTCACCCGCGGCCCCATCCTGGTGTTGAGCTGTGATCCGCATCTGCTGGAACGGTCGTGGCTACACACCTATGCGCCTGAAATGATTGCGGTCGAGGCACGACGTTATCCGGAGATGGCAAGGATCGCGACCGCACTCGGCGGTAACGTGGAGATCAAGGCAGTGCCGATCCCCCTGAATTGCGTCGATGGCTTCGGCGAAGCCTATTATGGCAGGCCGGAACGAATGCTTGATCCCGGCGCGCGGCTTGCCAATTCGGCATGGAGCTTTGTCGATGCCTCCGTTGGCGAGCGTTTTGTCGCCGAGCTTGGCCGCGATCTCAGCGACGGATCCTGGGATCGCCGTTATGGCGCCCTCCGCACGCAGCCCTTCTTCGAAGGCTCGCTGCGTCTCATTATCGCAAAACCTTGAGGAGAATGCAGTGAAAGACGAATTGCGCACATTGAAATCGCTGGCTGGGCCGTTTCCGGTGTTCGAAACGGATCTGACACCCGACGAGCCGCGAGATCTGTTTTCCGACTGGCTGCGCGATGCCATCGAGGCTGATATCAAGGAACCGCATGCCATGGTGCTTTCCACGGTCGACGAGGATGGCGTACCGGATGCTCGCGTTCTCATTCTGAAGAACCTTGACCAGCGTGGCTGGCACTTCGCAACAACAGGCAGCGGGCCGAAAGGCCGGCAGATTGCCGCCAATCCCTCTGTGTCACTCACCTTCTACTGGCCGCAGCTCGGGCGGCAGGTGCGGCTGCGCGGCATGGCGTTTCAGGCCGAGGCGCATGAGCGCTATGCCGATTTCCGTGCACGTGTGCCGGGCGCCAAGGCCGTCGCTCTGACTGAGCGGCAGAGCGAAGTTTTGGGCTCGTCGCAGGAGCTCGATGATCCATTGGCACTGCAGCATCGGCGGTTGCGGGACGAGCCCGACCTTGTCGCTGCAAATTGGGCGCTTTTCATCGTCATGCCGCATGAGGTCGAATTCTGGCAGGGCGATGCCGAGCGTCGTCACCATCGCTTGCGATACCGGCGTGGAAAGGCGGGCTGGCTGAAGGAGCGGCTCTGGCCGTGATGATTTTTCGCTTTGATGGCCGCAGTTGTCCGTTTCCGTTGCTTTGGGCGGAAAGATTAGACCGCCATTGTGACCGCTGAGGATCAGCATCCCTCAGATGCCGAGATCGAGTTGGGGCTGTAAGCTCCCATCGCCGGCCTCTTCGTTCGTCAAAGACGAAAGCGTGATGCCGAGCAGCCGGATTGGCCGCGCAAACGGATGGACGGTTGCCAGAAGCGCCGACGCTGTCTCAAGAACAGCGCCAACGTCCGCGACCGGCAAGGAGCCTGTCCGGCTGCGTGTCGCCTGGGTGAAGTCCGAATATTTGATCTTCACGGTCACCGTCTTGGCGCTGAAACCGCCTGTTTCGCAGTAGCGCCAGACCTTCTGCGCCAAGGGTCGCAGCTCCGCCCTCGCCAGCTCGAGATCGTCGATATCCTCAGCGAACGTATCCTCTGCGCCAATGGATTTGCGGATACGGTCGGGCTTCACCTGGCGTTCGTCGATGCCGCGGGCAATGCCGTAGAAATAGGGGCCTGCCTTTCCGAAATGCTCCTGCAGGAAGGCGAGGGATTTCGATTTCAGATCCAGCCCGGTTTCGATCCCGTATTTGTGCATGCGCTCGGCGGTCGCCGGCCCGACGCCGTGGAACTTCTTGACGGGAAGCGTTTCGACGAAGGCCGGCCCATTCTTCGGCGTAATGACGGCCTGGCCGTTCGGCTTGTTGAGGTCGCTTGCCATCTTGGCAAGAAACTTGTTGTAGGAAATGCCGGCCGAAGCGTTGAGCCCTGTGACCTGCTTGATCTTGGTCCGGATCTCCAGCGCGATCTCGGTGGCGATTTCCATGCCCTTGTTGTTCTGGGTGACGTCGAGATAGGCCTCGTCGAGCGACAGCGGCTCGATCATCGAAGTATATTCGGCGAAGATCTCGCGGATCTGCTGCGACACTGCCCTGTAGACATCGAAGCGCGGCGGCACGAAAATCAGATTCGGACATTTGCGTTTTGCCGTGACCGAAGGCATCGCCGAGTGAACCCCAAAAGCGCGGGCCTCGTAGCTTGCGGCAGCCACGACGCCGCGTGCCGCCGACCCGCCGACCGCAAGCGGCTTGCCGCGCAGCTCGGGATTGTCTCGTTGTTCGACCGACGCATAGAACGCATCCATATCCACATGGATGATCTTTCGGAGTGGGCTCGAGCTCGTGTCGTTCATAGGGATCTCGGTCATCACACAGTAGGTTCAGCGCGGCTTGTTAACGCAAGGGCTGAAACAAATGCAGAACATATCATCCTCGATGACGATATCAAACCGGCTCAGTCGCGCGCCAGAGAGACGCGAGTGAATCTCTCTGTGACAGTCATTCGCAAATACCACCTTGAGATGCCTTCGAGGCTTCTTATCTCTTGTCCGTCCCCCAAAACGGAGCCTCAAGATGGGCCAAATCGCAACTGAACCGCTTTCCGACCTGCTGATGGAAATACTACCGCCCGAGCGCGACGAGGAATCCCGAGCGGATGGCACCGCATGTCTGTGCTGCCGAAGGCAGCGATCGGCGCGGAAGATGGATGAGGACGGCTGCGGCATATGTGACGAATGCCTGGCACCATGACGGACGGCGCGCCGCAGCCGCTGCCCGCCGAATTGTCGGACTTCGAACATGCGCTTGCGAAGCTGCCTGACGGCTATTCGGAGGGACGTTTTCAAAATCGCCCCTGGGGTGTGACGGTCAGGCGATCGGCTGACGGGAAACGGATCTGGCTCTATGGCGAGGAGCTTGGCGGGACCGATGTCGTCAGTTTCAATCTCTATGTGCTCTCCGGGGCGAGCCTCACTCTCAAGCCCTGCGAAATGTCCTCATCGAAGGTCATAGACTTCGTTTTGGGCTTCATCCCGACTCCAATGCAGCAGCCGATATAAGCCCGCAACTTTGTCGGCCGGCAATAACCCCTTCTCATTCAGCGGGTGGAGAGCGGCGGCGGAGGCGGCTGCGTGGTGGAGCCGGGACCGAGCGAGCGCTGGACCATCACGGTATCGGCCCAGCGGCCGTAGCGATAGGCAACGGCTGGCAGAAGGCCGACGCGAACGAAGCCGAAGCGCTCGTGCAAGGCGAGAGAGGCCGCGTTGTCGGCGTCGATATAGCCGATCATCTGCCGGAAGCCGGCCGCCGCGCAGGCGTCGATCAGTCCGCGCATCAGCAGGCTCCCGACACCCTGGCCGACATGGTCGTGATGCACATAGATCGAATGCTTGACGGTGTAGCGATAGGCCGGGCGCTTGCGAAACAGCACCACATAGGCATAGCCGACGACCTTCTCACCCTCGATCGCAACGACATGCGGGAAGCGTTTGTCCTTCAAATTTTTACGCCGCTCGCGCAGATCGTCCGGCTGCGGCGTGTCGCTATCATCAACTCCGGCCTCGACGCCGCGGTGAATATGGCGGCGATAGATAGCCAGCATGGCATCGACGTCGCTCTCCCGGGATGGGCGAACGATGATTGTTTTATCCTGCTTCATGATCGATCCGAATTTCCAGCTTATTCCGCAACGACATAGGTATAGAGCCGGATTTTGCCGGATGCATCAATCTCGCGATAGAGCCCCTGGATCTCCACCTCGAAACCGGGGAAGGTGTTGAAGCAGGTTTCAAACATCTTGAGATAATCGATCATGGGCTTTGCCTGCTCCGTCAGGCGCTCGCCCGGCACGATGGTCGCGATCCCCGGAGGATAGACGACGAAGGGTGTCGTCGCGATGCGGCCGGCAATGGCGTCGATCGGCAGATAGTCGACATCGTTGCGCACCAGGCAGCGCGCAGCATCGTGCGGCGACA
Source organism: Martinezella sp. CNPSo 3732 (assembly GCF_057784515.1). Classification (NCBI taxonomy): domain Bacteria; kingdom Pseudomonadati; phylum Pseudomonadota; class Alphaproteobacteria; order Hyphomicrobiales; family Rhizobiaceae; genus Martinezella; species Martinezella sp. CNPSo 3732. The sequence continues at coordinate 19,708 of NZ_JBXSOO010000033.1, forward strand.
TGGCGATCGGCGGCAGGTGTTCGGCGGAAAATTGTTTTGTCTGCAGGGCGCTCACATCGGCCTGGCGGAAGAAATTGTGCATTTCAGCGCAAAGATCGCGCAGGCGCACGCCTGAATAGCGGCCGGGACGGCGGCGATAGAATTCCGGAATTGCCTCTTCCAGCAGCGCGTTGTCGTCATGAAGCTTCTTGAAGGCGACAAGGCCGCTGATCAAAGTGCCGGCCTTGCTGGCCTCGACACCGGGCGTCAGGAGAAACAGCAGCGAATTGAGGTCGTTCTTTTCCGCGACGATACGGTTTTCGCGCAGATATTGTGCGACTACGGGTGCCGGTATGCCGTGTTCGGTATATTTCCCCGTCCGACGATCAAAACCCGGCGTGAGCAAGGTCAGCTTGTTCGGGTCCGTCATGGCAAAGCCCGGCTCCATGTCGGAAAAGCCGTGCCATGCCGCATCGGGCGTCAAGTGCCAGAAGGCGGGATTGGTGGCGAGCTGATCCGTTGCGACGCTTTCCCACGGCACATCATGCACGGCGCCTGGGCTCGACACATCCGGGATCGCCACCCGATCTGGCACGAAGGGCTCGAAGAACCAGCGTCGTTCCGGGCGATGCTCCTTCTCCTCAAACTCGCGGCGCACGGCACGGATTTTCTTGCGCAGTTCGATACCGAGACGGATCGTGTCGTCCCAGAGCACTTCGCCCGAGCGGCCCTTCATCATCTGCGCGCCGACGTCGAGCGAGGCAAACAGCGGATAGAAGGGCGAGGTCGAAGCGTGCTGCATGAAGCTCTCGTTGAAGCGACGGTGCTCTACGCGGCGCTTCTGGCCGGTAATGTGCCTATCCTTCATGTGGATCTGCGAGGCCTGCGAGAAGCTTGCCAGCTGCTTATGGGTGGATTGGGTGGCGATGATGCCCGGCGCATCCGGGCCGAGGTCGGAAAGACCCATGGCAAAGCGCCCGGCATAAAGCGGATGAAACTTCATGAAGCCGGCCCAGGCCTCGTCGAAAAGGATGTAATCGCACAGATGGCCGATCCGCTTGAGGATCATCTCGGCATTGTGGATGGTGCCGTCATAGGTGCACTGTTCCACGACCGCGACGCGGAACGGGCGAGGCTTCTTATAGGCATCCGGATCTTTCACCAACGGATGGGTGCGGATACGCTCGCGCAGCGCGTCCTCGTCCATTTCAGTGAAATCCATGGGACCGATCAGGCCATAGAGATTGCGTCTGGTCGGCAGATAGACCGGAATGCCACCCGAGATCATCAGGGCGCCGTGATGGGCAGCCTTGTGGTTGTTGCGGTCGAACAGCACGAGATCGCCGTCTGTGACGAGCGCTGAGAGCGCGACCTTGTTTGACGTGGAGGTGCCGTTCAGCACGAAATAGGTCTTTTCGGCGCCGAAAATCTTGGCCGCTTCCTTTTGCGCGGCAAGCGCTGGCCCTTCGTGGGTCAGGAGGTCGCCGAGGTCGAGCACGGAATTGTCGAGGTCGTCGCGGAAAACCGCTTCGCCGAGATGCTCCATGAAGACCCGACCGATGGGGCTGCGGCTGTAGAAGATGCCGCCATTGTGCCCGGGGCAGGTCCAGAGGTGATTGCCTTCCTCCGCATAATCGACCAGCGCACCGAAGAACGGCGTCTTCAGCGTCTCGGCATATTGTTTCAGCCGGCTGATGAGGCTCTTGGCGATGAAGGCAGGCGTTTCTTCGGAGAGGAAAACATAGCCGTCGATAAAATCGAGGACTTCGACCGGCACATCCTCGAAGCGCTTGCGCCGGATCAGCAGGATGATGGGGAATTCGAGGCCGCGCCGGCGCATGAGGTTGATGAGGGAGGCCGTCTTGCCTTCCAGGCCCTTCTTGCCCCAGTCGACCAGCATGCAGCCGATGGCCGCGTCCGTCTGCACGGCGATCTCGGCGTCTTCGAGATTGCGCGCGCGCACCACCTCGAAACCGGAGCGTTCGATCTCCTCGACGATCTGATTGTAGCGGGCGCCTTCCAGATCCTCATTATCGAAGGTTGGCGTTGCGAACAGAAAGTTGAAACGTCTGAAATAATCCATGTCGGTACCCGCTCCTGATTTCGCATGAGGTGTCGACGCATTTCATGACATGGATGTGACAGAATAGAGGACGTCCTAAACCCTATCGACGGCCATCGCCGGTCAGGTCGCTGGCCCGCCGTTTCATGCCGGATTGCGAACGCGGAATTTATGGATTTGTGGCCGCTCAGTGAGCGGCAACGGTCCAGAAATAATAGGCAAGCGGGATGGCGAGAAGGTACATGCCGATCGAGACCTGCTTCGCCTCTCCCGACAAGACCTTGACGATGACGTAGAACAGCAGCCCGCCGGCGATACCGGTGCCGAAGCTGTTGGAGACCAGGGTCAGAAGGACCATCATCAGGGCGGAAAGACCATCGGAGAAGTTCTCCAGGTCGACACGCTTCAGCGCGCTGAACATCGACATGCCGACGAGGATCAGGGCAGGTGCGGTGGCGGCGGCCGGGATCATTAGCGCAATCGGGGTAAAAAGCAAAGTGAGCGCGAAAAGAGCCGCCGTTGCCAGCGAAGCAAAACCGGTGCGTCCGCCTGCTTCCGCGCCGGTGGCGCTCTCGACCAGCGCCGTGGCGGAGGGAATGCCGAGCAGCGGACTGATGGTGGCGGCAATCGAATCGACGAGGAACGGCTTGCCCAAATCCGCCATATTGCCCTCTTCGTCAACCAGACCGGCTTTGGCGCCGACCGCGAGCGTCGTGCCTAGGGTCGAGAAGAACTCGGATGCGAAGAAGGCAAAAAGATAGGGGAAATAGTCTATCTTCAGCGCACCGAGAAAATCGAGCTGGAGGCCGATCTCGGAGATGCCGTGCGGCGCTCCGAAGAGTGCCGTGGGCACTTTGGTGACGCCGAGCGGAATGCCGAGCAGCGTGCTGCCCAGGATGGCCCAGAGGATCGGTCCCGGCACTTTTCGCCCGCGCAGAAAGACGGCGAGGAAGATGCCGAAGACGGCAATGATGGCCTGCCCGGAGCTGAACGAGCCGAGCATGAGCGTGTGGCTCTTGGCGTTGACGTCGACGAGACCGGCATTTTTGAAGCCGAGAAGGGCGATGAACAATCCGATCGCAGCGCCGAGCCCGAGCTTGATCTGGGCCGGAACCATGCGAGCGATGACTTGTCGCACGCCGAGCACCGTCAGCAGAACGAAGATCACACTCGACCAGAAGGAGATGGCAAGACCCGTTTGCCAGGGAATGTGCTCCACGGCTGCCATCGTCGGCCCCACCAGAACCGAGCCACCGATGCCCGGCCCGACAACGAAGGGCATATTGGCATAGAGCGCCATGAACAGGGTTGCGCCGATGATGACGAGAATGGTTGCGGTCGTCGCGGCGGCGCGGTCGATGCCACCGGCGGAAAGCAGGGAAGGGATCACGACGAGAAGATAGGCCGCTGCCAGGAAGGACGTCATCCCGGCAATGATTTCCGTCTTCGTATTGGTCTTACGCTCGCCCATGCGAAAGTAGGTCTTCCACCGCGGCTCCGACGTATCATCCGGTTGCCCGACATTCGTATTTGAAGCCATTGTCTATATCTCCTAAGTCGGCAAACGTTGCCGTGCGGGCTGATGACCTCAGTTTCGGCTTGCAGCCAGAAGCGGTCTGATGTCCTGGGTGGTTCCGTCGGTCAGCCCGAGATCGGTGACGTGCGGGCCGGGGTTGCAGGCAAGGCTTGCCCCGACGACCGCCTTGAAGGTGCGAACGGGCGGCATCCAGTCAGCGATGGCATCGGCCGCGGCACGCAGCCTGGCGAAGTCGTCGGCCACCTCTTTTGCAGGCGCATCCGACAGCAAGCCGCAGACAGGTAGGGCGAGCACGGCCGTAACCTTGCCGTCGGCCGCCGTCGCCATGCCGCCGCCGGCCTCGATGACCGCATTGGCCGCCGCAGCCATATCCGCAGGATCGCGGCCGAAGACCGTGAGGTTATGGCTGTCATGCGATATGGTCGTCGCTAGCGCACCGCGCCAATGGCCCCAGTCCTCCAGGATGCCGATGACCGGCGTCGGCTCTTTTCTGCCATGGCGGTGGATGACGGCCATCAGGAGCATGTGATCAGGCAGAACGAGCTTGCCATCTTCGACTTTGACGACCGCCTGTCCCCATTTCGTGAATCGCGGGCTGACGACGGTGTTGACGCGAGCATCAGTCATGCCTGGCAGAGTGATGGTGAAGTCGGTGGCGGAAAGTTTCTCAAGCTTTACGGTGTCGCGATAGGCATCCGAGGACACGCTCTTGCCGCTTCCAATAAGATTGCCGTCTCTGGCAACCTCACGCCCCGATGCATAGACGCGGTCGACGACGATCCTTTCCAGATCGGAGAGAATGGCGATATCGGCGCGGCGACCGGCCGCTATCAGGCCCAGATCGTAGCGGTTCAACCACATGGCGGCGTTGAGCGTGGCGGCGCGGATGGCATCGACCGGCTTCATTCGATAGCCGATCAGACGTCTTAGAACGGATGACATCGCTCCATCGTTCACGAGATCGTCGGGGAAGACGTCATCGGTGCAGATCGTCAGCGTTTGCGGCAGATGCGGCAGCTTTTTCAGCACTTCGACAACTCCGGGCAGGACATAGTCGTGGGAACCGCGTAGCTCGATGGTAAGGCCAGCCCGCAATTTCGCCAGCAAGTCCTCGCCCGAAGTAAGCTCGTGATCGGATTGGATGCCTGCGGCAACAAAGGCCTGCAACTCCGCGCCTTCGAGCCCGCGGGCATGACCGCAGACGCGCTTGCCGCTCGCAAGTCCAGCTTCGACGATGCCGCGCATCGGCTCGCTGCGCTCGAGGACCCCGTGCATGTTCATCACTTCGGCAACGCCGGAAATCTCCGGCCAACTGAGCATGGTTGCCATTTCGCCTGAGCGGAATTCCGCACCGGCAAGTTCCAGGCCGGGCGCAGAAGGGACGCAGGATGGCGCCAGGGTCAGGAAGCGCAGCGGCAATTGGCGTGTTTCCTCAAGCGCCCACCGAATGCCGTCGAGGCCGGCAACGTTGCCGATTTCATGCGGATCCCAGCAGACCGTCGTCGTGCCCTGGGGGACGACCGTTTCCGCGTATCGCCTTGGCGTCACCATCGAGCTTTCGACGTGCATATGCGTGTCGATAAATCCGGGCGTGATGAATCGCCCCGAAGCGTCGATGGTCTGCTTTGCGTCCTTCCTTGTCCCCGAGGCATGAACGCTTGCGATCAAGGGACCGACAAGGCCGATATCGGCCGGCCTCATCTCCGAAGTCGCGACATCGACGAGCGTTCCGCCGATGATGAGTAGATCGAACTGCTCAAGCCCCAACGCCGCCCGCACGGCACGATCGCGCAGCTCAGACGAATGGAGGTCGTGGGGTTCATTCGGCATGTCTGCCTCCCTTGGCAAATGCGGATGGGCGCGCCGTGGATTGCCGCAAGACGAGTTCCGTCGGGAATATTCCGCTGGTCTCGATTTCTCCGGCAACGAAGGCGAGGGCGTGGTTTGCCACCGCTTCCAAATCCTGCCGGACGGTCGTGAGCGGTGGGGAGACGATTTGAGCCCACATCAGATCATCAAAACCGGTGAGCGACATGTCTTCCGGAATGCTGCAGCCTCTGTCTTTGATGGCAATGGCAAAGCCGACGGCGAGGGCGTCATAGGCGGCGGCACAGGCGGTAAAATGGCGGAGATCGAGCTCGCGGCCGAGGGCGCTGCCGGCTTCGAAAGTCGCATCGCTGTGTCGCAATGCCGGTTCGATCCCAGCCGGGCGGAAGATTTCGCACATTCCCTCGACGCGCTCGCGCGCCACCAGCGAATTCTCTGGGCCGGCGAGGATAAGAAGCCGGTTATGACCGAGCTCGAGCAGATGGCGGGCGATGAGACGTCCACCCTCGCGGTGGTCGCTGGCGGCGACATTGCCTGTTGTGGCCGCGCTGTCTATGACGGCGACCGGCACCGAAACATCCTCAGGCATAACGGTCGTGCCGCGCGTCGGTATCACGATCAGTGCATCGACGCCGCGGGCGATCATGGTCCTGATTTCGAATTCCTGCTGTAGCGGTTCACCCTGACTGTCGCCAATCAGAACAGCAAGACTGCGCCGCTTGGCGGCTCGTTCGATGGCCTGGGCAAAGGCGGGAAACAAGGGTTGGCCGATATTCGGAACCAGCAGGCCGACCGTATTGCTCTTGCCTGTGCGCAGAGCGCGAGCCGCATGGTCAGGCACATAGCCCAGCCTTTCCGCTTCCAGGCGAATCTGCTCCGCAAGGGCTGGCGACACCCGCCCTGTGCCGCGCAGGGCATTCGAGACCGTTGCCGTGGAGACACCCAGCGTGGTGGCGATTTCCCGAATCGAAGAAGGGCGTGTCTGGCTCATCCAAGAGCGCTCTCCGGTTTCCTTGGTTAAACGATTAATCAAAGCGGCGTGCATTTGCAAGAGCGTCCCGTTGCGTAGCAGGGCTATCGCATATGGACGGATGAGCACCGGAAGTTCCTTCTCCCCGGCGGGGAGAAGGTGGCCCGAAGGGTCGGATGAGGGGGCTGCCAGTTTGAATAGAGAGATTTTCGTGCTCTTGGCAGGCACCCCCTCATCCGC
>NZ_JBXSOO010000034.1:0-24483 GCF_057784515.1 Martinezella sp. CNPSo 3732
CAAATCATCCCAGCCTATGAACCGTCCAACTTTATGGGGTCAGTTCACATCAGCGGGGTCTTTTTTCGTCATTTCGATGGTGCCGGTTTTCGTTTGAAGAGGCCCTTCAGATTGTCGAAGAGCTCCACCTTCACGCCGTGGCGCTTCATGATGATCGACTGCTGGATGACCGAGAGTGTGTTGTTCCAGGCCCAGTAGATCACGAGGCCGGCGGGGAAGCTTGCCAGCATGAACATGAACACCAGCGGCATCCAGTTGAAGATCATCGCCTGGGTCGGGTCCGGCGGCGTCGGGTTCATGCGCATTTGGAAGAACATGGTGACGCCCATGATCAGCGGCCAGACGCCGAGATGCAGGAAGGTCGGAGCCGCAAACGGCAGCAAGCCGAAGAGGTTGACGATCGAGGTCGGATCGGGAGCGGAAAGGTCCTGAATCCAGCCGAAGAACGGCGCATGGCGCATTTCGATGGTGATGTAGATCACCTTGTAGAGCGAGAAGAAGATCGGGATCTGCAGAAGCACCGGCCAGCAGCCCGCGATCGGATTGATCTTCTCTTCCTTGTAAAGCTGCATGGTCGCCTGCTGCAGGGCCATGCGGTCGTCGCCGAACTTGGCCTTCAGCTCCTCCATCTTCGGCTGCACGCGCTTCATATTCGCCATGGAGGCGTATTGCCGGCTGGCGAGCGGGAAGAAGAGCGCCTTGACGACGATAGTGGTGCAGAGGATGGCGACACCAAAATTGCCGAAGTAGCGGAAGAAGAAATCCATCAGCTTGAACATCGGCTTGGTGATGAAATAGAACCAGCCCCAGTCGATCAGGCGGTCGAAGCGCGGGATCGAGTAGCTCGTCTCGTAACGGTCGATGACCGGGACTTCCTTGGCGCCGGCGAAGACGAGGTTCTTCAGATCCTGCGATTGGCCGGGAGCGATAGTGACCGCATCCTGTTTGTAATCGGCCTGATAGCGCGGAGTGCCATCGGTAAAGTGTGAGAAGCGGGCGTCATAGGCTGTCGATTGCGGCGGCACGATAGTCGCGGCCCAATACTTGTCCGTCATGCCGAGCCAGCCGCCGGTCGCCTTGGCGGGCGTCGTGGCTTCCTTTTCGGTCGAGGCGTATTTGGTCTCGATCAGGCCGTCATCGCCGATGACGCCGATGAAACCTTCATGCAGGACGTAGGCCGAAGGCGTCTCGGGCTTGTTGTAGCGCGTGACGCGGCCGTAGCTCGACAGAGAAACTGGAGCCTGGCTGGCGTTGGCGATCTTGTCTGTGATCGTGAACATATAGCGATCGTCGACGGAGATCGTGCGGCTGAAGGTGATGCCCTTGTCATTGGTGTAGGACAGTGTCACCGGTGTCTTGTCGGTCAGCTTGTCGCCGCTGGTAAGCTTCCACAGGGTCGAGGGGCCGGGGACTGCGCCGGTCGCGTCGCTGCCGACATAGCCGAGTTCGGTGAAATAGCCGTCCTTGGTGTCGGCCGGGCTGAAGAGCGTGATGATCGGGCTGCTCTTGCTGACGGTCTCGTGGTAGGCCTTGAGCTGGAGGTCGTCGAAGCGGGCGCCTTCCAGATTGATGGAACCGGCAAGGGCAGGCGTGTCGATGGTGACGCGCGACGAAGCGGTCTTGGCGACGGACTGCTCGAGGGTGAGAACCGTCGGCGCCGTCTGACCACCTGCGGGCAGCGAACCGTTCACGGCGGCACCCGTTGCGGGCGACTGCGTCGGCTGAGCTTGCTGCGCCTGCTGGTGCTGCTTGGCGGCCTGCTCGGCCTGACGCTGCGCTTCGAGGCGTGGGTTCATATAGAAAAACTGCCAGCCGAGAACAATCAGCACAGACAGTGCAATTGCAATGAAGTAATTGCGGTTGTTTTCCATCATACTTTCCTGGAGCGGTCCTTTTCCGACCGCCGGTGTTTCGGCCTGGTTTCGATGCGGCTTACGAGTTCGCTCGCCAGTTTTTCGAAAGGCGCGGTCAGCACCTCGCGTCGCGCGACAACCACATAGTCGTGTCCGGGCTGCATTGCAAATCCGGCGTGAAGCCGCACGGCTTCTTTCAGCCTGCGCCGCATGCGGTTGCGCTCCACCGCGTTGCCATGTTTTTTGGTAGCGGTAAAACCGACGCGGGGTTCGGCGTCGGCGGTCTTGCGGTCCAGCATTTCGATGAGGAAGAAGCTGCCTCTGCGCTTCTCGCCTTCGCGGACTGCAAGAAACTGCGGCCGGCTTTTCAGCCGCCCGACAGTCTTTTTGGGTCGTTCATTCGTCAATTTGCCCGCCATCCTGGATTATCGGGCACTTCGGCCCTTAGGCCGAAAGACGCTTGCGGCCGCGGTTACGGCGAGCGGAAAGAACCGCACGGCCGCCCTTGGTGGCCATGCGCGCACGGAAGCCGTGACGACGCTTGCGGACAAGCTTGGATGGTTGGTAGGTACGCTTCATTTATTTAAACACCGCGGAGTGCGGCCCTTCTTGAGCTTTGCTTTTGATAGCAAGGAGCGTTGTTGATTATGGCGAACGGACTTGGCCCGCAAATGCAGGCTCCATGACCGGACGTGCGCGGGCTTATACGGATCAAGCCTCCGGAAGTCAATTATAAGGGCGCAGATTCCTTGAAATCAGGCAAATTCGCGCTGTTGGCGGCGGTGGCGCGTCATTTGGCGTCAGGCTCTAGCGAATGTGCATGCAACCTTAAATATAGATTCCGGATATTCTAAAATATACGGAAAGTATAGTAGGGAATGCCGCATGTCTAGATTAAAAATAGCTCAATATAACGTTAATGATTTTAGCCGATATCTAGCTCTATGTCGTAAAACCCATCGATTTACGGGGGATGGGATCTGCGCCGGAGGGGTATTGTGAAAATTCGCGGCAAAATAAATCTGCTTGTATCTGTCATGGCTGGGGCGGCGCTTCTGATCGGCGCCACGGCCCTCTATGCATTGCATCAATATGACCAGAAATTACAGAGCTACGAGCAGACGGCGAGCCGCGCTTACATGGGCGAGCATCTGAACCGCTACGTGACCGCGGTGGTCATGGAAGCGCGCGGCATCTATGCCGCTGCCGCGGCAAAGGATTCCAAACCCTTTGCCGATGGGCTGATGGCCGATCTCGACGAAATCGACAAGGTGCTGACGAGCTGGGCGCCTCTGGTGCCGGATACGCAGAAGCCGGAATTCACCAAGCTGCAGGCCCGCGCCCAGGAGTTTCGCGCCTTTCGCACGGAAACGGCCAGGCTCGGCGTGACGGATGGTCCGGATGCCGCCGGCAAGCAGGGCAACAATGAAGCCAACCGCGCCAACCGCAAGGCTTTCCAGGCTGAGATCGATGCGATCGTCCAGACCGACAAGGCGGAACTTGCAAAGGCAGAGACCGAGATTGCAGCCTTTCACAGCAGCGTCCTGTGGGTCGTCCTCGGAATCATGATTGCCGGTATCGTGGCGGGCGTCGGCCTCGGCGCCTATATCGGAACGGTTCATCTGAGCCGCCCGATCCGCAAGGTGACCGATGCGATCAAGAATGTCGCTGACGGCCATTTCGATATCGAGGTGCCATTTGCCGGCCGTCGGGACGAAATCGGCGAGATGGCGGCAGCCGTCGACGTCTTCAAGGAAAACGGCAATGCCGTGCGCCGCATGAATGCCGAGGAAGCGGCCCTGCGCGCAAAAAGCGACGAGCTTCAGTCGAGCATGTCTCTCGCGGTCTCCGCCGCGGCAGCCGGCGATTTCAGCCAGCGCATCGAGAAGGACTATGGCGACGTCAACCTCAATCGTTTCGCCGGCAATGTGAACGAGCTGCTTGTGAGCGTCGACACGGGTATCGGCGAAGTCCGCCGCGTCATCGCGAGCTTGGCCGAGGGCGACTTGACCCAGGCGATGAAGGGCAATTTCCAGGGCGCCTTCGCCGAGCTGCAGCAGAACGTCAACGCGACATTCGAGACGCTGAAGAGCACCATGAGCGAAGTGCGCGGCACCACCGGTTCGATCAACTCCAACACCAATGAGCTCCGTCACGCCAGTGATGATCTCTCCAAGCGCACCGAACAGCAGGCGGCTGCTCTGGAAGAGACCTCGGCAGCGCTCGACGAGATCACATCCGTCGTGCAGAACTCCACGGAGCGGGCGCGCGAGGCCAGCGTCATGGTCAGCGAAGCCAAGGACGATGCGGCCCGTTCCGGCACGGTCGTCCGCAACGCGATCGACGCCATGGGGCGCATCGAGCAGGCCTCGGGCGAGATCAGCCAGATCATCGGCGTGATCGACGATATCGCCTTCCAGACCAATCTTCTCGCGTTGAATGCGGGCGTCGAGGCCGCGCGCGCCGGCGAGGCGGGCAAGGGCTTCGCGGTGGTTGCCCAGGAAGTACGCGAGCTTGCGCAACGCTCCGCGACAGCTGCCAAGGATATCAAGGCGCTGATCGGCAAATCCGGTAACGAGGTGCAGGTCGGCGTCAAACTGGTGCAGGCAACCGGCGAAGCACTGTCGTCTATCGAGGCCCGTGTGCTCAGGATCAACGACCACATCCACTCGATAGCGACGGCGGCGCGTGAGCAGGCAACGGGCCTGTCCGAAGTGAACAAGGCCGTCAACCAGATGGATGAAGTTACCCAGCGCAATGCAGCTATGGTCGAGGAAACTTCGGCCGCGACCCATCGCCTGGCAGCCGAAGCGGATGGTCTCGTCCAGCTCGTTTCGCGCTTCAAGGTGGACGCAGCCAATGTTTCCGCTCCTGTTCCAGCACGCGCCGAGACGCATCGTCCGGCCGCTTCGCCGGCACGCCGCATGATCGACAGGGTCGCGACCGCCTTTGCCGGCGGAGCGCTTGCTCCGGCCACGACGGCGCAAGGCTGGGAAGAGTTCTGATCCGTCAGATACGAGGCTGGCTGCGGCGCCTGAGCGTCGCTGCCGGCCTTACCTTCCGTCAAAATCCCGAGCCGATTGGAAAAACCTCCACAATCGCCTATTATCTAGTTTCGATCAGGTCGCATCAGATCGCTTTTTAAGCGAAGCGGGACAATTGAAATGGACAGTGGGCAGGACAAGGATGCCGTAAAGAACGGCAAGGTCGAGAAAGGCCGCCTGTCACAGCTTTACCGTCCCACAGGTATTTTCGGCGGCCTTTCCGGCAAGCTCCTCATCCTCACCGTTGTTTTCATCTCGTTGGCGGAAGTGCTGATTTTCGTGCCTTCGGTCGCCAATATGCGGCTGCGCTGGCTGCAGGATCGGCTGAACACCGCCGCCGCTGCCGCCATCGTCATCGACGGTCTGCAGCCGGCCGAACTGCCGCGTGCTCTGCAAAAGGAGACGCTGATGGCGACGGGCACGCGGGCAATCGTCCTGCGCAAGGACGGCACGTCGCGGCTGCTGGCGACGGCCGAGATGCCGGCCGCCGTGGATGAGAAATACGATCTCAGTGACGTGTCCCAGCTCACCGCTATCAAGGATGCGCTCGATACGCTGCTGTTTGGCGGCAATCGCATCATCCGCGTGTTCGGTCCGGTCGGCGGCGATGCCAATATCGGTATCGAGGTGGTGCTGAAGGATACCCGGCTGCGCAACGCCATGCTTGCCTATTCGACCAGCGTCTTCTTCGTCTCCATCCTGATCTCGCTGTTCACCGCAACGCTGATCTTCTTCGCGATCAATCGCATGATGATCCGTCCCATCCGTCGCTTGACCGATAGCATGCAGGCCTATTCCGATGATCCGGAGGATCCCGGCCGTATTCTTGCGCCGGTGAAGGGGCGGGACGAACTGGCCGTGGCCGGCCGGCATCTCGCCGCGATGCAGTCGCAATTGCAGAAAACCTTGAAGCAGCAGAAGAACCTGGCAGCGCTGGGCCTCGCCGTGTCGAAAATCAATCATGACATGCGCAACATCCTTTCGGCCGCGCAGCTGATGTCGGATCGCCTGGTCGATGTCGACGACCCGATGGTCAAGCGCTTCGCCCCAAAGCTGTTGCGCACCATCGACCGCGCCGTCGGCTATACGACCGAGGTCCTCTCCTTTGGCCAGACTTCCGAATCGGCGCCCCGTCGGCGCAAGATTCGCATATTCGAGCTCATCGAGGAGGTCCGAGATATCCTGGCGATCGATCCAGATAGCGGCATCGAGTTCATCGAGCAGCTCAGCCCGGACCTGGAGGTTGATGCCGACAGCGAGCAGCTGTTCCGCGTCATCCACAATCTCTGCCGCAACGCCCATCAGGCGCTGATCGCTTTCGGCGAGGCGGAGCCCGATAGCGTCAGGCGGATCACGGTCTCGGCGCACCGAATCGGCAGTGTCGTCAGCATCACCGTCGACGATACCGGCCCGGGCATGCCGCAAAAGGCGAGGGAGAATCTATTCACCGCCTTCCGTGGCTCGGCCCGCTCGGGTGGCACCGGCCTTGGCCTGGCGATCGCCCGTGAGCTCGTCCTTGCCCATGGCGGCACGATCGCGCTCGTCGAAAAACCGGCGGCCGGCACACAGTTCCGCATCGAAATTCCCGACCGCCCGGTATCCCTTGATGATTACCGCAGCAGAAGCCTGCAAGAAAATTGATTGTTTTCAGCTGCTTGGCATCAAGATGCGCGAAAATTGCGATCTTTTTCAGAAATCCACTTGCATTCCCTCAAGGGACGCTTTAGAGAACCGCCCACGCCAACGGTTTCTTCCGTTTCGGCCACGCACCCGTAGCTCAGCTGGATAGAGCACCAGACTACGAATCTGGGGGTCAGGAGTTCGAATCTCTTCGGGTGCGCCATTTCCTCCATCTGCTTTTTTGACTGACGGCATAATGCTTATGCACTATGGATCTGTCGCTGGATAATCGCTGCACGCGTTGAGGGACTGACGTCCTCTTTGCGTCGATCAACCTTGGCGCTTCATTTCCTGCCCATGATCCGTCGCCAACGGCAGTTCCGGCAAGAACAACAGCACGATCAGCGCCAAGGCCACGATCGCCGTTCCCGTCGAGAAAGTCATGGCGATCGCGTGGCGATAGAGCGCTATCGCGGCGTCATGCGCCTCCGGGGAGGCGGCGGCGAGCTGCTTCATGCCGGCTTCGGTCAATGAGGAACCATGCATCCCATCGAGGATGCTGCCGGCATTCTGAACGCGATAGGCAAGAATGGCGCCGGAGCCGGTGACGCCGATGAGGCCGCCGAGCGAGCGGCAGAAGGCAAGCGTCGCCGTCCCCACGCCACGATGGGCAAGGGGGAGGGCATTCTGGACGGCGATCGTCATGGTGGGCATGACGAGGCCAAGGCCGAGGCCAAGCGCAAAGATCGCCGGCTCGATGATCCAGAAGCCCTGGCTGGTGGCTGCAGCCCAGGCGAGTACGGCGAAGGCGGCGGTTGCGAGGCTGAGGCCGCAGAGCTGTGCCGGCTTGTAGCGCCCGAAGCGATGCAGCAGCACGCGCCCGTTGACCATGGAGGAGATGACGACGCCGATCATCAGCGGGCCGGTGAGCAGGCCGGAATGCGAGGGGCTGACCCCCATGACCATCTGGAAGAACAGCGGAAAGAAGAGGCTTGCTCCCAGCATGCCCATGAAGGTGATGGCGAGCACGATGCAGGCGACAACGAAGAGCCGGTTGCGGAAGAGATCGGGCGGCAGCACCGGCTCGGCTTCACGCTGGATATGCAGGATGAAAAAGATGAAGAGAACGAGTGCAAGCGCTGAAAGACCGAAGATTTCAGGCGAGTTCCAGGCCCATTCATTGCCGCCGAGCGCGAGCACCAGCAGGAAGCTCGTCGTACAGCTGGTCAGCAGCGCCGCGCCGAGATAGTCGATGCGGCGGCTGCGCGCCTGATGCGGGCGCTTCAGCGCCCGGCCGATCATGACGAGGGCGACAGCGCCGATCGGCAGGTTGACGTAGAAGATCCAGTGCCATGACAGAAGATCGGTGATGACGCCGCCGGCGATCGGGCCGATGACGCTGCAGACGGCGAAGACGGCCGCGATCGAACCCTGATTACGCCCGCGTCTGGCCGGCGGCACGATGTCGCCGATGATGATCTGCGCCAGCGGCAGCAATCCGCCCGCGCCGATCCCCTGGATCGCTCGGAAGATGATGAGCTGCGGGAGCGTTTGCGCCATGCCGCTCAGCACCGAGCCGAGAAGAAAGATGAGGATTGCCGCATAGATCATCGGCTTGCGGCCGTATTGGTCGCTGAGCTTGCCATAGAGCGGCATGGTGCTGGTCGAGGCGAGCACATAGGCGCTGACCACCCAAGAGAGATGCGTCAGTCCGCCGAGATCGCTGACGATGCGCGGCAGCGCCGTTGCGACGATACTCTGGTCGATGGCGCCGAGGCCGAGAACGATCATCAGGCCTAGGATGACGGCGCGGATCTCGCGGCGATCGGGCGGGTCGCCTGCCGTCGGAGCGGATGGTGGGACAGCATTCGGACGAGCCGTATTCATTGTCCGATCTCCATGAGCGGTTCGATTGCGGCGCGAATGGCATCGCGTTGCTGCGGCGACAATTTGGCGAGTTCGGAGGCGAGCCAGTCAGTCCTGCGCCGTTTCAGGCTTCGGATGATTTCCTCACCTTTCTTGGTCGCCACGAGACCATTGCGGCGGCGGTCGCTCGGGTCCGGTTCGGAACGGGCAATGAGGCCATCCCGCTCCATCGCCTTCACATGGCCTGAAATCGTCGGTCCGCGCAGTCTCTCCAACCGCGCCAGTTCGGCAACGCCGACGCCCGGCTGTTGAATGATGGCGACGAGCAACAAGGCGTGCAGCGGCGACAGCCCGGCCTCGTCGCTCTCGCGCCGCAATTGTCGATGCAGGCGATGGAGGGCAGGACGCAACGCCTCTGCCAGCGCATAGGCTTCCTCGGCCCCGTGATGACGGTCGGCTTTGCTCATCGATAGCCTCGTTCGCACATAGATAGATAGGCTTCCTATCTATATCCCTATCGCGCGGCTTGTACTTGCGCAAGCGATAATATTGTGAAAGGTTTTCAATCATTGCGCGTTGTTCATCAGTATTACGACTCGATAGGAGGAGAAGAGCTGTGAAACGATTTCTGACAACCGTAACAGTGACTGCCCTGAGCGCCCTGCTTGCGGTAACCTCTTTCGACCCGGCGGCCGCCGCGCCGATCCAGCCGCTGATCCAGCCGGCAATCCAGCAGACGGACAATCAGCCCGCCGGCCTGACCGAAGTTCAATATCGCCACCACAACAGGCACTATCGCGGGCGTCACCGTCCGCATTATCGTCCTCACTACCGTCCGCATTATCGCCCGGGCTATTGGCATGGCCATCGCGGCTATCGGTATCATCGTCCGGGCTACCGGCGCCACGATGGCTGGTGGTATCCGATGGCCGCCTTCACCGCGGGCGCAATCATCGGCGGGGCCGTTTCGCAGCCACCGCGCGGCAGCGCGCATGTTCGCTGGTGTGCGAGCCGCTACAAGACCTATCGTGTGTCGGACAATACCTATCAGCCGACCAATGGTCCGCGCCGTCAGTGCGTTAGCCGGTGACATCGCGCATATCGAAATCCCTCTCCGTTCCGCGGAGGAGGATTTCTTTTCAGGCCGTTGCGGGAAGGGGTGTCTTCAACCGGTTAACTGCTCGGAGACATCCCACAGCCGCCGCCAGATTGCCTGATCGCGGGCATGAGCGGCGATCTTGGCACGTACCGGCGGACCCTTGAGTTCATAGAAACCGTTCGGGCCATACATGGCGCCGCCTTCCGCCTCCGGCGCCGTGGCAGCAAAGAGCGTCGGCAGGGCGCCGGCCGCTGCCGATTGCGATGTAAACGGTCCCAGCAGTTTCGTCAGGAGTTCAAGACTGCCCGGCCTGTCGCGGCCCATGCGAGGTCCTGTCGTCTGAAGACTGGTAACGGCATAGCCAGGATGGGCGGCAATGCTTTTAAGCTTCCAGCCTTCGGCGCGTGCGATGCGATCGAGCTCCAGGCTGAAGAGCAGCGTTGCCAGCTTCGATTGACAATAGGCGGGCCAGGGACGATAGCGCTTGCGCCACTGCAGATCGTCGAAATTGATCCTGCCGCTGCGATGCGCCAGGCTGCTCACCGTGACCACTCGCGGATTTTCGGCCCCAGAAACCTTTGGCAACAGCCGCATCGTCCAGGCGAAATGGCCGATATAATTGGCGCCCATCTGCATCTCGAAACCATCTTCGGTCTCGTGCCGGTCCGGGATGGCCATGACGCCGGCATTGTTGATGAGCAGATCGATATGCGGCAGCCTATCGGCGATGCGGGTTGCCGTGCGCGCGACGGAATCGAGGCTGGCAAGATCGAGCGCCTCGAATGTCACGTCTGCGCCCGGTGTTGCCGCACGGATCTTGGCGAGTGCCTCTTTGGCCCTGGCCTCGTTCCGTGAGGCGATGATGACCTTGGCGCCGGCGCCTGCCAGAGCCTTTGCTGCCTCATAGCCGATACCGCTGTTGGCGCCGGTAATGACTGCGATACAGCCCGTCTGCGGCGGAATATCCTTTATTGTCCAGTTTGGCATTGCGGAGCTCCTGCGAAGAGATTTTGGCATTGCCCATTGTATCTGGTAATTCATATACTAAATGCAAGTTTGCATTGAATGAAAATAAATAAGCGTAAAACATACGACAACGCTTGCGTATCAAGGACTTTCAACAGTCGAATGGCGTGGCGCGCCTTTGAATTGCCATGCTGTTCGGCACTCATCATGCTTTATGGTCGAAGATTGGATTTGCGGAATGACGACAAAGACCTCATGCGCTGATTTCGTGCAGTTCTTCCGCTCCTGGGTGAGCAACCCCATGCGGGTTGCGGCGGTGGCGCCCTCCGGCGAGCGGCTGGCAAGATTGATGACGCAGGAGATCGAGCCGTTGGATGGTCCGATCCTTGAGCTCGGCCCAGGCACCGGCGTATTCACGCGGGCGTTGCTTACGCGTGGTATTCCGGAAAGCGCGCTGACGCTCGTCGAGTTCGGCGAGGAGTTTGCCGTCCGCCTGCGCGAGCGCTTCCCCGAAGCGCGGGTGGTGCATATGGATGCGGCGCAGCTCGGCCAATGCGGTCTTTTCGATGACGCGCCTTTCGGCGCCGTGATCAGCGGACTGCCATTGCTGTCCATGCCGCCTTCCAAGGTGACGGCCATCGTCGGCGGTGCCTTCGAGACGATGAAGCCGGGAGGGGCTTTCTATCAGTTTACCTATGGCCCGCGCTGTCCGGTGCAGAAGCCGATCCTTGAAAGCCTTGGGCTCACCGCAAAGCGCATCGGCGGTACGGTGCGCAACATTCCGCCTGCCGGCGTCTACAGGATATCGCGGCAAAATCCTCTGGAGCTCTCGATCATCGGCTCCAAATATCGTAGCACCGGAGAGAATGCCGGAATCAGCGCCTAGGTGCCGGAAGCCGGCAAGGCCGATTTGGGGCGGCCCTTAGTGAGTGCCGGGGGTAGCGGATGGCGAAAAAGCCGAATGTCGATAGCGCGGTAAAGGAAGGCCGGCGCGAGCGTAAGCGTCGTCAAACCCGCGAACGCATTGAAGCTGCCGCCCTGCGGCTGTTCCTCGAGCGTGGCTTTGAAGCCACCACCATCGAGGACATCACGGAAGCCGCCGATGTTTCCAAGCGTAGCTTCTTCGATTACTTCCCCAGCAAGGAAGAGGTGGTTGCCGCCTGGCAGGATGGTTTTGCCCGCGAGCTGATCGGCGCGGTTGCCGCACAGCCCGAAGGTACTTCAATCGTCGAGGTCATCGAGACGGCCGTCAATTCTGCTCTTCGTGCGGCCATCGCGGATCCGCAGAGCCTTGCTCTGGCGGCCCTGATTCACAATACGCCGACGCTTCAAGCACGCGACCAACTCAAATATGCCAAGCTGGAAAAGAAGCTTGCGGATGCACTGTTTGCCCGCGGCAGCGGCAGCCAGGAGGAGCGTCTTCGCCTTGGCATGCTTGCGGCCGCTGTCGTGACGATGCTGCGCATAGGCAGCGAGCGCTGGATGCAATCTCCGCAGGATGTTTCCGTAGAGCAGTTCGCTCGTAACCTCTTCGATGAGCTTTGGGCCACGCTTGCCGATCTCGGCGAGCAGGTGCAACGGCGCCCATGACTGCGCCGGGCTAACCCAGGGAAGCCGCCCTGATCGATCGCGACGCATCGTGCATCGCGATGCATTGCATATGCCGCGATGCAGACCCATGTAGTATCGGGTCGCGACTATATCTCTCCCTCGCGAAACCCTCGATTTGCCCTTCAAGTCTCGGCTCCTCCGAGGATGCCGGAAACGCCAGATACATTTCAGATCAGCAAAAGGGACTATAACCATGTCAGAATTCGACGCAGCCAAGTCCGGTCAGTTCAAGATCGGCGGTGACCTTCCCGTACATCGTCTCGGTTTCGGTGCCATGCGTATCACCGGCGCCGGTATATGGGGTGAGCCAGAGAACCATGACGAAGCTGTCCGTACGCTGAGGCGCCTGCCGGAACTCGGCATCAATTTCATCGATACGGCCGATTCCTATGGCCCGGATGTTTCCGAACGTCTGATCAAGGAGGCTCTCCATCCCTACGGTCATGGTCTCGTGGTTGCGACCAAAGGCGGTCTTACCCGAACCGGCCCGAATGTCTGGGTGCCGGTGGGTCGCCCTGAATATCTGATCCAGCAGGCGCACAAGAGCCTGCGCAACCTCGGCGTCGATCGTATCGATCTCTGGCAGCTGCATCGCATCGATTCCAAGGTGCCGGCGGCGGAGCAGTTCGATGCCGTGAAGTCGCTGCTAGATGACGGCATCATCCGCCACGCGGGCTTGAGCGAAGTGACTGTTGCCGACATCGAAGCCGCATCGAAGCATTTCAAGGTCGTCACGGTGCAGAACCGCTACAACCTGGTCGATCGCACCAGCGAAGACGTGCTCGACTATTGCGAAAAGCACGGCATCGGCTTCATCCCGTGGTTCCCGCTGGCCGCCGGCGATCTCGCCAAGGAAGGCTCTCTGCTCGACACCATCGCGAAGAAGCACAATGCCGCTCCGAGCCAGATCGCGCTTGCATGGGTGCTGAAGCGCAGCCCTGTGATGCTGCCGATTCCCGGAACGGGCAAGGTCAAGCATCTCGAGGAAAATACCGCCGCCGTGAACATCGTCCTCTCCGATGAGGAATTCACAGCGTTGGATGCCGAAGGCAAGAAGGCCTTCAAGGCGGCGTGAGCTGAAAATCGTTTGGCCGGCGGGACATAACCCACCGGCCATATCTCGGCGAACGGCGCTTCCCATGCAAAAGTGATGATCACAATCATGTGAATCTTGCGGAATTGGCAAAGAACGACTGCAAAATAGGCGCTGGAAGCCTCGAAATGCCGGCGCTATGCGATATTTTCGGCATCTGCGAAGAAAGCAATGCATTCGCTGCATTGCTGCAATGCGAAAGATGATCTGTTCATGCAGTCGCCAGCGTTATATCTAATCCCTCGAAGGCAGCGCACTCCTCCTCCCAGCGCTCCTTCAATGATTGGCAACACTCCTCCTCCTCCCAGTTGCCAATCCGGATCAAGAGCCCGATGCATCCTCCTCCCGCATCGGGCTCTTTTTTATCTTATCTTCCTCAGTGATTTTCCGGATCTTTAAAGGCGTTGCGCCTTTGCAATGCCGCCGCGAATTAGCATCGCATCATGTGGTCAAGAACCGCTGGAGTCGCTTGCGCCGCAGGTATCCATGCGTAGAGTGGCGCGACGTTATGGCGGTAAGGAAGGGTTGCATGATGCAGCGCATGGCGGGTTCGGACCGATGGAGAAAGCTGTTTTTCCGAACTGTAGCTGTCGTTGCCACGTTGTCGCTCGCCGCATGCGGCCGCCCCATCGGGGTCATGCAGCCTATCAGTGAAAACGTGCCGGGCACATCCAGGGTCGACCTCCTCGTCGCGACGACACGCCTGCCGGACAAGGACCCGGCCATTCTGTTTTCGGGCGAGCGCGGACCGGGGCTCAAGGTAGATGCCGTCAGCGTCTCCATTCCGCCGGAGGCCAATCGCAAGGTCGGTCAGGTGCAGTGGCCGAGCCGCTTGCCGGGCAATCCTTTGAAGAATTTCGTCACGATCGGCGTCAAGCCACTCGCGACCGAAGCGGATGGGCGAGCCTGGGTGCATGCGGAATTGCCAAAGAACAAGCGGGTGCTGATCTTCGTGCATGGTTTCAACAACCGCTATGAGGATGCCGTCTACCGCTTTGCGCAGATCGTTCACGATTCGCATGCCGACGTCGCGCCGATCGTATTCACCTGGCCGTCGCGCGCCAGCATTTTCGATTATGCCTACGACAAGGAAAGCACGAACTATTCCCGCGACTCCCTGGAAGAGCTGCTGCGTCGCGTTGCGGCCGATCCGGCTGTCGGCGATATCACCCTCATGGCGCATTCGATGGGCAGTTGGCTCGCAGTCGAATCGCTGCGGCAGATGGCGATCCGCAACGGCCGCGTCGCGCCGAAGATCAACAACGTCATCCTCGCTTCGCCCGATCTCGACGTCGATGTCTTCGGCCGGCAGTTCGCTGCACTCGGCAAGGACAAGCCGCACTTCACGCTGTTCGTCTCGCGGGACGACCGCGCTCTTTCGCTGTCGCGGCGCATTTCCGGCAATATCGACCGGCTCGGTCAGATCGATCCCACCGCCGAGCCCTATCGCAGCGAGCTGGAAAAGCAGGGGATCACCGTGCTGGATCTCACCAAGCTCAAGACCGGCGATGGCCTCAATCACGGCAAGTTCGCCGAAAGCCCGGAAGTGGTGAAGCTGATCGGCGCACGGTTGATTGCCGGTCAGACGATCACCGATTCCGATGTCGGCATCGGCGATGCCGTGGGCGCGGTCGCCATGGGTGCGGCCCAGACGGTCGGCAGTGTCGCGGGTGCTGCCGTCAGCGCTCCGATTGCCATTTTCGATCCTCGGACACGCGCGAATTATGGCGAGCAATGGCGTCGCGTCGGTGCATCGGCGAACAATACCGTCGGCTCGCTGGGCGATAGCGTCGAGGCAACCGGCAACAATGTCGGCGACGCATTGAAGCAATAGCGCTTTCACAGCAAATTTCTGGGCGGAGGCGGTTCAGCGCTGCCGCAAAATACCATAGCCACGCTGCTTGATCTGATATATCAGAGATTTGCGCATGGCGCCGGCTCGCTTTACCCGCCAGAATATCCCCATTGGCGGCGGCATGACGCAACACGTCTGATGGGAGCCTGTGAAATGAGATGGAAGCGCACGATCCAGCTGCTGGATGTCCACTGCGAAGGTGAAATCGGCAAGGTTGCCATTGGCGGCGTCCCGAAGATCCCCGGCAACAGCATTGCCGAGCAGCTTCATTGGCTGAATACCGATCCGAAGGGTCAGGAGCTGCGCCGTTTCCTCGTGCTGGAGCCGCGCGGTGCGCCGATCGGCTCCGTCAATCTGCTGCTGCCGGCAAAGCATCCTGAGGCCGATGCCGGCTTCATCATCCTGCAGCCCGATCAGGCGCATGCAAGCTCCGGCTCGAACTCCATCTGCGTGACCACGGCGCTGCTCGAATCCGGCATTGTCGAGATGAAGGAGCCGGAAACCGTCGTCACGCTCGATACCGCCGCTGGCCTCGTCCGCGCCACCGCGACCTGCCGCGACGGCCGCTGCGAAAAGGTGCAGCTCACCATGGTGCCGTCCTTCGTGCATGAGTTGGACGTGGAGCTCGACACGCCGCAATGGGGCAAGATCAAGCTCGACCTCTGCTATGGCGGGATTTTCTATGCTCTCGTCGATGTCGGTCAGATCGGCTTGAAGATCGAAAAGGCAAATGCGGCCGCCCTCGTGCAGGCCGGCATGAGCCTCAAGGAAGCGATCAACCGGGCGATGACCGTAGTTCATCCGGAAATTCCGGCGATCTCGGGCGTTGCCTATGTGATGTTCCGCGATATCGATGCCGATGGCGCCATCCGCACCTGCACGACCATGTGGCCCGGCCGCGCCGACCGTTCGCCCTGCGGCACCGGCAATTCCGCCAATCTGGCGACGCTGCACGCCCGCGGCAAGGCCAAGGTCGGCGATGTCTTCAAGTCCCGCTCGATCATCGGGTCGGAGTTCGAAGTGGGATTGCAGGCGGAGACCGAAGTGGCCGGCAAGCCGGCCATCATCCCGACGATCACCGGGCGCGGCTTCACTTTCGGCCTCAGCCAGGTGGCGCTCGATCCGTTCGACCCGATGGCGGGAGGCTTTGCCATGACGGATGTCTGGGGACCTTCTGCGGGCGATATTTGAGGGTAGAGTATCGGCAGCCATTGCCTGCCTTTTCAACAGCTTAGCCCCTCACCCTAGCCTCTCCCCGCTGGCGGGGAGAAGGTGGCCGAAGGCGGATGAGGGGCTTTGGGGCAAGCCGTCATCACTACCCCTTGGGATAAATCACACCCTTGCGCAGAATGATATTCCCATAGAGCCGCGGCTCGCTGGTCTGTATCAGCGCATGCGCACGCTGCACCCGTTCATAGAATTCCGCCGGCAGCAGCGGCACGACCTTGATGTCGGGCACATGCCGGGCGCAGCACTCGATCATCTCCGCATGGACGGGGTCGACGGCATCGCGGTCCTGCTTGACGGTCGCCCGGAATATCGCCTGCGGTACGAAATCGTCGATCGGTAGCACGCTCAGCACCGCATCGAGCACGGGAATGACGCCATGGCCGTCGAGGCGGATGAGGCGGCGCCCATGTTCGAGGCCGGGATAATTGCCGTCCACGAGGGCGATCTCGTCGCCGTGGCCCATGGCGCGTAGCGTCGCCAGAAGTTCCGGGCTCAACAGCGGGTCAATGCCCTTCAGCATGCTCAATCTCCTTGAAAAGAACGTTTTGGTCGATGAGGTAGCGCGCGAAGATCGGCAGGCTGGCGCCGCCGATGGCGCGGGCCTGCGGCCCCACGGCACCCTCGATGATCTCGGGCATGACGACACCTTGAAGATCCAGTTCCGCCGCTGCCTTGATGGTTGCGCGCACCACGCGTTCCCGCACCCAGCCGGGAAAGCCGCCATCGATGACCGCCGCGCTGAAATCAAGAACGGAGGCGGAGGCGACGATCGCCTGTGCGAGAGCCTTGGCCGTATCCTGGATCCAGATCTCCAGCGGCTCGCCGAAATCGATCCAATTATCCGCCGAATACCATAGAGGGCGGGGGTCGAAACCGTGATCCCGCAGTAGGTTTTCCAACACGAAGATCGAAGCGATCTCAAGAAGCTGGCGGTTCTCGCCGTTGCGGCCGCGCACGGGCAAGGGGCCGAGTGCGCCGGCCGTCCCGGTCCGGCCAACGAAGACGGACGAATTCAAGACGATGCCGCCGCCAAGGAACGAGCCTATGAAGAAATAGACGAAATCCGGATAATGGGGGCCGACGCCGAAGACCAGTTCGGCACCGCAGGCGCTGGTGGCGTCGTTTTGCAGAAAGACGGGGTAAGACACACGCGAGGCGATTTCGGCTCTTAGATCGAAGCCTCGCCAGGCATCCATCGCTCCTGGCGGCGCGCCCACCTGCTCGGCCCAGTTCCAAAGCTCGAACGGGGCGGCAACGCCCATTCCCGCGATCTTGCTGCACTGCTCTTCGCTGAGGCGCCCTTCCAGTTCCTTGATGCCGGCCGCGACGAAGGTGATGATGTCCTGCGGCAGCGGATAGGGGTAGATCTGATGGAGCTGCATCCGGATGCCGCCGACGAAATCCATCAGCACGAGGTCGGCGCTGCGCCGACCGATCTTGACGCCAAAGGAAAGTACGGCGTCCGGATTGAGCCGCATGGGAGTGGACGGCTGTCCGACGCGGCCGCGGACCGGCGCATCGCGGGATAGCAGCCCGTCCTTTTCCAGCTCCCGCATGATGACGGACACCGTCTGCGCCGAAAGCCCGCTCCGCCGCGCGATATCGGCCTTCGAAAGCGCGCCGTGACGGCGCACGAGCGACAGCACGAGCCGTTCGTTATGGGCGCGCACGCCAAGCTGGTTCGCGCCCCCGGAGGGGTCGAGAATCGCGGGTGTTGTCGGTGTGTCCTCCGGGTCATGTACGAGAGACATGGGCCTGCTCCTTCCATCATGGCCATGCCTTATTTTCTTCCAGAATGCCACATCGAATTAATAATTCAATCCGATTTATTTATTGACAGGTGGATTTCTTTAGGGTCTGATATTGGCCGTCGGGGATGCGCACATAGCCTTGGAGGAGGTCTACCGAAAACAATCCGACAGGCTTGACGCATCTTTAACCGGGTTCGAAGTGAGCCCGCGACAGCCGGAGGGTCCGGCTTTTCAAACATCGGGAGGATTGAATGAAGAAATCCGTTATTTCCGCAGCCGTTGCCGCCCTGGCGCTCGGCGTTGCTTTTGCCGCACCTGCCAAGGCCGCCGGCGTATCCGCCTGCCTCATCACCAAGACCGATACCAATCCCTTCTTCGTCAAGATGAAGGAAGGCGCGACCGCCAAGGCCAAGGAACTCGGCGTCACGCTGAAGTCCTATGCCGGTAAGATCGATGGCGACAGTGAAAGCCAGGTTGCCGCGATCGAGAGCTGCATTGCCGATGGCGCGAAGGGCATTCTGATCACCGCATCCGACACCAAGGGCATCGTTCCCTCCGTCAAGAAGGCACGTGACGCCGGTCTGCTTGTTATCGCGCTCGACACACCGCTTGAGCCGGCTGATTCCGCTGATGCCACCTTTGCCACGGACAATCTGCTCGCCGGCAAGCTCGTTGGCCAGTGGGCCAAGGAAACCCTGGGCGACAAGGCCAAGGATGCCAAGATCGGCTTCCTCGACCTGACGCCGTCGCAGCCGTCGGTCGACGTTCTGCGCGACCAGGGCTTCATGATCGGCTTTGGCATCGACCCGAAGGATCCGAACAAGATCGGCGACGAAACCGATCCGCGCATCGTCGGCCATGACGTCACCAACGGCAATGAAGAGGGCGGCCGCAAGGCCATGGAAAACCTTCTACAGAAGGATTCCAGCATCAACGTCATCCACACGATCAACGAGCCGGCTGCAACCGGCGCCTATCAGGCCCTGAAGGCTGTCGGCCTCGAAAAGCAGGTGCTGATCGTATCGATCGACGGTGGTTGCCCCGGCGTCAAGTCGGTCAAGGATGGCGTCATCGGCGCAACCGCCCAGCAGTATCCGCTGATGATGGCAGCCCTCGGCGTCGAGGCCATCAAGAAGTTCGCCGATAGCGGTGAAAAGCCGAAGCCGACCGAAGGCAAGAGCTTCTTCGACACCGGCGTTTCCCTGGTGACGGACAAGCCGGTCTCCGGCCTGAAATCCATCGACACCAAGGAAGGCTTGAACAAGTGCTGGGGCTAAGCCCCTCACAAGTGTGATATAGTCCCTTCGGGAGCCGCGTCATGCGCCTGCTGGCGCGGCTCTTTTACAGGGAGCAGACAATCGAAACAGTCACGTCGGTCGGGTCAGATCCTGGCTGGCCCCCAACAGCCGGCGGTTTCCGCGCACATGCGCGGTGGCGGAGGAATAATTATGTCCGGAGCACAGGAATTCGAACGTGTTCTCGATAGCAGCGACAAGAATGTCGCTTCGTTCGAGCACAACGATGTCTCTCTATTGAAGCGCGTGCAGCACTTTCTGCATTCGACGCCGGCGGCGGTGCCGCTGATCGTCCTGGTGCTGGCGATCGTGATCTTCGGCATCACGATCGGCGGGAAGTTCTTTTCCGCTTATACGCTGACGCTCATCCTGCAGCAGATCGCCATCGTCGGTATTCTCGGCGCGGCCCAGACGCTGGTCATCCTGACCGCCGGCATCGATCTCTCGATCGGCGTCATCATGGTCATCTCCTCGGTCGTCATGGGCAATGTCGCCGTGACATACGGCTTGCCGACACCCGTCGCAATCGCCGCCGGCATGGTGGTGGGCGGGATCTGCGGGCTGCTCAACGGTTTCCTGGTTGCCAATATGAAGCTGCCGCCGTTCATCGTGACGCTCGGCACATGGAATATCGTTATGGCGACGAACTTCATCTATTCCGCCAATGAAACCATCCGCGACACCGATGTCGATGAAAAGGCGCCGCTGCTGCATCTGTTCGCTGCGAGCTTCCGCGTCGGCGGTGCCGTGCTGACCCTCGGCGTCATCGCCATGGTCCTTCTGGTCATCGGCCTTTGGTATGTCCTTAATCACACGGCCTGGGGCCGCCACGTCTATGCCGTTGGCGACGATCCGGAAGCTGCAAAACTTGCCGGTATCCAGACCAAGAAAGTGCTTCTTGCCGTCTATGGCGTCTCGGGATTGATCGCAGCGCTTGCCGCCTGGGTCTCCATCGGCCGCAACGGGTCGGTCTCGCCGTCTTCCGCGGTGACCGATTTCAATCTTCAGGCAATCACAGCAACCGTGATCGGCGGCATCTCGCTCTTCGGCGGCCGCGGCTCGATCCTCGGCACGCTTTTCGGCGCCATGATCGTCGGCGTCGTCTCCATGGGCCTCAACATGCTCGGCGCCGACCCGCAGTGGAAGGTGCTTCTGACCGGCGTGCTCATCATCGGCGCCGTCGCGATCGATCAATGGATCAGAAAGGTATCGGCATGACCACGACTGGCGAACCCCTTCTCACCGCGCGTGGCCTCGTCAAGCGCTATGGACGTGTGACCGCGCTCGACAACGCCGATTTCGATCTCTATCCCGGCGAGATTCTTGCCGTGATCGGCGACAACGGCGCCGGTAAATCCTCGCTGATCAAGGCGATCTCCGGCGCAGTCACCCCGGATGAGGGCGAGATCAAGCTGGAAGGCAAGCCCGTCCACTTCCGCTCGCCGATGGAAGCGCGCGAGGCCGGCATCGAAACGGTCTACCAGAACCTGGCCCTATCGCCGGCGCTCTCGATCGCCGACAACATGTTCCTCGGCCGCGAAGTGCGCAGGCCCGGCATTCTTGGCTCGGTGTTCCGCATGCTCGACCGGCCGGCCATGGAAAAGCGCGCCCGTGACAAGCTGACCGAACTCGGCCTGATGACGATCCAGAACATCAACCAGGCGGTGGAAACGCTCTCCGGCGGCCAGCGCCAGGGCGTTGCCGTCGCCCGTGCCGCCGCCTTCGGCTCCAAGGTCGTCATCATGGACGAACCGACAGCAGCCCTTGGCGTCAAGGAAAGCCGCAAGGTTCTCGAACTCATCCTTGATGTGCGTGCGCGCGGCTTGCCGATCGTCCTGATCTCGCACAATATGCCGCATGTCTTCGAGGTTGCGGACCGTATCCATATCCATCGCCTTGGACGACGCCTGACCGTCATCAATCCCAAGGATTATTCGATGTCCGATGCTGTTGCCTTCATGACCGGCGCCAAGGCTCCCCCGGTTGAGAATGTTGCTGCATGAGTGCTTCTCTTGACGATGTTGCCGGCGAGATCATCGCCCGCGCCGGCAACGCGAAACGCTTCCTGGTCGCGATCGCCGGCCCGCCCGGCGCCGGCAAATCCACCCTGGCCGATAATGTCGCCAAGGCGCTGAAGGCGAGGGGTGAGAGCGCCGAAGTTCTGCCGATGGATGGCTTCCATATGGACAATGCCGTCCTGATCGAGAAGGGACTCTTGAAGCGGAAGGGCGTGCCTGACAGTTTCGACGTGCGCGCCTTCCTCGATATCGTCAAGGCGGTACGCGTCGCCGATCAGGAGGTCCTCGTGCCGGTCTTCGACCGTTCACGAGAGATTGCCATCGCCTCGGCCCGCATCGTCTCGGCAGATCATCGCTTCATCGTCATCGAGGGCAATTATCTGCTGTTCAGCCAGGGCAAATGGGCCGAGCTGGAAGGCCTGTTCGATTATTCGATCATGCTCGCCCCTCCCATGGAAGTGCTCGAGGAGCGGCTCTGGGCGCGCTGGAGGGGCTACGATCTTGATGAAGAGGCCGCCTGGGCCAAGGTTTATGGCAACGATCTGCCGAATGGCCGCCTGATTCTTGAGAACCGGCGCCGCGCGGACGCTACCTTCGATATCGTGCAGGATTGACCTCGCCCATCATTTAACCGCCGTCGCGGATTGTTTTGCGAGGGCGTATGGTGCTATCGAAGCGCGATATCAAAGAGCCAGATCCCGAAGAGGCCGAGACGGCTTCCAGACAAGATCGCGCTCACATTTCCAGAGGTCGCGCCCATGCAAAAGCTCACCATCCGCCGTCCCGACGACTGGCATCTGCATTTGCGTGACGGAGCCATGCTGGAAGGCGTGATTGCTGATACCTCCCGGCATTTCGCCCGCGCCATCATCATGCCCAATCTCGTGCCGCCTGTGGTAACAACGGCGGATGCTGCCGCCTATCGCGAGCGTATCCTCAAAGCGCTGCCGGCGGGTGATCGATTCCAGCCGCTGATGACGCTTTATCTCACGGAACATACCAATCCTGACGACGTCGAAGAAGGCAAGAAGAGCGGCCTTATATCGGCCGTCAAACTCTATCCGGCGGGTGCGACAACCAACTCACATGGCGGCGTGCGCGATCTGAACAAGGCAATGCCGGTGCTGGAGCGCATGGCGAAGATCGGCCTGCCGCTCTGCGTTCATGGCGAGGTCACGACGCCGGACGTCGATATTTTCGATCGTGAAGCCGTCTTCATCGAAACCGTGCTCGATCCGTTGCGCCAACGCCTGCCTGAACTGAAGGTCACCATGGAGCATGTGACCACCGCGGACGGTGTGGACTACATCAAGTCGGCAAAGGCAAATCTCGCCGGCTCCATTACGACGCATCACCTGATCATCAATCGCAATGCCATCCTCGTCGGCGGTATTCGCCCGCATTATTACTGCCTGCCGGTCGCCAAGCGCGAAAACCATCGTCTGGCCTTGCGTGCGGCCGCAACCAGCGGCGATGCCAGGTTCTTCCTCGGCACGGATTCGGCGCCGCATGTCGATCCGCTGAAGGAATGCGCCTGCGGCTGCGCCGGTATTTATACGTCGATCAACACCATGAGCTGCCTTGCGCATGTCTTCGAGCAGGAAGGTGCATTGGACAGGCTTGAGGCTTTTGCTTCGCTGAACGGTCCGGCCTGGTATGGCTTGCCGGTCAACGAGGATAGCATCACGCTCGTACGCCGGCCGGAGGCTGTAACCTTCCCGGCAAAGATCGAAACTGGCGCCGGTCCGGTCACCGTTTTCGACCCGATGTTCCCTTTGCACTGGGACGTCGAGATCTAATTTTAGTTTAATCTACATAAGCAAAATAAATATATAAGACTGTATTGCGGCACTCAATTGGTGTATGCCGCGATTTTGAACGTATATTTTGTTGAAACACATTTTCTTTATTATTTGCCGTAACTAATTTGATACCCTTGGCGGCCTAGCGTGGCAGCAATCCCCTGCGGTAGAAATCAAACCGTTGAAAGAGCATGATGCTGGTCGATTACAACTCGCTTCTTCTGGCCCTCGGTGTCTCCGCCTCATGTCTTGCGGTCACCTTGGTCGGAAGCTGGTTTTCGCGTCGGCCCGATACCTTTCTCCTGACGTGTTCGGCCGGCCTTGTGCCTCTCGTTGGCGGCATCTTCATCTACGGTTCCTACGTCGACACGCCGCGCCCGATTTTCGCAATTCTGACCTTCGTGCTGTTCTTCATCGGCTTCGCGGCGATCTGGGCGGCGGGTTATCAGTTCCGCAAGCGCCGTTTTTCCAAAATCCGCTTCGCCCTCGGTTGCCTGGTGGGCATAGCAGCATCGGTCGGGCCGATGCTGGCGGGTTATGACGGGCTGGCCTTCATCGGTGACAACGTCGTCATTTGCGTTCTTCTGCTTCTGACAGCGCGTGAATATTGGCTGAGCCGGCGCGAGGCGCCGACGCCGCTCTATGGCATCACCGCGCTTTACACGCTGACGGCGATTTCCTTCGCGCTATGCGCGGCCGTATTGATCGCCGACGGCAAGCTGGTGCTCGGTCACGCGCCCAACAATTGGGCGGAGGATTTGAGTCTCGCGATCTGCATTGCCGGAATGACCGGGATCGGGGCGTTGTCGCTGGCCCTGCACCAATGGCGTCAGGCCGCCTTTCACCGTCAGGAGGCGATCACCGACTCCCTGACCGGGCTGCTCAATCGCCGCGCGCTGTTCGATCTCTACGGCCGCCGGTCCTTCGGTGCCTCGATGGCCGTCATCATCTTCGACATAGATCGCTTCAAGACGATCAACGATCAGCATGGCCATGCCGCCGGCGATCTCGTACTCAAGCTTTTCGGCGAGGAACTTTCCTTCGGCTTGCGTTCTTCCGATACTGTGGCCCGTCTTGGCGGCGAGGAGTTCGCGCTCGTTCTCGACAACGCCCTGCCGGGTCGTGCGGAGCAGGTGGCAGAGCGGGTACGCGATGCTTTTGCGGCACGAGTGGTCAGCATTGAAGACAAATCTTTCGCCTGCACCGTCAGCGCGGGCGTCGCGACCGGCACCGCCAAAGGGGTCGGCTTTGACGATGTGCTTCGGGCCGCCGACAAGGCGCTCTACGAGGCGAAGCGAAACGGCCGCAACCGTGTCGAGGTCGCCGCCTATCTGCGGGCGGTCTAACCGGTAAACTTTCGCGAACTGCACCGCCACCACA
>NZ_JBXSOO010000035.1:0-24008 GCF_057784515.1 Martinezella sp. CNPSo 3732
TCCGGAAATCGCCTGGGTCGGCCTAACAGAAGATGCCGCGAAATCCACTGGCCGAACCGTGCATTCGGCAAAGTTTCCCTGGGCTGCGTCCGGCCGGGCCATTGCCAATGGTGTCGCGTATGGCATGACCAAGCTTGTTTTCGATCCCGACACGCATCGTCTGCTTGGAGGCGTGATCGTGGGACCTAATGCCGGTGACATGATCGGGGAAATTTGTCTCGCCATCGAAATGGGAGCGGATGCAATCGACATAGGTGGGACCATTCACCCTCATCCGACGCTTGGCGAGACCATCGGCATGGCGGCAGAGGTGTTCGAAGGCGTTTGCACGGACCTTCCCAAAACCGGCGGTTCGCGATAACCGCGTGCGGAATATAAAACTATAATACTATGCAATATTGCGATATGTTCATTTTTTCTGCATAGTGCTGACACGCGCTGGCTTGGGAACAGCTCGTCAGAGAACTCATCGCGATGCGATGCGGAGGAGCATATCCGTTATCAGAGGAATGGCACTGAGATTTCGACGCGGGCGAAGCCCAGCAATCGCGTTCGGAACGCCAAGAGAGGATGAATACCGTGAGTTTTGTGTTTGAGCCGCAGCCCACACCAAGCGTTGCAGTCACCGGGGAGGCCGCACGATTTCCCGTGCGCCGCATCTTCTGCGTGGGACGCAACTACGAGGCCCATGCGCGGGAGATGGGGAAGGATCCGTCGCGCGAGCCGCCGTTCTTCTTCACGAAGCCTGCTGACGCTGTAGTAGATGACGGCGCGACCGTTGCCTATCCACCGCTCACACGGGATTTGCAACATGAGGCCGAACTTGTCGTGGCGATCGGCCACGCCGGCTTCAACGTTCCGGAAGACGCCACCTGGGATCTCATCTGGGGTTATGCGGTCGGCAACGATCTGACCCGCCGGGACCTCCAGCTCGATGCCCGGGACAAGGGCAGGCCCTGGGACTGGGGAAAGGCTTTCGACAATTCGGCGGTATGCGGACCGGTCCGCCGCGCATCGGAGATCGGGCGCCTGGGGAGGGGCGCCATCCGGCTCTCGGTCAACGGGGCCGTCAGACAGCAAGCCGACCTATCTGACCTTATCTGGTCCGTTCCCGAAATCGTTTCGATACTATCGCGCGCGGTGCGGATCCTGCCGGGAGACCTCATCTATACGGGCACGCCCGCAGGCGTCGGTGCTTTGGTGCCGGGCGATGTATGCCTAGTCGAGGTCGAGGGCCTTGGCAGCCTTACCACCACCATCGGCGGGCCGCTGTCATGACGGGACTCGTGCTTCACAACTATTTCCGCTCCTCGACGTCGGTGCGGCTGCGCGCCGTACTGAATTTGAAGGGCCTGCCTTACGAATATATCGCCCACCACCTACTCCGGGACGAGCATCGCGACCCATCCTATCTTTCAATCAATCCGCAGGGACTGGTTCCCTCGCTCGTGCTCGAAGACGGCACGGTCCTGACCCAATCACTCGCGATCATAGAGTACCTCGACAGGGTTCACCCGGAACCGCCGTTGCTGCCGAAATCCTCGATCGACCGTGCTCGCGTGCGGGCCCTGGCTTACGCCATCGCCTTCGATATCCATCCCTTGAACAATCTCCGCGTGCTTCGCTATCTCAAGTCGCAGTTCGGAGCGGATGACAAGGCGGTCGCGACGTGGTTCCGGCACTGGGTCGATGAAACGTTCGCACCCGTGGAGAACATGCTGACGGAAGATACTCGGACCGGCCGCTTTTGTCATGGCAACGCGCCCGGCCTGGCAGACGTGTGCCTCTTCGCGCAAGTGATCAACAACCGGCGCTTCAACGTCGACATGGCCCCTTATCCAACGATCAGCCGCATCTTCGAAGCCTGCAAAGCGCTGTCGGCCTTCGAACAGGCGGCGCCCGACAAGCAGCCGGACGCGGAGTGAGGGTCATTCGAACCGCAAGGAGGAGAAGATGAACGACGCAAAGCACAACGTAATGACGGCCGGCGATACCCCGGAACTTCGTCAGCTCTACGCCGATTTCGAGTCCGAACATCTGATGCCGCTGTGGACGCAGATCGATGACATCATGCCACTCGTCCCCAGACCGAAGGCGGTGCCGCATATCTGGAGATGGTCCCGGCTGTTTCCGCTTGCCGAACGCTCCGGCGAGCTTGTCCCAGTCGGCCGTGGCGGCGAACGGCGCGCGATCGGTCTCGCCAATCCCGGGCTTGGCGGCAAGGCTTACGTAACCCCGACGCTATGGGCCGCTATTCAATATCTCGGGCCGCGCGAGACGGCGCCAGAACATCGCCATGCCCAGAATGCATTTCGTTTCGTCGTCGAAGGCGAAGGCGTGTGGACGGTCGTCAACGGCGATCCCGTGCGCATGAGCCGCGGCGACCTCCTTTTGACTCCCGGCTGGCACTTCCACGGGCATCATAACGACACCGACCATCCGATGGCATGGATCGACGGTCTGGACATTCCGTTCTCCTATCAGAACGACGTGGGTTTCTTCGAATTCGGTGCCGATCGGGTCACAGATTATGCGACGCCCCGTTTTTCCCGCGGCGAGCGTCTCTGGGCCTATCCGGGTCTGCGTCCCCTGTCGGAGCTCAAGGACACCGTCAGCTCGCCACTCGCGGCCTACCGCTGGGAGCATACGGATCGCGCGCTCACCGAGCAGCTTTTGCTGGAAGACGAGGGGCAGCCAGCCACCGTCGAGCAGGGGCACGCCGCAATCCGCTATGTCAATCCGACCACGGGCGGCGATGTCATGCCGACCATCCGCTGCGAATTTCACCGGCTGCGGGCCGGCACGATGACACCGTCCCGGCGGGAGGTCGGTTCGAGCGTGTTCCAGGTTTTCGAAGGCAGCGGCTCGGTTGTTCTCAACCAGACCGAGACGAGACTGGACAAGGGCGATCTCTTCGTCATCCCGTCCTGGGTGGCATGGTCGCTCAAGACCGAAACCCAGTTCGACCTGTTCCGCTTTTCGGACGCGCCGGTGATCGAACGGCTCGGCTTCTCCCGAACGCTCGTGGAAGCGGCTGCAGGCTAGCCGCAAGACCCTAGGTCGGGAGATCCCGCATGACTGACGAGGAAGAGGAAGCGGCCAAGGCCTGGTTGCGTGAAAGACAGGGGCAGGGCGCGCGATACGACTCCCCGGCCGCGCCGGCGCGCGACCTGTTGTCCGCCCGGCGCGGGACGGCTTATTTCGCCCGCAAGCTTAACGAGTTGTCGGAAGCGGATTTCGACGCGCCTTCGCGTGTCGCCGGCTGGAGCCGGCGCCATGTGATCGCCCATGTAAGTTATCACGCACGGGGACTGGCCCGTCTCGCCGCGGCGGCACGCAACGGCTGGCCGGAAGAAGTCCTGGAGGAACCCGAGAACATCCTGGAGGACGTCGAATTCGGCGCGACACTGCCGGTGCATGCCCTGCGTCATCTGTTTTGGCATTCGCAAGTGCATCTGAACGTGGAATGGCGCGATCTGACCGATGTCGCATGGAAAGCCGAGGTTAGGTCCGTGGAGGGCCTCCCGGTGCCGATCGAAAGAACGCCGGTGATGCGGGCACGCCAGATCTGGCTGCGCGCAATCGACCTCGACAACGGGGGAAGCATTCTTGATCTTCCACCTGAGTTTCGGGCGGAAGATCAGCGATACGAACCGTAATCGTCCCCGTCAGATTTCGAACGATAGCACATAGCATATCTTCGCCCATCTATGCCTCGCGGCTGCGCTGGTGCTCCAGGAAACAGCCAGGGGTTCAAAAGCAGGAACCGGACGCTGCCGGTTTCGAAACCACAACCGTCCTTCGATATCAGGCGGAAGTGCGATGGCAAAAGCGAGAACGGGGTTGAACAACGTGGATACCGCTCATGAAGAGATTGAATGAAATAAAGAGCAATCAGGCCCGTTTGGCTGGTGCTCTATCTGGAAGCTATGATTACATCGTATGCGGTGCAGGAAGTGCAGCTTGCGCGCTTGTCGGACGACTGGCTGCTGATACAACCAAGAGCATATTATTGATTGAAGCGGGTGGCTGGAATGATGTCCCGCCCGTCCTTGACCCTACGATTTGGTACACCAATTTCGGGTCTGAGCGGGCCTGGAATGACGTTACTCCGCCTTCGCCCGCGATTAACGGTCGATCGATCCTCCAGCAGACAGGCAGGGTGCTGGGCGGTGGCAGCAGCACCAACGTTGCTTGCTGGGTGCGTCCTTTCAAAAGTGATTACGAGTTCTGGGCATCCGAGACCCGGGACGAGAAATGGGGTTATGAGCACGCACTTGCCATTTATCGGCGTATCGAAAACTGGCGGGGCTCGCCTAACGCGCGATATCGTGGAACAAATGGTCCCGTTTGGGTACAACCGGTGCAGGATCCCTCGCCGGTAGGGCCAGCGATGCTGGAGGCCTGCCGCGCGCTAGGGTTGCCGCTGTTGGAGGACATTAACGGCATCCGCGAGGAAACCGGAGAAGGTTTCGGACTTTACAATCATATCATCCGAGATGGCCGGCGCCAGGATATGGCGGTGTCATATCTATATCCGGTGCTCGGAAATGACAACGTTACGCTTTTGCTCAATACGCAAGTTAATCGCGTAGTGATTCAGGGCAGAAGAGCAATCGGAGTAGCGATTACATATGAAGGACAGCAGAGGATAATTGCGGCCGACCGGGAGGTTATCGTCTGCGGTGGCGGAATATGCACGCCGCGTCTCCTGATGCTGAGTGGCATCGGCCACGAAGATGAGTTGAGGGCGGTCGGTGTCGACCCCGCAGTTCACAACCCTCAGGTCGGAAGAAATTTGCAAGATCACATCCTACATGGCGGGTGCATCTGGGAGGCACCTGTCCCCATTGAGACTCAGCACAGCGGTCCTGAGGCCATGGGTTTCCTCAAAAGTGACCCAAGTCTCGACCGCCCTGACATTTGCGTATCCCAGCTCGTGCGTCCTTTCACAAGTGACGTAATTCGCGAACGATATAACCCACCTCCAACGAGTTGGACCATCTGTCCGACAGTGGTCACGCCGAAGAGCCGTGGTCAGGTTCGTCTAAAATCGAATAATCCCAAGGACACACCGATCGTCGAACCGAACTACTTAAGCGACCCGGCGGACGTCACTGCACTGATACGCAGCATCGCGCTTTGTCGGGAAATCGGAAACTCCAACGCGATGCGCCATTTGGCGGTGCGCGAAGTCGTTCCTGGCAAGAAATTGACTGGCGGCGACTTGACGAACTTCGCACGAGACGGTGCATCGACGTTCTATCATGCCTGTGGCACATGCCGTATGGGGGCTGACTCCAGCGCGGTCGTCGATGCGGAGCTTCGTGTTAACGGTGTCGAACGGCTTCGTGTGGCGGATAGTTCGATCATGCCACGCATCCCAGCTACAGCTTTAATGGCAGCATCAGTGCATATCGGGGAACGTATGGCTGACATTCTGCTAGGGTTGGGATAGGTGGCCTGCCTTCTGAATGGCTCATCGGCATGATTGTCGGGATCACGGGATGGCGCGTCCGTCGCACTGGTGGACTGAGACTTCAATGAACAACGGCAACAATGCCGACTCCCGTCAGCATGGCATCACGAAAGGCTTCCCCAATGTTCGGGGGAAAGAACTGCTGGCCTGCGTGGTCTGCAAGAAATTAGCGGAGCACTGCAGCAAAGCACTCCGACCGGCGCGCCGGGCACCGTTCTCGCACGGAGGGTTGCGCCAAACGATTATCATCAATCGCTTGGGGATTCCATTCCGCCCGCGCCGTTCGCTTGTAATAGTTTGAACATGCGCCCAACGGCGACGGCCGCTTCTTCAGGGTTGTTGTCGGGCTGTCCAAGAACGAAGCCGTGGCCCGCGTTGTAAAGATATGTCCGGACTTCAGGCCGCTTGGCGATCAGTTGTTCCACACCGTCCAACGGAATATGCTTGTCCTCCCGACCAAAATGGCATTCCGTAGGAACAATCACCGGCCTATCGGCGAAAGAGGGTATCATGCCGCCGTAGAAACAGCAGGCGGCTGCAACTGAAGCGTCTGTCTGAGCGATGCGGAAGGCCAACGATCCCCCATAGCAGAAGCCAGTCACAAATACTGGCCCGTTGCCCTTCAATGTTTCCACCAGATAGGCCGCATCAGCAAGCGAATCGTCAAACGACTGGCCTTTGAGCGCGACTTCGAACGCCTCTTCGAGATGCGCAATATCGCCGAGATAACCCGGGCTGGTGCGGTCGAATATCGCTGGGGCGAACACTTCATAGCCGTGTCCTGCGATACGATCACAAAACTGCTTGATCCGGTCGGTGATCCCGAAGATTTCATGGAAGACTGCGACCGCTCCCTTGCCAATGCCTTCCGGGGATGCGTGATAAACACGCAGCTCGGTCCCGTCCCTCATCGTTACCTGTGTCATCTCACCCATATGTTCTTCCTCCTCTACCTTCGCAAGCTATTGACCTTGCCTCGCCCCTCACAGCCAACTGTGTCAGATCAACTGCTTGCAATCGAAAAATAATTTCATCAGCACCGGTTTAAGCACCCAACCAATTCGAATGCCCGGCCTTCAAGAACGCGCCCGACCATGCCAGGCACGCCGTTCGTATTGCGGCGTGCCCATCGTCTTCAAACCTATGGCGAACAGATTCGCGGTCCCACCCACTTCGAGCGCCACGTAAGTCTCGCCGATGTACATGGTGTGAGCGGACACCCGTGCACGAGAGGACACCCAGCAGCAAGTGACGCCCCTACGTCCTTCAGAGAATTGCAGCCTGTGACAAGAACACTGCGCCCAACCAACCTCGAAAACTGTATGAAGAAAGGATTAGCGCCTCGAAGCGAGACCCGCAATGAAAAAGTGTACTTTGGTACAAATATATTACATGTGTCATTTTGATGGCTTGGTTTTTCACCCTGATGAAGTCACAATGTGCCGTTGTAGGATGTGGGGCGTTTTTGCAGTTCGCCATTCAATTTCTATCCAGACGTGTTTTGCAGCGATGCGGAATGGCACGCGAAATGATTATATCCAGCGAATTTGACAGTAAACAAAAACGGACATATATCATATTTTACGTCATCAGAATTACCAAGGAGGAGAAAAACCAATGAATAGACGGCTGGAAGGTAGGATTGCGGTGGTGTCCGGCGGCGGTGCCGGCATAGGCAAGGGCATAGCGCATGTCCTGGCAAAGGAGGGAGCGGACATCGCCGTCGCCGAGATCGGTTCATTTGATGAGATCAAGGAACTGGTCGAGGCCGAAGGCCGCCGCTTCTTCGGCGCGCACGTGGACGTTTCGGACGAGGCGCAGGTCAACGCTTTCGCCGGGAAGGTGCGTGAAACCCTCGGGCCTGTCGACATTATCATGAACAACGCCGCCATCGCCAGCCACGGCACGATTGAGGATACCTCCTTCGAGTTCTGGCAGCGCCTGTTTTCGATCAATGTGCACGGCAACTTCCTGTTCACACGCGCTTTTGTCGAGGATGTAAAGCGTTCGCCCGCCGGGCGAATCATCTGCATGGCCTCCACCGCGCCGCTCGAGAACAAGCTCGATAAGTTTGTGACTTACGTGACCTCCAAAGCGGCCGTTAACGGATTCATCAGTGCCCTGGCGTGCGATCTCGGTGAATATGGCGTGACAGTGAACGGCGTCGCGCCCAGCGTCATCCGCACGCCAACCACAGAACAGCATCTCACCGAGGAATGGTTTGCGATGCACATCGAAAAGCAGAACATCAAGCGGCAGCAGACCCCCGAAGACATCGGCAACATGGTCGCCTATCTTGCGTCCGACGCCGCATCGTTCATCACGGGCCAGGTCATGATCGTCGACGGCGGTCTTACACGCCGCTGACACCTCCGGAGGCGAGCGCCTGCCCCTTCTTGCGGGGGCGGAGCGCAGGTTCGGCGGGCGGAGTGACTATCTGTCGTGAGGATTTCAGCCGACGTGGCCGCGCCGCAAATACAGAAATCGAGAGAGGACTGCATACCAATATGCCGATGATCTCCGGGCTCCGCGACAGTTCGATGGTCAACGTCCTTACGTACGTCAACGCGCCCACCGAGAGTGCAGGGTGCAAAACGGAAAAATGAGAGGAAGGACAGTATGTTAGCAAGAATGAGTCCTGCGAAGCGAAGGATCGCGTTTTCACTGCTGTCAGTGGCCTTGTTCGCAACGGCGTTCGAAGTATACGGCGAGGACCGCCAGAATCCAGGAACCGAAATTGCCCAAGCCAGCGCGCAGCGTAGAGACGCAAAAAAAGGATCGATAAAGAAAGCCTCGACACCGGAGGAAATCGCCGACCTGTTTATCGCATACGCCAACGCAGGGCATGTGGAAGGCATCCTCTCCCTCTTTGAGGACAAGGCCGTGGTTGCCGGAGTGGGCGACCATCCGACTGTCCAGGGGAAGGAAGCAATCAGGGCCAATTTTACCCGGCTTTTGTCAACCAAACCGCAATTCGTGGGCGTCGTCCAGAGGCCTGCAATCGTGAATGGGGATATCGCTCTGACCTCGGCGCGCTTGCCGAATGGATTTGTCACCACGGAAGTGGCCAGGAAGCAGGCTGATGGAAGTTGGCTTTGGATTATCGATCAGCCGATGGCCGCTGTTGTTCCCGCCAAGTAGAGCGAGACATGGGCGGTTGTGAACACATTGCGGCCGGTGAGGGAGCTACATTCCGCGCATGCTCGGCGGCTTGCAAGGGCTTAACCAATGAGCCAGTCGCGATTAAGAGCGTCATCGCGACGGCCTTCTCCGGGCAGAGATCTGTTGGCTGATGACGGACCCGCCAACGCCGCTTCGGCACGCGCCGGCCAGCACACTGCTCGCCTCGACCATGGACAAGGAGGCGCGGGATGGCGACAACATCGAGGATGTGGCGGAGAGGGCATACGCTGTGGCCTGCCGCTCGGCTTTTCCGAATGCAAGGCTCGTCAGCTGCCGTCTTTGCGAAACGCGCCGCGGGTGCGATGTTTTGGAAAAAGGGTTGATATGGAAATCGGACTATATACTTTCGGCGACCTCACGCCGCATCCGGTCACGGGGCAAAAGCCTTCTGGCACGCAGAGAATCCGCGAGATCATCGCGGCGGCCCGGCTCGCGGACGAAGCGGGGCTAGATGTCTTCGGTGTCGGCGAACATCATCGGTTGGATTATGCCGTATCGACCCCGGCCGTGGTGCTCTCGGCCATCGCGGCGCAGACGAAATCCATTCGCTTGACCAGCGCCGTGACGGTGCTGGCCGCTGCCGATCCGGTGCGGGTTTTCGAGGATTTTGCGACGCTTGACCTG
The DNA here is from genome assembly GCF_057784515.1 of Martinezella sp. CNPSo 3732. NCBI lineage: Bacteria > Pseudomonadati > Pseudomonadota > Alphaproteobacteria > Hyphomicrobiales > Rhizobiaceae > Martinezella > Martinezella sp. CNPSo 3732. The sequence goes on from NZ_JBXSOO010000035.1 coordinate 9,287, forward strand.
GTATCAGAAGGACGGGCCGAGATCATGGCGGGACGCGGCGCGTTCGTAGAGCCGTTTCCGCTGTTCGGCTATAACCTCGACAATTATGAGGACCTGTTTGTGGAGAGCTATTCGCTCTTGGGCAGGCTCGGTGCTTCCGAGCGCATCTCCTGGCGGGGGAAGTTCCGTCCCGAACTGCGTGATGCCGCCATTGCCCCGCGGCCCCATCAGCAGGAGCTACCCGTCTGGATCGCCGTCGGCGGCAGCCCGGAAAGCGCGGTGCGCACCGGTTCTCTCGGCGCACCGATGACGCTTGCTGCTCTCGGCGGGCCGATCGTCGCCCGAAGGGGCATGGTCGATCTCTACCGTCGGTCTGCACCAGCGGGCGCCACAGGTCTGCGGGTGGCGCTCGCCAGCCACACCCATGTGGGCGCCACCTCCCAGTCCGCGCGTGACATCTTCCATCCCCATTATTCGCATTACTGGCATCACGCCTCGGGCGGGCGCGTGCCGCTGATGTCGCGGGCGCAGTTCGATCAGGCGGCCGCACCGGGCATGGCGCTTATGGTCGGGTCGGCGGACGAGATCGTTGACAGGTTGCTGTTTGCACATGAGATCCTCGGCGTCGACCGCTTCTTGGCCCAGATCGACCTCGGCTCGCTGCCTTACGCCGAGGTTGCCGCCGTGATCGAGCGGCTGGGCGCACAGGTCGCCCCAGCCGTCCGCAAGGCAACCCGCAGCGCTGCCGTGAACAAGGCGGCTCCCGTACTATTGCAAGGCGAAGCGAAGACGCCTCCGTTAGGCCATCAACAAACATAGGAACCGGTAATTCCTTTGGGTCTGCGGCCGCCGGATTAGTAACGAGCAGAAAATCTGATCGTGCGGCTCTCTTGACTTGAAAAATTGAACAAATCACGAACATTCACCATGTGGAGTTACGAGAATGTTCCATAAATCTGATTATCTGCGATGTTATAACATAACATAGCGTCAGGGCGCCGCATCCGGGGGGTCATGAATGCAGCACTGGCTGGAAAAGCTGACAGATGTCGCCGCACTTCGGGGCGAAGAAACGATTCTGAAAGAGGCTCTTGCGGATTTGACCGCACAGGCTGGATTCGTCGGCTATGCTTATCTACATCTGCAACATGGAAATGCGCTGGCAGTCTCCAACTACGATCCGGAATGGCAGGCGGTATACTTTGAGCGAAACTACGCGGACCTCGATCCCGTCGTTAAGCGCGCAAGATCCGTGAAGCGTGCTTTCACCTGGCCAGGAGAACAGGAAGCCCGACACCTTTCCAAGCGGGAGCTGGCATTTTATGCCGACGCAGCAGATTTCCATATACGGTCAGGTGTCACCATTCCGATCAAAACCGCCAACGGCGCGATATCGATGTTCACGCTTGCTTCGAACAAGCCGACGATCGACATGGGAAGAGATATCGATGCGGTTTCTGCTGCGGCGGCTGTCGGACAACTCCATGCCCGCATCACGTTCTTACAGGCAACGCCGAGTGCAGAACAATCTACCCGCCTGAATCCGAAAGAGGCGACTTACCTGCGATGGATCGCTCTTGGCAAGACGATGGAGGAGATCGCGGGCATCGAGGGGGTCAAATATAACACGGTGCGCGTGAAACTCGTCGAAGCAAAAAAGCGCTTCAACGTCCACACGATAACGCATTTGGCCGCCCTCGCCATTCGACAAAAGCTGATCTAATCGGGTGTCAGTTCGCCAAAATCTTCGGAACATAACCGAGGATGCTGACGAGCGTGCTCACGACACTCATTTGCGCATGCATCTCGATGCTCGCTTCGATGTAGCGGAGATGCTGCACACCGCCAGCGGCATTTCCAGATTTGTAGTCATCAGGTAGCGCCTGGAACAGATCGTCGGCTTTATCCACAAGACACCGATGTGTGCGGATGGCATTTACCGTGAGAGATTCCAATTCGGCAAGAGGGAGTCCCCGCGTCAGTCCGACCACTGGTCGAAGTTCGACCTCGTCCTTCAACGTTGCGCCTTCCGATTCCATGCTGTTCCAACCTTGATAAGTCTGCGGCCCGTCCCCGCTGACAATAGACCCTTTGAACCCGAGCGGGGGTGAGGATGCGACCTTAGTTGACGCGTTAGGAAGAGATCTCCGGAGGGACGTTTCTCTCCCAAACCCCAATCACCACCGACATAGTCTCCAAATAGCCTAGAGCGATCCCGCACAAAATTCACGACTAATCAGGCCGCTCGATAGCAAGGTTTGCGTCACTCGCACAGGCCTTTTTACATACTATAGTTGATAAACTTAAAGTATGTAAATCGCGATCTTGCTGCGCATGGATATGCGTAAACTGGTCGGTCGGAACTTTGCCCGCCTGCGTCGGGAGAAGGGCCTGACACAGGAAGAGGTCGAAGCACGTTCTGGCTTCGGCCAACAGTATCTCAGCGGTCTGGAACGCGGCAGGCGCAACCCAACTGTCATTACGCTCTATGAACTCGCACAGGCCCTTGGCGTTAGCCATGTCGAACTGGTAAAGCCTGACGACCAGGTTTGAGCCCCACGCCCACATCGCGTCCTGAGTTGTGTCTGCATGGCGATGTCGGATCTATAAACCGAACGGTTGAATGCAATTAGAATCCGCGAGATTTGAATGAGGGGCTTTTACTTCTTGCCCGCGCCACCGCTCGACAGATCGATCCGAATTCCTGCAGTGTTCGGATCAGCTATAGCGGTTCCGTGCGTCGCCTCAGAAGCAGCGCCGCTCGTCTTTTCACTCCTGTCCCCAACCGCCTGCTTTTCGTCGGCAGGAGTCGGGTCGGTGAGCTTCACCTCCGCGGGATCTGGTGCTCGAAACACTGCAGTCCCCTCGAAGTATCCCGTCTGCCAGGCGATGATGGCGTCATCGAAGACCTGCGGCATGACCTCCTCCGAGGTGGGATTGCCATACCATTTGGTGACGATGCGATAGACTTTGGCAAAGAGTGCGGTGCCCATACGTAGATTCGCGCAAGGCTCAACAAGATCAGCTTTCAGCTCGACGGCGTCTGCTATACCCAGACCGGCAGGATATTGGGTGAGGCCGACCCGCACGACGTCGCGACCGACATGCTGCCTGACTAGTCCCATCGATTCCTCGGCGGTCTTCGGTTTCGGCACGAGTACGACCCGATTTCCCGATCGAACCGTAATGGTGAGCGGGTCTTGCGCCCCGCCCCGCTCGATGAATCTTTCCATGATCGCCGGCGCCAAACTTGGATCGGCGCATTGCTTGATGAGGGCAGCATCAACCATCCTCGGTCTCCTTGATTCTCAGGTGTTGAAAGCCATGACGACCGGACGGTCGAAGAGTTTTGCCCAGGCAAGCGTCGTTGCCTGCTGGATCGCGACGATCGATGTGCCGGCGGTCCACCATCCATTCCCCGTCGCTACGACAACGTCGGGAGCATGAAGCATCGACTGGAGTACGGGCCAGAGGAGGAGCTGCTCGTAGCAGATCAGCGGTGCGAGCTTCGTTTCCTCGATCGAGACGATGGGATTGGCAAAGAAATCCGCTCTGGCGCCGCCACCCTGCCCTGTCCAGGCTTGCCACGGCGACCACATCGAAATGGGGACCGGCATGCGTTCGCGATAGAGGATTTGAGATCGATCCGCCGATATCGCCACCAGCACATTGTCATAGCCCTGACGCCTCAGCACGGCTGCCCCTGCAATGACGGTCACATCGAGACCATGCAAACCCTCGCGCCAGAGACGCTCTACGGTCGGTGTCCAGAAGCCGAGCGCACTTTCGGGAAGGACAACGAACCGGGTTTGCGGATCGACCACGGACCGTACCGTTGCGATCAGCCCACGGTGGTGCGCCAGCGAGGCTTCACGGCCAAGGGTTTGGCCCTGTTCGAGGTCGACGCCTTTCCAATCTGGCGGTAAGAGCGCATCTGTCCAGCTTGCGGCGGACCAGGCCCATAATCCTCCCAAGACGATTAGAGTGGCCGGCCAGCCTCGTGATGTCATCATCGCGAGGCTGGCAGCAGTTGCTGCAAGTCCCCACCATTCCCATCCGGGGAAAAGAACACCGGCCGCGGTGATCGGCTGCGCCCATCCGGTGATGCCAAAGGGCGGGAGTGCCATCAGTGCCGTCGCCACCATGTAGCGCGCCGCCCTCACCTTTCCCGGACGTTTCGACCAGGCTACCGCATGCACCACGACAAAAGAAACTGACGCGGCCAGCCACAACATCAGGCCGGGCCAGACATCAGCGGCAAAGAAGGTCGCGACACCTTGGGGAAGACCGCGGGAGGCGGCGAGGAAGTAACCGGCCGAGACCAGCGCAGCGGTCAGGCGCGACGGCGATAGTGCCCACAATGCCGGGAAGATCATCGCGACCGGAAGAGCAAGTACGTGGCCGCTCCATGCGATTGTCCCGGCACAAATCGCAAGGAGGATGAGCACCACAGCAAGAACGCGATCACGGATCGAAGGTGAGAACCGGTCGGGCAAGGCCAAGAAGGCCGGAATCCGGAACAGGTCCAAAATATCGGGAATCATAAGAGCTCGCATAGGATGAGTGAAGAAACAGATGTCCGATCGGCACAACGCCGCCGGGATAGGGGCGGATCGCCCTGCCCTCCCCGTCGGTTGCGCGAAGATCAGAAGCCGGGAGTCCCGCGCCGTCGATGACGACGGCCGAGCCGACATCGACGCGCTGGCCGGCAAGTGCTGCTACGGTTTTAATAAGGGGGGCGACGCCGCCGGGACACGAGCCCCATCGCAGATAGCCGCGGCGGCGCGCGTCCTCGAACAGGGCCGTCGGCGGCGGGCACACGAACACCAGGTCACCAACCGCGACGGCCCGACGCAGCGGCTCGATGCGCCAGAGCCCCAGCGGCTCGCTCGACGTCAGGTTCGCTCGGAAGCCGTCAATGAATGCCACGGCGATCATGCCAATCACGATCGCGATGAGCGGAATGACCGTAAGGAGAAAGCCCCGCCCTCTCATTGCTTCAGCGCCGATGTCTGGCGCTGCGCGAGCCGCAGTTCTTCAACCTGTTTGAGCGTGGCGGCCGTGCGTTCATGTTCCGCAAGCTGCTGAGCCGTCCGCATGACCGGCCAGGCTTGCTTGAGTTCTTCGCGCTCCTTCGGCTGGAGACCGTCGGCGAGCTTCGCGAAAAGCGGACCGGACGGCTCCCGGGCCGCATTGGCGAGTAGCGTGCGCTCGCCGAACCTCTCCGTGACGGCCTTGTTGAAACCGTCGATTTCGAGTTTTGTCTCGCGGTTACTGGGCGCATATCCAAGCGCGGCCGGAAGATCGTTGCGGTCGATCGCGTCGCGCACACGCTCGAGCACCGCGCGGGCCGCCGGCGACAGCGCCGGAATGTCGATCGATATGCGCTGGCGCAGCGCCTGTTCGTCAGTCGCGATGCGCTGTGTCGCGCGTTCGCGCATCTGGAAATAGCGTTCGAGGTCGCGAGCCAGCGCCGGCACGTTGACCTCAGCCACACGGCGCGCCTCGCGATCCACGTTGCTGGCGAGAATACCGGTCTTGCCCTTGAGCGGTCCGATCGAAGCCGGCTCGGTGGCAAGCTTCTGCAGCGTCTGATTGGCAGCTTGCCTGTCGGCAAGAACTGCGTCGAAGTTCATCGCCCGGAAGGCCGCTTCCGGATCGGCGAAGACATAACGGAAGCGGGTGGAAACGTCTTCCCACTGCTTCCTCAGCGACGGGTCGGTGTCGAGCTTCTGCGCGACCGTGTCCTGAACGGATGATGGGAAAAACGTGACGCCGGCGACCATGGGCTTCGCCTCCTTCTTCGCTTGTGTTGTCGGGGATTGCCGCAAACCGAGATGTTCGCCGAGTGCGCGAAGACGGTCGGTGACATCGGCGAGCCTGTTCTTCTGGCGCAGCGTCCAGTCGAGCTGGTCGCGCAGCAGCGTGCGCGCGGCCTGGACGATATGCAGGCCGCGGTTCTCGGCGAAGCGAAGCACCTGCCGGTAAAGCGTGCCCCGCTCATAGTCGAGCGTGGTCTCCTTGGCGTTCTTCCGCGACAGGACCTTGGTCAACCCGCCGTTCAAATCAAACGACCGCCGCCCGAAATAGAGCTGCAGATCTTCGCGGTGACGTGTCATCGCGACATAGGTGAGGTGCCGATCGAGCGAGAGCGAAGCCAGCACTTTCACCCGGTCGACGGTCGCGCCTTGTGACTTGTGGATCGTCGTGGCGTAACCATGATCGAGATTGTTGTAGAAACGGCTCTCGATCGTCACCTGCCGCCGCTGATCACCTTCGCCAACGACAGCAACGACGCGGTTCGGCGCGGCCTCGACGACATGGCCGATCATGCCGTTCTTGACACCGAGCGATCCCTCGTTCTTGAGGAAGACGATCTGGTCGCCGGCGTCGAAGTGGCGCATGCCGCCGGCGGTCTGGAACGCATGTCCTTCGCCGACAATACCGCGCTCGACCAGTTTCGCGCGTGCCAACTCGTTCAGCATGTGCACGTCGCGGCGCAAATGTGCCAGGATCAGCATGGACTTCTTTGGATCGTAATCGCGGTTCCATGAGGTGATCAGCCTCTCGACAGCTTCCGCCTTCAGCCTCTCGCCGATGACATGGCCGCGTGTGCGATAGGCGAGAAGGGCCTGGTCGATATGCCCGCGTGCGAGATTGAGCGACGCATGTCGCATCCAGTCTTCACGTTGGCGGTAGATCGTTTCCAGTTCGGCATAGCCGATGCGGTCGACGATGGCGCGGAAGGCGGCGCCCGCCTCGATCGGCTGGAGCTGCTCCGGATCCCCAATGAGGACTATCTTCGCACCGGCCGTGACGACAGCATCGATGAAGCCTGCCATCTGCTTCGAGGCGACCATACCCGCCTCATCCATGACGAACACCGTCTTTGCGTCCAGCATGTCCCCGCCCTGTTTCCAGCGCAGTTCCCATGATGCAAGCGTGCGACTCTGAATGCCGGCTTCTTTCTCCAGACCCTCGGCCGCCTTGCCGGCAAGTGCTGCGCCGGCGACGTGGTATCCGGCAAGTTCCCACGCCTCACGGGCCGCCTTCATCATCGTGGTCTTGCCGGCGCCGGCGCGACCGACGACGGCTGCGATCCGCGCCGAGCCCGCGATATGCTCGATCGCCGTCTTCTGCTCATCCGAGAGACGCGCGTGGCGTGACAAGACAGTGTCCAGCGTCGTCTGCGAAACGCCATTCGCCTTCCGTCCCGAGAGCCAGGTCGCCTGACGTGCCATACCGGCTTCGAGCCGGATGAGTTCGCGCGTGGTATAGCGAGCCTGCACGCGCTCGCCGGTCGCAAAATCGATGGTGTCGCGCTGAAGGCGCAGCAATTCCGGGCTCTGCACGATACGAGCCAAGATCTGCTGGAAGACGCGGTAATCATCGGCGTAGCGATGCAGCACTTTGGCGATATCAGCTTCGTCGAACACGCTCCTCTCGCGCGTGATGAGGTCGAGAACGATCTCCGGACGCCGCATGATACGACGGGCATTTTCGGTCCGGCGCGCCTCGTTCAGCTCCAGCCGTTCGAGCTCCGGGCGGACACCCTGTTGCTCCGCCTTGCGCGCGATCGCTTTGGCTCCGACGCCGAGGTGGATGGTGGGCTCGAGATCGATGCCCTGCTTTTCGTAGGACCGTCCGTCGATGCGAAGATCAATGCAATTCAGCGCCAAATGATGGTTCTGCCGTTCGAACCAACCATCACGTAGAATATTGAAGTCATCAGTCGAACCGGCCCAGAGCTCGTAAACGATCTTGCCCGCTTTCGTGCGCAGCGGCTGGCCGTCCTCGCCGATGACCGGAACCTTCTTCGCGCCGAACCCGTCCTCGGTCAGCGGGCGCAAGGTCGTCATCAAATGGATATGCGGATTGCCGGGATTCTCGTGATACACCCAGTCCGCGACCATACCCTTGGCGAGGATGTGCTTTTCGACGAAATCCCGCACGAGCGCGATGTTCTGCTCAGGTGTGAGTTCCAGCGGCAGCGCGATGGTCACGTCGCGAGCGAGCTGGGCATCGGATCGATTCTCGAACGCCTCGACGGTGTTCCAGAAAGCTTCCGATGCACCGGAAACCGAGCGGTCGGCGATCATCATCCGCGCCCATGTCGGGGCGTCGGCGGGAAGCAAGAATTCCTCATGCACGAGCCCCTGTTTGCGCGTGTAATCGACGGTGCGAGCTTCCCGCTCGTACTCCATCTTCGCGCTGTGCCGATAGGCCGCCGACAGCACGGCACTGCGGCCGGAGCCACGGGCGACGATGCTGACTGAGAAATGGGCGATGGCCACGACGACGATTGCTCCCGAGTTGAACCTCGTTCGTCGGGAGCGGTGGGGGCGGAGAGCCCCTTTCGCAACGCGTCGCGCCAGCGACGTATAATTGCGCCCTTGGATCCGCTCCTTCGGAACGGCGGGATGATCTCGCAAAGTGTCGGCGTTGCCGACGTGCAGATTTGCACGTTCCCTGAAGAGGCTATCGGCGGGAAGTTTGGCGCTGCAGATACACCGCGAAACGAAAAGGACGAATGACCGCAATGAAGAAGCCAGCTTCGAAAATCAGAGAAGACATTGCACGGCTGCAGGATCAGCTCAGGCAGGCGGAGACGCGCGAGGCCGAGCGCATCGGTCGGATTGCGCTCAAAGCCGGTCTCGGCGAGATCGAGATGGATGAAGCCGAGCTTCTCGCAGCGTTCGAAGTCATCGCAAACCGCTTTCGCGGCGGAAAAGAAGCTACGGCCGGGAAAAAGAACAGCGGTTATGGCGGGTCCGCGAGCGAGACGACCACGACGGTCGAGACTGGCGCGGCTCAGAGCGGCGTTGGCGAGGCTTGAGCGCATGCGCCAGATCACGTCGAACGAGGTCCGAAGGAAGGACACGCGCGAAAAAATCGAATTGGGCGGCCTGATCGTCAAGGCTGGCCTTCGCTATGAGAAGCGGGCCCTTCTGCTAGGGCTGCTCATCGATGCAGCAACGCGCATGCGGAACGACGGCTCTGAACGCGCGAGGCTGACGGCAATCGGCGCGGAGGCTTTCGGCGATGACGGCGAATAGGCTCCTCCTTGCCATCGCCCCGGCGGCTATCATGATCGCGGCGACGGTTGTCACGCCGGGCATCGAACTCTGGCTTGCAGCCTTCGGGAAAACTGCACAGGCCAAGCTGGTTCTCGGCCGCATCGGGCTTGCGGTTCCTTATGCGATAGCGGCCGGCGTTGGCGTGATCGCCCTGTTCGCCATCAATGGCTCGCCGAGCATCAAGATGGCAGGCTGGGGCGTTAGCGCGGGGAGTGGGGCTGTCATCGTGATCGCCGCGCTGCGCGAGACGGTGCGCCTCGCCGGTATTGCCGATCGCGTCCCGGCCGGGCAGTCGGTGTTGGGCTATGCCGATCCATCGACGCTGCTCGGCGCGAGTGGCGCGATCCTCTCCGGCATCTTCGCGCTGCGCGTCGCGATGAAGGGCAACGCGGCATTTTCAAAACCCGTGCCCCGGCGCGTTCATGGCGAGCGTGCGATCTATGGTGACGCGGACTGGATGAAGCTGGCAGACGCGGGCGAGCTGTTTCCGGATACGGGCGGTATCGTTGTCGGGGAACGCTACCGCGTGGACAAGGACGATGTCGCCGCACGCCCGTTCCGGGAAAAGCAACCGCACACCTGGGGCGCGGGTGGAAAGTCGCCGCTCCTGTGCTTCGACGGTTCATTCGGCTCGAGCCATGGCATCGTCTTTGCCGGCTCCGGCGGCTTCAAGACCACGTCAATCGTCATCCCCTCCGCTCTCAAATGGGGCAGCTCGCTCGTGGTGCTCGATCCATCGCGGAAGGTCGTGCCATTGGTCGCCGAGCATCGCAGGCGCGCGGGGCGACACATTCGCGTTCTCGACCCGAAGCGCCCCGAAACTGGCTTCAATGTCCTCGACTGGATCGGCCGATTCGGCGGAACGAAGGAAGAGGACATCGCCTCGGTAGCGTCGTGGATCGTGAGTGACAGCGGGCGCACGAACGTGCGCGACGAATTCTTTCGCGGCTCGGGGCTGCAACTGCTGACCGCGCTGATTGCCGATGTCTGCCTCTCCGGCAACACCAAGCCCGAAGATCAGACGCTGCGGCAGGTTCGCAAGAACCTCGCGGAGCCGGAACCGAAGCTGCGCGACCGTCTTCAGAAGATCCACGAGAACTCGGAATCCGACTTCGTGAAGGAGAACGTCGCGGCCTTCGTCAACATGACGCCCGAGACGTTTTCGGGTGTCTACGCCAATGCGGTGAAGGAAACCCACTGGCTGTCCTATCCGAACTATGCGGCCTTGGTATCGGGCTCCAGCTTCTCCACTGACGATCTCGCCGCCGGAGCCGTCGACGTGTTTATCAACATCGACACGAAGACGCTCGAAACCCATGCGGCGCTCGCGCGGGTCATCATCGGCTCGTTTCTCAACGCCATCTATAATCGCGACGGCGAGATCGAAGGCAGGACGCTGTTCCTGCTCGACGAGGTCGCGCGCCTCGGCTTCATGAAGATCATGGAAACGGCGCGTGACGACGGCCGGAAATACGGCATCACGCTCACGATGATTTATCAGTCAATCGGACAGATGCGCGAGACCTATGGCGGTCAGGACGCGACGAGCAAATGGTTCGAGAGCGCGAGCTGGATCTCATTCGCGGCGATCAACGATCCGGACACGGCCGACTATATTTCGAAGCGCTGCGGTGACACCACGGTAGAGGTTGACCAGATGAACCGCTCGACGGGAATGAGAGGGTCGTCGCGGTCGCGGTCAAAGCAACTGAGCCGCCGGCCGCTGATCATGCCGCACGAGGTGCTGCGCATGCGCGCGGACGAACAAATCGTCTTCACATCAGGCAATCCGCCGCTCAGGTGCGGTCGCGCCATCTGGTTCCGGCGCGACGACATGAAAAGCTGCATCGGCGAGAACCGATTTCATCGGGGCGAAAGCCTTCGGGAGGGCCAAAACGGACTCGTTCAGTAATCGAACCCATCACGAAAATGAATCGGTGCACGCCCTCCGATTCAAATGTCTCGTTGGACGCATGATTCCCGATCGGCGATTCTTCACCCATGATCGCGCAGCCTTACCAGCTCTATGTCGAACGGACGGATCCGCCAAGGAACATGGCGAGATACTATGCGATGTCCATTGAGCCGACCTTGTTCGGGGACGCCTGCCTCACGCGACGCTGGGGACGTATCGGCAGCAACGGCCAGCAAATGATCCATCATTTCGAGAAGGAGGAAGAGGCGGTCGCGCTGTTCCTGGAGCTGCTCCGCCAGAAGCGCGCGAAAGGCTATCGGCCGGCGCGATCGGCATAGCACAGGCGTCTTGACCTTTTTCAGCCGCGCAAATGCTGGAGCGATACCAAAGCCTTCCGGAAAAAACATTTCGAGGGCTCCGGGTAGCATCTCCCGCACACATCTGGCAAACCGAAGTGCTGCAACCTCACGACCCATCGACTGCAGCGAAGCAATGAGCCGCAGCCGTTGATTTTTACGAGGAACTTCGTATATATGGTGAAGACGGGATTCAAGGAAGCTAGGCGAAAGGTGATTGCCGCCCTTCTGAGCGGAGCATACCAGCACGAAGCGCAACGTTCGAACATCGACACGAAGAACCTGCTTCTGACGGGTTTGGTGACCGCCGAGGAAATTTGCGAAGTCCTGAAGCGCTGCCAAGGTCAGGATCACACGGCCTCACCGCACCACCAGATACCGTCGATCGAGGTCCACATCATCCAGCGAGATGGCTGGTACATCAAATTCTACTTTGTTGACCCGGACACGGTGTTCATCAGCGTGCATCAATGAGGTGACACATGAAACTTTATCAACCCGGTGACACGAGCAAGGCAATTTGCTCGCATTGCGGCAAGCTCGTTTCCACGACCTTCGCGTATCGCGATGTGCCTTTCGAAGACGGCTCCGGCGTGGTCAAGGGGATACTGGCCGCGGTCTGTGATGAGTGTCAGAGCGTCATCGCGATCCCTGCGCAATCGACCCCAGCTATTCGGCGCGCGCGCGATACCGCTGAGATTTCTCTTGAAGTCAGCATTCCCGCTCCGGAGGTCGAGATCCTTGACGCGGCCGCCTACCGTGTCGACCCCACTGCAACGACACGCTTCAGGAAATCGCTGTTTGCCTTCTATCTTCAGCGTTTGCGGCACAGCCAGGGCACAGTGGAAGTCCTGCGCCGCGATTTCGAAGCGTGGGATGCGATAAAGGCTGAACAGCGCAAGCGTGCCGGGCGCGGGATCAGGATCCCCCAACGTCGGCTTTCATTCAAGATATCGCCAAAGACCGACCGCGATGTTCAATGGATCATGGAAGCGAGCGGCATGAACAAGACCGACACGGTGCGCAGTGTCGTGATGGAAATCGAGAAAGACCTTTTGGGACCGAAGGCACCCCGCGAACTGAGACATCTGCAGGACATCGCAGCAGTCGTTAACGCCTAAAGAGCCGGCAGTGGCACATTGGGCTGAGCGTCAGAGGCTCGTGCATTCTTTCCAGCTTGAGCAAAGCCTGCACCGGGGTTCGATGTCCCGGTGCAGGCTCCAAGGACCACGGTTTCGCGGTTTCGGGACAATCCCCTTTCAGCCGATCGCGCCGGGACACTCCTGAAATTGGGTTCGTGCTCGGAAGAACCACCCCCCACGTGAGAAGGGCCGCTTCCGGCCCTTCCCTCCATGCCGTCAGTTTACGAGCGCTTTGAAAAAAGCTGCATCATACGCTTCTTCGTCAGGCTGTCCCGTGTCGTGATAAACATGGACCCATCCCATTCCCGCCATGCTTCCCAGCCGTTGACGGTGGGACGACCATACCAAACACGCACCCTGACCATCGTTTCATCGATCTCCTCGATAATAGAAACAGTGAATGTGCCGCCGAGGTTCGATGGTGTATCGTAGACCTCGACCTCTGTTTGCCGGTTGGCCATGGTCAAACCTCCGGGGGAATGATTGTCGGACGGCTTCGCTGAATGCGAACGGTGAAGCCCGCGACACGCGTGCCGATAACCCCCGGCTCATCGATATGCTCGAACGCCGGATCGAAGACAGCGCGTGAAATCTGAAACTGCCCCGCAACGAGATCGATCGAATGTGTTGGGGAAACGCTGTCGCCCTCCTCGTTCACGCCGGTCACGAGCAAGTTTCCGGCAAGCGGCGACGGAAAGTCCGCCAGTTGCGTAAAGCATTCGAGGCCGTCGACAAGGCCGTTATCGTCGCAATAGGCGATATGGTCATCGCCGATCCGGACGACATCGACGCATGTGCAATCGATATGCGCGTAGATGGACTTCAAGACGTTCTTTCGGTCTATCTCGACACTGCGAATGGTTCCTGCCTTGGCGTCGATCAGGTAACCGATGAATTTGTCTGTCATTGGGATGAACTCCTTCTTCCCGCGAGGCGGTCTTGCTCTTGCCCTGTTGGAGCTCGAGCCCTGCCTCTGGTTGATTTGCGAACACGGCGGATGCGCGCCGCGATGTCGGTCGCTCGGGCTCCCGCCATTGCTGTACATCGTCGTTTCTTGCTGTTCGGGGTTCCGGTCCGCCCGAAGGAAGCGATCCCCTCGGGCGAAACCAGCGTTCCGGTCGCGCCATCAATCCCAGGGAATGACGGCCATCAGGTCTTCGTCGTCCTGACCGGGATAGCGGCCCAGATTGGCATTGAGCCTGCCGTGGCCTGTGCTGATGGAAAGACTGTAGTAGTCGCCGCCGCTCTGGTTCTTTTTCTGCCAGATCGCACCGATTTCGACCTGCCGGGCCTTTGGAGAGGTGGCAAAGAGGCGGTAGACAGGCGCATCCGGATTGGTGCTACGGTTCTCCTTGCCTGTGATGTCGAGGTCATAAGAGATGGATGCGATGTTGCCTGTGAGCGTATTGTTCTCGCCGAAGCGGATGAAGTTTGCGTAGTCGGTCATTGTCTGTCTCCGTAGGTTGGGGTTGCTATCCGAAGGGCAAGCCCCTCGGGCGAAGCCTCCCCGGTCTTTCCCGGGGAATGGCCTCTGACATTCCCCGGGACAGAGTGGGGAGGGCGAAAGCCCGCCCCGCGGCGGCGAACGGGACTGTCAAGCGGCGTGGCGCGGAAGCCGGTTCATCTTCACGGGTCCGCCTGCGGACCGGCGCGGAAGATGAACCGGCTTCACGGGCCGCTTGACCGGCCTGGGCGGCGATGTCATGGGGCGAAAACAAACAATGCGGACCGGAACGGGCCACATCGCCGGGGGCGCAGCACCCGCCGGACAAGCGCTCGCCATCGGGATCGGTAAGGACGATTGAAGACCGGCTGGGTGCCTTCGGCATAGAGCGCGGATCGCTCCACGAATTGGGGGATCGAGCGATCTCGGAGAGCTCCATCCCATCCGAGGCGGTCGTTTCCCAAAGACTTCGGAAAACCCTACAGCGCTATGACGGAGCGCGGGTTTCCTCCGTCTGCGCCGCTCGCCGGCAAGGCCGGCTCACTCCGGCCGCGGCCGCGCCGCCCGGCGGCGCTGCGGCTGGAAAACGAATTCGGGCACCGCGATGCGCAGACCCAGCTCTTTTGATCGCGCCAGCGCGACGTGAAACGAGCACGGTGCGATCCGGAAACGATGAAGAGCATTGGAGAAATCAGCATGGCGCCGGCTGCAAGCCGGGATTTCGGGAATTCTCGACGCGCAAAGAGCGGAACAAGGGCAGCCGCAGGAGCTTCAACATCGTGGCCCGAAGGGGATGCGGGATCGACTGC
>NZ_JBXSOO010000036.1:0-23561 GCF_057784515.1 Martinezella sp. CNPSo 3732
CATAAGACAAGCGGTTTTCCGTCCGGAATTGCGTGAAACCAAAGCGCTAAAGCGGTTTAGGGATTCCGTGAAAACTGAACCGCCCTAGCGTTGAGCTGAGCCGCCCGCGCAAATTAAATAAATTTAAAGCCGAAGCCTCTACTCATGCCGGGGATTGCGGTGATCCGTTCCCAGGTCACCGCCTGCCATGAAGGCTTCGCGCGTCTGCGTCCCAATCATGCCCTCCCTGAATTCTTCGAGCATCGGCCGTACCCCTCCCAATGACGGCCGGACGATGCTCGCCAGGACCGGCGCTCAGGAGGCGCTCGCCCATGTTTGCGAAAAAACTCTCGCTGAATGGCAAGCTTGCCATCACGTTCACGGCGTTGATCGCCATCTTCGCCTGCGTTTCGGCATTCGTCTATTCCAAGGAAGAAGTGTCGGCCGGTGCCGCCGCCGAGCAGACCAAGTCGCAGCAGCTTGTCAGCCAGATCGACGATTCCCTGCAGGCCATGCTGGAACAGGCTGTCAATCTGCGCGGCTTCCTGCTGCTGCGCAGCGAAAGCACCTATGGCGATATCTTCAACAATCGCGAGCGGATGCTGAAAAGCATCGCCGCCGCCAAGCAGATCGCGGCCGATTCTCCGGATCTGCAGCAGGCGATCGACAACATGCAAAAGGCTGCCGATCTCTATTTCCATCAGCTTGCGGAGCCACAGGCCAAGGCGCGCAAGGAAACCGAGATGCCGCTCGACCAGATCGTCAAGATCGGCCAGAACGAAACCAAGGGTCAGCTTGATGGCTTCCGCGAAGCTGCCGCCAAGATCAAGAAGGCCGCACGCGCCAGGGCGAGCGACCTGGCAGCCATGCAGGACGATGCCAACGGTGATCTTCGCCTAACGCTTATCGCCGGCGGTATCTTCGCCTCGCTCGCCGCCGCCGTGCTTGCATGGCTGCTGTCGCGGATCATCGTGCGCCCGATCGTCGGCATGACGGCGGCCATGGGCCGTCTGGCAAATGGCGAGCATGACGTCGAAGTCCCGGCTGTTGGCCGCGGCGACGAAATCGGCCGCATGGCCGATGCAGTGCTCGTCTTCAAGCAGGCCGGCATCGAGAAGCTGCGTCTTGCCGGTGAGACCGAGCGCATGCGCGGCGATGCCGAACGTCAGCGCCTGATGAATGACGAGCAGAAGGCGCGGGAGGAAGGTGAAATCCGCTTCGCCATGGAAGCGCTCGCCGGCGGCCTTTCGGCTCTATCGGCGGGCAATGTCGCAACCCGCCTTCACAACAGCTTTGCGCCGCAATTCGATAGTGTTCGCGCCGATTTCAACAATGCAGTCGAGAAGTTGGAAGCCGCCCTGCAGTCTGTCGGCTTCAATGCGCGCGCCATCAATGCGGGTGCTGACGAAATTCGTTCCGCCGCCGACGATCTGGCGCACCGTACCGAACAGCAGGCTGCCGCCGTCGAAGAAACGGCCGCAGCACTAGAGCAGGTCACGACGACGGTTCGCGACTCCGCCAAGCGGGCCGAGGATGTCGGCCATCTCGTTGAACGTGCCCGCCTCGGTGCGGAACGGTCGGGCGAAGTGGTTCGCAAAGCCGTCTCGGCCATGCAGCAGATCGAAAAATCCTCGGGCGAAATCAGCAACATCATCAGCGTCATCGATGACATCGCCTTCCAGACCAATCTCTTGGCGCTGAACGCCGGCGTCGAGGCCGCGCGTGCGGGGGATGCCGGCAAGGGCTTTGCGGTCGTTGCTCAGGAAGTGCGCGAGCTTGCTCAGCGCTCCGCCAACGCCGCCAAAGAGATCAAATCGCTCATCACGACGTCGAGCGATCAGGTCAATACTGGGGTGTCGCTGGTCGGCGAGACCGGCAAGGCGCTGGAATTGATCGTGTCGGAAGTGCAGGAAATCAACCGCCATGTCGGCGCGATCGTGACGGCGACCCGCGAGCAGTCGACCGGCCTGCAGGAGATCAACACTGCCGTCAACAACATGGATCAGGGCACGCAGAAGAATGCCGCCATGGTCGAGGAGCAGACGGCGGCAAGCCATGCGCTCGCTCGCGAGGCCGCAGCTCTTAACGAGCTGCTCCAGCAGTTCCGCCTCGGCGATGCCGCACAGGCTGCTCCTGTCCGGCCGGCCGTTGCGACCGCACGCTCGAAACCGGCCGCATCACCGGCTCGGGCTCTGGGCCGCACCGTTGCCAAGGCCTTCGCCGGAAAGGCAACCGCTGCAGCTGCCGCCACCGCGCGGGACGATTGGGAAGAATTCTGAGCGTTCGACGATGGCTTCGTGAGCGCCCTCTAGGGACGGCTCACGGCGAATCATCTTCATGGACTTTGTCGGCCCGTCGCCTTGCGGCGGGCCGCTTTGCTTTTTCACAATGTGTATGAGAAGCATCATCAGCTGCGGCCTGTCCGACTATGGTGCAGCGCCGCCGCGCCGGAAGCGTTCTTTCCCTGGAAGAGCGGCTCTTTGGGTCATGACCTTGTTTTCAGCGGACCATCCTTTGGTCAAGATTTATTAAATATTTGATCGGCGGCAGGGTTGCCCTGAGCGGCGAACGCCCCTTTTTATAGTACGCATAATGATGCTGAGGGAGATCTGAATGGGACAGCTCGTCCGAGTTCCGGCCAATGAAACACAGAGACTTTTGGCCGTACGCTCCCTGAATGCGATTCACAGCGGTCCGACGCCGGAGCTCGCGACACTTGCGGAACTAGCAAGAGGCGTGTTCGAGACGCCCTATGCGGCAATCAACATTATCGACGAGGACTGGCAACGCATAGCAGGCCAGGCAGGGCTGAAGATCGCCGAATGCTCGCGCGATATGTCGATCTGCACGCGGGTGGTTTTCGATGACGAACTGCTGGTCCTTCCGGACCTTACGGAAGAACCGGAGCTGAAGACTGCCCCTTTCGTGCTCGATGATCCCCATTTTCGGTTTTATGCCGGTGCGCCGGTGCGATTGGAGAACGGTCTGCCGGTAGGTGCCTTCTGCATCCTCGATCAGAGACCGAGGCAATTTTCTTTGAACGAGGAGCAGAGCCTCAGGCGTTTTGCCCAGATCGCAAGCGCGCTCCTGCGACTGCAGAAAACGAACCTGTTGATGGGAATAGCCGAGAATGGCTTGCGCGCGGCGGCCATGACCGATCCACTGACCCGTTTCTTCAATCGGTCGGCGCTGGAAGCTGTTGTTGATGGCGCGTTGAGCACGGCGGTAGCGACAGGCAGCAATTTCGGCGTCCTCTATCTCGACATGGATGGCTTCAAATCGATCAATGACCGTTTCGGTCACAATGTCGGCGACGAAGTTCTGTGCGAGGCATCCGTGCGTATCCGTTCGGTCCTGCGCGCGGACGACATCGTCGTGCGCATGGGAGGTGACGAATTTGCGATATTCGTCCCGGACTCGCCCGACAGGAATGCACTCGTATCCCTGTCCGAACGGCTGCTTGCAGCCTTCAGGGCCCCTTTCGCTGTAGATGGCGTGTCGATTTTCGCAAGGCTCAGCATCGGCGCCGCGCTCGCGCCGCATGATGGCGCGACGCGTATCCCGCTGTTGAAGAATGTCGACTCTGCGCTCTATCAGGCCAAGGCAGCAGGACGGGACCGTGTAGCGGTCTTCAATGCACTCGATGCCTGATATGCTCGGACCTGATGATGTCAAGCAGCCGTATGGCCGCCTGATTTTTGCGCGTCATCCGGCTGCTTCGACAATCCGGCCGCGGCCGAGTGCCTGGAATACCGTCTGCACGATGCCGGCGCGATCAAGGCCCGCCATGGCATTCATGGCCTCAGGCTTAGCCTGCTCCATCCAGATATCGGGCATGACCAGCGAGCGGACCTTCAGGCCGCTGTCGAGCAGGCCGTCATTGGCAAGGAACTGCATGACTTGACTGCCGAAGCCCCCGACCGAGCCTTCCTCGATGGTGATGAGGATCTCGTGGTGGGCGGCAAGCTGGCGAATGAGATCGCGGTCGAGCGGTTTGGCGAAGCGCGCATCGGCCACCGTCGTCGACAAGCCGGCAGCGTCGAGATCCTCGGCGGCTGCAAGACTGTCGGCCAGACGCGTGCCAAAGGAGAGCAGGGCGACTTTCGTCCCCTGCTTGATGACGCGGCCCTTGCCGATCTCGAGAATCTGACCGCGCTCCGGCAGATCGACGCCGACGCCTTCCCCACGTGGATAGCGGAAGGAAATCGGGCCGAGATCATAGGCGGCGGCTGTGCGTACCATATGCTTGAGCTCTGCCTCGTCGGCGGCGGCCATGACGACAAAACCGGGCAGGGTGGCGAGGAATGCGGTATCGAAGGAGCCGGCATGTGTCGGCCCATCGGCGCCGACGAAGCCCGCACGGTCTATCGGGAAGCGAACCGGCAGGCCCTGGATCGCCACATCATGCACCACCTGGTCATAGGCGCGTTGCAGGAAGGTGGAGTAAAGGGCTGCAAAGGGCTTATAACCTTCAGCGGCAAGGCCGGCGGCGAAGGTTACGGCATGCTGCTCGGCAATGCCGACGTCGAAACAGCGCTTGGGGAAGAATTCTTGCAGCTTGTCGAGGCCGGTGCCGTTCGGCATGGCGGCGGTGATGCCGACGATCTTGTCGTCAAGGGTCGCCTCTTGCACCAAAGCGTCCGCAAAGACGCTTGTGTAGCTCGGCGCATTCGGCTTCACCTTAGTCTGAGCGCCGGTGATGACGTCGAACTTGTTGACGCCATGATATTTGTCGGCAGCCGCTTCGGCCGGGGGATAGCCCTTGCCCTTCTGCGTCACCACATGGATCAGCACCGGGCCTTGTGCATTGTCGCGCACATTGCGCAATACGGGCAGCAGATGCTCGAAGGAATGGCCGTCGATCGGACCGATATGGTAGAAGCCCATTTCCTCGAACATGGTGCCGCCGGTCACATAGCCCCGTGCGTGCTCGACTGCCCGTGTGATGGCGCGGTCGACCTTCTTGCCGAGATAGGCGGTCAGTTTCTTGCCGAAATCCCGGAAGCCCATATAGGTGCGGCCGGAGGCGAGGCGCGCGAGATAGGCGCTCATCGCTCCCGTCGGCGGGGCAATCGACATATCGTTGTCGTTGAGGATGACGATCAGCCGTGCATCGAGTGCGCCGGCATTGTTGAGAGCTTCATAGGCCATGCCGGCCGACATGGCGCCGTCGCCGATGACAGCGATCACGCGGCGGTCGGTATTATCGAGCTCGGCGGCAACCGCCATACCGAGACCGGCGGAAATGGAGGTCGAGGAGTGTGCGGCGCCGAAGGGATCATATTCGCTCTCGGCTCGGCGCGTGAAGCCGGAAAGACCGTTTTCCTGGCGCAGCGTGCGGATGCGGTCGCGGCGCCCGGTCAGGATCTTGTGCGGATAACACTGATGTCCAACGTCGAAGATGAGGCGATCGTTCGGCGTATTGAAGACGCTGTGAATGGCAATGGTCAGCTCAACCACGCCGAGGCCGGCGCCAAGATGTCCGCCGGTGCGCGACACCGCATCGATCATCTCGTCACGGACTTCGCGGGCGAGCTGCGGCAATTCCCGGTCCTCCAGCTTTCGCAGGTCGGAAGGATATTGGACCCGGTCCAGCAGGGGCGTCTGTGGCATTTGTGTCAAGGCTGAAGCCTCTTTCTTGCTATTCTTGGGCGGTTGTCCGCCTTTACGTCAAAACAGATTGCGACAAAAGGCGCCGAATTCAAGGTGCTCCCGAACAAGAAACATGTGGGAGTGTTATGAACCCGTTAGCCCTCCGGCAGGGGAATGAACTCTTCCTCGTCGCCCGGCACGATATCGAAGCGGCCTGTACGCCATTCTTCTTTGGCCTTTTCGATGCGCTCCTTTGAGGACGAGACGAAATTCCACCAGATATAGCGCTTCGAATTGAGCGCTGCACCGCCAAAAAGCATGAGATGACAGCCTTTTTCGCCAGCCTCCAGCGTTATCGCATCGCCAGGACGGAAGACGAGAAGTTGATCCTGTTCGAAACGGTCGCCGGCGACGACGAGCGAACCGGAGAGAATATAGACCGCACGCTCCTCATGCGCTGCCCCAAAAGGAAACGTCTTGTTCGGCTGCAGCTGCAGATCGACGTAGAGCGTGTCGGAGAAGGATTTCACCGGCGACTTTAGTCCCTCGAAATTGCCGATCACCAAGCGCCCGGTCACGCTGCCATCGGCGATCACAGGCAGTTCGTCCTTCTCGGTGTGGGCAAAAGACGGATCGATCTCTTCCTTGTCGTCGGGCAGCGCCAGCCAAGTCTGCAGGCCTGACATGGAAAATGGATGGTCGCGCAGGTTCTCCGGTGTGCGCTCGGAATGCACGATGCCGCGCCCGGCCGTCATCAGATTGATATCGCCGGGGCGGATCACCTTGGCGGTGCCGAGGCTATCCATATGGCGGATTTCGCCGTCGAACAGGTAGGTGACGGTGGAAAGGCCGATATGCGGATGCGGGCGCACGTCGAGCGCCTGACCCGGCCGCAAAATGGCAGGACCCATTCGATCGAAGAAGATGAACGGCCCCACCAGCCGCCGCCGGCTGCTCGGAAGCGCGCGCCGCACGGAGAAGCCGCCGAGGTCGCTGGTGCGCGGGATAATCAGATTTTCGATCGCGTCGCAGGCGAAGGCATCACCGGCCTGCGGATCGTTGCCTGGGAAGAAGGACATAACGGCTCTCCTTTCGGTCGGAACGCAACCTACCGGCAATGTCACCCAAACTCAAATTTTCCGGTGGGGTCTCAGGCGCCATCAAGGGCTTCCGTGCCCTGTGGCTTGCCGGCACGGTCGAGCCTGATCTTCTCGATGCGGTTTTCGGCGGCCGAAAGCAGCGCCTCGCAGTGCTTCTTCAGTGCTTCGCCACGCTCATAGATCGAAATGGATTCATCGAGCGCCACATCGCCGCGCTCAAGCCGTGCCACGATGCTTTCAAGCTCCGCCACGGCCTTCTCGAAGGAATAGCCCGAAACATCTGCCTTGGCGTTCTCGCTCATCGTCAACCTCTCATCATGCGTAGAATATGCATCCCCGCCGACTCGGCGAGACCTTCCAGATCATAGCCGCCTTCGAGCAGGCTGACGACCCGGTTCTTGGCGCTGCGGTCGGCAACTTCCAGCAGCCGCCCTGTCGCCCAGTCGAAATCCTCGCCGGTCAGGTTCAGTTGCGCCAGGGGATCGCGGTGATGGGCGTCGAATCCGGCCGAGATGATGATGAGATCGGGGCTGAAGTCGGCGAGCGCCGGCAGGATGCGCGACTTGAAGGCCTCTCGGAAATGATCGCCGCCTGTATTGGGAGAGAGCGGTGCATTGACGATGGTATTGTACGTGCCACTTTCATCCTTCTTGCCGCTACCCGGATAAAGCGGCATCTGGTGGGTGGAACAGAAGAGCACGGACGGATCGTCCCAGAAGATGTCCTGCGTGCCATTGCCGTGATGCACGTCCCAATCGACGATGGCGACACGCTCGGCGCCGTGGGCCTTTTGCGCATGGCGGGCGGCAATCGCGGCATTGTTGAAGAAACAGAAGCCCATGGCCTTGGTCTTCTCGGCATGATGACCGGGCGGCCGGGCCGCGACGAAGACATTGTCGGCCGCACCGGAGAAGACGTCGTCGACCGCCGCCATGGCGCCGCCGACGCCATGCATGATCGCCTGCAGCGTCTTCGGGCTGGCATAGGTATCGGCTTCGATCTGGTTGATCTCGCCGTCATCGCCTCTGTCCGGCATCGAACGCAGCACGAAATCCAGATGCTCTTCGGGGTGAGCAAGCAGGACCGCATCCTCATGCGCTGCAGGCGCTTTTCGCCGGTCCAGCCGCTCGAAATTCGGATGCTCCAGCGCGATATTCAGCGATCGCAGCCGATCCGGCCGTTCGGGGTGACCTGCCGGAACGATGTGTTCAAGAAAGATCGGATGTTCGTAAAGACGTGTGCTCATGGGGCCAATCTATAAATGAGGTGTGACGCCTATTACAGGACATGGACCATGTCACTACAATGTCAACAATCCATCTTAACCACTTTGGAATGGCGCCCGTTTACTTATCGAAGCGTGGTGTTAAGCTTTCATTAAGGTCAGTATGGCGTCGGCCAAGGTTATGCGTCATGGCGAGAACAGAACGATCCGATGTCATCGAGGTAAGGGTGCCGCCGCGCGATGTCGACCGGCACGGCCAGATGTTTATCGCCTCCTACATCTCGCAGGCGGAGACCGCACTCTCCAACTTTTGGCGCACGCGGCCGCTAGTCGACGACGAGCCTATCTATATCGCCAAGAAGGCATCATGCTCGCTGCACCACGCCTTGCACTATGATGACCTCGCCCGCTACTCGATCAGCGTTAACAAGATTGGCGGCAAGTCGATCGGTTTCGTCGTCTCGGTCGAAACCGGCAACGAACTGGCTGCGGAGGTGGAAATTCTCTGGCTCGCGGTGCGCGGCGACGAGCATGATCCCGTGCCGCTGCCCGAAGACACGCGCGACTGGCTCTATAAATATTTGGCCTGAACTATGCCGAAACTAATTAGAGGCTCGGAATGGGATTTGTAGTCCCACGAAAGTGCGGAGACTTGCAACATTATCTATGCCGGACTTTCAAAATGCTATTTTCGATTCTTGGTGCGATTGTGAAAATAAAAGGGAAAAACGCTTTCTCCCTTACAGACGCAGTAGAATATGTAAATGTATGAGCAGCCAACGATATACATTACCAAATCTGACTTAAAGAAATCAACTATAAATAAGCACGGTACAAATAAAATAGATAGGAATATGAGGCGTATTACCTTTTCGCGAAAAGGCATAATTCTGAGTTCTTTATTCACGCGCGATTTTTTCATCTCAATACATTAAGGGTGATGCTGACGAAAGCGACTATGTGCTTTGCTAGGCGTCGTCCTAGCTCCGCTGCGGCAGAAGCGGGTAGCCGGCCATGACGGCGCGGCCGACCAGGGCCGCAACCACGGCCTTGATGATATCGCCCGGCACGAAGCCCAGAGATCCGATAAATGCCTTGCTGAAGCCGATATTGATCGCCAGCCAGGCAATGCCGAACGCGTAAAGCACCACCACGCCGCCGATGACGGCGGCGATAAAGAAGCCGATTCCCTGAGATAGGCCGCTTTGCTCCGGCTTCACCAATCTCTCGGAGAGATAGCCGGTGACGAAGGCTGCGAATATCCAGCCGACGAAGAAGCCGGCCGTCGGACCTGCAAACACCGCAAGACCACCACGGCCACCCGACAGCACCGGCAAGCCAATCGTGACAAGCACCACCACCAAGAGCACTGCGATGGTCCCGCGCTTGGCGCCGAGCACGACGCCGGCAAGCATCACGCCGAGCGACTGAGCCGTGATCGGAACCGGAATGATGCCGATCGGGATTGGCGGCAAGAGGCCGAGCGCCACGATGATGGCGGCAAACAGCGCCGAGAGGACGAGATCGCGGGTGTTCATGGCGGCTCCTTCCGAAAGAGTTTTACGTTCATTGACGCCGAATGCCGCGCGCGTCAATCGCCGCCGCGATGTTGTCCGCATCGCGCAGGGTCAGGATGATGAGCGGTACAAGCGTGGTTGCCAGGCGAACCTTGATTCCGCGCGCCTGGTGGGCTTCGCGGATCGCGCGGTAGCGATCGAGAATTTCAGGCACGAAACGGATGACCAGGCCGATCGCAAGTCCGATATCGGCGGCTTTGAGCAGGCCGAGCTTTTCGAGCGGCATGGCAAGCCCGGTGATTTCATCGATGAAAGCCGCCATCGATGTCGTCGCCGTCACCGTGGCGGCAAATAGCGCCAGCGCGGTCAATCGCAGCGCCGTAACGATGGCTGCGTGCAGGGGGCCGACGACTGCCGCGAATATGGCCAGGACGGCAATCGAGACGAGGATAGGTCGCAGCCGCTTGAGCGCCTCTGCAATTAGCAGGCCGCTGCGAAGATAAAGGGCGGCACCGACAAGGTTTGCGCAGGCGAGCAGCGCGATGGACTGGGTCACGAACAACAGGAGGCCGAGTGCGGCAAGCGCAAGCAGCTTCGCACGTGGCGAGAGCCGATGCACCCATGTATCCGCATCCACATGCAGCGTCTGCATCAGCCGGCCATCTCCTTGTAGCGGGCGATGGCTTCCATTGCGGGCGCATCTGCAACAAGCCGGCCCTGGTCGAACAGCAGCACACGCTCGAAATCCTCAAGTAGCGGCAGGTCGTGGCTGATAACGATGACATTTTCTGGAAGCATTGCCATGGTCCTCTGCACGAGTGCCCGATTCCTCAGATCGAGCTGGTTGGTCGGCTCGTCGAGAATGAGGATGTCCGGGCCGGTGACAAGTACCGAGCAGAGTGCTGCCATCTGCAACTCACCACCGGAAAGCTCATGTGCCCGCCGCGCGCCGAGATGGCTAACGCCGAATCGCTCGAGAATGCCCTCTACCACAACCTCGATCTCAGCCTTTTCATATCCGCGCGCCTTCAGCCCGAAGGCGATGTCGTCGCGCACGATGGGTAAAATGATCTGGTTCTGCGGCGACTGGAAGATATAGCCGACCTTGCCGAGCACTTCGGCAGCGTCGCCGACCGTATCGAACCCATCGACCACGACCCGCCCGCTCGTCGGCTTGACGAGTCCATTAATCAACCGCGCGAAGGTCGTCTTGCCCGAACCGTTGAGACCGATGACGCCGATACGGCGCTCCTTCAGTGTCAGGCTCAGCGGAAACAGCGCGGTGCGCGTGCCGTAATCGACGCCGGCATTGTCGAAGCGGATATCCAAGCAGTTTCCCTGTTCAACGGTGTGATCACGGAGCTATAGCGCATCGCCTCGATTTATCAAATCAGGGCCTCTTTGAAAGCATGGGAATTTATGCCTATGATCTGCTTATGACGAATCTGCTCTCGAATCGTGACGCCCGCCGCGTGTTCCTTGCCAAGCAGGGGCTTGCCAATCCGCCGAACCGCGCCTTGACCAAGGCGGGGCTGTTGCAGCTCATCCACGACATCGGCTTCGTGCAGGTCGATAGCATAGGCACCGTCGAGCGTGCCCATCACCAGATCCTGTTTTCGCGCAACCAGACCTATCGGCGCGAGCATCTGACGGAACTTCTGGAAAAGGACGGCGCGCTCTTCGAGAACTGGACGCACGACGCCTCCATCCTACCGAGCGCTTTCTTCGTCTATTGGAAGCACCGTTTTCGCCGCGAGGAAGTGGCGATCATCGAGCGCTGGCGGAAATGGCGCGGCGAGGGGTTCGAGGCGGCTTTCGAGGAAACCTACGAGCGCGTGCTGAAGAACGGCGCGATCACCGCCCGCGAGGTCAAGGCGGAGGATCATGTCTCCGGTGGCTGGTGGAATTGGCACCCCAACAAGACGGCGCTCGAATATTTCTGGCGCACCGGCAAGTTCGCGATCGCCGGCCGCACCAATTTCCAGAAGGTCTACGACCTCGTGGAACGTGTGCTTCCGGCTCATTTCCATGAGCCGGAAGTGGAGCACGATGAATTCGTCGACTGGGCCTGCCGCAGCGCGCTGCAGCGCCTCGGTTTTGCGACCTCAGGCGAAATCGCCGCCTTCTGGGATCTCGTGACGCCGCAGGAAGCCAAAAGCTGGATCGAGACGCATCGTGACGAGTTGACCGAAGTGCTGATCGAGCCCGCCGGCGGCGGCAAGCCTCGTCCTTCCTTCGCATTCCAAGATTTCCATGACACGCTCGACAGCCATGCCGAAGCGCCGGCCCGCATCCGCGTGCTTAGCCCCTTCGATCCGACGCTGCGCGATCGCAATCGCACCGAACGCCTCTTCGGCTTCTTCTATCGTATCGAGATTTTCGTGCCGGAGCCGAAGCGCGAATACGGCTATTATGTCTTTCCGCTCTTGGAAGGAGACCGTCTGATCGGCCGGATCGATATGAAGGCCGATCGTAAGGCCGGCACTCTCGACGTCAAGCGCCTGTGGCTAGAACCGGGCGTCAAGGCATCCGCCGGCCGACTGGAGAAGCTGGAAGCGGAACTGGAGCGTATTGCCCGTTTCACCGGCGTCGAGAAGGTCGTGTTTCTCGACGGCTGGCGGTGATGACCGCCTGTTGCCTTTCGAGAGATGGTGGTGAGCGGCGTCCGGGGAACGGCTGTTGATTTTTTGGGACTGCGGTCGCATGGACACTATTCGGATTTTCGATGGGCATAATGATGCGGTCCAGTTCATGTTGGACTATAAGGCCGACGGCCGCGATTTTCTGGCGCGGTCCGAGGCCGGACATCTCGATCTTCCAAGAGCACTCGAAGGAGGCTTGGCCGGCGGATTGTTTGCGCTGTACGCCGCGCCGGAGCATGAGCCGGTGGCTGACCTGACGATCACCCATGATGGCTACGAAGTTCGCTATGCTGAAGCTTTGCATCCGGACCATGCCCGCCGGCAAATCGACGGGCAGCTTGCGGCCATAAAGAAGCTAATCAAACGCTCGGACGGTAGAGTCCGTCTGGCAACGAGCGTCAGCCAGATCAAGGCGGCTCGACATGCCAGCGTCTTTGCCGTCGTGCTCCATATGGAAGGGGCCGATGCCATCGGCCCCGATCTCGCCTATCTGGATAGCCTTTACGATGCCGGCCTTCGATCCCTAGGCATTGTGTGGAGCCGTCCGAATATCTTCGGCTACGGCGTTCCGTTCGCCTATCCGAGATCGCCCGACACGGGACCCGGCCTCACGGATTTGGGAAAGAGCCTCGTCAGAAGGTGTAACGAACTCGGGGTCATGATCGATGTTTCCCATCTGAACGAGCGCGGGTTTTGGGATGTCGCCGCATTGAGCACCGCTCCGCTCGTGGCCACTCACGCCTGCGCCCATGCCATATGTCCATCGACCCGAAACCTGACCGATCGGCAATTGGACGCGATCCGCGACACCGGCGGGGTCGTTGGGCTGAATTTGGCCGTCAACGATATCCGCGCGGATGCCAATCTTGACGAGGACACCCCGCTCGACGCCGTTATTCGCCAGATCGATTACCTCATCACTCGCGTTGGACCGGATGGGGTCGCTCTCGGATCGGATTTCGATGGTGCCGTCATGCCTCGCGAGATCGGAGATGCTAGCGGCTTGCCGCGCCTCGTGGATGCCATGCGCCAAAGCGGATTCGATGAACTAACCCTGCGAAAATTTGCCTATGATAATTGGCTTCGCCTATTCGGTGCCACATGGCCGGATCGATTGTAAGCTTTGCCACATTCCCCTTGAAGGGACATAACTGACAGAGTCCAATAGGCAGAAGAACACCCGAAGAGGAGAGTTCGTTGTCGTCGCTGATTCTAAAAGGCAGCAATGTCAGGCTCCGCCAGCCATGTGCCGAGGATGCCGATGTGCGCTTCGCTTTGGGCACCAATGCCGAGATCGTGGAGATGTATGGCGTCAACAAGGAGGACATCGAGCCTATCACCCGGGAGGGCGCAACGCGATGGGTTCAGGGTATTGCCGATCACCCTCACGCATGGGTTATCGAGATCAAGGGCGCCTTTGCCGGCGTGATCAGATTGGATAACGTCAATCGCCAGGACCGGCGCGCGACGATGGCGATCGGGATTTATGATCCGGCGTTGCTTGGTAAAGGCTTTGGCACGGAAGCGATCACGCTTCTGCTAGATCATGCCTTCGGCGAGATGAGACTGCATCGCATCGGAATACGCGTGCTCGCCTACAACAAGCGCGCCATCCGCGCCTATGAAAAATGCGGCTTCATCGTCGAAGGAAGGGAGCGGGAGACCGCTTACGTCAATGGCCGCTGGCACGACGACATCATGATGGGCCTGCTGGATCGCGAGTTTTCATCACCTCCCCCCTTGAGGGCGGAGGTCGCCGCGCAGCGGCGGGGGGGGTGACAATTGTTTGGTTGCGGAGATCGACGCGATCACTCCACCCCGGAGCTTTGCTCCGACTCTCCCCCTCAAGGGGAGGGTGGAATCAGCAGATTTCCGTTGTGGCGATTTTGATGCCAAAACCTTCGAGGCCGACATAGTGCCGTTCGCGGCTGGTGAGCAGCTTGATCGAGCTGACACCGAGATCCTTCAGGATCTGCGCGCCGAGGCCGATTTCCAGCCATTCGCTATCTCGCGCTTGCGCCTCGGCATGGCTTTCGCGTTCGGCCTGGCGCGCCTTGCGGCCATTGTCGAAATGACCGACACCGACGGAACCTTCCCGCAGATAAATAATGACGCCTCGGCCTTCCTCGGAGATCTTCTTCATGTAGAAATCGACCGGACGGCGCTTGCCGAACAGGTCTTCGGCGACGCTTTCCGGATGCAGCCGGACCGGAATATCGATGCCGTCGCGGATGTCGCCGAAGACCACGGCGAGATGCTGCATCGTGTCCCAGGGCAAGGAATAGGTATGGGCGCGTGCCTTGCCGAACGGTGTTTCGATGTCGAAGCTGGTGCCGAGCTCGATAAGCGTTTCCTTGCGCTGGCGATAGGCGATGAGATCGGCGACGGAGACGAGCTTCAGGCCGTTTTGCTCGGCGAATTCCACCACCTGCTGGCCGCGTGTCACCGTGCCGTCATCATTGACGAGCTCGCTGATGACGCCGATCGGCGGCAGGCCGGCAAGCTTGCAGAGGTCGACGGCGGCTTCGGTATGGCCCGAACGCATCAGCACGCCGCCTTCGCGCGCAACCAGCGGGAAGATATGGCCGGGACGGACGAAATCGGTGGGACCGACGTTCGGATTGGCAAGGTTTCGCACGGTCAGCGTCCGGTCGTCGGCGGAAATGCCTGTTGTGGTGCCGTGCTTGAAATCGACGGAAACGGTGAAGGCCGTCGTATGGGCGGAATCATTTTCCGCGACCATGGCGTTGAGGTTCAGCCGCTTGGCCTCCTCACGCGGCATCGGCGTGCAGACGATACCGGAAGTGTGCCGGACGATGAAGGCCATCTTTTCCGGCGTGCAGTGAACGGCGGCAACGATCAGATCGCCTTCGTTCTCGCGGTCGTTATCGTCCATGACGACGACGATCTCGCCGGCTTCGAAAGCCCGGATGGCATCGACAACACGCTTCTGATCGTAAGACATCTCGAAGTCCCTACCTATGCTGGCCCGTTTGGCCGCGATCCCTCAGATAATGATCGGCAACGGCGCAGGCGACCATCGCCTCGCCGATCGGTACGGCACGAATGCCGACGCAAGGATCGTGACGGCCCTTGGTGCGCACGTCGACATTGTTGCCATCGGCATCGATCGACTGGCGTTCCGTCAGGATCGACGAAGTCGGCTTGATGGCAAAGCGTGCGACGATGGGCTCGCCTGTGGAAATACCGCCCAGGATGCCGCCGGCATGATTGGACAGGAAAATGCGCTTGCCGTCGTTGCCCATGCGCATCGCGTCGGCATTTTCCTCGCCCGTTAGTTCGGCGGATGCGAAACCTTCGCCGATTTCGACACCCTTGACGGCGTTGATCGACATCAGCAGCGAGGCGATGTCCTGATCGAGCTTGCCGTAGATCGGTGCGCCAAGCCCGGCCGGTACGCCTTCCGCCACGACTTCCACCACGGCACCGATCGAGGAGCCGGCCTTGCGGATGCCGTCGAGATACTCTTCCCATACCGGCACGATTTCAGGATCGGGCGCAAAGAATGGGTTTTGATCCACTTGAGCCCAATCCCAGTTGGCGCGGTTGATCTTGTGCTTGCCGATCTGCACCAGCGCGCCGCGGATGGTCACGCCGGGCACGACCAGACGGGCGATGCCGCCGGCAGCGACGCGCGCCGCGGTTTCGCGGGCCGATGAGCGGCCACCGCCGCGGTAGTCGCGAATGCCGTATTTGATGTCATAGGTGTAGTCTGCATGGCCGGGGCGATAACGCCGGGCGATCTCGCCATAATCCTTCGAGCGCTGGTCGGTATTCTCGATCAGCATCGAGATCGGCGTGCCGGTCGAGATCATCGTCTCGCCATCCTCGTCGAACATCACGCCCGACAGAACCTTGACGAGATCGTCCTCACGCCGCTGCGTCACGAAGCGCGATTGCCCCGGCTTGCGCTTGTCGAGCCAGGTCTGAATGTCCTGCAGTTTGAAACGGAGGCCCGGAGGGCAGCCGTCGACGACGCAGCCGAGCGCCGGGCCGTGGCTTTCGCCCCAGGTGGTGACGCGGAAGAGGTGACCGAATGTATTATGCGACATGTAAAACGACCGGATTAGCGCAGCCTGACGGCAGGCCGCGTCTTGTCACTTGCAATTGCGGCCCACTCATAGGCCAAAATGCCGACAAGACAAAATCTTTCTTTCAGTTGCCTCGGAAACGGCGTCCGGCGTTTTTCTTCCTCAAGCATCGGCATGGTAAACAAAGATTAATCCGAATTGTGGATTGTGACGATGCATTCACCAATTGGGCGAGCGACGTCACTATTGGGGGCAACTTCCGCCATATTCGACGTGTTTTCTAGGCCGCATAAGAAATCATAATCAATTTACCTGAAGGGTGACGACGATGCGCTTCTTTGTAGCGACGCTTTTGGCCACGGCAAGCCTGCTTGCTCCTGTCGCTGGTTTTGCTGAAAGCGCAGATGTCGAGGCCGTCATCAAGAAGGTCGATGCGAAGAACTTCAACATCACGCTGGATGATGGCAAGAGCTACCAGGTGCCCGAGGATTTCGATTTCAGCGGCCTGCAGGCCGGCGTGAAGGTCGTCGTCTTCTATACGGAAGTGGATGGCAAGCGTGTCGTCAACGATCTTGATATTGTCCAATAAACTCCGGCTTCGCCAGGCACTTACGCGGTGGGGAACCTAGAACTTTCGATTGATCGGTTTTAAGCAGTTGTGCGAGGCGACGATCCTCGGTGTCATCCGGAAGCGCGTTACATCCAGCCGATAATCTTCATTTCCGGATCGACCTTCAGGATCTGGTCCTGATGGATCGGGATTTCCGCCGCCTCTTCCTTTTCGACATCGCCGATCAGACGGAACAGCGTACGGATGACGCCGCCATGCGTGACGCAAACCGTTGGACGGTCGACGGATGCCAGCCATGAGCCCACACGCCAGGAGAGGATTTCATAGCTTTCGGCATCTTCACCGGGCGGGATGAAGTCCCATTTGTTCGCCTTGCGCTCGGCAAGACGGTCGGGCTCCGTCGCCTTCAATTCCTTAAGGGTAAAGCCTTCCCAGGCCCCGAAGGACACTTCGACCAACCTGTCGTCGGTGCTGTAGTCCTTGGGCGGCAGCCCCATGGCCTGCCGAACGATTTCCATGGTTTCGCGGGTGCGCCGCAATGGGCTTGCGACGAAATCGAAGGGAATGTTTTCGAAAGCGAGGATTTCCGCGAGATCGACGCCGTTCTGCCGCGCCTGTTCCCGGCCGATGGCGTTCAGGTCAATATCCTTCTGCCCTTGCAGCCGGCGTTCAGCATTCCAGTCGGTCTGACCGTGGCGTATCACATAGAGGATGGGCGACACGGTCAGCTTCCTGTTGGTCAGTCCTTCGCGACAGAAATGTCGGGCGCGTCCACGGCCTTCATGCCGACCGTATGATAGCCCGAATCGACGTGATGGATTTCGCCGGTAACGGCCGTCGACAGATCGGACAGCAGATAGAGGGCGGAATTGCCGACTTCGTCGATCGTGACAGTCCGCTTCAGCGGCGCGTTATATTCGTTCCACTTCAGGATGTAGCGGAAGTCGCCGATGCCGGACGCTGCGAGCGTCTTGATCGGGCCTGCCGAGATCGCGTTGACGCGGATGCCGCGGCTGCCGAGGTCGACTGCGAGGTAGCGCACGCTGGCTTCCAAAGCGGCCTTGGCGACACCCATGACGTTGTAGTGCGGCATGACCTTCTCTGCACCATAATAGGTGAGGGTGATCATCGAGCCGCCGTCATTCATAATTCGCTCGGCGCGCTGTGCAACTGCCGTGAAGGAATAGACGGAGATGTCCATCGTCTTCGTGAAGTTGTCGCGGCTGGTATCGAGGTAACGGCCGGTCAGCTCATCCTTGTCCGAGAACGCGATGGCGTGCACGACAAAATCGATCTTGCCCCATTTCGCCTCCAGCGTGTCGACGACGGCATCGATCGTTGCCGGCTCGGTCACGTCGCAATGGCCGGCCATGAAGGCGCCGAGTTCCTGAGCGAGCGGCTCGACGCGCTTCTTCAGGGCATCGCCCTGCCACGTCAATGCGATTTCGGCTCCGGCATCCGAGCAGGCCTTGGCAATACCCCACGCTATCGAACGGTTGTTTGCTACGCCGAGGATGACGCCGCGTTTGCCTGCCATGAGGCCAGTGGCTTGAGCCATATTATGCTCCCTTGAACTTTAGATGAACCTGCCTATGGCATAGGCCGACCCCCGGTTCAAGCATCGTAAAGATCATCAACTGTTAGGGATCGTAACAAAGGGTGCTGTTGTCACCAAAATTTCACAGGAAAAGCCCTTCGCGCATGCTGCGCATGAGATCCGTGACCTTGTCGTCGGGTTTTTCCCACAGCATCAGCCGCAATTCGACGATGAGATCGCCTTTTCCGCCATTGCCGTCGGGCAATCCCTCGCCGGAAATGCGCACGATCTGATCCGAACCGGACCAGGCCGGCACCGTGATACTGACCGGCCCGTTCAATCCTTCGGCCGTGGTTTCGCAACCGAGAACGGCATTCTCTATGGTAATGGGCAATATTGTACGCACATCGCTACCGTCGAGTGTGAAGCGCCCATCGGTCGACAGGTGAACGGTGACGGCAACATCGCCGCGCAGCATGCCCGGCAGTTTCAGTCCCTGGCCCTTGAGGTGAAGTACCTCGCCATTTGAGATGTCCGTCGTTGCCTGGAAGCGTGCCTCACGGTTGTCGGGCAGCGGAACGGCAATCCAGCGGCTCTTCAGCATGTCGTCGAGCGTTACCGTGGCTTCGGCGGCGACTTCCGGGGTTTTCTCCGGCGGCTTTTCGGGCGCATTGCCGCCCGTGATGCGCCGCACCAGAGAGCCGAGGATGCCAAAGGCGGAGCGCGAGCTGGCTGCTGCCGAAGCCGTGGCCAGCTGCTCTTCTTCCACCTGGGGCTCTTCCGCGGCCGCGGTGTCGGGTTGCTCCTGCGGTTTTTCCGCCGGCTTTGCGCCTGTTGCCGCGGTGGCCTGTGCCTGCTGCGCTTGGCTGGTCTTCACTCCGAAAATGCGTTCGACCATGTCTTCCGGCGATTCGGCAGCGTTCCCCTGTTGGCCGGATGCAGCGGAGGCTGCCGCTTTGCGGGCGTTGGCCCGGGCGAGCTCTTCCATGATCTTGTCGGCATTGGCACGCGCGGCCTTGGCTCGTTCGGCGGCCTCTCGGGCCGCCTGCCGCTGCTGTATGATCGTCTGTTCCTGGCTCTGGCCCTTCGCCTCGGCCATGCGCGCGATCTGATCGTAGCGGCTGCGCTTCTGGGGGTCTTTCAATGTCTCGTAAGCACGGCCGATTTCGGCAAACCGCTCTGACGCGGTCGGATCGCCAAGATTGTGATCGGGATGAGCAGTCTTTGCCAAGCTGCGCCAAGCGGATTTGATTTCGTCCGCCCCCGCATCCTTCCTAACGCCCAGCACCTTATACGGATCCCGCATCTTTCCCGCCATCATTCATGGGTGTGCCCAGCCCCATTGCAGCACCCCAAGCAAAAAACCAATTGATAGCGCTTCGCCATCTTGCTTCCCTGTCATGGGAGGCAAGGCTGATGCGCCGATGAGCCGATCCTGCGGGAAAAGTTGCTAATCAGGCGTTACGGCGGATGGGACCTGAAGGCCTGCATTTCAAGGCATGGTTAGCCGATCGCTAACGCGTGATGCTTGGTATTTGCAGCCGGAAGCGCATCGCCGATTGCAATAAAATGCCTCTCAGCGTGAACTGATTTGAGGGCGGGACAAAAAGGGAAGAAAGGCGGTCAGCCCGCCTGCTGGAAGCTCAGCAGCTGCCATTCGCCGAGGCCGACAAGGCAAGTCCTGCCGGAGAAGTTGGCAACACCCTGATAGGAGTGCCGGCTGGTGCGAAATTGACGGCAGACCACGCCGGAGGCGTTGCTTTCGACAATCGTGTCGATGACGCCGGCGCTGCCGGTCGAGGTATTTGCCCAGGGTATGGGCTGGCCGTTGAGCTTATTGAGGTCCGCCGAGGTGACGGCATTGCGCACCGTGGTCTCGTCGGAGATACTGTCCGCTGTCACCGGTGCGGTCGGCACCGTGCCTGTCGATACGCTGCGATCCACCTTGGCAGAGCTCAGATAGTCCATGCCGCCGCCGACGCAGCCGCCAAGGGAGAAAAGGGAGACTAGGGCGACAGCCATCGTCACGCCTTTTGCAAGCTTGCGCTTTGTATGAACGATCGACTTTGCTATGACTTCCACCCGAACATCTTGGCCAGCCAGAGGGGCCGGCGGTTATTAGGAATTGCGGAGCTTTTGAATTAATATGTCGGAAAACGAGTTAACAAGCGGTGACTTCACCGAGCAGAACGAACCTTTCAGTCTCTTTGCGTCCTGGCTGCGTGAGGCGGAGACCACCGAACCGAACGATCCGAATGCGGTAGCGCTGGCAACGGTGGATAAGGATGGTTTGCCAAATGTCCGCATGGTTCTTCTGAAAGGTTTCGATAGCGACGGATTCGTATTCTATACAAATTTCGAGAGCCAGAAAGGCCAAGAAATTCTTTCCCAGAAGAAAGCGGCCATGTGCTTCCACTGGAAGTCGCTGCGTCGCCAGGTGCGTTTGCGTGGCCTGGTTGAAGTGGTGAGCGATAAGGAAGCCGACGAGTATTATAAGACAAGGCCTCGCGGCAGCCGTATCGGGGCATGGGCCTCAAAGCAGTCGCGACCGCTGGAAGGCCGCTTCGCGTTAGAAAAGGCCGTTGCCGAATATACCGCCCGTTACGCGATAGGCGATATTCCGCGCCCACCTTACTGGTCCGGATTCCGCATCCGACCGCTGTCGATCGAATTTTGGCACGACCGCCAGTTTCGCCTGCACGATCGTATCGAATTTCGTCGCGATATGCCTGAAGGCGCCTGGCAAAAGGTGCGGATGTATCCGTAAACCTTATGCCGGCTCTCGGCGCCCCATCAGCCGCATGGGGATGCCGGATGCAAGTGCCGACGCATAGCGGGGTTTCTGGTAATGGCCGTTCAGCGATAGCCGCCGCAGCAATAGCGGCGAGTTGCCGTTTGCTGCGGTGATTGTGCCGGGGCGCGTGGTGACGCCGACGGAAAAGCCGAGCTCTGCCGCAAGCCGGCCCTCGCGCGGCGAGACGGCCTCGTTCGTGCCATAGGGGTAGGCGATTGTGGTTGGCCGCTTTCCGGTGATGTCGGCGACATAATCGGCCGAGAGTGCAATTTCTGCGACGGCCTCTGCCTCGGGGAGCCTTGCCAATGCCCGATGGCTCACCGTATGAGCGCCGAGGGAGGCAAGGGGATGGCGGGCGAGCTGCCGCAATTCGTTCCGATCCATGATCGATGCACGGACGATGTCGAGCGGCTCCAGGCCGTGACCCCGCGCAAGCTCATCGATCCGGCTGACGGCTTCGCTTTCCTCATGATTGTGGACAAAGGCGGCGAAGCGGGCAAATGCGGCATGCTTGTGGCTGTTCTTGCCGAGTGGCAGGAACTCGTCTCCCGACCCGAAATCGAATGTCAGACGCTCAAGCCGGCCAAGCAGTTCGGCCAGCGTTTCCCACCATATGCTATGGGTCCGCTCCGAAAGCCCCTGCGCGACGAAGACGGTGAAGGGCACATCGTGGCGCGCGAAGATTGGCAGGGCGTGATCGAGATTGTCCCGGTTGCCGTCGTCGAGCGTAAAGGCGACGAAGGGTGGCGTGCCGGCAGCGCCTTTTGCTCGTGATGGAAGAGCGTCGAGTGCGATGAACTCGTAACCGTCCTGTTTCAGCCGTGCGATCGCCTGATCGAGAAAGTCGGGCGAGACCTCCAGATGCGCATTGGGCGTAAAACGGCGGGGGAGGGCAGGGCGGACGTGATGAAGGGTGAATATCGTGCCGAGGCCCGCAACGTCGCGCATCAGCCCCGCACCCTTCAAGATTGCGGCGGCTTCAAGCCCGCTTGAGATCATCTTGCGCTTGAGGCGGACCTTGATGCCCTGTTCCATGCGGCTCGACCCGGTTGACCAATGTCAACGCTATAGCGCATCCCCGTTAAACCTTACTGAATCTTTGCCATAATTTCCAATGCGTTAATGCTTATTTTACCAGGAAAGGCAAAATTGAAGATCTATCGAGGCTGTTGCCTCAATATCGCACCGGTATCAGGCTTTTTGTCGCAAAATCATACAGGGATTGATGCGGTGTTTTGGCATTCTTTCGGTTGGGGACAATTATGAAACGACTTTTGATGGCTTTGTCTGCGGCCGTCTTGCTGTTGAGCGCTCCGGTGGCGAGCTTCGCTGGCAGCGCCTATTTCATCATGGATGCAAAGACCGGCAAGGTGCTGACATCCAGCAATGCGGATGACCTCAACCATCCGGCATCGCTGACCAAGATGATGACCTTGTATATGACCTTCGAGGCGATCAGCCGCGGCAAGCTGGGCTGGAATACCAGGATCCCGGTCTCGCGTTTCGCCGCCGCCAAGCCGCCGACCAAGCTCGGCTTGAAGCCCGGCGGTACGGTGACCGTCCGCGAAGCCGTCGATGGCATGATCATCAAGTCTGCAAACGACGCCGCAACCGCCATGGCGGAAGCGCTTGGCGGCAGCGAAAGCGGCTTTGCGCGGATGATGACGCAGAAGGCGCGCGAACTCGGCATGCGCCGCACCACCTTCCTGAATGCCTCGGGCCTTCCGAACATGCAGCAGTGGACGACAGCGCGAGATATGTCGACGCTCGCCGTCGCGCTCATCAACAACTATCCCCAGGAATACCGGCTCTTCTCGCAGACGAGCTTTAACTACCGCGGCCATTACGTGCGTGGGCACAACAACCTGATGTATCGCTATGAAGGCATGGACGGCATCAAGACCGGCTATACCAATGCATCCGGCTTCAACCTCGTCAGCGCCGTGCGCCAGGGCAATCGCCGGGTGATCGGCGTCGTCATGGGCGGCGCCACCGCGCGCGGCCGCGATGCGATGATGGCGTCGCTGCTGGATCGCTATGTGCCCAAGGCAGCCCCCGTCGCAACATCGCGTCTGATGGCGAGCGTCGGTGGCGGCAAGATGGCCAAGCAGGTTGAAGTGGCGTCTGCATCGGACGATGTTGCCGTGGATGTCGATACGCAGACCACCGCAGCCACCCCGCGCAAACGCGCTGAGGTCGTTCCGATGGCATTCGCTGCCGCCTCGAACGTTACCGTGCCGATGGATCGACCGGCTGCGATGGATGAGATCTTGGCCGACAATAAGCAGACGGCAACCGCCAGCAAGCCGATGGTATCCGGAAGCTGGCAGGTGCAGATCGCGGCGACACCAACCGCCCAGGCTGCCAAGGATCTTCTCTCGGAAGCGAAGTCCAAGGCCGGCAATGCGCTCGCCAATGCCTCGCCCTATACCGAGGCCGTCGGCAAGGGAGCCAGCACGGTCTACCGCGCCCGCTTCACCGGCTTTGCAAGCCGCGATGATGCGAATTCCGCCTGCTCTGCTTTGAAGCGTAAGGACTTCGATTGCATGCTG
>NZ_JBXSOO010000037.1:0-22363 GCF_057784515.1 Martinezella sp. CNPSo 3732
CGCTGTTTTGGGAACCCCAAAGCGATTCAGAGAAAAAATGATCCGCTCTAAAGCGCAAGAAGCGAATCCGAAAGATCGGACGCGCTTTTAGGCGGGCATCAATGACAGACGGATCGATCATCCGTGATTACGCGACCTTGAGGTCGGCTCAAAATCGCTCCATCTCGCGGCCGACCTTCGTCAGAAATTGGCTGCGGGAACCTTCCGTCGAGCGGTTCATGTCGTAATGGGCGAGGAAGACGACGGGGGCGAAAGGCTTGATCTGGGCGCGCAGCACGCGCTTGACGATCTTCTTCGGCGGATTGCCGGCGATGAAGGCACGAAACGGATCGGCGCCATAGGTCAAGACCGCGCCGAGCTTGCGGATATGCTGCAGTTTCGACCGCACTTTGCCATCGACGAGTTCGAAGGAAACGCCGGGGAGCCAGACCCGATCGAAATAGCCCTTGAGAATGGCCGGAAAGCCGAAGTTCCAGACCGGAGTGACGATCACGAGAGCCTCGGTGCGCTCCAGCCGTTCGACATAGGACTTCAGCGCCTCGGTATTTTCGGGATAGTCGTGATAGATCAGTCGGTCGTGGCGCGAGAGCACGGGATCGAAGCCCTCGGCATATAGGTTGCAATCGTCGACTTCATGTCCCGCACGCTTCAGGCTCTGGATGGTCTGGCGATGCAGCGCGCCGCCAAAACTTTCCTCGACCGGATGGGAATGAAGGACGAGAACCTTCACGAGGCCTCCATCAGCGTGGCAAGGCCGGGGAAGAGGTAGTTCTTGCCGGATTTGAAATCGAAATTCGGGTCGTCCCAGGCGATCATCTTGCCCGGATTGAGCAGACCCTTCGGATCGGTTTCCTTCTTGAAGGCAAGCTGAACGGCATCCGTCTGCTTCATGCCGCCTTCCTCCAGCGTATAGCGGTGTGGATTGAAGATCGGGCAGCCGTGATCCTGGTGAATCCTAATGATCTCTTCGAGCCTTGCCTCTGACGTATAGCGCACAAGTGGCAGTCCGGAGCATTGGATCTGACCGTCGAACTTGATGAATTCGAGGTGGCCGGGCACCTCGTCACCAAAGATCTCCACCATCTTCTGGACTTTGGCGACGTGATCCGGCCCCGGGTACTGCACCTGCAGATAGGTGATCGACGGATCGACCTTGATGGCGCGCAGCGTCGTATGGTTCCAGGCCAGCTCATAGGCATGCGGAATGCCCTTCATGCTCTCGACCTTGTCGGAGCGGAAGGTAATCTCACCCTTCTGCTGCATGGTGAAGGCGACGAAAGGATCCATCGAGTGTGGCGCGATCATCAGCGCCACGATCGATTGCCCCTGACGGATGTAGGGCTTGTGGCGGGTAAAATAGTCTTGCGGAATGGGGGCGGCGATCGGCGCGATTTCCTTGACCAGAATGCCGTTGCATTTGGCGAGCGCGTCCGAAAAGCGCACTGCATCCATGAAGTCCTCATAGCCCACCAGCACGTCGATCCAGTCATAGGCCGGCGCCAGCGGCATCTCGATCTCGGTAATGATGCCATTGGTGCCATAGGCATGGCTGACCTTGGTCAGGTCCCAGCCGGTCAGATCAAGCGTGCGGGGCTCCGCCTCCATCGTCACGACGCGCAGCCGCAGGATATTGCCGAGATCGCGCAGGCCACCCCAGGTGATCGAGCCGACACCGCCCGACCCGCCGGCGATGAAGCCGCCGATCGTTGCGGTCTGTGCGGTCGAGGGATGGAAGCGCAGTTCCTGGCCCGAATGGGCCTTTGTCTGGCGGTCGAGTTCGGCAATGACGATGCCGGGCTCGCAGACGACGCGGCCGGGATGGATCTCCTTGATCCTGTTCATGGCGGCGAGATTGAGCACGATGCCGCCGGAGAGCGGCATCGCCTGGCCGTAATTGCCGGTGCCGGCGCCGCGCGGCGTGACGGGAACGTCGTGCGCATAGGCGACCTTCAACGTGCGGATCACCTCTTCCTCGGTTTTCGGGGTGACGACGAGATCGGCCGTGACATTGTCGAGCTGGGCCTTGAGGATCGGCGAATACCAATAGAAGTCGCGGCTTTTCTGGCGCACGAGCGCCGGATTGTCTTCGACGGCGATGCCTTCGAGTTCTTTCTTGATGCGCTGATAATCCGGCATGTCAGGCTCCAATGACGCTGTCGAGTTCACGATAATCCGGCAGGCTGCGATCGATCACCTTGCCCTTGCGAAGGACGACGCGATCGGACTGCGGACGGGAAAGGAATTCGCTCCAGCGCCGGGCGCTGAAAAGCACGAGATCGGCCGGGCTGCCGACCGCGATCCGCCCGATGTCCGGGCGACCGAGAATGCTGGCGGGCGACGTGGTGATGACTCGAGCGGCCGTATCCAGCGGATGGTCGAGATGCAGGATGCGCACGGCCTCGCGGAACACCTCGACCGGATCGAGATCGCCATAGGCGTAGAAGGGGTCGCGGGTATTGTCGGAGGCGACGGCTGTGGGAACGCCGGCCGCGGCAAGCTCGTGCAAAAGGGTGACGCCGCGCCAGCGCGGCGTGCGCCCGGCATGGCGGTCCTGCAGATACATGTTGCACATTGGCAGCGAGACGATGGAGATCCCGGCCTTGGCAACGAGATCGATGGTTGCGCGCGCGACATCCTCGTTCTGCCGGGCAAGCGAGCAGCAGTGGCCGGCGGTCACCTTGCCGGTAAAGCCGTTGCGAAGCACGGCTTCGGCGATCGCCTTCAGCGTCAGTACCTCCCTGTCCTCGGTCTCGTCGACATGCAGATCGATGTCGAGACCATTGTCGGCAGCAGCGCGGATCAGTTTGTCCAGTTGCGCGTCGATGTCCGGGTTCATTTGTGTGACGCCGCCCATCAGACCGCCGGCGTCTCGAACCACGCGGAGCAGATCGGCAAAGAAGGCATCGTCGACCATGCTATCGAGCGGGAAGAGGGCGACGGCCTGCAGCGCGATCTTGTCCTTCCAGGCTTCGCGGACCGAGGTGAAGACCTCGAAAGAGATGCGGTGCTGCGGCGCCAAGGAATCAAGGTGAGTGCGGATCAGGCCTGTGCCATGGGCGTAAGCCGAGCGCAGCGAAAACTCCATGCGCTTGCGTACGTCGTCGGCCGACCAATTGGCCTCGCGATCGGTGCGCACGGCATCGAGCGCGCCCATGAAACTGCCGTCCGGGTTCGGCCGCCGTTCCCAGATGTGCCCCTTGTCAAGATGGGTGTGCATGTCGGCGAAGGTCGGCCAGACCATACCTTCCTTCATATCCACCTTGGCATATTCCACTGGCGCGGTGCCAGGCGCGACGATGTCACTGATAAGGCCATCGGCGACGACGATATCGGCCTTGATCAGGCCCTCGCTGGAAGGTGCCTTGAAGCCCGAGAGCGTCACGGCGGGAACGGTGGCATTACTCAGCACGAAACGGGCGGCGTTCGGTGGCGACATGAAGGCGTGGGACATCAGTTCTCCCGCTTGAGGCTGCTCTCATGCCAGCGATGCAGGCTCAGCCATGAGATGAAGGAGGTGAACGCAAAGATGGCGACGCCAAGCGCCGACAGGAGAAGCAAGGCTGCGAAGAGCCGTGGCATGTTCTGGCGGTATTGCGCCTCCAGCAGGCGGAATGCCAGGCCGGAGTTCGGACCGCCCGAGCCGGCGGCGAATTCCGCGACCACCGATGCGATCAGCGACAGGCCGCCACCGATCCTCAAGCCCGTCATGAAATAAGGCTGGGCGGCGGGCAGCTTCAGATGCAGCAATGCCTGCCAGCGCGAGGCGCCGTAGAGGTCGAAAAGGTTGAGCAGGTTATGGTCGACGCTCTTCAATCCCTGCACCATGTTGGACAGGATCGGAAAGAAGGCGACGAGGAAGCCGCAGATTAAGAGCGCTGCTTCGCGTGTCGGCGCATAGATCAGGATCAGCGGCGCGATCGCGACGATCGGCGTCACCTGCAGGATGACGGCCAGCGGATAGAAGGCGAGTTCGATCCAGCGGGACTGCACGAGGAAGATGGCGAAGCCGCCGCCGCCGATTAGCGCCAGGACGAGGGATATGAAGGTGATCTCGGTGGTCACCCATAGAGCCGGCCACAGGATGCCCCAGTCGGAAACGAGCGCCTTGGCGACGGCGATCGGGCTCGGCAGAATATATTGCGGAATGCCGGTGCCGACGACCAGAAGCTGCCAGAGGACAAGAAGAACAAGGACGGTCAGGATCGGCACAAGGATACCGAACGCGCGTTCTAGATTGCGCTTCCTGGCTGCGGGGGCTGCAGGCGCATTGGCCGATTCAATGGAAAGAGTGGCGGGCAGGCTGGTGCTGTCGCTCATCAATGGGCCTCCGGCCAGCCGATGGCCTCGATCAGGGAACGGGATACTTTTTCGCACACCTGCCGATATTCCTCCGATGAACGATAAAGAGGATCGCGCTCGCCGCTGGTTTCCAATGGAAAGTCGGTGTGGACGCGGCCCGGCCGAGCCTTCATGACGACGATGCGATTGGAGAGATAGGCGGATTCATAAACGGAATGCGTGACGAAAATGACGGTAATCCCCGTTGTCTGCCAGAGGCGCAAAACGTCGTCATTCAGCTTCTGGCGCGTGATTTCGTCGAGGGCCGCAAAGGGCTCGTCCATCAACAGCAGCTTTGGCTTCGTCACCAAAGCGCGGGCGATCGAAACCCGCATCTTCATGCCGCCCGACAATTCGCGGGGATAGGCTTGCGCAAAATCTTGGAGGCCGACGGTTGCCAGCGTCTCCATGATCTGATCGTGCGCCGCCGCTTTCGACACGCCCGGCAGCTTCAGCGGCAGATGGACATTGCCGAACACGGTCTTCCAGGGAAGCAGTGTCGGCTCCTGGAAAACGAAGCTGATATCGCCCTCCGGCAGACCCTTGGCGTTGATGCGCGAACTGGGCCAATCGATCCTGCCGCTGGAGGCACCGCCCAAGCCTGCAATGATCCGCAAGGCCGTCGACTTGCCGCAACCGGACGGGCCGAGCAGGCTGATGAACTCGCCGCTTTCCACATGGAGCGACATGCCCGACAGCGCCAACGTGCCGTTGGAGAAGACCTTGGAGACCTGTTCCATGACGACAAGCGGCCGCTTGCGTGTCTCGGTCTGGGTGGATTTGGTAGCTTCGGACGCTGGCATGGTTTAGCTCTTTGTTGATCCACCCTCCCCTTGAGGGGGAGGGTCGGAGCGAAGCTCCGGGGCGGGGTGATCTGTTGCTATCTCAGGCTATCACCCCCACCCGCCGCTT
Organism: Martinezella sp. CNPSo 3732; assembly: GCF_057784515.1. Taxonomy (NCBI): domain Bacteria; kingdom Pseudomonadati; phylum Pseudomonadota; class Alphaproteobacteria; order Hyphomicrobiales; family Rhizobiaceae; genus Martinezella; species Martinezella sp. CNPSo 3732. The sequence continues at coordinate 5,251 of NZ_JBXSOO010000037.1, forward strand.
TGCGGCGACCTCCCCCTCGAGGGGGAGGTGCCTAGGCTTACTTCTTCAGCGACATGCCGATGCCCTTGCAGACAAACTGCATATCGAAGGCCTTCTTGTAGTCGATGTCGGCATCGAAGAGCTTGATCTGCACCATCTCGTCGAAGAACTTCTTGTAGTGGGCTTCGGTGATGCAGCCGATGCCCTTGTCGAGGGCATCGCCAGATTCGACGATGCCATATTCCTTCATCTTGGCGATGGAATAGGCGATCTGGCCATCCGTCATATCGGGATTGTCCTTCTTGATCAGCTCGTTGGCCGCCTTGTTGTCGCCGTAGAGATAATTGTACCAGCCCTCGATCGAGGCGTTGACGAAACGTTGCACGAGATCGGGATTTTTGTCGACCAGCGCCTTCTGCGCGGTGATCATCGTCGAATAGGGCGAGTAGCCGGCATCCGCGATCAGGAAGACCTTCGGCTTCCAGCCGGCCTGTTTCTCGATCTCATAGGGCTCGGAGGTGACATAACCCTGCTGCGCGGACTGTTTGTCGGCAAGGAAGGGTGCGGGGCTGAAATTATAGGGCTTGAACTGTTCGTCCTTGAAGCCCGGGAAGTTCGCCTTCATCCACTCGAAATAGGTGATATAGCCATCCTTGCTCAGGAACAGCGTCGGCAGCTTGGCGAGGTCCTCGAATTTTTCCACGCCTGCGTCCGGATGGGCGATAAGGACCTGCGGGTCCTTCTGGAAGATGGCCGCGACGTCAACGATCGGAATGCCCTGCTTGACCGCATCGATCTCCTGCTGCGGGCCGCCCATGTAGAAATCCAGCTTGCCGGAGATCAGTAAGGCCGAATTGGCCGCGTTGGGGCCGCCCTGGACGATCGTGACATCAAGGCCGTATTTCTTGTAGGTGCCGTCGGCGACCGCTTGGTAGAAACCGCCATGCTCGGCTTGCGCAAGCCAGTTCGTGCCGTAGCTGACTTTGTCGAGCGCATTTGCAGGCTCAGCGGCCATGATCGCGGCGGCAAGCCCCATGGCGGCAAAGAATGTTTTTGTCTTCAAGGCTTTATACATGGCTGACTGTTCCCCTTATCTGCCATGGGACGTCGTGGTTGGCGCCCATTTCCTGCATTTGAGCGGTTGCGTTGCTCTTTGAAAAGCATCAAAATTCGTGCGCATTGATGCCTTTTCGGCATCTGTTCCCGGGTCTGTGCCTAAATTGTGCGGTCTGGGCAAAAATTAAGCAATGGGGACACGCATGCTGCACTCGCGACGGCTTCTCTATATCAATGAAATCGCCCGCTGCGGCTCGATCCGCAAGGCGGCGGCACGGCTCAATGTGGCCTCATCGGCGATCAACCGGCAGATCCTGGCGCTGGAGGAGGAAATGGGCGCGCCGCTTTTCGAACGGCTGCCTCGCGGGCTCAGACTGACGGCGGCCGGCGAGCTCTGTATCGAGCACATTCGCGAGGTTCTGAAGAATTACGAGCGGCTGGAGGGCCGCATTCGCAGTCTCAAGATGCAGCAAGCGGGCAAGGTTCGTATCGTTGCCACCGTGGGGCTGGCGTCAGGTCCACTGCCCGAGATCATCGCGCGTTTTCTTTCCGAGCATCCAAGGGTCTTCGTCCAGCTGCGCAATGATGCCGGATCGACGACGATGGCGCCGGTCGTCTCCGGAGAAGTGGATCTCGGGCTTGGCTTCAACATTCCGGCAACCCCGGGACTTCGCTCTCTTGCCAATTTCGACATACCGATCGGCGTCGTCCTGCCGCCCGGCCATCCGCTGATCGGGCCTGGTCCCATCAATCTCGCCGATGTCGTGGAGGAGCGGCTATTGCTTGCGCAGCCCGGGACGAGCCTGCGCGAGGTCATCAATCTGATGCTTTCGCGCCTTTCCGTGCAGGTCGAGCCGGTGCTGGAGAGCAATGCGTCGGAAATGTTGAAGCAGCTGGTAAAATGCGGAGCAGGGCTGACATTGCTCAATCCGCTCGATGTGCTGACGGAGTGTCGCCGAGGAGAGCTGGTCTTCCGGCCGATCGCCGAGCCGCATTCGCGGCCTCAACCGATGAAACTCATCGCCCGCGCGCGAGCACCGCTCGACGCCGCCACCAGCCTTTTCGTCGAATACCTGCTTGCTGAATTAGCCGGGATCGTCGAGGAGCTGCAGGCGAAGGGACATATCATCCCGCCCTCCGAACGACGCCGCGCGGACGCCTATTTCGAATAGAGGTTGGCAAGCGAGTAGTCGCGCAGATCCCGCAGCATCTCGATGAAGCCTGCGATCTCATGGCTGCAGATGAGTGCGCCCTTTTCCGCCGTGCCATTGGCCGCATTACCGACCACACCGTTCGGATTGAGATCATGCGCGATCCAGGCGAGCGAATGCGGCGGCAAGGGCTGCAGATATTTCGAATGCTCCGTCATCCATTCCGCCTTGGAGGCGAAATTCTCAGCCTTTTCCATCCGGACCAGATCAGGCCGGAAATGCAGCATGAGCGAGGTCTCGACGTCGCCGCCATGGATGCCAAAGCGCTGCTCGTGCTCGTCGATCATACCGTCAGGCGTACCGAAGCGGGTCCACTGCGTGGCGACGACGGCCATCTGGTAACGCACGCGCAGTTCGCGCGCGACGATACTCATGATATCCACATTTCCGCCGTGGGAATTGACGATCACCATCTTGCGGATGCCTGCTTCAGCGACCTTCGCGCCGATTGCGGTCCAGACCGGGATCAGCAACTCTGCGCTCAGCGACAGCGTGCCGGGGCCGTAGACGTGTTCGTTGGCCTTGCCGATCTCCTGCAGCGGCAGGACCAGGAAATCGAGATCATCCGGGCGCTGGACCCTCAACTCGGCCAGCATGCCCTCGGCGATCGCGACATCCGTGGCAATCGGCAGATGTGGACCGTGTTGCTCCGTCGAGGCGATCGGCAGGATCGCGATGGTGGTATCGGGCGAGAGACCGGCGAAATCATGGGTGTTGAGTTCATTCCAATAGAAGGGCTTCGTCATTGCCATGTCCTCTCGTCAGCGCCTGGTCACTCAACGGATACGGCAAGGATGGTAACGGTGGAAAGCATCAATTTGCGCCCGTGCCGCTGCCTTTTTGCGTACGCCTGGAACGACAGCGGCATTTGCCAATCGAGGAACGATCAGGTCCGAAACTCGGATGGCCTCATGATTGCTCCATCATTATGAAATTCCTCCACCTGCGCGCTGCAGATGAGGATTGACCTCACGGCCGATGCAGGACATGCGCGGCCTTCACTGCCGCAGATGCGCGGTTCTCGACACCGAGCTTCACATAGATTTGTTCCAGATGCTTGTTCACCGTGCGGGCCGAAAGGCCGAGGATCTCGCCGATGTCGCGGTTCGACTTGCCCTTGGCAAGCCATAGCAGCACCTCGGATTCGCGCTGCGTCAACGCAAAGCTCTGACGCAAGGTCTCGTCATCGGCGCTCTGATTGCTCGCCGTCAGGCGAAAGAGATATTCGTCGGCGCCGATGGCGCCGAGGAAGGTGAATTGTAACGCGGCCTGACGGCCATTGCTGATGGAAAGAAGATTGTCGCGTGCCGGGCCGAGCCGTTCGCGCTCGAGCATGAAGGCGGCGATGTGTTTGGATGCCAGTTCGAGGCCGTCGTCACTACCGGTGGCGGCGTTGATCAGGCGGGTTGCCTGCGGGGTAGACCAATGGATGGCGCCGTTGCCCTTCACGGCGAGGAGATGGCGTCCCGCAGCGTCGAGCGCCACCCTGGCGCTCTGGGCGGAGCGGGCATTGCGCAGGTGAACGCGGATGCGGGCACGCAGCTCGTCGACATTGATCGGCTTGGTCAGATAATCCACGCCGCCCGATTCGAGCGCATGCACCACATGTTCGGTTTCGGTGAGCCCGGTCATGAAGACGACGGGAATCTGGGCAATGCCTGCATTGGCTTTCAGCCGGCGGCAGGTCTCGAAACCATCCATTGCCGGCATGACGGCATCGAGCAGGATGAGATCGGGCGTGATGCGCTCGACGATGTTGAGCGCCGCCGAGCCCGAGGTGGCGATCAGCACGGAGAAGCCGGACTGCTCGAGCGCATCCGTCAGGAAGCCGAGCGCCTCCGGTGAATCATCCACCAGCAAGACTATATCGCGGGGAAGGGCGGGCTCAGCCAATCTGTTCTACCTTTTCGATGTCGAAGCTGCGCAGCACGTTTAGAAAACCATCGAGATCGAAAGCCTGGACATGCACACGCAAGGCATCGGTGAAGGGTTTGTTTTCTTCAAGCTTGGCAAGATCCGCAAGCTTTGCCTCGATACCCCTGACATAACCGATCTCGCCAAGCCGCAGCAATTCGCGGACATGCTCGATACCGGGGCTTTTCAGGGGTGGTGGCGGCTTCGGCGCGACCGGGGCGGAGGCATCGGCGTAGAGCCATTTCAGCCCGAGATGCAGCGCGAGTTTGTCGCGAAGCTGGCGGATGTCGACCGGCTTGGAGATGGCGTCGTTATGGCTGTCGTCACTGTCCGTCGCTGCGGCTGCATCACCGATATTGGCCGACAGCATGAGGATAGGCGCCGTCTGGCCGTTTTCCCTGAGCCGTGAAACGAGCTGCCAGCCGTTCATGCCGGGCATCGAGATATCGACGAGGAACAGATCCGGCTTGATCCCCTCGATCAGCGTCAGGCAGTCCGGCCCGCCGGCAGCGGTGAGCACGATGAAATCGAGTGGCGACAGTATCTCGCGCATCAACTCGCGATGATCTTCATTGTCGTCGACGACGACGATGGTGCGACGGGGACCTTCGTAGCCGGCGATACGCTGCTCCTGCGCCGGCGGTTTCATCGGCCGGATCACGGCAGATAACATCAGGCGCACTTTGAAGGTCGAGCCTACATCCTTCTCGCTCGTAACCGAAATCTCGCCGCCGAGCGTATTGGTCAGCAGTTGCGTGATGGTGAGGCCGAGGCCGAGGCCGGGCATTGGTCTTATGCTGTCGGCCTCGCCGCGCTGGAAGGGCTCGTAGATACGGGTAATGTCCTTGGTCGCGATGCCGCGGCCGGTGTCCGAAACCGTGAAGGTCGCGACCTGGTTTCTGTAGCCCACCTCGAAGCGGACGGTGCCTGCATCGGTGAACTTGATGGCGTTGGAGAGCAGGTTGACGAGGATCTGGCGCAGCCGTTTCTCGTCGGTGCGGACATAATCGGGCAGGCCGGATGAGCGCTCATGGATGAAACTCAACCCTTTTGCCTGTGCCTGCGGGTGAAACATGTCGACGATCTGGTCGAGGAAGTCGTGAATATTGATCTCGTTGGAATAGACCTGCAGGCGGCCTGCCTCGATCTTCGAAATATCCAGCAGCCCGTCGATCAGGCCGGAAAGATGCTCGGCACTGCGGCGGATGACTTTTAGGGAAGATTGCCTGGGGGCCGGAATGGTCTCGTCGCGCTCCAGGATCTGCGCATAGCCGAGCACGGCGTTGAGCGGCGTGCGCAATTCGTGGCTGAGGCCGACCACATAGCGGCTCTTGGCGCGGTTTGCCGCCTCTGCCGCCTCCTTGGCGCCCTGCAGAGCGGCATCCGTCTTCTTGTGGGCGGCAATTTCCTTCAAGAGCAGCGTGTTCTGACGCGAGGATTCCTCTTCGGCGACAACGCGGCTGTCATGGGCAAGCACATAGAACCAGCACGCGACGCCGGCGATGACGGCAAAGACGAAGAAGACGATGAGGATCGTGCGGTCGACCACCGCGGCGGTCTCGGGAGAGGCTGCGCCCACCTGATGCGCGATCATTGCTAGAATAGCGCCCATGGCGGTCAGCGCCACGGCGACGGCAATGCCGTAGCGACCGAGGCGCGTAGCGAGCTTGGCGACGATACTTTCCGGCAGCAAGGTCTTTGCGACCGTGCCAACCTGCGTATTGAGCCGAGCCTTCGGCTTGCACATGTCATGGCAGCGGCTGTCGAGTGAACAGCAGAGCGAGCAGATCGGCGCGGCATAGGCCGGACACCATGCCATGTCCTCCGGCTCGAAGGGGTGTTCGCAGACCGAACAGGTGATGGTGCTTAGATTCTTCCAGCTCTGGCGCGGCTTGCGGGCGAGATAGTATTTGCCCTTGGTAATCCAGGCGATGGCAGGCGAAGCGATGAGCGCGACGATCAGGGTGATATAGGGCGCAAGCGATGCGGCAATCGAGCCAAAGGCGCCGAAATGCGCGATGAGAGCGATGGTTGCCGAAAGAGCCATGGCGCCGAGGCCGACCGGATTGATGTCGTAGAGATGCGCGCGTTTGAACTCGATGCCAGGAGGAGCCAGCCCGAGCGGCTTGTTGATGAAGAGATCGGCGGAGACGGTGCAGAGCCAGGCCATAGCAATGATCGAGAAGATGCCGAGCGTCTCCTCCAGCAGCCGGTAGATGCCGAGTTCCATCAACAGGAGCGCGATGGCGACGTTGAAGACCAGCCAGATGACGCGGCCCGGATGGCTGTGCGTCAGCCGCGAAAAGAAGTTCGACCATGCGAGCGAGCCGGCATAGGCGTTCATGACGTTGATCTTCAGCTGCGAAATCATCACGAAGGCGGCCATCAACAGCAATGCTGCGTTGTGCCAGGGGATCATGTAACCGAAGGCGGTCAGATACATCTGCGCGGGATCGGCGGCGCGACCTACAGGCACACCTGAAGTCAGCGTCAGGACGACCAGAAATGAACCGGCCAGCAGCTTCGGCGCCCCGATGATGACCCATCCAGGTCCGGCGAGGAAGATGGCCAAGCGATGACGCCATTTGCGGTGACCTTCCGGCGGCAGGAAGCGCAGGAAGTCGGCCTGTTCGCCGATCTGCGACATCAGCGCCAGGATGACGGCGGAAGCGGCGCCGAATTCCACCAGATCGAAGGGAGCGGCGGTACCCGGTGCGCTTGCGGGATGATGGATACCGGCAAAGGCCCGCCAGAGATCGAATTTCCCCCAGTCGGCAAAGGCAATGAAGACGAAGGGCAGGATGTTGAGAACGATCCAGAAGGGCTGCGTCAGCAGCTGAAACCGGCTGATAAGACGGACACCATGGGTGACGAGCGGGATCACCATGAGGGCGCTGATGATGTAACCGATCCAAACGGGTATGCCCAGCGTCAATTCCAGTGCGCCGGACATGATCGAGGCTTCGATCGCAAACAGCATGAAGGTGAAGCTGGCGTAGATCAGCGAGGTGATGGTCGAGCCGATATAGCCGAAGCTCGCGCCGCGCGTCAGAAGATCGATATCGACGCCGTGGCGGATGGCATAGCGGCTGATCGGCAGGCCCACGGCGAGCATAGCGAAGCTTGCGACGATGATGGCGTAGAAGGCGTTGGTGGTGCCATAGGAGAGCGTTATCGTGCCGCCGATCGCCTCCAGCGCCAGGAAGGAAATGGCGCCGATCGCGGTTTGCGAGATGCGTTGCGAGGAAAACTGGCGGGCGCTCTTGGCGGTGAAACGCAGGGCATAGTCTTCCAGCGTCTGGTTCGCGACCCAGCGGTTATATTCGCGTCTTACTGGAATGATGCGTTGCCGCGCAGCCATGCTTACCCTTCAGCAGTCCCGCCATCGTCACTCCGGCAGTTCAGAGATGTCGTAACATGGATCGAGGTGGTGCTTAAGGGCATGAGAGTGCCGAAAACTGCACATTTCGCCCCGGCGCCTACGTCATTTTACGTATGTGGTTTCCAGAAGGAGCGCCGGATAGTCGCGGAAGGCAACGGTTAATCCTTATTTACCGGCCGTTGCGGCAGACAAAAAGAGGGGAACCACGGATGAAATTCAAGACTCTCGTCTCCGGCGCGCTGCTCGGCGCCATCATGTCCACCACAGCATTCCACGGCGCTTTCGCGGCCGACGACACCATCAAGGTCGGCGTCCTGCATTCGCTGTCTGGCACCATGGCGATCTCGGAAACGACGCTGAAGGATGCCATGCTGATGCTCATCGACGAGCAGAACAAGAAGGGCGGCGTTCTCGGCAAGAAGCTCGAGCCCGTCGTCGTCGACCCGGCTTCCGACTGGCCGCTCTTTGCCGAAAAGGCTCGCGAGCTGATCCAGAAGGACAAGGTCTCGGCCGTATTCGGCTGCTGGACCTCCGTGTCGCGCAAGTCGGTGCTGCCGGTCTTCAAGGAACTGAATTCGATCCTGTTCTATCCGGTGCAGTTCGAAGGCGAAGAATCCGAGCGTAACGTCTTCTACACCGGCGCCGCTCCCAACCAGCAGGCGATCCCGGCTGTCGACTACCTGATGAAGAACGAAGGCGTGCAGCGCTGGGTGCTTGAAGGCACCGACTATGTCTATCCGCGCACGACCAACAAGATCCTCGAAGCCTATCTGAAGTCCAAGGGCGTCAAGGACGAAGACATCATCATCAACTACACGCCGTTCGGCTTCTCCGACTGGCAGACGGAAGTCTCCAAGATCAAGGCTTTTGGCGCGGCCGGCAAGAAGACGGCCGTCGTCTCCACCATCAACGGCGACGCCAACGTTCCCTTCTACAAGGAACTGGGCAACCAGGGCGTCAAGGCCGAGGATATTCCGGTCGTCGCCTTCTCGGTCGGCGAGGAAGAGCTTGCCGGTGTCGACACCAAGCCGCTGGTTGGCCATCTCGCAGCCTGGAACTACTTCCAGTCCGTCGACACACCGGCCAATGCCGCCTTCATCAAGGAATGGCACGCCTATACCAAGAACGACAAGCGTGTGACCAACGACCCAATGGAAGCTGCCTATATCGGCTTCAATATGTGGGTGAAGGCCGTCGAGAAGGCCGGCACGACCGATCCGGACAAGGTGATCGACGCGCTCGTCGGCGTCTCGGTGCCGAACCTCACCGGCGGCACCGCCACCATGATGCCAAACCACTACATCACCAAGCCGGTCCTGATCGGCGAAGTGCAGGAAAACGGCCAGTTCGACGTCGTTTCGCAGACCCCCGCAGTGGTCGGCAAGGAATGGTCCGATTACCTGCCTGACAGCAAGGACCTAATCTCGGATTGGCGTATGCCGATGAACTGCGGCAACTTCAACGTCACCACCGGCAAGTGCGGCGGCAAGGGCTCCTGATTTCAGCCGACGCAAGATCGCCGCGGGCAGGCTTTTCTGGCCGCGGCAGCTTGAGGGGACTAGCGCAATGTTCGACAAATTCGTTTACCGCATTGCCTTGGCGCTGGTCGCCGGCTTCTGCCTGGTGTTGGCGCTGACGGCCACAGGTCTGCGCGCCCAGGAAGACGCCCACGGCCTCATCAATTCCCTCGGCCAGGCCAATTTCCAGAAGGCCGGGGATATCGTCCAAAGCCTTGCGAAGTCAGGCGATCCAAAAGTGGTGCCGGCATTGCAGGCCTTCTCCGACGGCGATCTCTACGTCAGGAAATCCGACAATCAGGTGTTCATCGCCAAATCCTCCGGCGACATGATGGATCTGGTGGATCCTTTGACCGGGCAAGCGGCCGGTCAGGAAGCCAAGGACAATCTCGGCAAGATCAAGATCAACAACAATCTGCGCCGTGCGGTTCGCGCGGCTCTCGGCGGTCTGACGCTGATGAGCCCGGATCGCGCGACAAGGCTCGAGGCGGCGCAATCCATTCTGAAGGCACCGAGTGCGGATTCGCTCGACGCAGTCGAGACGGCGCTACAGAGCGAGAAGGATGCGGACATTCGCGGTGTGCTTGAACGCGCAAGAGCGGTTGCCGTGCTCGGCTCGGACCGTCCGATCGCAGAGAAAAAGGCGGCAATCGAGACGATCAAGAACGAAGGCGGCCGCGATGCCATCGGCATTCTCTCGTCGGTTTCCGTCGATGACAGCTTGAAGCCCGATCTTGCCGCCGCCATCGCCGGCATCCAGGATCAATTGAAGTTCTGGGATGCGGTGCAGAACGTCTGGTATGGCCTGTCGCTCGGATCGGTGCTGCTTCTGGCCGCCATCGGTCTTGCCATTACCTTCGGCGTCATGGGCATCATCAACATGGCGCATGGCGAGATGGTGATGCTCGGCGCCTACTCGACTTTCGTGGTTCAAAGCATCATCCGCACCTCTTACCCTGAGCTCTTCGACTGGTCGCTGGCGATTGCCCTGCCGGTCGCCTTCCTCGTCACCGGCGCCGTCGGTCTCGTCATCGAGCGCGGCGTCATCCGCTTTCTCTATGGGAGGCCGCTCGAAACGCTGCTCGCCACCTGGGGCATTTCGCTGATCCTGCAGCAGGCGGTGCGCTCGATCTTCGGGCCAACCAATCAGGAGGTTGGCAACCCCTCCTGGATGTCCGGTTCCTTCGACCTCGGCTATCTCTCGGTCACCTGGAACCGGCTCTGGATCATCGTCTTTTCGCTCGGTGTTTTCGTGGCGCTCCTGCTGCTCCTCAAGCGCTCGGCTTTTGGATTGCAAATGCGGGCGGTGACGCAGAACCGGCGCATGGCGTCTTCGATGGGGATTCGCACCTCCTGGGTCGATGCCTTCACCTTTGCGCTGGGATCCGGCATTGCCGGCATGGCGGGTGTGGCGCTCTCGCAAATCGACAACGTCTCGCCAAACCTCGGCCAGGGCTACATTATCGACAGCTTCATGGTCGTGGTGTTTGGCGGCGTCGGCAATCTCTGGGGGACGCTCGTCGGCGCCTTCTCGCTCGGCATCCTCAACAAGTTCCTCGAACCCTATGCGGGGGCGGTGCTCGGCAAGATCCTGGTTCTCGTCCTTATCATCCTCTTCATCCAGAAACGTCCGCGCGGCCTCTTCGCGCTCAAGGGAAGGGCGGTGGAAGCATGATTACGGCCTTCATTCTCCGTTCGCTCGACCGCCGAATCAGCATCGCCATCGCGATCCTGCTTGCCGTGGCGGTGCTCGTGCCGCTGTCGAACCTGGCTCTGCCGGAAACAAGTGCACTACATGTGCCGACCTATTTGATGTCGCTGTTCGGCAAATATCTAACCTATGCGCTGCTCGCCTTGGCGCTCGATCTGGTCTGGGGCTATTGCGGCATTCTCTCGCTCGGCCACGGCGCCTTCTTTGCGCTCGGCGGCTATGCGATGGGCATGTATCTGATGCGGCAGATCGGTTCCCGCGGCACCTACGGCAATCCGATCTTGCCCGATTTCATGGTCTTCCTGAACTGGAAGGAGCTACCCTGGTTCTGGTACGGTTTCGATCATTTCTGGTTCGCCATGCTGATGGTCCTCGTTGCACCCGGCCTGCTTGCCTTCGTCTTCGGTTGGTTTGCTTTCCGGTCGCGCGTTAACGGCGTCTATCTGTCGATCATTACGCAGGCGATGACTTATGCGCTGCTGCTAGCCTTTTTCCGCAACGATATGGGCTTCGGCGGCAATAACGGCCTGACCGACTTCAAGGATATTCTCGGCTTCAACATCCAGGCCGATGGCACGCGTGCCGTGCTGTTCGCCATCACGGCCGTGTTCCTGGCGCTGGCATTGATGCTGTCTTCGGCCATCGTGCGTTCGAAGTTCGGCAAGGTGCTCGTGGGCGTGCGCGATGCTGAAAGCCGCACGCGCTTCCTCGGCTATCGCGTCGAACACATGAAGCTCTTCGTTTTCGTCGTATCGGCCATGATGGCCGGTATTGCCGGCGCGCTCTACGTGCCGCAGATCGGCATCATCAATCCCGGAGAATTTGCGCCTGCCAATTCGATCGAAGTGGTCATCTGGACGGCCGTCGGCGGCCGGGCCACCCTGATAGGGCCTATCATCGGCGCCATCCTCGTCAACGGCGGCAAGACTGTTTTCACCGGCCTATTCCCCGATTTCTGGTTGTTTGCGCTTGGTGGCCTCTTCGTGGCCGTGACGTTGTTCCTGCCGAAGGGCATCGTTGGCACTATCGCGCAGTATTTTGGCAAGACACGTCGGCCGGCAAGCGCGCCGCCCGAGGCTGCGAAGGATGAAGCCGACAAGTCCGTACAGGCTGCGGAGTAGAACCATGATCCCGGATATCAAACCCAACAGCATGCTCTACCTCAACAACGTCTCCGTCTCTTTCGATGGCTTCAAGGCTTTGAATTCGCTGTCGATCGTCATCGAGCCGGGCGAGCTTCGCGCGATCATCGGCCCGAACGGCGCCGGCAAGACGACGATGATGGACATCATCACCGGCAAGACCCGGCCCGACGAGGGCGAGGTATTCTTCAACGGCCAGATCGATCTGACGAAGAAGGATGAGGCCGATATCGCCCAGCTCGGCATCGGCCGGAAATTCCAGAAGCCGACCGTCTTCGAAAGCCACACCGTCTGGGATAATCTCGAACTGGCGCTCAACCGCAATCGCGGTGTCTTTTCGACGCTCTTCTACCGCTTGACGCCTGCGGATCGCGATCGCATCGACGAAATCCTCGAGACGGTACGTCTGTCGCATCGGCGCGACGAGTTTGCGGCCAATCTTTCCCACGGCCAGAAGCAGTGGCTGGAGATCGGCATGCTGCTGGCACAGGAGCCGAAGCTGCTCTTGGTCGATGAACCGGTGGCGGGCATGACGGATGCCGAGACAGCGGAAACCGCCGTGCTCTTGAAGGAGATCGCCAAGACGCGTTCGGTCGTTGTGGTCGAACACGATATGGGCTTCATCCGCGACCTTGGCGTCAAGGTGACGTGCCTGGCGGAAGGTTCGGTTCTGGCGGAAGGCTCGATCGATTTCGTCAGCAGCGATCCGAAGGTGATCGAGAATTATCTGGGGCGGTAGTGGGCTTTTGTGGGTGGGGAGAGTCCCCCTCATCCGGCCTGTCGGCCACCTTCTCCCCGAGGGGAGAAGGGGAGGATACACCTCCGATTACCCAATGACTGATACTAGCGAGGTACAGAGGTCATCCCCTCTCCCCTCGGGGAGAGGGTTAGGGTGAGGGGGCTTGAAGGAAAAGAAAGAAGATGAAGCCATGCTGACAGTCGAAAACGCAAATCTGCATTATGGCGCCGCTCAGGCGCTGCGCGGCATCTCCATCAAGGCCGAGATGGGCAAGATCACCTGTGTCCTCGGGCGCAATGGTGTCGGCAAGAGTTCGCTCCTGCGCGCCGTCACCGGGCAGCATCCCTTGTCGGCCGGCACCGTTGCCTTCAACGGCGTGACACTGAACGGCATGGCGCCGTTCGCGCGCGCCAAGCAGGGCATCGGCTATGTGCCGCAGGGACGCGAGATTTTTCCGCTGTTGACGGTGAAGGAAAATCTCGAGACCGGTTATGCGCCGCTTTCCCGCCGTGACCGAAACATTCCGGATGACATCTACAGTCTGTTCCCCGTGCTGAAATCCATGCTGTCGCGCCGTGGCGGCGACCTCTCGGGCGGCCAGCAGCAGCAACTGGCGATCGGCAGGGCGATGGTGACGCGGCCAAAGATCTTGGTGCTGGACGAGCCGACCGAGGGTATCCAGCCGTCGATCATCAAGGATATCGGCCGGGCAATCCGTTATCTTAGGGATTCCACCGGCATGGCGATCCTGCTGGTCGAACAATATCTCGATTTCTGCCGGGAACTTGCCGACTATGTCTACATCATGGACCGCGGCGAGATCGTGCATGAGGGGCTGGCGGAGACGCTGGATACGCCAGAGGCCCGGCGCCATCTGACTGTCTGAGCAAGGACATTCCTCACAGCCAGAGTTCGGATTGCAGACGCTTTAGCCGCAGTTTCAGGCGTTATGGGCAGTTCGCCACAGTTTCGTCTCTCAGACCATCTTACAGATGGACGATACGGGCTGTTTCGTACGATGATATGCGCTCAATGGAAGCAGCCCTCACGCATTTGTGACAGTTTCCCGAATTCCTGGGATATCTTTGCGACAAATCGCGGCTAGAGTGCTGGCAATTGTTCTATCTCTTGAAGGCGCCCCGACTTTGAAAGAGAATCCCATGCAGCAACGTAAAAGCGTATCGGTCGAAGAGCTTCCGGAAAATACAGCACTTGCGATATATGAGCTAATCGGCGGTACGTTCCGCAACTATTCCGAGATCCTTTACATACGTGTACCGGATGTGACTGATGATGGCAGGTCCATGGGTGGCATCGAAATCACCATTCGCAAGACGGCTTCTGCTGCATCACTGCAATGAGCGCGGCTGAACACTTATAATAAGCCTTTCTTCTCCGGTAAAATCCGGGCATGTGTCAGCGGCAGTCCAGCGGTCATACGCAACCGATCTACAATCTCGTTGCAACTACGCGCTGACCGATAAATAACAGGCTCATCAACCGATGAGCGCGCATGCATGCTTACCGATACTCATAGTGATGATGCACATATATAAGATTGAATGGATGATCGTATCTAAACCATATCTCGCGACATGATTTCGCAATTGGCCATGTCGAGACCAATTGACACACTTTGACCATTTTCCGGCAAAGCTATGCGACAAACCAAGAGTAATCCTGCTGTAAGAGCATATTAGATAGGGCTTAAGGCAGTGATCATCAGCTTCATATCGAGCAATCCGACGAACAAGAAGGTCGGTTCAATCAGAGGGTGTGATGGCTCTGTGCCTGCGAGTTACCCATCTACTCCATGGAATGCCGATACAGACGTAACGGCGGAGATCGTTGATATCAGTCCTGACATGCTTATCCATCGGTTTGATCCACGTACCGATTCTTGCGCTGATCGATCGGATCTTCGCGAGAATATGTTCATTCAGCGAGAGCGATGAATAACATGAACCATGGTCCATCCGCTGCCTGCTCCACCATCTTCAACGGATCAAGAGCGCGCGGTATCGCGTCAGCAGTTGCAAATGCAATTGGCAGCCCAAGCAGAGCACGGGCGGGAAGCTACCCGATCGCGCCAGACACGCTGCCTTATGCCCTATCCGAGCAGACTTGACGATGATTTCCGGAGACGATGGTCGCGAGTTTGTGCAGAGCCGTGCCGCCGGGGAAACAACCTTTTCGCTCCCTCCCTCCCTTCAGATTTAGATCCGCACGCAACGAGGAATATATGAAACGACATCTAACGCGGGCCGTGGTTTCAGGATTCGTGTTTACATTGTTGGCGGGCTGCAACCAGCAGCCCGCAGCACAGAATGGCGGCAGAACGGTGAAATCCGAGGTCAGTGCGATGACATTGCATCCGCAATCCGTCGCCATCACCGCCGATCTACCCGGTCGCATCAGCGCCAATCTGGTCGCCGAGGTTCGGCCGCAGGTCGGCGGCATCATCCGAAGCCGCAATTTCAAGGAAGGCAGCGAGGTCAATGAAGGCGATGTGCTCTATGAGATCGATCCGTCTTCTTACCAGGCATCCTATGACAGTGCAGTTGCCGCCTTGCAGAAGGCGGAAGGTGCCGTGCCGAATGCCCAGGCCAAACTGGACCGCTATGCGGGTCTGAGTGCGCAGAGCGCCGTCAGCCAGCAGAATTTCGACGATGCGAAGTCCGCCCTGGTACAGGCACAGGCCGATGTCGCCTCCGCCAAGGCGGCGCTCGAGACGGCACGGATCAATCTTGATTATACAAAGATCCGTGCGCCGATTTCCGGCCGCGTCGATGCCTCCACGGTGACGGTCGGCGCACTCGTGACTGCTGAACAAACGACTGCGCTGACCACCATCCGCCAGCTCGATCCGATCAATGTCGACGTGACGCAGTCGAGTACGAATCTCCTGAGATTCCGACGTGCGATGGAGGAGGGGCGCCTGAAGACCAGCGGCGACAATGTTTCGGTCCGTCTGACCTTGGAGGATGGGACCCAGTATAAGGAAAGCGGCACGCTGGAATTTGCCGAGGCGGCCGTAGCCGAGACGGTCGGAACACTCAATGTCCGCGCCAGCTTCCCCAATCCGCAGCGGATTCTGCTGCCAGGCATGTATGTTCGTGCCACCATTCAGGAAGGCATTGCCGAAAACAGCTTCCTCGTGCCGCAACGTGCCGTGACCCGCAACACGAAGGGCGAACCGATCGCTTTCTTCGTCAGTGCGGATGGCAAAATCCAGCAGCGTGTGCTGACCGTTCAGCGCAGCATCGGCAACAGCTGGCTCGTAGGCAAAGGAGTAGAGGAGGGAGATCGTGTCGTTGTCGAAGGCATACAACGTGTGCGTGACGGCCAGGACGTGAACGTCGCGCTGGTGACGGTCGATGATGCCAGCGGAAATCTCGAGCAGGCATCGGCGGCCGGCACATCCCAATCCGGTCAGCAAGGCAAGGCCGACGGCACGGATAAGGGTGCCGTCACCGGTTCGACGAATTGAGGGTAAAACATGTCTCGTTTCTTCATCGACCGGCCGGTTTTTGCCTGGGTGATCGCCATCGTCATCATGCTGGCGGGCGCACTTTCGATCCTCACGCTGTCGGTCGCGCAATATCCGCAGATCGCACCGACGACGGTGCGCATCACCGCCACCTATTCCGGCGCCGACGCCGCAACGGTCGAAAACTCGGTGACCAAGGTCATCGAGCAGGGCATGACCGGTATCGACAATCTCGACTATATGGCGTCGACCTCGACGGCGACAGGGCAAGCCTCGATTTCGCTGACCTTCACCAACAAGGCCAATCCCGACGTCGCGCAGATGCAGGTACAGAACAAGCTGCAGCTCGTCACCGCGCAACTGCCGCAAGTCGTCCAGAATACCGGCATCACCGTTTCGAAATCGACCAGCAGCTTCTTCCTTGTTGCGGCGTTTGTGTCGACGGATCGCAAGCTTATGCCGACCGATCTAGCCGATTATGTCGACAGCACTCTGAATGATACTTTGAAGCGGGTTCCAGGCGTCGGCGACACCACGCTCTTCGGTGCGCGCTATGCCATGCGCATCTGGGTGGATCCGGACAAGCTCGTCAAATACCAGCTGATGACATCGGACGTCGTCTCCGCCATCCAGGCGCAAAACGTGCAGGTCTCGTCCGGCCAATTGGGTGCCCTGCCGCAGCTTGGCGGCCAGCAGCTCAATGCGACGGTCACCGCCGGCAGCCGCTTCCAGACGCCGGAGGAATTCGAGAACATCATCCTCAAGAGCCTGCCTGACGGCTCCATGGTTCGTGTCAACGATGTCGCTACCGTGCAGCTGGGCGCCGATAGCTACGTCACGTCGGGTGTCTATAACGGCATGCCTGCCGCAGGCCTTGGCATCAGTCTGGCGACCGATGCAAATGCGATCGATACGGCGGCGAGGGTCCAGTCGACGATCGATAGCTTGCGCAGCACGCTGCCGCCGAACGTT
>NZ_JBXSOO010000038.1:0-17827 GCF_057784515.1 Martinezella sp. CNPSo 3732
GTCTTTGATTGGGGCATGTCGTTGTCGCAAAACCGCTGCGCACTTTTGCACGACATGCTTTAGACGCCTGCCGACTTGCGCAGCGGTGCGGCCAGTTCCGCGTCCCGGCGTTTGACGGCCTCGATGTCGCGATAACCATTGGCCGGATGGGTAGTCGGCAGATAAGGTCCCTCGCCGAAGAGCTTTTCGCGCAGGGTGCCCGGACGATAGGCGGTAGAATACACTCCGCGCTTCTGTAGTTCCGGAACGAGCAGATCGACCGCCGCCTCGAAGCTGTCGGGTGTCACCGCATAAGCGAGGTTGAAGCCGTCGATATCCGTCTCTTCGACCCATTCCTGCAGGATGTCGGCGATAGTCGAGGGCGATCCGACGAATACCGGACCTGTTCCGCCGATTCCGCCCCATTTGGCGAGTTCCTCGACGGTCCACACCCTGTCTTTACCGCCGAAATGCTCGATCATCGAGACGATGGCATTGGTCTCGACCTTCTTCAACTCGTCGGTCGGCGCATATTGGCCGAAGTCGATGCCGCTCCAGCCGGACATGAAGACAAGCGAGCCGTCATAGGACGCGTAGCTCTGGTACTCTTCGAACAGCTGCTGGGCCTTCGCGTCGGTCTCCGCAATGATCAGCGTCGTGAGATTATAGATCAGCACCTTCCGTGGATCGCGGCCGGCAGCCGCAGCCCTCTGCCTGATATCGGCGACATAGGCGCGCAGCAGGCTCTTGGTCGGAGCCGCGACGAAGACGCATTCGGCATGACTGGCTGCGAAGGCCTTGCCAGGCCCCGAAGCGCCTGCCTGATAAAGCACGGGGGTCCGCTGCGGCGATGGCTCGCAGAGATGGTAGCCGGGAACGTCGAAATATTTGCCCTTGTGACCGATCTCGTGAACCTTGGTAGGGTCGGTGAAAATGCCGCGCTCGGCATCGCGCAGCACGGCGCCCTCCTCCCAGCTTCCTTCGAAAAGCTTATAGAGGACCTCCACATATTCGGCGGCGACCTCATAACGATTGTCATGGGTCTTCAGGCCGCCCTGACCGATGTTCTTCGCACCGCTCTCCAGATAGGAGGTCACGATATTCCAACCGACGCGACCCTTGGTGTGATGATCGGCGGTGGCGAGCCGGCGGGCAAACGTATAGGGATGCTCGAAGGAGGTAGAGGCCGTTATTCCTATGCCGAGATGTTCGGTCGCAAGCGCGATTGGCGCTGCGAGCTGGATCGGATCATTGACCGGTATCTGCGCGGCCTGCTCGATCGCATGATAGTTCGAGCCCTTGTAGACATCGTAATAGCCGATGACGTCGGCGATGAATATGCCATCGAAAATGCCGCGCTCCAACGTCCGCGCCAAATCCTGCCAATAATCCAAATCCTTGTATTTCCACGACTTATCGTGCGGGTGCCTCCATAGTCCGGGGGACTGATGCGCGACGCAATTCATGTCGAACGCGTTGAATCGAATATGCCTTGTCATGTCAGCTCCGGACGAATTAGACCGGTGATCAAGCTAGGGGTGGCAATGCTATTCGGAAAGTAATTGCATAATGTCTATATACTCGATGGAGAAATATTTTTCCCCGTCGCTCGCCGGCACTTCGCTATTCGATGCTTGGATTGGTGAGCGATTGCAATCAGCGTTCCGACGGCGGGAGGGACATTTGCCCCAAACCAGCTGTCGGACGATTTCCTGTTCATACCTGGCCAATGCCGCTTAAGCCGATCAATGCGCCGATGCCCAGAACGATGAGCGGATGGACACGGGTCGTCGAAAGAACAAGCGCACCCGCGGCCGCAATTGCCGCCAGAATCCACCCCTGGGTTGATGCCTCGGTAATGACAGCCGCGCTGGCGGTGACGAGCCCGGCGGTCATCGGCACCAGCCCCGCCTGGACGATCCTTCGCCACGGCCTGTCCTTGAAGCGGTTCCAGAGATGGAGCACCAGATAGGTCAGGACCGAAGAAGGCCCGAACTTTGCAGCTGATGTGACCAGCATGCCCGCCCATCCGGCAACATGCCAGCCAACCAGAGGCACGACCATCAGGTTCGGACCGGGAGCTGCCTGCGCCAATGCGAACAGCGCGCCGAATTGCTGCGCCGTCATCCAATGCTGCACGTCAACGACCTGCCGATGCATTTCGGGGAGAATGGAATTGCCGCCGCCGAAGGCCAGCACCGAAAGCTGGGTGAAGATGATCGCGAGAGCGAGCAGGGTCGTGGTCATGGTTCAAGCTTCCAGGTGGCGATAATGCTGAGAGGTGCCATTACCAGCATGGTCGGCAGCAAAGGCAATCCGACGATGGCGATGGCAGCAAAGCAAATGGCGGCAATGACCAAGGCGACAGGCCTGCGACGCAACGGCAGCACGATCTTGACGGCCATCGAGATCAGCAGACCGGCTGCGGCTGCAGCAAGACCGGCAAACATGTGCTGGATGCGCGAATCGCTATTGAACTGGTCGTAAACGACGCCGAGACCGATCACGATCGCCGTCGGCGCGACAATCAGGCCGAGAAGAGCCGAAAAAGCGCCCGCCACGCCCTGAAATTTCGAGCCGATCGCAACCGCCATATTGATGATATTGCCGCCGGGCAGGAACTGACAGAGCCCGAGGAGCTCGGTGAATTCCTCTCCCGTCAGCCATTTGCGATCCTCGACCACCATACGGCGTGCGAGCGGCAGCACCCCGCCAAAACCGATGAGACCGAGCTTGAAAAAGCCGAAGAAGAGCTCGGCGACCGTTGGTCCTTCACGTTGAGCAGCACCGGAATGAGAAATGGCATCCATATCGTGGCCTGTGTGTTTATGTCGAACGAGCCGTCAAAATAGGCTTTTACCGATCATGCGTCCAATATATGGATTAAACGCCATTCATATGTTTGAGATATGCCATGATCGAACTTCGACATCTTCGTTATGCCGTGACCGTTGCCGACGAGGGTCACATGACTCGCGCGGCGGAAAGGCTCGGCATCCAGCAGCCGCCACTCAGCCAGCAGATAGCCAAGCTGGAGACCATCGTCGGTGCGTCGCTCTTCAGACGTCTGCCGAGAGGCGTCGAGCTGACGGATGCGGGGCGAACCTTCGTGGAGAGGGCGAGGACCATCCTCCACGATGTCGATCTTGCGATAGAAGCGACAAGGCGCAATGCCCGCGGAGAGGAGGGAAGCCTCGCCATCGGCTTTACCAGTTCAGCGGCCTTTCATCCGCTGGTCAGCTCGGCCGTCCGCTCGCTCGGAGAGATATCGCCGGATGTCGCGCTCAAGCTTGAGGAAGCCAGTACGCCCGATCTGATCGCCATGCTGCATTCCGGCCTTCTCGACGTCGCACTCGTGCGCTCTCCCGTTGCACAGTCGAGCGGCCTTGTGATTTCCCGAATTCTCGATGAAGAGATGCTGGTCGCTCTTCCAGATCGTCATCCCCTGGCGATGGCGAAAAGAGAGAAGCCTCGCCGCGTTCGATTGTCGGAGCTCGCAAACGAAGCTTTCATACTTTACCGCCGTCCCTCAGGACCGGGGCTATATGACAGTATCATAGCGGCTTGCCTTGCTGCGGGTTTCAGCCCGAAAATACGGCATGAAGCTCCGCGGTTGCTATCGACACTCAGTTTGGTGGCCGCCGGACTCGGAATCTCAATCATTCCAGGGTCGATCGCGAAACTGGAGACGAACGGAATCGCCTATCTAAGGCTTGACCGCGGCGCCAATCTCACCGCACCACTTTATCTCGCGCGAAAAGATGAACAGCCAAGCGGCGCGCTACGGCTGTTTGCCGACGTCGTTGATCGGGAGAAAGTGTCGTTGAAATACGGTCCATGAGCCGGCTATCCCATTTGCGAGAGCAAGAGGATCGGGCAGCCTATGAAACTTCACGCCACACTCTTGAGCTGGAAGATGCGCTGACGAAATAGCGATAAAATCGGGTTGCAACGAAAGCAAACCGAATGCGATATGACACGCTTGGCTCCGTCGTTATGAATGCTTTCAATTCTGCGATATGAATCATGAGGACACCGGGATGAATTCGATGCGGCGCGGCATTCTTGCATTCTTCGGCAGCCTCGTTCTGAGCAGACCGTCTCCCAGCCGGGCCGCGAGCCAGCCGCCGGCGTTTGCAGCTTCCCGCTCCAGTTACAAACCGCGTCATGTGCTCTGCTTTCTCGGGAAAGACAATGGTCTTGCAGCGCTCCTGCAGAGCGCCCGTGCCGCCATCGCCCAGTTCGACCATGGTTTCACCGCCGATGAAGACGGTTCGCAGAATGAACCGGACGACCGTATGGTCCGTTCATTCAATATCTGCTGGGACCGTGTGAACCCCGATGCTTATGAAGAGGCCGACGAGGATGCCGTCGCCACGCATGGGTCCGTCCTTTACATGCTCAGCCCGCCCATGACCGCCGAAACGGCAGTCGCAACATCCGCAAAGGTCCTAATGTTCGTGCAATATATGCTCGATCATGGTGCGGTCGCCGTAAAGGGCGAGACCTCGGGGGTGGCTCACGGGGTGCGGCGATGGAAAGAGCTCTGCGCGCAAGGACGCAGTGCTGCGGATTCCGATGATCTGTTGGCACTTGCCAAGACCTGCCGCCTCGCCTTTGCGCGCCGGCCCATTGGCGACGATGCAGAGGGCATGGCAAGCGTAGGGAACCATCTGGTCGGATTGCCGGACGTGCTCGTTACCTTTGTCCGGAAAGACGAGCAGCAGCCGTCGACCAATGACGAACAACTTGAAATCGCCGCTCTGATTGACGAGATCGGCGATCAAATGGCACACGAGGGTATCGCCGCAGCGGTAGCGGCTCGTCATGCCACATTATCCGACGACACCCGCTATGACGAAGATGAGTATAAGTTCAATCCGTTCGGGGTCGTGACCATTCGCGACAAGAAACTTTGATGAAAACTGCCCCGCCAAAGCGATGGTTGCGGCGCCTCATTCAAGACAGATGGATATGGACGATCTAGAAGCTTAAAGTCGCGTCCTTCCAGAGGCGAAACCCGCCGAGGAAGGCGTTTTCGTTCTCGCCGACACGACAGCCGGGTGGCAGCTCCTTGAGCTTTTCGGCGTTGCCGCCGCCAATGACGATTTCATGGGGCAGCAGCGCTGCCCTCAATCTTTCAACGATCTCCCCGACCAACTCGCGCCACTTTTTCTTGCCGTATTTTTCAAGGCCGCGCTCGCCGATGAAGTCTTCGAAGGTGCCCCGCTTCTTGTAGGGCAGATGGGCGAGTTCCATGGGCAGGCAAACGTGATTGGCAATCATCGCCGAGCCCAATCCGGTGCCGAGACCGAGAAACAGCATGTTGCCGTCCTTGTAGTTGCCGATTGCCTGCATCACGGCATCGTTGACAAGCTTGACCGGCTTGCCGAAAGCGGCGGAAAAATCGAAATCCTGCCAGCCAGGTCCGAGATTGTGTGGCTCCGCAGCCGGCTTGTTGTTCGACACCGGGCCTGGATATCCCATGCCGATAACGTCGTAGCGCCAATCGCCCGTCAGCTCCTTGACGGCCTGAACCATCTGCTTTGCCGACATTGCCGGACCCGAGACGGCCGCGCGGCGCTCACCGCCGGAGCTGAGACGCATTTTGACATGCGAACCGCCGAGATCGATCGCCAGGACGACAAGCTCTTCTGTCGCAGCCGGCGCCACGGCTTTCTTCAGTTTTACGTTTGTTTTGCGGCTCTCTATTACCTGGCTCATATTCGCCCACACTTTCTATCCAAGACGGCACAAATCGCACTATGGCGCTTCAACGACCGAGACGGAGAAATCCTCTCCCTCCCAATGATCGGTGTCAGGCCAATAAAAGGTAAAGGCAATCGACCCGCCTTTAGGCAGGCGTTCGCATGAAAGCTCGGCAACATGTATGCCGAAGCCGTTCTGGCTCGTTTCGGTATCGCTGGCGCTGGTCCAATTATCCAAACTCCAGCGAATGATCGCCCGCGCCATGACCTCGATCCGCAGGCGCTTGCCGACGGAAAGCTGCGACAGCTTGTTGTTGAAACGCCAGGGTACGAAGGGTGCCGTCACCTTGTTTTTTACATAGCGCTCGACACCTTGCGGCGGCATGTCGAAAACCACCCCGTCCCTCAGCGAGCGCAAGAGCTTGATATGCTCGGCATGAGCCCAGACAAGCGGCATGGCGCTGCCGGAAGGTTTTCCGAGGGCGAGTCCCAGTTCCGGTACATCGGGTTGGTCCCACACCTGTTCCGGTAGCAATCCACCCTGCCCTGCAGACTGCTCGAGCGTCTTGAGCAGTTCAAGAGCCGCTTCCCGCCGGCCGGCCGCGAGCTCGTAATGGGCGCGCTCGCCTGCCAGCAGCGGCCATGGGCGCCCGATACCGGTGCCGTCGAATGGTCCACCGTCTTCATGCTCGCCATAGCCATCACCGGTATAACGATACCATAGCGGCCCTTGCGGCAGCTCGCATTTGAGCTGGGCATCGATAACCCTGACAGTGTCGATGATGCGAGGATCGTCGGCGGCACGCAATCCGAACCGTACCAGCGCCAGGGCATCGGGACTGACGACACGAGCGGTCGGTAGGAAGGATTCAGCGGGCGGTCTGTTCTTGATCGGCACGAAACCATCGGCGGGCGAGCTTCCGTCGGCGATCTCAGGCGGCGCAATGCGGACATAGTAGCCCTTGACCCCGAGAGCGGCACTTTCCCCATCGCTGTTGACATAGGTCCAGCGCTCGATTTGGTCGTTCCAGGCATCCGCAGTCTGCCGCAGATAATCCGCATTATGCGTTTGACCGGCAATTTCCAGAATATCGGCCGCCGCCAATAGCGCAGCGATTTCGACCGCCAGTGTGAAGGGAGAAAAGCCGCCATCCTCCTCCCAGCGGTCCTCACCCGTGACGGGACCGTTGACGACGACATAGCGTGCGGCGCTTTCGACCATCGGCACGTAGGACAGCAGAAGATCGCCTGTAAGGATCCCTTCACGGCGCAGCGCATCGGCAAGCAGGATCGGGAAGGCACATTCGTCCATCTGTATCCCGGTCCAGTAGGGCTCGCCGTCCAGCCAGCAATTCTGTGGCCAATGCCCATCCTCTTCCTGGATGACGCGCAGATAGGCCAGAATGCGCAGCGCATCCTGTGAAGCGCCTGCAGCCAGGAAGCCGCCGGCTGTCTCGACCAGATCGCGCGGCCAGACCAGATGATAGCCACCGAGGTCTTCGTCGCCCTTGGCAAAGCCCCACGGAATGGAGAGAGAAGCGACGGCCGGACCTTCGAAGGAGAGTGGCCGGTGCGTCGCCAGAACGGCTGTCGAGATTCGATAGCGATTGACTTCGGGCGGCGGCGCTCTCGGTTCGTCGAGGGCCAGCAATCCGTCTTGCCAGGTCCGCCAGTCGGCAACATAGCTTCGCTCGGCGCTGTCATAGCCGGCCTGCAAGCTGGCAAGAGCATTATAGCCGGCCTCTTTTGGATGGCTTCCAAAGCCGAGCGATACGGTGACGGTGTCGCTGCCGCCGATCAGATCGATCTCACCGGTCAGGGCAACGTTGCCGTCGACGGCACGCGCGACGGCCGGATCCAACCGGGCCTCTTTCTGCAATTGCTGCCATCCGTCGGAAATACCGACATAGCCGGCAGATGCCGTCCGCCAGCCGCCGCTGACGGCAAGAGCCATCGAGACGCCGCCGGTGCCCGTCGCAAAAAGCATCGGCGTGCCCTTATAGTCTTCCACCCAACCCGTATTGCCGTAACCGGCATTGATGAGATGCGGGGCGGCCAGCAGATAGAGACGATAATCGTGGATCGTTCCCTCAAGCGGCTCGAACGATATCTGCTGAAGCAGACTGCTGCGCATCGGATCGACGATGATGCGCTTGATGATCCGGTAACGGCCATCGATTGCAGTATTGATCAACCGATAGGCCGGAACGCCATCCTCGACCGTAGTGACGACGCTCTCCGTATCGCGCTTTTCCTCCGAAAAATAACCATCGGGACCTGTGACGATCAATCCGATGTCGCGGGTGCAGGCGCTGTCGACGCGGGGATAATAGATTTCGTTCAAGATGCCGTGACTGAGGGTGAACCAGATGCGGCAGGCCGGCGAAAGCGCCGTGCCAACTCCGCTCTTTGCACTGGACGTCCAACGAGGTTCGATACCGTTCACGTTGGGGCCGGAAGCATCGTAAGGCGCCATGCACTATCTCCTCCATCGCTGCAATCTGCTCCGGCCAAAGTGTTTCGGCAAGACGGAACCTATGTGCATTCAAGCCGATACGCCCTGATTTTCACCGCCATTGACAGCCTCTGCACGTCCTGTATTCTGTTATAAAATTGTATATAACATAATTGTGGAACATAATTGGGAGAATATCGATGAAGTTTGGACTCGGATTCCTGATTGCGGCTGCCCTAGTTTCAGCGCCCTCGCTGTTGATGGCTCAGGAAAAAGGTGGCGTCATCAATGTCGCAACGATCGGCGAACCCCCGACGCTCGATCCCATGACCTCCACGGCCGATCTCGTCGGTATTGTCACCCAACATATCTTCGAAACGCTCTACACCTTCGACAAGGGCTGGAACGTCACGCCGCTGCTTGCCGAAAGCCTGCCCGAGATCAGTGCCGACGGCAAAACCTACACGATCAAACTCAGGACCGGCATCAAGTTCCACGACGGAAGCGTCATGACCCCCAACGATGTGGTCGCCTCGCTCAATCGCTGGATCAAACTGGCGTCGCGCGGCAAACAGGCGGGCGGTTTCATCGAATCCATCACAGCGCAGGATCCGGCGACTGTCGTCATCAAGCTGAAGCAGCCTTATGCCCCGCTCACCTCGCTGCTCGCTTTCAACAACTCCGCCGCCATCATCATTCCGGCCAGCAAGCAGGCGGATACGATGACCGATTTCATTGGCACCGGCCCCTATATGCTGAAGGAGCGCAAGCCCGACCAATATATCCAGCTGGTCCGTTTCGATGGCTACAAGCCGCGCGATGGCGAAAGCAACGGTTACGGGGGCGCCCGCCATCAATATCTCGACGAAATCCGTTTCGTTCCCGTTCCCGATGCCAATACCCGCGTCGAGGCGGCTATTTCCGGCCAGTACGACTATATTGACAGTCTTCCGGTCGAATCCTTCGACAAGCTGAAGTCCGCTTCGGCGACCCAGCCGCTGCTCCTGAAGCCGTTCGGCTATCCGGTCTTCGTCTTCAACACCGCCGACGGCATCACGAAGAATGTCGGGATCCGCAAGGCGATCCGTCAAGCACTCAGCATGGAGGACATGCTGGCGGCCGCCTTCGGCAGCACAAATTTCTATACGGTCGACGGCAACATGTACCCTGCCCCCTTTACCTGGAGCACGGATGCGGGCGTCAAGGGGAATTACAATGTCGCCGATCCGGAAGGCGCGGCTGCGGCCGCCAAGGCTGCGGGCTACAAGGGCGAACCGATCCGTATCCTGACCAGCCGCCAGTACGAATTCCATTACAAGATGGCGCAGGTCGCGGCCGAATATCTGAAACAGGCGGGCTTCACGGTGGACCTTCAGGTGGTCGACTGGGCGACGCTGACCCAGCGCCGTGCCGACAAGGCGCTGTGGGACATCTATATCAGCCACAGCCCCTTCCTGCCGGAACCGGCGCTGATCGGCACGCTGTCGCCAAGCTCGCCCGGCTGGTGGACCACGCCGACAAGCAAGGCCGCGATCGACGCATTCAACACGGAGGTCGATCCCAAGAAGCGCGTCGAACTTTGGGCGAATGTTCAAAAGACCATCTATGATGAAGCTCCCATGATGAAGATCGGCGATTTCAACGCCGTTGCAGCGATCTCCACCAAGCTTCAGGGCGTGGACCCCGCGCCATGGCCCTACTTCTGGAACGCATCGATCAAGAAATAAGCCTCCCAAGGCGCTCGGGCGCCGGTCGCGGCCGGTGCCCGTTCCCGATCCTGTCCGTTTGCAGACCTAGAGCAACTCCAGGAAAAACGCACAGCGGTTTTCCGTTCGGAATTGCGAGAGAACAAAGAAATAGAGTGGTTCCGCCGGTCGAAGAAAAGCGGAACCGATGTGGGAACCGACCCAATGATACGCTACATCCTTCAACGTCTTGCGGGCATGATCGTCGTGATGTTTCTCGTCGTCACGATCGTTTTCGTGATCGTGCGCGTGACCCCCGGCGATCCGGCCGCCGTCATGCTCGGCCCGGATGCGACCGCGCAGGATATTGCCGAACTGCGAACCCGGCTTGGCCTCGACCAGTCCATCGTCGTCCAATACCTGTTTTATGTCGGGCAGTTGCTGAAGGGCGATCTCGGCCAATCGATCTTCCTCAATATTCCGGTTTCCTCCGCGCTTCTTGAACGCGCCGAGCCGACCTTTTTCCTGACGCTATTTTCGCTCCTCATCGCTGGCGTCATCGCGCTGCCGATCGGCATCTATGCCGCCTATCGGCGGGGATCGCTCGTCGATCAGGCTTCGATGGCGATCGGCATGCTGGCTGCAAGCATTCCAAGCTTCTGGCTTGGCCTCATCCTGATGCAGGTCTTCGCGGTGCGCCTGGGAGTGTTCCCGGTGTCCGGCTACGGCGGGCCAGGCGCAAGCTTCCTGGATCGCATGTATCATCTGACACTGCCGGCCGTAGCACTCGGTCTCGTCTCCTCGGCGCTGATCCTGCGCTTCACCCGCGCATCGATGCTCGACGTGCTTGGAGACGACTATATCCGCACCGCCCGCGCCAAAGGGCTGATCGAACGCCGCGTCGTCCTCAAACACGCGCTGAAGAACGCACTGATCCCCATTCTCACTGTTCTGGGTCTAACAGCCGCGGTGCTGATTTCCGGCGCTGTCGTCACCGAGACCGTCTTCGGCCTGCCGGGTGTCGGAAGCCTCGTCGTCTCAGCGGTGCTGCGCCGCGACTATCCGGTGATCCAGGGGGCCCTGCTCGTCATCGCCGGCCTCTACGTCCTGATCAATTTTGCGATCGACATGCTCTACCTGCTGGTTGATCCGAGGGTACGCTACTGATGGCCGATATCGCAACCGATACACCAAAGCAGACACAGAACGAGCGAAGCAAGTTCCTTCGCCGGCTTCTGAAGCGCAAGACCGTCGCCGCCGGCCTGATCGTGCTGACGATCTTCGTGATGCTTGCCATCCTCGCCCCGTGGATCGCGCCCTATTCGCCCTCGAAGCTCTCGATCGTCAACCGACTGAAGCCCCCAAGCGGGATCTACTGGTTCGGCACCGACGAGTTCGGCCGCGATATCTTTTCGCGCACCATCTATGCCGGACGGCTGTCGCTGCTCGTCGGAGCCGCCGTCGTCGCGCTGTCGGCGGCGATCGGGGTCACGCTGGGCCTGCTCGCCGGTTTCTTCCAGAGGCTCGACACGCCGATCGCCCGCCTCATCGATGCGATGATGGCGTTTCCCGACATTTTGCTTGCGATCGCGCTTGTCGCAGCCCTCGGCCCATCTCTGACGACTGTTATCGTCGCGCTGTCGATCGTGTACGCACCGCGGCTGGCCCGCATCGTCCGCGCCTCGACGCTTGTCATCCGCGAGCTCCCTTACGTCGAGGCGGCTAAGGCTCTCGGCATCTCTACGTTCCACATCATGACGCGGCATGTGCTTAGAAACCTCCTGTCGCCGATCCTGGTGCAGGGGTCCTTTCTCTTCGCCAGTGCCATGCTGGCCGAAGCCGGGCTCTCGTTTCTCGGCCTCGGTGTCAGCCCCGAAATTCCGACCTGGGGGACCATGATCGCCGCCGGCCGCCAATATATCGGCCAGGCCGACTGGATGACCTATTTCCCTGGCTTTGCCATCATTCTCTCCGTGCTTTCGCTGCAAATGGTCGGCGATGGCTTGCGGGACATGCTCGATCCAAGACTTCGAAAGGACCTGTAAATGACCGGTGAAAAAGCGGCCAAGCCGCTCCTCCTCACCAATGTGAAGCCCATGGCTTTCGGCACCGATACGCCAACTGGCGTTATCGACATCCTCATCGGCGCTGACGGCAGGATCGCCGCGCTTGGCCCGCAGCTTGCCGCTCCCGGCGATATCGAACGCATTGATGGCAACGGCGCCTGGATCTCTCCCGGCTGGATCGACCTGCACGTCCATATCTGGCATGGCGGCACGGATATCTCGATCCGCCCCTCCGAATGCGGCGCCGAGCGCGGCGTCACGACGCTGGTCGATGCGGGCTCGGCCGGCGAAGCCAATTTTCATGGCTTCCGTGAATATATCATCGAGCCCTCCAGGGAGCGCATCAAGGCCTTCCTCAATCTCGGCTCGATCGGCCTCGTTGCCTGTAATCGCGTCCCCGAATTGCGTGATATCAAGGACATCGACCTCGACCGCATTCTCGAATGCTATGCCGAAAACAGCGAGCATATCGTCGGCATCAAGGTCCGTGCCAGCCATGTGATCACCGGCTCCTGGGGGGCCACACCCGTCAAGCTCGGCAAGAAGATCGCCAAGATCCTGAAGGTGCCGATGATGGTCCATGTCGGCGAGCCGCCGGCGCTCTATGACGAAGTGCTCGAAATTCTCGGGCCGGGCGATGTCGTCACGCACTGCTTCAACGGCAAGGCCGGTTCCAGCATCATGGAGGATGAGGACCTCTACAATCTCGCCGAGCGCTGCGCCAGCGAAGGCATTCGGCTCGATATCGGCCATGGCGGAGCGTCCTTCTCCTTCAAGGTCGCGGAAGCGGCAATCGCGCGCGGCCTTCTGCCCTACTCGATATCGACCGACCTGCACGGCCACTCCATGAACTTCCCCGTCTGGGATCTCGCGACCACCATGTCGAAGCTGCTCTCCGTCGGCATGCCCTTCGACAAGGTTGTGGACGCCGTTACCCATGCGCCGGCCTCGGTCATTAAGCTTTCGATGGAAAACCGGCTGTCGGTCGGCGAGCGAGCCGATTTCACCATCTTCGATTTCGTGGATGCGGATCTCGAGGCGACCGATTCCAACGGCGATGTCTCGCGCCTCAAGAAGCTGTTCGAGCCGCGTTACGCAATCATCGGCGCGGAGGCGATCACCGCCAGCCGCTATGTTCCCCGCGCCCGCAAACTCGTCCGCCACAGCCACGGCTACTCGTGGCGCTAATCAAACACCAGGCTCGCATAGCAGGAGCATACGTGAACACGTCCCCAACACAGGCCGCTTCAGCAGCGCAAACACCTTACCAGCGACTGGCGGCACTCGGCATCGAGCTTCCACCGCCGCCGCCGCCGATCGCCAATTTCGTCACTCATGTCCGCGAAGGCAACGTGCTCTATCTGTCGGGTCAAGGGCCGCGGGAGCTGGACGGCTACCTCCATTCCGGCAAGGTCGGCGGTGATGTCGGCCTCGACCGGGCCTATCAGCATGCGCGGCTGACGGGCATCAACCTGCTTGCCGTCATGCACAGTGCACTCGGCGACCTTTCCCGGGTGAAGCGGGTGGTGAAACTGCTCGGTATGGTGAATGCCGTGCCGCATTTCGAGGATCATCCAAGCGTCATCAACGGCTGCTCTGACCTCTTCATCGAGGTCTTCGGCGAAGCGGGCCAACATGCCCGTTCCGCCGTCGGCTTCGGCTCGCTTCCCGGCAATATCACCGTCGAAATCGAAGCGATCGTATCACTCAACGACTAGTTTTTACGCAATTCCGGACGCAAAACCGCGTCGCGCTTTTGCTGGAATTGCTCAAAGGAGGACGAATTCAGTGGTTGCGCCAGCCCATCAGCTTTTCGATACGCTCGGCAGCCGCGCGCACCTGCTCGCCGTAATGGTTGCCGTCGGAAACGGCTTTTTGTTCGGGAAGCACGATCGAGATGGTCGCGACGCATTGGCCTTCGCGATCGACGACCGGCGAGGCAATACAGGCAACCGCATAATCGGATTCCGCCACCTGGATCGACAAGCGCTCCTCAAACGCTTTGCCCGCGGAAGCGGAAAGTACGCCGGCATCAATCTCAGCCCGACCGGTTGGAGAGGTGCGGGCACAGTGCTTGAAAAGTTCGATCCTTTCCTCTTCGGGCAAGTGGCCGACCAACAATCGGCCCGAGGCAGTCCAGTTGAGGGGCACGCGGGTTCCGACACGGGAAGCGACCTGGAAATGGCTTGGTCCGTCCGCCATCGCCAGCACCAGCATGTTGTCGCCGTCGCGACCGCAGACTTGCACCGTCTCGTTCGCCTGCCGGCAAAGATCGTGCATTTCGCGCGTCGCGACGCTCATGAAATCCAGCGACCGAGCATAGGCGAGACCGTAGTGGTAAAGGCGCGCCCCGAGCCAGACGGAACCGTCGGCATTGCGGCCGAGCATGTTCTTTTCAACCAGATCGTCGATGATCACATAGACAGTCGAAAGCGGTGCCTTGATCGCCTTGGCAATCGCATAGGGTCCGGCTGGCGCGCCGGTTTCATAGAGATAATCGATCACCTGCAGCGCGCGGTCGATGCCGCTCACGCGCGAACGGCGCGCGCCTTTCGTTTCCGCTTCCCCGATAGAATCGGCGTCTTCAGGGGGTGCGGCGGGTAAGCTCTTGGCGTCCAAATCAACGCTCCTCGTGAGATTTCGAGAAGCTATTACATTACTATGGCATAACTGTCGATGACAATCGCCAGTCGTCACTTTGGAGAGATAGAATGTCCGATGATATCCGTAGCAAGATCGGCCTGAGGCCCGTCATCAACGTATCAGGCACCATGACGAGCCTCGGCGCATCGATCGTCGTGCCCGAAGCCATTGCGGCGATGACGGCGATCCTACCACAATTCGTCGAGATCAACGACCTCCAGCGCAAGGCCAGCGCCGTTATCGCCCGGCTGACGGGCGGCGAGGCGGGCTTCGTGACGGCATCCTGCTCCTCCGGCATCAGCCTCGCCGTCGCCGGCGCCATCACAGGTAACAACCTGCTTGCCATTGAGAAGCTGCCTGATACCGCACCGGACAAGAACGAAGTCATCGTGCAGACGGGCCATGTGGTGAGCTACGGCGCTCCGGTGGATCAGGCAATCCGCCTTGCCGGCGGCAAGGTCGTGCTGATCGGTCAGGCAACATCGACGCATCGCTTCCACATGGAAAACGCCATAACCGAGAAGACGGCGGCAGCCGTCTATGTCGTCTCCCATCATGTAGTCGACTACGGCCTGCTGCATCTTTCCGAATTCGTCGAGATCGCGCATGCCAAGGGGGTGCCTGTCATCGTCGATGCCGCTTCGGAATATGACCTCAAGCTCTTCCTGGCGCAGGGCGCCGACATCGCCCTCTATTCCGGCCATAAGTTCCTCGGCGGCCCGACATCCGGCATCGTTGCCGGCAAGAAGGAGTTGGTGCGCAACGCCTTCCTGCAGAACATGGGCATCGGCCGCGGCATGAAGGTCGGCAAGGAAAGCATTTATGGCACCATGGCGGCGCTGGAGGCCTGGGAAAAGCGTGATCATGCCGGCATCCGCGAACGCGAGACCGGCTATCTGAACCTATGGAAACGAACGCTCGACGGCCGCCCCGGTGTCACCGCCCTGATCGAGCCCGATCCCACCAACAACCCACTCGACCGCATGCGCGTTATCATCTCGGCGCCCGAGGCGCATATCAGCGCCTGGGATCTTGCGGCGGCACTGGCCCGCGGCAACCCGCCCATCATCGTGCGGGACCATGAAGTGGAGCATCACTATTTCTATCTCGATCCATGCAATCTGCACCCCGGCCAAGAGACGATCGTCGCGACGAGGCTTGCCGAGGAACTCGACAAGGCGCGTGCCTCCAACGAGATCATCGCGACGCCGATCGAAAACCGCAGCCGGCATCGCTTCGATGGCGTGCTGAACTGGCCGGACTGAACTGTGGCAGGGATCGCAAGAAGGGAGCAAGCATGAGCACGTCGCAGGCAAAGGCCACACAGACCGCCGAACCCATACTCTCCGTCGAGAACCTCACCACCTCATTTCTGGTGGATGGCGCATGGATACCTGTGGTGCGCAATATATCCTTCTCGGTTGCACCGGGCGAGACGGTGGCGATCGTCGGCGAGAGCGGCTCGGGCAAGAGCGTCACCTCGCTCTCGATCATGCGGCTGCTGCAGAGCGATTCGAGCCGCATCGAGGGCAAGATCATGCTCGGCGGCCGCAACCTGCTTTCTCTTCCCGAGCATGAGATGCGCAAGGTGCGCGGCAATGACGTATCGATGATCTTCCAGGAGCCGATGACTTCTCTCAATCCGCTCTTCACCATCGGTGACCAGATTTCCGAGGCCTTGCTTTGTCACAAGGACATGTCGGCTGCAGGCGCCAAGGCCGAGACGATCCGGCTGCTCGACAAGGTCCGCATTCCCTCGGCCGCCTCGCGCTTCGACGAATATCCGCACCGCTTTTCCGGCGGCATGCGCCAGCGCGTCATGATCGCCATGGCGCTCGCCTCGAAGCCGAGGCTGTTGATCGCCGACGAGCCGACCACCGCTCTCGACGTCACGATCCAGGGCCAGATCCTCGACCTCATCAAGATGCTGCAGGATGAGGAAGGAACTTCCGTCCTGTTCATCACGCATGACATGGGTGTAGTGGCGGAAATCGCCGATCGCACGGTCGTCATGTATCGCGGCGAGCAGGTGGAGACAGGTGCGACGGGCGACATCTTCCATCGCGGCCAGCATCCCTATACCCGCGCGCTACTCTCGGCGGTGCCGGTGCTCAGTTCGATGCAATCCTATGACCGGCCACTGCGCTTCCCCGTCGTCAATACGGCGACGGGAGAGTCCGACATGCCTGCCGAGGTGCCGGATACAGTGGCAAAGGAAAAGCCGGTTCTGCAGGTGAAGAACCTTACCAAGCGATTCGACATTCATTCGGGCGTATTCGGAAAGCTCAGAGGCCGCGTGCATGCGGTCGAAAACGTCTCGTTCGATCTCTTTGCCGGCGAAACATTGTCGCTTGTCGGCGAATCCGGTTGCGGCAAGTCGACCACCGGACGCGCCATCATGCGGCTGATCGAGCCGCAATCCGGCTCCGTCATCGTCGACGGCCGCGACGTGCTCTCGCTTGGCAAGCGTGATATGCGCGAGATGCGCAAATCGGTACAGATGATCTTCCAGGATCCCTTCGCCTCGCTCAACCCGCGCATGACGGTCGGTCAGGCGATCGCCGAGCCCTATCTCGAACACCGGATGGGAACGGCAAGGGAGGCCCGCGATGTGGTCGCCGATATGCTGTGCAAGGTGGGGCTGACGCCTGACATGGCCGGCCGCTATCCGCACGAATTCTCCGGCGGCCAGCGCCAGCGCATCTGCATCGCCCGTGCCCTGGCCTTGCAGCCGAAGGTGATCGTCGCCGACGAGAGCGTGTCCGCGCTCGACGTGTCGATCAAGGCGCAGGTCATCAACCTGATGCTCGACCTGCAGCAGAGCCTCAACCTTTCCTTCCTGTTCATCTCCCACGACATGGCCGTGGTCGAACGCGTCAGCCATCGCGTCGCCGTCATGTATCTCGGCGAAATCGTCGAGATCGGCCCGCGTGCCGCCGTCTTCGGCAATCCGCAGCACGACTACACGAAGAAGCTGATGGCGGCCGTTCCTGTGCCGGACCCCGATCGCCGACGCGAAAAGCGCATGGCGACGAGCGACGAATTGAAGAGCCCGATCCGGCCCGTCGATTATCTGGTCAAGCCACGCGAGTATCGAACCGTTTCTCCCAGCCATCTGGTTGCCGTCTGACACTTCAATTCAGATAGGCTGAGCGGCCAACATCGTCCGCGACTGCAGCAGGCGCCGGCATTGCAGGAGCTTACTTTCCCCTGCGCAACGCAGGGCTGCTATCGCGTATGAAAATGACGTCGTTGCCGCGTCCGCCTTCTCCCCTCGGGGAGAAGGTGCCG
>NZ_JBXSOO010000039.1:0-16674 GCF_057784515.1 Martinezella sp. CNPSo 3732
TTTATTTCGATGGACACGACCTGATAAAGCTGGACCTCGCCGAGCGTCGGCAGATCCTGGATGGGCTTCTCGTCGATCATGCCGGCGTCATAAATCTCTCCGAAGAGGTCGAAGCCGATGGCGACGACTTGCTGGCCGCCGCATGTGCGCACGGACTTGAAGGTATCATCGCCAAGAACCGCGACCAACCGTATCACTCCGGCCGTACGGGCGATTGGATCAAGGTGAAATACATCCAGAGCGATAGCTTTTTCATCGTCGGCTATGAACCTTCCGCCGTTGCACACGGTGGCATCCGCAATTTGTTTCTCGCTGCCTACAAAGGCCACGATCTCGTTTACGTGGGCAAGGTCGGAACGGGCTTCAATGAACGCGATGCAACCAGGCTTCGCAGGGATCTGGACAAGCTCAAGACATCCCGGGCACCGATCGCGCTGAAACAGCCCGGCGTCATCTGGGTTCAGCCGACACTGATCGCCGAAATCGAGTATCGCGCCTGGACTGATGATGGCAAACTGCATCATGCTTCGTATAAAGGCCTCCGGGAGCGGCAAGACAACGCCGAGGTCTATCGTCTACCGCAATGAGGCGCAGAAATGATTGGCACGGTCCTGACCCGCGTGGCAACTGGACAGGAAGATAAGAAATGGCTCCGTTTCAATCGCCGCCAAAAACAAAACTCTTCCGGCTGCGCGATATTGGTTGTCTCTGTGGGATCCAGTAGGTCTATTTAAACCGGGACAGCGTTGGGAAGATGACGAGTGTAGGTCGTTCGCCGATGAATACGATACTTACCTGCTAAACGCGGCAGGACAGTTGCGTAGAGGAATTGCCACGGCCGCCGTCATTGCATATCTGGTCGACATCGAAGCAAATTACATGGGTATGGGACAAAGACCCGATACGTACGAAAGGGCAAGCTCATTGGTTGCCGCGATCAATGAGGACAGTTTGCTTTGGACCTATCCGGAGCCTTAGGCATGTTGCCTACAGCTCCCGTCCCACGTGCTCAGTGAGCGCTTTTCAAAGAAAGCGTGGATATCCCCACTTCTCG
This sequence comes from Martinezella sp. CNPSo 3732, assembly GCF_057784515.1. Lineage (NCBI taxonomy): Bacteria > Pseudomonadati > Pseudomonadota > Alphaproteobacteria > Hyphomicrobiales > Rhizobiaceae > Martinezella > Martinezella sp. CNPSo 3732. The sequence continues at coordinate 1,055 of NZ_JBXSOO010000039.1, forward strand.
GAGGGATATCCGGGCCATATCACCATAGATTTACTACGTGATTTCTTTTCTCGTCGTGAATTTCCGTCTTTATATCCGGAACGATATATAAACCTCGGATCATCGCTACCAGCCGGCGGCAGCCGCAATCGACCGAGTAGCGGCATCAGGAATTTGTGCCTTTTAGGGCTCGCATGCGTTTCAGCCGCTCAACGAGTTCCTGCGGATGATAGGGACGATCTAAGGGACCGTCTTCGCAAAGATCGCCCGCGATCTTCGCCGTCCGCTCCGCCGATCGGGTCAACAAGATTTTAACATCGGGGTGGAGCTCTCGCGCCGTGGCCGAAAGCTGGAAACCCGACTGGTCCCGCAATTGTACATCGGTTACCAGCACGTCCACATGCTGGTTGCGGAGGACAGTCAGGGCTTCATCCGCGTCGATAGCCTCTATTACGAAATAGCCGCAATCACGCAAATACTCTGCCACCATTGATCGTTGCAACGGATCTGTTTCAACAAGAAGTATCGTTTCGGATGGTTGCGTCTTGGTCATTCACATTGCCTATCAAGGGGGATAATTCTTGCGCTACATTTAAGATCGGCTTGGAAAGGAATAAATCGAACGGCATGGCGTCTGCAAAATCTGGCCGGTGCTCTCCTGACATTACCGCCACCTTGATGTGGTTGTGCTGCGCCTTAACCAGCCTGGCGAGGTCCAATCCAGTCTGATCGCCGGGCATATGAACGTCGGTCAGCAACAGGTCAAAATTAGGGTCGCGCGCCAGCACGCTCAGAGCATCATCCACTGTACCAGCTTCGACGACTTGCCAGCTCTCTTCACGAAGAGTCTGGGCAATGTCCATTCGGATAAGGACATCATCTTCGACAACAAGCACCCGCCGCCCTTTGAACGGATCTGCGTCGACATCAGGTGTGTCCGCCGGTACCAAATCTGTTCTCCCTTAAATTTTATGGGCGGACCTAAATGCGCCAGCCGTTGTGTTGTTCCATTTCTGGCGGTTCAGTTGGCGCATGGTGCTTCGAACCGCGCGAAGAGGCCATTCTTCGCAAGTGATTATGGCGGCATGAGATGTCTACCGTATCTTCACAACACGATCGTGGCTTTTCGCGCTGAAGGCATTTATGACCGTAATCTGTGGCGCATGCAGGCTCTGGTCGCCGAAGAAATATTTGATCTCTATGGCAAGTAAGAGCGTGCTAATCGGCATCCACGATATCGGCCTAATTGGCGACGTCGAGGGCACGTTGGGGTTTTTGCCAATGCATTTTCCGAGATCGGGCCAAACGCGTTAACTGTGTAGGAAGCGCTGCATGTCGGTTAAAACTCTTCCCAGCTGTCATTGTCGACGGCCAATGCGGCGGAGCCTTGCGTCTGAGGCTGCGGCCGCATACGCCGGCCAGCGGCTTGAAGGGGAGGACGGGCCGGACGATTGAGTGGCTTGGCCGGTTGGGCTGTTCGCGACTCCTCGCCATATTTGAATTGCCCGAGCAACTGGAACAATGCGGCTGCCTCGCGTGCGAGACTATGGCTGGCCGCCGTCTGCTCCTCTACCATCGCCGCATTTTTCTGTGTGCTTTGATCGACTGTATCAACCGCTTGATTGATCTCGCCGAGAGCGGTCGACTGTTCTCTTGCGGCTTCGACGATCGCCACGACGTTGGTGTCGATCTCCTGGACCTGGGCGGCAATTTCCTGAAGAGCCCCGCCGGCATTGGTAACCAGGGCAACACCGTTGGCGACCTGGGCACCGGATGCCGTGATCAACGTCTTGATCTCCTTTGCCGCCTTTGCCGATCGTTGAGCGAGTTCGCGGACCTCTTGTGCCACAACGGCAAAACCCTTGCCGGCTTCTCCGGCTCTCGCGGCTTCGACTCCCGCATTCAATGCCAAAAGGTTTGTCTGAAAGGCAATTTCATCGATAACGCCGATGATGCTGGATATCTCGCGCGAAGAGGCCTCAATCTGATCCATGGCGCCAATGGCATTGCGCACGACACCGCCTGAATGCTCGGCGTGGGCTCTTGCTCGAGCGACAAGTCTTCCTGCCTCTTCGGCCCTTTGGCTGGAATTCTTCACCGTCGTGGTGATCTCCTCAAGGGCGGCAGCGGTCTCCTCGATGGAGGCTGCCTGCTGCTCGGTGCGCTTGGCAAGATCATCTGCGGCGACCCGTACCTCATTCGATCCAGAGGCAATCGCATGAGCGTTTTCCGCGACCGTTGCCATAGCATGCTTCAGCTTGTCGGAGGCACTGTTGAAATCGGTTCGCAACCGCTCAAGCGAAGGAATGAAAGCCTTCTCGATCTCTTGCGATAGATCTCCCTCGGCGAGATTTGTCAAACACCCAGCGAGTTGATTGACATTTTCGACGCGGCTGGTCACGTCCGTCGCAAACTTGACCACTTTGAAAACCTTGCCGTTAAGATCGAAAATGGGGTTGTACGACGCTTGAATGTAGACCTTTCGGCCGCCCTTCCCAAGCCGCATGAATTCATCGGCGACGAGTTCACCAGCGGCTAATTTTTTCCAGAAATCCCGGTATGCATCCGATACCGTATAGGTAGGTTCGCAAAACATCGAATGATGCTTGCCTTGAATTTCCGCAAGCGAATAGCCGAGCGCTGACAGGAAGTTTTCGTTGGCCGTTAGGATTTCGCCGGCGGGTGTGAATTCTATCACAGCCTGTGCCCGCGAAAGGGCCTCGATCTTCCCCGCATCCTCTGCTGTCTTCAGCTTGCTCGCTGTAATATCGGTGGCAATCTTGACGACTTTGACTGGTTTTCCGCGACGAAAGATCGGATTATAGGAGGCTTCGATCCAAACCTCCCTTCCGCCCTTACCGATGCGCTTATACTGTTGCTGATCGAAATGGCCGGCCGCAAGTTTCGACCAGAAGGCCTTGTATTTGGGAGAGCCCGCATAAGCGGGTTCGACGAACATGCTATGATGCTTCCCGGCGATCTCAGCCAGTTCATAGCCAAGTGCTCGACAAAAGCGTTCATTGGCGGTGAGGATCTTGCCTGCAAGATCGAACTCGATCATGGCCTGCGATTTTGACAATGCGGTAAGAACAGCGATGGCATCTGAGCCGCGATTAAAAACAACCATTCGACCATTCCTGTATTGATTCGGAATATCCGAAGTTAAATTGCAGTAAAATATTGCAGAACCAGATTAAAATGCGATTAATCATAATCTATATCTGCTAATATTATAATGGATCCTTGAAATTCACTCCACCTCGTCGTGAAGAACACCCTTTTTGATTGTGGGGCGTGGCTATGCGCGCCACAACAAAATACACTGGTTGATCGCCTGGCGGAGAAGGTTTTGCTGGCGGCGCCACGCCCACGGCCGAAGGCAGAGCGGTTATTTCAGTCGCGGACGGTCGAGCCGAAATCGACATTGCATGGTTCATGCGGTGGCTCGCACTACGAAAACAGGGATCGCATAGAGCTGTTTGACGCGGCAAGCGAGCTGCAATCTCCGGGCCGTCAATTTTGCAACACCTGCCGAGTTCTTTAGTTTTTGCGTTTCTAATGGATGGACAGCCTCCGAGGTGTTGGTGTTATGGAGGTAGAAGCTCAGTTTCGGTAGAAGGCGATGCGATTTATAGCCCTGCGGCTTTTGAGGATGCTCAGATTGCGTAGCCTGTATCGCAATGACGGCGTTGAGCTTTACGAACCTTGGGTCTGCGACGCCTTCGATCGATTTGAGCGTGAGATTGAAGCGTTCTGCCGACGGTCGTTGTTTTCGGTTGTAGTTTGAAAGTCTATCTGCCGAGCTCGGGAATACTCGTTGTAGTCGCGCGGAGTTGAATCTATCTTTGCCGTCTGAACCTGTCGAATGCAGTTAGGCGCTGGACCGGCGGATCGGCCTCCTCCCAGCGGTAAATCTCGGTTCGCAGTGTGAATCGGCGTCGCGCCATGACCCCGCCAATCTTTGAAATATCAACACCTTGCGACGCCGATTTGCCCCTAATCACTGTGCCGATTCACACCTCCGGCATATGCTGAGATATTGCACCTGCCGATGTTCTGCTTCCTCAAGACGCTTGTCAGTCTCATGAGATCTATGTGGTCTCTGAATTTATATTCGTGAGCACATCCGAAGCTGCACTCGGGTCTTCGATTATTTTTTTCGCCTCTATCAGGAGATACTCCACCTGCTTCCTACATTCGACGAAGCGGGTAATCTCTATCGCGAACTGCACATTTCTGCGTGCATCGTAGAAGTTGGCGATTGTTGCGCCGGAAGGCGTTTACGATGTTGGTCCTCGATTGTCTGACGGCGCTCAGTCAGCATGTTGATCAGCGCTCTCAGGCCGGATGATACGTGGCGACGCCCCGAGTAATAAAGATACAAGCCAGGAAACGGTGGACACCATTCTTCCAAAACTCGTTTTAGGCGACCGTCTTCCAGTGCTTCTGTCACAAGATGGTCGGGGACGAAAGCGATGCCTATCCCATCGATTGCGGCTTCCACCATCAGCGGCTGGTCACTCAATGTTAGAGGCCCGAAAACGTTGATTCTTTCTACAGCGCCCAAGCGTTCAAATTCCCATCGATAGATTGCTCCACTTTCAAACCGGAAGCGGATGCAATCGTGGCTGTGTAAATCCTGCGGTACGACTGGATATCCGCGACGCTCGAAGTAATCTGGGGACGCAACCGCCGCAAAGCGTACCTCTCCCATCACCGGGATGGCCACCATGTCTTTCGGTACGGCCTCCGCCAATCGGATACCGGCATCGAAACCTTCGGCAACGATATCACTTAATCTGCCGTCGGCGACTACGTCGAGATGGACTTGGGGATACTCGCGCAGGAAGCGTGCAAGCACCGGCCGCAATACCAGCCGAATAGCCCCTTCGCTGGCGTTGATCCGCACCGTGCCACTGGGGACGGGGCCATTTCCCTCCAGATCCTGAACGGCTTCTTCCATCGAGGCCATTGCCGGCCTGAGTTTTGCGGCAAAGCGTTCTCCTGCCTCCGTCAACGAGACGCTGCGAGTCGTTCGGTTGAACAGGCGGACGTTCAACCGCTCTTCGAGAACCTTGATCGAATGGCTGATCGCCGAGGGCGTCATGTTGAGTTCGTTCGCGGCGCTCCGAAAACTGCGATGGGTCGCGACCGCCAGGAATGCGGCGAAGGCCGCCAGATCGTTACCCTTAGATTGGTGAATTGCTTTCATCATGACATCAAGAATTGATCAGATTGTTTAGATAGTCAACGGGTCATAAGGTGAGCGTAGGGCGCAGCATCGCGGAGCCACGCTACCCGCTGGTCGCTTCCAGGGCCCCAGACCGCCAAACCCCACCAGCGGCCCGCCGAAGAGAGGAAAAGTTGATGAAGATGAAAGCTGTTGTGATGACGGGGGCGAACCGCCCCTGGGAAGTTCAAGAGGTTCCCGTACCTAAGGCGGAGCCAGGGCTGGTCCTTGTGAAAATTCACGCCTCCGGCATGTGCTTTACGGACGTATGGGCGACCCAGGGTGCTGGTGGTGACATCTATCCGCAGACTCCAGGTCACGAGGTGGTCGGCGAGATTGTCGAGGTCGGCGCCGGTATCCACACCCGCAAGGTGGGAGACCGGGTCGGCACCACCTGGGTGCAGTCCTCTTGCGGCCGATGCTCCTACTGCCGCCAGAACCGCCCGTTGACCGGGCAGACGGCCATGAACTGTGATTCACCCAGAACGACCGGCTTCGCGACGCAAGGCGGCCACGCAGAGTACATCGCGATCTCTGCCGAAGGCACTGTGTTGTTGCCCGATGGGCTAGACTACACGGATGCCGCGCCCATGATGTGCGCGGGCTATACCACCTGGAGCGGCCTGCGCGACGCGGAGCCCAAGCCCGGTGACAGGATCGCTGTGCTTGGTATCGGTGGGCTGGGCCACGTCGCCCTGCAGTTCTCCAAAGCGTTGGGATACGAGACCATCGCGATCACGCATTCGCCAGATAAGCACAAGCTGGCCACCGATCTTGGCGCTGACATCGTCGTCGCCGATGGCAAGGAGTTGCTGGAGGCCGGCGGCGCGGACGTTCTTCTGGTCACGACCAACGACTTTGACACCGCCGAAAAGGCGATGGCGGGGGTAAGGCCTGACGGTCGCATCGTCCTTTGCGGGCTCGACTTCAGCAAGCCGTTCTCGATCCCGTCCGACGGCAAGCCGTTCCACATGATGCGCCAACGCGTGGTTGGCTCCACGCATGGCGGACAGCACTACCTCGCCGAAATTCTCGATCTCGCCGCGAGGGGGAAGGTTAAGCCGATCGTCGAGACCTTCGCGCTCGACCAGGCAATCGAGGCATATGACCGCTTGTCTTCCGGGAAGATGCGGTTCCGCGGCGTGTTCCTTCCGCACGGCGCTTGAGCATCCATATTTGGGGCGGCTGCGGTGAGCGGGTCTCACCGCAGTCGCCCCAACTCAAACTCGAGATGTGTCGTGTCCCGTCCAACCTCGCGATGGCATCGCCCGGCAGCAAATGCGGGTCGACCCGCTGGATCGTTTTGCGCAAGTGTCGTTTGGCATTTAATTGTAAGAATGCGCCCGTTCCGGCAGGCCATGGCACTTAATTTGAGATTTTTCGGTGCGATTTTCGGCGCTTGAGGCTCCCCGGCTCGGCAATAACCTGCTGTGATGTTTGGTATTTTCCGATGAAGCTTCGCCGCAGGAGGTCATCTTTTCTACAGCGGCGAATCTCACATTAAGTGCAAAAATCGAACCCAGAATCTCAGATCAAGTGCCCGATCTCAATTTAAGTGCCGCGCTATCTTGTTGAAATTATTGGGTGCGGAGTCTTGCGATTAAATGCAAAACGACACGAGGAACTCGCTGAGATCAACGAGGATGGAAAATTCGGAAAGCCCGGCCAGCGCGAGAGGCTTACGGTTGCCCGAGAAGAGCGTTAAAGCGGCGCGGCAGGGCAGGCACGTTTCATGCAATCGACCAGTCGCAAATTCACTCCATGCCTTAAAAGGCAATCGGGCAGTGTCTCAAGAGTGGGAAACTTCGTCGCTACTGCCTCGATAATTCACCATCGGAGGTGCTGTTCCGGCGGAGGCTGCCGGAACAGCTCTCGCTTGCCGCAATCATGGAAAAATCCAGTAGAGCCAGGACAATGCCCGAGACAGATCTTGCGCGCCTATCTCTGAAAGTCTTCCTCATCAATCTCGATCGCGCCGTCGACCGCATGTCGCACATGCGGGAGATGCTTGATCGTCTTGAGATCCCGTTCGAGCGAGTGACGGCAGTCGAGGGCCGGGCGATCGTTTTACCCATCAGAGAGTTCGACGAGATTCAATACCGCGTTCTCCACGGCAGGAAACCCAACCCTGCAGAGATCGGCTGCTATCTCAGCCATATCGAATGCGCCCGCCGATTCCTCGAAACGGAAAATGCCTTCGCTCTCATATTGGAAGACGACCTCAAGCTTCCCTTCGATCTCATCGACATTCTGGAAGGTGCGATCCGGGCGGAAAGCGATTGGGACATTCTGCGCCTGTCGACGGTCAGCAGCGGCAGGAAATACGCCTTCCGTGCCCTGGATGGCCACCGCTGCCTTGCGATCGCTCTCACCAGAGAAAAGGGCTCAGGGGCATATCTGATCAACCGTGCAGCGGCGCGATGGTTCCTCAACGCATTGCTACCGATGCGGCTTCCCTTCGACCTGGCATTCGATCTCGAATTCCTAGCCGGGCTCAAATCCGCTTTCGTGCACCCGCTACCGATCAGTCAGGATCTCGAAGTGCCATCGCAGATACAGGGCAATCGCGGAAGCTTTCATCTGTCGCGATGGCGCTATGCGAGCGTCTTGCCATTCCGGGCTGGGCTAGAAATCGCTCGCGCGCTCATGCGAACGTATCGGCTGTGTTTCCTCAGGCTACGCCCAGTGGCGACGTTCGCACAAGCGCGGCGTAGCCTTGCCCTATTCGGTCAGAAAAATCGTCGGAAGCCAAACGCACGCTAAGCGGCAGATCGCAAAAGCCTATCCGGACGCGGACGAAATGAAGCGTGCACGGTTTACAGAGGAACAGATCATCGCAATGCTGAGCGAGCAGGAGAGCGGCAACTGCGGGAACAATGCCGGCCTTTTCCTTCAGGCGAGATGCCTCACGTTCTCACTGAATATGATTTCCCCGCACGTTGTCCCGCGATCGACGCTGCCGGAGCCGTTACAAGGCGAATGCGCGTACCGATCTTTGGAGAGGTGATTTCAAGATGCATGCCATGCAGTCTTGCAATTGCCGAGACGAGACTGAGGCCCAGGCCATTGCCAGGAGTATGCCGGCTCTTCTCGGCTCTATAGAAACGGCGGAGCACGGCGTCGGCCTCTTCTGAGCGGATTCCTATGCCAGTGTCCTCCACCGTGACCGACACAACGTGGCCATCGCCTTCGACCTCAACGAGCGCTAGTCCGCCCTTTGGCGTGAACTTGATTGCGTTGTCGATCAAGTTGGCTATCGCTTCGAAAATGAGGTTGGGATCACCAGAAATGATGGCTGGCTCGTCGGTGCTCGATTGGTACGAAAGAATGATACCGGCTTCATCGGCGGCAGGCTCGAAGAAATCAACCGCATCGCTTGCAACTGCTTTCAGATCGATGTCTATGAAGCCAGACCGCCTCAGCCCGTCCTCGACCTCCGAGATTCGCAGAAGCGCACCAAACGTCTTGTGGATGCCACGTATTTCGTCGAGCGCTTCATCGATGTAGCCGTGATATTCGTCGATATTGGTCGCGCGCCGGCGCGCGCGCTCAAGGCTCCCGAGGAGGCGTGTGAGCGGAGTGCGCATGTCGTGGGCGATGTTGTCGCAGACACCCTTTACCTCCTGCATCAGACGCTCGATTTCGTCGAGCATTTCGTTGACGACATTGGCGAGACGATCGATGTCGCCTCCGGCGCGGCCTGTCGGCAGTCGCTGCTTGAGGTCGCCCTTCATGATTTGCGCGGCCGCGCCGGACATAGCGTCCAGCCGACGAACCGCGCCAAAGCCGATGGCGATGGCGCCCGCAAGGCCGAGCAGCGCTGTCGTCAGCGACGCGAATAGCGTCGCATTTTCGAGGCGTTCGCGAAATTCGCGTTGCTCATGCAGGCTTTGGGAGACCAGGATGGAGCTGCCATCAGCCCGGCGAGACAGCAACCCTCTGTAGTGTTCTTTCCTCGTCGCGCTATGGTCTGTGAAATCAAAGGGAGCGTCAACAACGGATCCTTCGGGATAGGTGAGCGGGATTCCCGCGACCAGCTTGCCGCTCTGATCGAAAAGCGAAAAGGGGCGTTCGGTGTTCGTCAGATCCCGACTTCGGGCGGATAGGCGCGAAACGATCGCCTCAGTGGGCAGGTTCTGAAGCGATTGCATCTCGCGCCTCAGCCATTCGTCGCTTCTCTGGTCGAGAAAGCTTTGCATCTGCCAATCGACGAACAGAAACAGCGCACTTGCCGCCGCGCCGAACACAAGCAGGAAGGCAAGCGCCAATCGGAAGCCGCTCGTCCTGAAAAGTTCAATCAGCCGCATCGAGAACATAACCTGAGCCTCGAAGCGTTCGGATCAGGGGCGCAAGCCCAGGCAGATCCAGCTTCTTACGAAGCTTGCTGATATGCACGTCGATGACATTCGTCGCCTCGCCGTACCGGTAGTGCCAAACTTCTTCGAACATCATCGTGCGCGTAACGATTTGACCGGAGTGCCGGGCGAGATATTCAAGCAACTGATATTCCCGCGGCAGGAGATCGATGATGTTGCCGGCCCGGCTGGCGGTATGCGTCAGGAGATTGATTTCAAGATCGCCGACTTTGAGAACCGTCTCCTGGGCCGTATTGGTTCGGCGGCGCATGAGGACATCCAGCCGCGCCGTCAGCTCGAGCGCTTCAAACGGTTTCGTCAGATAGTCGTCGCCGCCGGCCTTGAGGCCGCGTACCCGTTCGTCGACCGCTGAAAGCGCGCTCAAAATCAGGACCGGGGTCTGCACCGACGCTGCCCGTAAGGCAGCCAGCATTCCGAGCCCATCAAGGGTGCCGGGCAGCATGCGATCGAGCACAATGGCGTCAAATGTGCCGGAAATCGCCTTGACCAGCCCATCGCGACCGTCGGCCGACTGTGTAACGGTGCAGCCGTGGTCCACAAGTGCCGCCTCGATTTCCGACGCTGTCCCCAGGTCGTCCTCGACCACGAGTATCTTCGACACATTTCCTCCAAGAATGCTGACTAGTTTCTGCGCAATATCTAGATAATCAATGTTGAATATTCGTTCGCCTGAACATGAAATCAATTTCATCTTCGCGAGCGCTTGGAACGACGTGCTGTCTTCAACGAGGATTGAATGCGCCTGCTGGTAGTTGAAGATGATGACCGAAGTGCGGCCTATCTGAAGCGAGGCCTTTCCGAATCCGGGCATGTCGTTGATGTCGCAGGCGATGGCGAACTCGGCCTCGTACTTGCAATGGAGCTGATTTACGACGGGCTGGTGGTGGACCGACTTCTGCCCAAGCTTGACGGCATCGAGCTCGTCAGACGCCTTCGCGAGATGAAGGTCAATGTGCCGGTGATCATGGTGAGCGCGCTGGCGAGCTCGATGGATCGTGTGGAGGGATTGCGTGCCGGCTGCGACGACTACCTCGCCAAGCCCTTCTTCTTCTCCGAACTCCTTGCCCGCATCGAGGCCATTACGAAGCACTTCGTAACGGAGGGCTACGAGAACACGCTGGTCGTCGGCGATTTGTCTCTCGATCTTCGGCGGCGAATTGCGCGTAGGAAGGAACGCATCATTGATCTGCAGTTCAGGGAATTCCTCCTTCTGCAGGCTCTTATGCGCAACGCAGGTTCCGTTGTAACCCGTGCGATGCTGCTTGAGGCAGCGTGGGACTACGACTTCGATCCCCGTGGCAACATCGTCGACATGCATGTCCATCGTTTACGCAAGAAGATCGACATGGGCGCAGCGACAAGCATGATAATCACAGTTCCAGGCGCCGGGTATCTCATCAAGCCATAATCCGCGGCTTCGGCGAAACATAAAAAATTTTTCATCCTGGCGCGAATTCCCAGCCATTTGCGATCCGCCACATTTGCAAGCATCGCGTGGCGGATGTCCCTTGTCCCTGCGCAACTTTAAACGCTTTATGGAGTTTTGCGGTGGATCGTTCCCGTGCAGGGCCAAACAGTTCAGCCAGGTCATTTTATCTTCTGGGGATAGGCGCTTTGGCGGTAGCCGGAGCAGTAGCTGGGTATTTCGTCTATTGGCCGGGGGCCGGTTTGAGCAAAGCCAAAGCATCGACATCCGAACGCGCGCCGATCCCGGTGCAGACCGCAACGGCTGCAATAAAAAATCTACCCGTCGTGCGCAGTGGTCTCGGTGTGGTTTCCCCGTTGACCGCCGTGGATGTGAAGGTTCGCGTCGACGGTCAGCTCCAGCATATTGCCTTCGCCGAAGGACAGGATGTCAAGGCTGGAGATGTCCTTGCGACAATCGATCCTCGCCCCTACGCGGCAGCCGTCGCACAGGCACAGGCGGACTACGACAAGGAGCTGGCCCAGCTCGATCAGGCGAAGATCGACGAGGCCCGGGCACAGAAGCTCACGACCACGGGCAGCGGCACGACCCAGGCTGCCCAGACGGCGGCCGCGCAAGTCAAGGTCATGGATGCCACGGCCGCATCGGGAAAGGCAGCGCTCGATACTGCGAAACTCAATCTGGAGTTCGCAACCATCACGGCACCGATCGCCGGCAGGGTAGGTTTGCGCCAGCAGCAGGAAGGAGGCATCCTGCGTACAACCGATGCGACGGGCGTGGTGACCGTCACGCAGATGCGCCCCATCTCCGTCGAATTCACGCTGACGCAGGATGATCTTCCCGATCTGGTTGCGGGACAGGCAAAGGGACAGCTGACCGTCTCGGCATATAGCCGCGACGGCGCCAAGCATCTGGCCGACGGAAAACTAAGTGCGATAGACAGCCAAGTGGATTCATCGACCGGCATGGTGAAATTGAAGGCCGTGTTTGCAAACGATGACCTGTCGCTTTGGCCCGGAGAGCTGGTGACGGCAAACATAACCCTGCGCACCGATCCGAATTCGACGGTCGTGCCATCCTCGGCGATACAGAACGGGCAGACAGGTTCGTATGTCTTCGTCGTAAAGCCGGGCAACAAGGTTTCCGCCGCCTCAGTGACCACCGGCATTGCTTACTCGGGCCTCACCGCAGTTACGCAAGGCATCTCCAGTGGCGAGACCGTTGTCACCTCAGGCCAGTCCCGGCTTGCCGATGGAACTGTCGTCTCCACGCAAGGTCCTGACGGCAAGAAGTTGGCCGCTGCCGGCGAGGGGGCGGTCCAATGAATCTTTCACAAATCTTCATCCAGCGCAGGGTCGGAACTTGCTTGCTGGCTGCCGGACTTCTGATCGTCGGCTCCATCGCCTACGGCTTGTTGCCCATAGCGTCGCTGCCTCAGGTCGATTTTCCCACGATCCAGATCTCAAGCTCTCTTCCCGGCGCGAGTGCCGAGACTATGGCGACATCGGTTGCGACACCGCTGGAAAATCAACTTTCGACAATCTCGGGTGTATCCCAGATGACGTCGACGAGTTCGTCCGGGCGAACCTCTATTGCGCTGCAATTCGATCTCAACAGGGATATCAATGCCGCTGCGCAGGACGTTCAGGCCGCCATCAGCGCCGCAAGCGGCCAATTGCCCAAGGATCTGCCGGCCGCTCCCACCTTCCATAAGAGCAATCCAGCGGAAGCGACGATCCTCACCCTGGCGCTCACATCCGACCGCATTCCCACGACCGAGCTCGATCACTATGCGGAAGATATCATCGCGCAGCAGGTTTCGCAGATGAATGGCGTGGGCCTGGTGGACTACCATGGCCCCCAGCGGCCGGCGATCCGCATACAGCTCGATCCGGACAAGGTTGCGGCGCGGGGATTGACGATGGAGGATATTCGAAGCGCCGTCGGCCTTCAGACCGTCAATCAGCCCAAGGGGCAGCTGGCCGGCAACGGACGGACAGTCGTTCTCGATGCGACCGACCAAATCATGGACGTCCCTGCATTTCGTTCGATGGTGATCGCCTATAAGAACGGCTCGCCCATTCGCGCGGAGGATCTCGGAACGGTGGTCTCTGCTCCGGAGGACGTCAACCAGGCGGCTTGGCTGCAGGATAAGCGGTCGGTGATGCTGGATGTCCATAAAATGGCCGGTTCAAACGTGCTTGATACCATTCAGGGCATCAAGGCGAAGCTGCCACAAATGGAGGCAGGGCTGCCGGCCGGGATCAAGCTATCGGTTGTCGCGGACAGGTCGGGCATGATCCAGTCCTCGGTCGATGACGTCAAGGTAACGATCCTCATTACGATCGGCCTCGTCGTGCTGGTGATCTTCAGTTTTCTGCGAAATCTGTGGGCGACGATTATTCCGGCTGCAACCATTCCGCTGTCCTTGATCGGTACCTTTGCCGTCATGTATCTTGCCGGCTACAGCCTCGATAATCTCTCGCTCATGGGATTGACCATCGCTGTCGGATTTGTGGTCGATGACGCCATCGTGGTCATCGAAAATGTGATGCGACATGTCGAAGAGGGAAAGTCCGCTCTCGACGCCGCTGTCGAGGGATCGCGAGAGGTGGGCTTTACCATCGTTTCGATGACTGTCTCGCTGGTTGCCGTTTTCATTCCCATCCTTCTGATGAGCGGGATTGTCGGTCGCCTTTTCCGTGAGTTTGCCGTGACGATCAGCGTGGCGATCATGATATCGGGGCTGGTTTCGCTGACGGTCACCCCTATGATGTGCGCATGGTTGATCAAGCATGATCACGATAAGCCGCACGGCGCGTTCTTCCGCTGGTCGGAGGCATTCTTCGAAAAATGCACGGCGGGATATGGAAGAGCGCTCGATCTCGTTCTTCGCAATCGCACGATAGTGCTTGTCGTTGCTGTCGCCACGATGGCGGTGACGGGCTGGCTTTACGTTTCCATCCAGAAGGGCTTCATTCCGCAACAGGATACGGGATGGGTTCAAGGGCAGGCGCAGGCCGCAACCGACATATCCTTTGCCGATATGTCGACAAAGATGCAGGAACTCGCGCATATTGTCATGGCGGACCCGGCCGTTGATAACGTCGCCTATTGGATCAACCCTAGTCCATCGGCCAGCGTCGGCCAGCTTCAGATCAATCTGAAGCCGATCGGCACGCGAAGCCCGGCATCGGCAGTGCTGGCGCGTCTGCGTTCAGCGACCGCGGGCTTGGAAGGGCTTACAGTCGGCCTGCAGGTTCGTCAGGATGTCCAGATCGGTGGACGGTCTTCCGCTTCGCAATACCAATACACGCTTCAAGATCCCGATACGGCGGAGCTCGATCTATGGGCAGCGAAAATGACCAAGGTTCTGAAGGGTCTTCCCGAGCTGCAGGATGTGATTTCCGACAAGCAGCAGGCTGCAACCAGCCTCACGCTCGATATAGATCGCTCAACGGCGTCCAGGCTCGGCGTCAGCGTTTCTGAGATCGATCAAACGCTTTACGATGCTTTCGGGCAACGCCAGATCGCGACGATGTACACGCAGGTCAGCCAATACCACGTCGTGATGGAGCTTGCGCCGCAGTTCGCCCTGTCGCCGGAGGCGCTGTCGCATCTCTATGTCAAGTCTTCTACCACCGGCAAGCTTGTCCCGCTCAGCATGCTTGGATCGCTGAAGACAGGGGTTCTGCCTGTTTCCATAAATCACCAGGGGTCCCTTCCGGCAACGACGATCTCTTTCAACCTGAGACCGGGCAGCGCCCTTAGCGATGCTGTGACGGCGATCAAGGCGGCGGAGACGAGGGCCGCCATGCCGGCAACCGTCATCGGCACTTTCCAAGGGACGGCTCAGGCATTCCAGGATTCGCTGCGAAGCCAGCCATGGCTCATTCTTGCCGCCATCGTCGCCGTCTATATCGTGCTGGGCGTCCTCTATGAAAGCGCCGTTCATCCGCTGACGATCATTTCCACGCTGCCGTCGGCTGGGCTTGGAGCCTTGTTGGCCTTGAAACTGGCCAATCTGGACCTGTCGATCATGGGGATGATCGGCATCATTCTTTTGATCGGCATCGTCAAGAAAAATGCGATCATGATGATCGACTTTGCGCTTGTTGCCGAACGAACGCAGAAGCTGGCGCCACAAGATGCCATAAGACAGGCCTGCATGCTGCGGTTCCGACCCATCATGATGACGACGCTTGCGGCATTGTTCGGAGCAGTTCCGCTGGCATTGGGAACCGGGCCTGGATCCGAATTGCGCGTTCCTCTCGGCATCGCGATCGTCGGCGGCCTGATCGTCTCGCAGGCGCTGACTTTGTTCACTACACCGGTCATCTATCTCGCATTCGACGGCTTGCGCGGCAGGGCAGCGAGGCGGCCGTCGCGTCTGCAGGCGGCGATTGCGTCAATCCGATGACGAAGTGCAATCGGATCTGCGTCCGTGCTGGAGATCGTCCGCATCAACGGGTCATCGATACTTGGCCACAAGCTTCAAGGAGATCGTTCCACGAACAACCCTGGTGAAATTAGCTGCAATATCGCTGCATGGGATCGGAAATTGAAAGCTGGCTGAAAGCTTGCGCCGCGTAAGCTCCTCTAGCTTCGT
>NZ_JBXSOO010000040.1:0-16456 GCF_057784515.1 Martinezella sp. CNPSo 3732
ACCGATGGCAAGCGTCAGGGCTCAGTTGATGCCGGCGGACTTTTCGAAGGCGCGGATATCCTTCAGCTCAGGATCAGGCGACGGTACGCAATCGGAAACGACCTTCCACTTTCCACCCTCGGCAACGGCCATGCGCGTCGTCGAATTGGCGTTGTGGCGCGGCTGGCCATCGCCGTAGTACCAGGGAGCGCAGAAGATATCGCTCTTGAAACCCTTGATTTCGCGTACGGCGGCAGAGGCGGTCTCGCGGTCGATCTTGGCAGGGTCAAGCGTCATCAGTGCCTTCTCGGCGATGCGAGCCGCGAGATAGCCGGCCTGGGCGAAGGTATCGCGCGGATCGGACTTCTGGCCGTACTGATCCATGACGGCGAGCCAATTCTGATTGTCCGGCGTCTGCGCGTTCAGATCGTTGAATTCCATGTTGACATAGAACTTGTCGTCCCAGCCGGAACCGATGGTAGCTGGGACCGAGAGATCGTAAGCAGAGGCAGCACTGAGGAAGGTGATCGTCTGGTTGAGGCCCTGCTCTTCGGCAGCCGTCAGCAGCGGCACGGCCACGCCCTTCGACAGGCCAAGCACGATGACATCCGGCTTGCTTGCCGCCGCTTGCAGGATGATCGATGTGGCGTCAGCGGAACCTGGATCCATGAGGATCGTCTGGGCGGCGAAGCCCTTTTCCTTGGCGAGCAGCATGACGCCATCGCAGGACCAGGTGCCGACATTCGGGATATTGGGACCGATGCAGACGACGGACTTCGCATTCAGCTTGTCGAGCGCATAGCCCATCGCACCGAGCATCGACACGCGCGGCCCGGCATTGGTCGGCGCATAATTCTCCGCAAAGTAGCATTCACGCGGCACGCCGACACCGGCGACGACCAAAATGCCCGACTTCTTGTAGAAATCGGCATTGGCGCCGCATTCGACATAGCTGGAATTGCCGACCATCAGCACGGCCTTCTCGTCGTTGACCAGCTTTGCGGCGAGCTGTGCGGCGATTTCGGGATTCCACTGATCGTCTTCGACCAGATATTTGATCGGCCGGCCCTTAATGCCACCATTGGCGTTCAGGCAGTCGAAATAGGCCTTCGCCGCCTTGGTGGAATTGGAAAAGTCATCCGGTCCGGTCTTGCCCGTGATGGCACCAATGATAATCGGTTCACCCGTTGCCGGCTTTCCAGTGTTGTCGCCGCAAGATGCGGCCGCATGCGCGCTGAACGCCGATGCGAGTGTCAGCAAAAGGCCGATTGCCAGCCCTCTCAGATTGATAGGCATCGTCTCCTCCAGTTTGTTGTCCCGCTCCCCACGGGCTCTTTGCTTCCCCGATGTCGGGCTCAGCCGGAAATCGCTTTTCCAGTCATGAAAGCCGCCGCCTTGGCCGCGATCATCATGGTCGGTGCGTTGGTGTTGCCGGATACCAGTGTCGGCATGATGGAGGCGTCGCAGACGCGCAGCCCCTCGATCCCTCGCACCTTCAGATCTGGCCCGACGACGGCCATGCGATCGTCAGCCCGGCCCATGCGAGCCGTTCCCGCCGGATGGAATACTGTCTTGCAGGACTGACGAATGTAATCGCGGAGCGCTTCGGGATCTTTCTCGACGCCCGGCTTCGGCAGCACGCGGCGCTTAACCAGTTTGGCAAGGGCCGGCGCATCGAGGATGCGGATTGCCGTTTCGACGCCACGCACCAAGGTTTCAAGATCGGTCGGATCGGAAAGCAGATTGGCGTTGAAATCCGTCTGTTCGGTCGGATCGGCGCTCTTCAATCGTATCCAGCCGCGCGAGCGCGGCCGCAGATAGCATGGGCCGATACTCAAACCATGACCGGGCTCCGGATCGCGATCGACAAAGCCGATCAGAACGGGCAGGACGTGGAATTGCACATCCGGCTGACCCGTGCCCGATGTATCGATGAAACCGCCGCACTCGACGACGTTGGACGTCAACAGGCCGCGATGCGAAGTCAGATACCGCAGCATATGGCCGGCGGCCCGCAGCCCCTTGTCATGGCCGAGGATCGAGATCGGCTCGTGCGTCTCTCCCTGCACCGGCACTTCCAGATGGTCCTGGTAGTTGGCACCGACGCCCGGCAGATCCGCTACGACCTTGATGCCCAGCGAGGAAAGATGTTCGCCATCGCCGACACCCGAGAGCTGCAGGATCTTCGGCGTTGCGATGGCTCCCGCGGTCAGCGCGATCTCGCGAGACGCCCTGAATATCGTGCCGTCGAGCAGCTCGACACCGACGGCCTTCTGCCCTTCGAACAGGATGCGGGCGACCTTGCGCTCCGTCAGCACGGTCAGGTTCGGCCGCTTCTCCGCTTCGCGCAGGAATGCCTGGGCCGAACTCCAGCGACGGCCGCCATAGGTCGTGCTCTGATAAAAGCCGACGCCGGCCTGATCCGCGCCGTTGAAATCATCATTGTGCGGAATGCCGATTTCAGTCGCCGCCTCGATGAAGGCCTCGCTCAAAGGATGGCGATGACGGGGGTCCGAAACGCGCAGACCGCCCTTTTTGCCGTGGTAGTGGCCGTTCAGGCGCTCATTATTCTCCAGCGAACGGAAAGCCGGCAGCACATCCTCGTAGGACCAGCCCTGGCAGCCCATTTGCGACCAGGTGTCATAGTCGTTGCGATGACCGCGAATATAGATCATCGCATTCACGGAACTGCCGCCGCCGAGCACATTGCCTTGCGGCACGATACTCGGCCGCCCGTTCAGACCCTTGTCAGGGTTCGAGGCATAGGGATGAATATCGATGCCCTTGCCCAGCACCTTGAAAAAGGTCGCTGGGATATGAATCCAGGGATCGGAGTCCCGCCGCCCGGATTCGATCAGCAGCACCTTGTGCGCCGGATTTTCCGACAGCCGGTTTGCCAGCACGCAGCCCGAGGAGCCGCCACCGACGATGATATAGTCGTAAGTCGTCATGGCTCAGCTCAATACCGTCTGAATTGTCGTGAATTCCTTCAATCCTTCCGCGCCGAATTCGACGCCGATCCCGGACTGCTTCACGCCGCCGAAAGGCGCATTCGGCTGGATCGTACCATGCTTGTTGATCCAGACCGAGCCGCATTGGAGCCGCACCGCATAGCGCTTCGCCTTCTCGGTATCGGAGGACCAGACGGAACCGCCGAGGCCGGCCGGGTTCTGGTTGGCGCGCGCGACCACTTCGTCGATATCGCTATAGCGGATGATGGGCAGGGCCGGGCCGAACTGCTCCTCATCGACCAGGCGGATACCGTGATCGACATCGGCGACCAGCGTGATCGGATAGAAATAGCCCGGGCGGTCCATCGGCGTACCACCGGTCAGAATGCGGCCGCCATTGGCGCGCGCATCCTCGACCAGTTCGCGCACCTTGTCGAACTGCATCTCGTTTTGCACTGGCCCCAGGATGCTCGCCTCATCCAGCCCGTCGCCGACGACGATCTTGGAAGCGTAGTCCGCAAGGCCACGGCAGACCTCCTCATAGATGCTGTCATGCACATAGAGCCGTTTCAGCGCCGCACAGGTCTGGCCGTTGTTGATGAAGGCACCCCAGAAGAGGCCTTCGACAATAGCCTTGGGGTCGGCATCGGGCAGGACGATGCCGGCATCGTTGCCGCCGAGTTCCAGCGTGAGGCGTTTCAGGGTCGCGACTGCCGAGGCCATAACTTTTTTGCCCGTTTCCGTCGAGCCGGTGAAGGTCATCTTGGCGATATCGGGATGGGCGGAAAGAGCGGCACCAATGCTGTTTTCGCCGGTGACGACATTGACGACGCCGGGCGGCAGAACCTCGTTCATGATTTCGACGAGACGGATTGTCGAAAGCGGGGTCAACGGCGACGGCTTGATGACGACGGTGTTGCCGGCGCGCACCGCTGGAACGATATGCCAGCAGGCGATCATGACGGGCCAGTTCCAGGGCGTGATCGAACCGACGACGCCGATCGGCTTGCGATGCAGCTCGACGCGCCCTTCATTGTCGTCCTGCAGGATCTCGATCGGCAGATCGAGTTCGGCGGTGTGGCGCGTCCAGGCGAGCGCGCCGCCAATCTCGAAGCGCGAGCCGAGACCATTGAGCGGCTTGCCCTGTTCGCGGGTCAGGATCTGGGCAAGTTCCTCGCCGTGCTTGGTAATCTTTTCGGCGACGGCGCGGCAGGCTGCGGCGCGCTCCTCGCTGGAGGTTTGCGACCAGCCCTTGAAGGCTTCGGCGGCCGCGGCAACCGCGCGGTCGAGATCCGCTTCGCTGGCGAGCGGCATATGGCCGATGATGTCACCATTCGACGGGTTTTTCACCGGTGCATGATGAGATGTGGCAACAGCCTCGCCACCGATAAGCAGGGTGTACTGCTTCACGACATTTTCCTCCCGTGACTTTCGAGAGGACTATGGCCCTTGCCCTAAAACCCGTCTTGGGGAGAAACGCGCCTCGTCTTGGACTGGAGCGCAGTCACGCGCTTCAGTCCAATCTATGAAGCCGGCTCGGCGGCGCGCAGCAGCTCACTCGGCGCACAATCGAACAGCTCCTTGAAGCTGCGATTGAAATAGGAAATGTCATTGAACCCCGCCGAATAGGCGACTTCGGCTATCGTCGTCGGGTTGCGCTGCTCCTTGAGCTGCTCGATCTTTTCCCGCGCAAAGCGCAGCCGCTTGTCGCGGATGACTGTCGTGCAGGTCATGCCCATGCCCTGGAAATCCTGCTGCAGGGTGCGGATCGAAATGCCGAGCCGTGTCGCCAGCCATTTGGCGCTGAGGTCGCTATCGGTCAGATGCTTGTCGATGAGGATATCGACCATCTGCATCCGCTTGCTGGCGCTTTCATGCAGGGAATTCAGGCTTGCCGTCTGGGCGCCCGTGGAGAGGAATGCCTGGCGGGTCGTGTCAAACATCAGCTGGCGAAGATAGGGCGAAGCTGCTTCATTGTCCGGCGTGGTCATCATCTTGGCGATCAATGCACGCAGCATCATTGCCATCGGGTCGCTCGCCTCGAGCTTGCGCGCAACATCGAAATCGATCTTGCTGTTCGAATACATCAACTGCCGGGGCAGATGCAGCGACAGGTGATTGGAAAAGTGTCCGCGGAAATAGAAGGTCGTCGGGCGCGTGGAGTCGACGAGAATGCATTCACCGACATCGAGGATGTTCTGCTGGCCGGAATGCTCGACACCGCAGACGCCTTCTAGCTGCAGGATCAGGAACAGGTGCTCATTGGCGTCGCGGCGAATGTCATCCCAATCGCGGTGGACGTAATCGAGATCATTGGAAACATGGGCGAACTCCATGCCGCAGACGTCGATACGGCTGGCCGTGCCGATGACGCTGTCACCGCGTTGCACCGTGTGCGGATTGAAGTTGCCGCAAATGCTCTGAAGATCGTCAACCCACTGGTCATAGGGCGTCGGCGACCAGGTCCGGTCAACCAGACTGCGATTTTGCAACAGGTCCAACTCCGCCTCCCAACAGTGTCAGCACTGCGGAAGACTGCTACAGATCCTCTGACGCGTCAATCAAATACTTAACACATTAACGAAATCGGGAAAAGGTCTCATTCCTCACCAATTGGGCCATTCTCCAACTTCAGCGAGGCAAGTTCCTCCAGCATATCGAGGAGCTTCTCCACCCTCTCCTCGCCGAAGCGGGCATCGATATCGGCATAGACTTTCTGGCTCTCCGGCATGACATCCTCGACGATCGCCTGCCCTGCCGGGGTGATCTGCAGTAACACCCTGCGACCATCGGCGCTGTCTTTGTGCTTGGTGATGAAGCCGCGCTCCTCGAGCGCGCGGATCATGCGCGTAAGGCTTGGCGCCAGGATGGATGCCTTGTCTGCAAGTTCCGTGGCATCGAGCTTGCCGCCCTCATAGAGAACGCGAATGACACGCCATTGCTGCTCCGTCACATCATGCGCCGCCAGGATCGGCCTGAAATGGCTCATGACCGCTTCACGGGCGCGCAGAAGTCCGATCGCTAGCGAGCGGCGGCGATCGCGCAACGGCCGCTTTGCTTGTGTCGCCGTGGTTTCAGGCTCAGCGCGCGGCCTTACATCACTGTCTGTTTTGTTTTGCATCTTTTGCATGTTCGCTTCGATTATGGCCCCCACTGATTAACATGAGAATCATTCAAAGCAAGGCGATCGCATGATATCGATCAAAGCCGACGGCTAGGATCGCTGCCGCGCGGCGCGCTGTCTCGCCATGGATTATGGCACCTCTACCAGACGGCCGCTGCCTCTGATCTCGGAACGCCGCAGCACCGGATGCCCGTAGAGTTCGATATTGCCGCTTCCGCTGATCGAGACGTCTGCATCCGCGGCAGCTGCAACTTCCGCGTCGCCACTGCCCTGAATTCTGATCTTCGCGGATTGAGCGGCCAGGTCCTTGAGACGCGCAGTGCCCGAACCGGATACATCGAGATCGACCGAGCGTGCGCTTCCCGTGGCAGTGACGCTGCCGCTTCCGGATATCCTCAGACGCAGATCTGCTTGATCGAGCTGCGACAGAGCGAGATCGCCGCTGCCCCGCACCCTCCAATCAGTGACGAGCGGTCCTGACAGGCTGACGTCGAATTTGGAGTTAGACCAACCCGGATTGCAATCCATGCTCAGCCTTCCGCCCTCGAGCCGCACATGATTGAGCAGAGCGGGGTCTCCGGTGATGACCGCCTCCGCCTTTCCGCCCGGCTGATAGTGAACAGAGGCCGGGATATCGATCGTTAGGCTGCCATTGGAGCTGAAAGGCAGGATAACCTGCTGTCCACCGGATGCCGCAGATCCGCAACTGGATTGCATACTACCCCACCAATGTCCTGCGTTTGCCCAATCAGGCCCGGAAAGCCCGATGCCAAGCGCAAGAAAGACGAATGCACAAATCAGTCCGGTCGTCGCGACAGTCGCCAATTTCCCGTTCATTGTCCATTTCCTCCAACGATGTGCAGTCCGGCGCTCAAGCTCGACCTTCGTCTACTTGCGCCAAGCGGAAATGTAGGCGGGCATATTGCCCAAGCATGCGGATGCCCAAACTCAGACCCATCAGCAGCAAAGCACCGCCACCCACGAAGCAGCTCACGAGCCCGGCACCGACAAGCAGGCGGGCCAGCATGCCGACGGAGGGCAAGCCGATATGGAACAGCACGGTCGTGACGATGATCTTCAGGCCAACGGCGCCGACGGCCACCAATGCGATCGCAAGGCCGAGCGTGACGAACATCGCCGCAAACAGCAAAGGCAACAGGAAGAAGATATCGACGATAGCAAGGCCGGCCAGCGCCATCATGGCAGCCAAAAGATTCGGCACGCTCCAATGCGCCTCGAAGCGTCGCAATCCGACATCCGCACGCAGCTCTCGCGCAATCCTGGCGGGATCGCCGAGAGCGGCGGAAACCTCCTCCTCGCTTCGACCAGAGGCCTCGGACTCGGCAAAATGAGCAGCATAGTCGGCCACGATGTCATCGACCTCGTGAGGAGGCAGGCCTGCAAGTCCCAATCTCAGCGTGCGCAAAAAGGCTTCCCTGGTCATGGCAAATCCTCGAGTAGCTTGTCGACGGAGCCTGCTAGCGAGCGCCAGTCGCGGCGATGCGCTTCGAAAATCGAACGCCCCAGCGGCGTGAGCCGATAATATTTACGCGGCGGACCGTTGCTCGACTCGACGATGCGGGTCGCAACTAGGCCGTCATTCTGCATCCTGCGCATCAACGGGTAGATCGTTCCTTCACCCATGCCGACCGCCGCAACCAGCGTACTCGCAATTTCATAGCCGTAGCTTTCGCCCCGCGAGAGCACGGCCAGGACGCAAAGATCGAGCACGCCCTTCCGCAATTGAACTTGGATCGAGTCAGTCATGAATGCCTCAGCTTTACAGAACGAATATAACAAGCTATCTGTTTATACAAGATAGCTAGATAGCTTTTACAACCGGCATATGCCGCCTTCGCGTCATCGCCTGGCCTATGGACCGACGCACCTTGCCATCGCAGTCCATCGCGCAGCGTACATCTCTGGTTAAATGGAGCCGTTGTCATGATCCGCTTCAGCCTTGCCCTCGCGGCCACGCTCTTTCTTGCCGCACCATCGGGATATGCGGCAGGTTTGAAATTCATTCGCATCTCCGGTGATGCGGATAACCCGGCGATCGACGCCGCCATGTGGTCTCCTTGCGCAGCCCCTCCGACAGAGGTGAGGATCCGAGCCCTGGCAGTTCCGGCAACGCCGGATTGTCCGATTGCAGGCGAGGAGTTGCCACTCATCATCATCTCGCACGGCTATGGCGGCTGGTATCTCGGCCATCATGACACCGCCGAAGCACTTGCCGACGCCGGCTTCATTGTCGTTGCCATCAATCATCCGCACGCCAACCATGCCGACATGAGCCAGGCAAACGGTCCTGGCGTATTGATCGAGCGACCTACCGATATCAAACGCACCGTCGACTTCATGCTTGATGCGTCTCCCGACGCCGGAAAAATCAATCCGCAGCGGATCGGCTTCTACGGATTTTCCCTGGGCGGATATACCGGTCTCGTCGTTGCCGGAGCCGATCCGGATTTCACCAAACTGCCGCCACGCTGTTCAGATCCGAAGGCGGCGGGCTGCCCCCCAGCGGGCCATGCTCAGCCTCCCCGACAACCGCCATCGCAATCACTGACCCACGATCCTCGCATCAGGGCAGTCGTTGTAGCCGACCCGTTGAGCATCGTCTTCCCGACCGCAGATAGCGTGAAAGATGTCAAAGTCCCGCTTCAGCTTTGGGGCTCGGAACTCGGAGGGGGTGGTGGAGCAGCTCCCGAAAATGTCGCAACGCTTGCACGCCTATTGCCGGAGAAGCCTGATTTTCGAGTCGTCCCCAATGCCGTACATTTGTCGTTCCTGACACCTTGCCCGGAAATACACCCATCGTCCGATGCCTGCATCGACGCGCCGGGGTTCGATCGCATCGCGTTTCATAGGCAATTCAATACCGCAGTCGTCGCATTTTTCCGCCAGCATCTGATGAAGCCGTAACAGCGAAGATGCCCGCGCGTGGAACGCGCATATGACGCGGAATTATACGCAGACATTATCAGTGTTGAAACTTGCCCGCGAATCCGATCAGATCATGGCATGACGAAAACGATACGCATTGCGGCGGCTTTGGTGTTGCGCCCGGACGGGGAGACATTGCTCGTGCGCAAGCGCGGCACGACCGCCTTCATGCAGCCAGGCGGCAAGGTGGAACCTCAGGAAACGCCAGAGACGGCGCTGATCAGGGAACTCTTCGAAGAACTGGGGCTTACGGCAGAGGCTAAGGATCTGACTTTCCTTGGCGGTTTTCAGGCGCCAGCTGCCAATGAACCGGACTATACCGTCGTTGCAGATATATTCCGGCTGCATGTGGGCAATACGGCAATCACGGCAGCGGCAGAGATCGAGGAAATCCGCTGGGTATCACCACAAGATCCGGGAAATATCACCATGGCGCCGCTGACCGAGCATCATGTCCTGCCATTCCACCGGCGACAGGGCACATCCGCGATGTGACTGACACCAACCCAGGCGAAGCGAAAGCCTGCAAGTCCCGCGCCGTCCTTGTCAAATGAATGTTCGAACGCCGGCGGCATGCATCTCCCACAGGCGCAATTCGAATATTGTGGTAAAATGAGAAAATAACAGTTTTAAACTTCCAGCGCGTAATGTTTACTACAAAAATAAACCAAGGACAAAGAATATCCAAAGTCACATCAATTTTCATTGAAAGCAAAAACAACATTGGATACATAAATAAAAAACATTGCGTGAGGCCGAAAATGAAAAAGGAAAATACTACTACCAGCCACGAAAGGTATATTGAGCTCACGAGCAAGATTGTGTCTGCCTACGTACTTCGCAATGCGACGATGCCGGAAGATTTGCCGAGGCTCATCATGGAGACTTATTCGGCACTGACAGGCTCTCAGCAGGCCGCCTCATCAGCGGCGGCGGTGGAAAAACTATTGAAGCCGGCTGTGCCGATCAAGAAATCCATCACCGACGACTATCTGATCTGCCTCGAAGATGGTGGAAAATACAAGTCGCTCAAGCGCCACCTGAACAGTAAATATGGTCTGACCCCCGAAGAATATCGAAGAAAATGGGGCTTGCCCGCGGATTATCCAATGGTCTCTGCCTCCTATGCGGCCGCAAGATCGACCTTGGCAAAGAAGGCTCTCCTGGGCCATACGAAAAACGTAGCCGACATTCCTCCGGCGATCGAACCACCACGGCGCCAACGGAAAGCCGGTTAATCCGGATCGTTTCGTCACACGTCATAATCATGCGATCCGCCTGTATGTCAGCATATGACCCGAGCCGGCGCCTCAGGATTTCGCTTGCCGGCCCGGATGCGGCCGACATCCCATCCATCAGGCGGTCTCAATTGTTCTGGCGTTGACAGTGATCGCACGGCCGGCAAACCAGCCGTTGATCGCAGCACCGAGACCGAGCAGCAGGAATAGGACGGAGCTCCAGGCAAAGCTTCCAGTCCAACCGTGGATCATGCCGACGACGAGCGGGCCGATCGCGGCAAGCAGGTAACCCACGAATTGCGCCATGCCGGAGAGATGCGCGGCAACATGCGCATCGGGCGAACGCAATACGATGACGGTCAGCGCCACCGCAATCAATCCGCCCTGACCGATGCCCTGGAGCACAGCCCAGAACCAGACAGTCCAGAGCGGAGCAAACAGCAGACCCAGCAAGGCAACGACGGCAATTATGCAGAGGATGACATTGATCGCGCGCTGATCCTTACCCTTGACGGCGATATGAGGTGCCACCAAGCAGGCGGCCGCCTGCACCATGACCGAGGCAGATACGATGACGCCAGCCGTCACGCCGTCGAGACCACGTTCACGTAGAATGGGTACCAGCCAGCCGAAGACGCAATAGGCAAGCGCCGATTGCAATCCCATGAAAAGCGTTACTTGCCAAGCGATGCGGTCTCTCCACAAACCGGTAACACGAAAGCCGGTGCGCCGCGCCTGGCTGCGCGCGCCGATTACCTGCGGCAGCCAGAGAAGTCCAACGGCAAAGGCAGGCAAGGCCCAGACAGCCAGCGCGCCGCCGAGCGAACCGCCGAGAGCGTGTTCAACGGGAAGCGTAAAGCCAGCCGCACTCGCAGCCCCCGCGCATAGCGCCATCGTATAGCAACCCGTCATGAGCGCCGCCTTATCGGGAAAATCGCGCTTGACCACGCCCGGCAACAGGACATTGCCGATAGCAATGCAGGCGCCGGCCAATGCGGTGCCCAAGAACAGCAATGAAATCGAAGAAAAGCCTCGCAGCGCTGTGCCCAGCGCGAGCAGGAGAATGACACCGAGCAGGACGCGCTCGGTCCCCAGGCGCTGCGCCAGCCTTGGCGCAAGCGGTGAAAACAGTCCCATGCAAATGACGGGCAAGGTCGTAAGAATACTGGTGCCGAAGGCCGAGAGGCCAAGTCCGGTCCGTATCTCCGGCAAGAGCGTCGATGCGCTCGAGAAAACCGGCCGCAGATTGAAAGCGATGAGAACAAGGCTCGCACCCAGCAGAAACCTGCCAATCGGCGACTTGCCTTCGTGCGGCAGCGGTGCAGGAACTTCATCGGCCTCGGCATCGATCAATTCGACGGAGGAGAGATTTTGCGGGGACATGGTCATGACATAAGTAACCGATCAAGAGTAGCGACGATGGGGGCCATGAAGCGGCGCACAGCCCTATCGGCCGCTTCGGGGTTGCCGGTTTCGATGGCATCGACGATGGCGATATGCGCCTGCATATCGGGCTCGGGAATGTCTTCACCCAGCGTCGCCTCGATGGTCTCGGCAATCGAGAGAGAGAAGAACTCGTAGATTTCAATCATGGCCCTGTTCTGCGAAGCCGCGACGACAGCCTTGTGGAAGGCAAGGTCGCGCTCGATGAACGCCGCCTTGTCGCCGCCGGCATAGTTGCCGCGAGCAACCAGCAAGGCGCGCAATTGCGAAACGGCTTCAGGGGAGTGACGTAGGGCGGCGAGCCTTGCTGCCTCGACCTCCAGCGCAAGCCGGGCCTCGAACTGATCCCTCAACCCGGCGCGGCGCGCCATATCCAGCGGCCGACCGACATCCGTGTTCGAACGAACATAGGTTCCCGACCCTTGCCGCGTCTCGAGATAGCCCTGAGATACCAGGACCCTCACTGCCTCACGAACCGTGCCGCGGCTGACGGAGAGCATCGACGAGAGGGAGGCCTCGTTGGGCAGCTTTTCGCCAACGAGCCAGCGACGGCTGGTGATCTCGCTGCGAATTGCCTCCACGGCCGTATCCGCAAGCGTCGTTTTGGTCAGAGCGCGCATGGTAGGATTTCATCAAGTCATCGGATGACTTTATCATCTAGTCAATTGACGGGCTGCAGTCAATCATATTTTCAGCAAGGTGAGCGATCGGCCAGTTACGGCGATGTGGCGGCCCCAGCGACCGAACGCGAAGATGGCGGGCCATTGGCGGATCTGGGATCTGGCCAATCACCCGAAATCAGAGCAAGGGGCTTGCAGCAGGTTTAACGCTGGCTGGAGCTTCTCGGAATGAAATAATGCCTGTCCTATGGCATTGAAGTCGCTATCTGATGGCGCTCGACCGGGCCATGGCCGCTAAACCGATCGCCGCTGCCAGAGAGAATGCCGCCGGAAGATAGAAAACATTCGGAAGCCCCAGATAGGCAACACCGATACCTCCGACGCCGCCACCAAGCGCGCTGGCAAGTGCGGACGAGCTCATGAAGATCGCCGAAGCCGTCGCGACCGCATTCGGAAGCAGTCTTTGGGCAACGATCAGTCCGAGGACCATGTAGAGGCCCCAAACTCCGCCCATCAGGATCTGGCCGGCAAACATGCCCATGGCCGTCGGCCAAGCCGCAAAACAGAGGTTGGCCATGACGCCGCAGATCGCGGCGACACACATCATCCATAAGATGCCGATCCGTCGCGCCAGCACGACGCTGAAGGGCATGAGAATGAGTTCGATGAATGGCTGCGTTCCGATCACCGAGCCCTGAATGGAGGGATCAAGCTTAAGCTGGTCCTGCATATAGAGCAGCAGGAATCCGTATTTAATCGGCTCGCCGGCATAGACGAGAACGTAGAGACCGGTGAAGGCCAGCAGCGGCAGCATATCGGACCAGCCGACGCGACCAACGGCATCGGTCTTCTTGTCGGCTCGCCGCCCGGGACCAACAAGCGCTTGTTGCGCTCCGAGCGGAATGATCTGCGCGAAGAAACAGATCGCCGTTCCCCACAGCATGGCGCGAAGCCCGACTTCGACAGCAAACCAGGCGCCGAGAAACGGCCCGATGACCCAGCCCGCGGTCAAAGCCATGCGGATGATGGCCACGACGCTGTCATTCGCGCCGGCGCCCTTCACTTTGAGATCGTCATGGATGGCGGTGAAGAGCTGTGAGGTCGTAGATCCGGAAAAACCCAGGATGACGGTGCCGATTACGAACGGCATCCATGGTTTCGTCGAAAGGGCGATCCCCGCCCAACCAACGGCCCCGGCAACGGCGCAAAGCCGGAAAAGACCAAGACGCCTTCCAGTTTTGTCGGAATAGCTGCCAATGAGATATCCGGCAACCGGTGCGGTGAGACCGGTCAGATAATAGAGCCCCGCCACTGGCAAGGACGCCCCAAGTTCCTTGACGAGGAAGAGAACGATCTGCGGCAGCGAGGCGGATGTCGCAAGCCCGGAGAGAAACAGTGCGAAGGTCGCGCCGCGATACAGCGGTGAAACCCATACCTGCTGGATGGCGGTCGCCCTGCTGGAGGTCGTCGGGGATTGCGCGTCCATAGCCCCATCATCCGTCTTAACCGGTTGTCGAAACGAGTTTTCCGGTTGATCGGCGGGACGCCCTGATCGATTGCAGCAAAAGCGAATTCTGCTGTCCGATGGACCTCACGCCTACGTCCGGGGTGCTGCATATCCTTCGATCAAAGCGGATCGGGACGCAAACGGATACATCGAGCTTGAACCCATCCAGCAGAGATTGTCCACATCATTCATCATATCAATGGCGATAGCCGGACTCAGCCCGGCATTGCTCTCGAATAGGCGGCCAGAATGAAGCGCTCGGCCTGGAACAGGTATTTCTCCAGCGCGTCGGCGGCGCTCGCCGGCGCCCCCTCCTCCAGATGCGCAAGAATGGTCGCGTTCTGGCCAACATAGGGTGCGTGGAGATATTCGGGATCGCGGATCAGCCCGAAGACGAGACGCAGTTCAAGCGAGATCTGCGCATAGAAGGCCGAAAGCCTGGGACTGTCGGCGAGCTCGACAATAGCGGCATGAAAGGCGATATCGGCGCTGCCGACCTCCAGCCATTCGCCACGGTCGCGATGCTGCACGGCAGCCTCGATGGCAGCCCGCATCTTGTCGACGCTCGGATGCCGGTGATGCGCATTGGCAAGCGCCGAGCACTCGATCAGGCGGCGAATATGGAAGATATCCATGATCGTCGAAATGCTCGGCGTGGAAACGAAGACGCCGCGATTGGCTTCGTGACGTAGCACGCCCTCTTTCGTCAGCAGCCGGAAGACTTCGCGCAGCGTGTTGCGTGAGACCTGTAGCTCCTCGCAAAGAGCTGCTTCGGACAAGTGGCTACCCGGCGATAGCATACCGCTGATCACGCGCTCGCGGATGCGAGCAGCCGTCAGTTCCGCCAGCGTCTGCCCTGTCTCCGCGACCGTCGCCGGCTCGATGCTGGCAAGATTTGTCTGCTTCATTCGCTCTCCCGGCATCTGCACTCTATCCTCTCCGACACCGGCAATATCAGGCGCTTGCTGGAAGCCGAGCGGGTATTCCGCTTGTCTGGGGCTGGCGACCTGTCGGCGGCCAGGTCCGGTGGAAGATTTCGCGCAGATTTGTCCCCATTTTTGATTGGCAATATGAAAATTGTTGAACAATATAGACCGGATTGTCGTTTGATGCTATCTCACGCCCTAACAAATATAACGGGAACGCAGATACAGATGTTCATGAGACGCCTGTCTTGTAGAAAAACATCGCCTGATTTTGTCAGGCTGCAACAGGTGCCGGCATGAGCATGGTGCGGTCCGATCTTGGTGGCGATCCCGGCGAGTGCGCCTGCATCATCGATGCAAAGAACAACACGGCGATCATCCCCGATGCCATGACCGACCTGCCCAATACCGAGGTAAGCGCATGACCAAGGCCGCTGGCGACAACAAACCGCTTCTGTCCGTAACGGATCTGACTGTGCGGTTCGGCGAAAACCGCGTGGTCGAAGGACTTTCCTTCTCGGTCGAGCCGGGCAGAACACTTGCGGTCGTCGGAGAATCCGGTTCCGGCAAATCGGTGACCTCGCTTTCGGTCATGCGTCTTGCCGATATGATGGGCGCGCGCTTCGAGACCGGTAGCATCCTCTTCAATGGCAAGGACCTGCTGAAGCTTTCGCAGAAGGATATGCGCTCCGTTCGCGGCAAGGAGATCGCCATGATCTTCCAGGAGCCGATGACCTCGCTCAATCCCGTCTTCACCATTGGCGATCAGATCTGCGAGGTCCTTCTCCTGCATGACAAACTCGGCAAATCCGCCGCAATGGCGGAAGCCCGTCGCCTTCTGGAGATGGTACGCCTGCCGGATGCGGCGGCCCTCTTGAACCGCTATCCGCATCAGCTTTCCGGCGGTATGCGCCAGCGGGTCATGATCGCCATGGCGCTCGCCTGCCGCCCGAAGCTGCTGATTGCCGACGAACCGACGACGGCGCTCGACGTGACGATCCAGGCGCAGATCCTCAACATCATGCGGGATCTGCAAAAGGATCTCGGCATGGGCATGATCTTCATCACCCATGACATGGGCGTGGTGGCCGAGATGGCGGATGATGTCGTGGTCATGTGGAAGGGCAAGAAGGTCGAAGAGGGTCCGGTCCGCGAGATATTCGCCAATCCGAAGCATCCCTATACGAAGGCACTTCTCGCGGCAGTGCCTAAGCTTGGCAGCATGACCGGTCAGGATTTTCCGAAACGCATGCCGCTGACCGTCCTCGACGGCAGCGAGCCGAAGATCGTCGGTGAGGAACGGGTCCAGAATACCGCCCGCTACGACCAGCAGCCGCTATTGTCCGTACGCGATCTCTTCGTACGCTTCGATATCAAGAAGAATATAATCGGCCAGGTCACGCATCGCTGCAGTGCCGTCCAGAAGGTGGCTTTCGATATTCATCCCGGTGAAACTCTGGCCCTCGTCGGCGAGTCCGGCTCCGGTAAGTCGACGATCGGCCGCACCATCCAGCAATTGCAGAAGGCGCGCTCCGGCGAAATCACCTTCAGCGGCAAGAGCTTCGCCGCCATGTCGCAGCTCGAACGCTTCCGGCTTCGCCGCGACGTGCAATACATTTTCCAGGATCCCTTCGCCTCGCTCGATCCGCGCAAGACAGTCGGCTTCTCGATCGCAGAACCGATCAACACGCACGGCATCATCTCCGGATCGAAGGCGGTCCG
>NZ_JBXSOO010000041.1:0-14909 GCF_057784515.1 Martinezella sp. CNPSo 3732
CAAAGTCATAAGACAAGCGGTTTTCCTGGATTGCGTCAGAAAATAAGGAAACCCTCAGACCGGTTCCCAGCTGTCCTTCTCGCTGGCGCGGTAGATGGCGTCGATGACCTTCTGGTTGAGCTTCGAACTTTCCAGCGACACGACCTCTGCGCCTTGACCGAGCGCGGCTGAGGCGAAAGCTTCCGCCTCGCGCTTGTACTGGCGGCTGTCGGGGAAGCGGAAGATCTGTGATTCCGAATGGCCGCGATTGGTCAGTTCCAGCTCTTCCGCCCCATAGCGATCGGCATTGAAGGGCGACATCACCTCGATGAAACCTTCCGTGCCATGGAAGACCATGACCTGGCGGTTGGCCATTTGCGTCGAGATGTAGAAGGTCAGTTCGAAGTCGCCGAAATCTGCCTTGACGCTGGAGTAGATGTCGGTGCCGAATTCCGGGTCGCGCTCAGTGACAGCCTGAATGCGCAGGGGTTCTCTGCCGGTGACGAAGCGGGTGCTGATCGTCGGATAGACACCGATATCGGGCAGACCGCCGCCGCCAAGCGCGGGAATATTGCGCATGTTGCCGGCATCGCGGTTGAAATAGGTGAAGGCGCCCTGGATGTGGCGCAGGCGACCGATGGCGCCATCGGCCAGCAGCGAGCGAACCTTGCGCCAGACCGGCGCATAGGTGACCATATAGGCTTCCGTTACCAGAACCTTGTTGCGGTCGCGCGCGGCGATCAGGCTGTCGATCTCATCCGCCTTGAGCGCGATCGGCTTTTCGCAGAGCACATGCTTGCCGGCATCGGCAGCCTTGATCGTCCATTCGACGTGTTGCGAGGTCGGCAGCGGAATATAGACAGCATCGATCGTGTCGGAGGCGAGCATCTCCTCATAGGAGCCGAAGGCATGCGGCACGGAGAAGCGGTCGGCCATCTGCCGAGCACGGGCGAGATCGCGGCTGGCGACCGCCGTTACAACGCAGTTTTCCGCATCCTGAATGGCGGGCACCACCAGATCGCGGCCGATTTTGGCCGTCGACAGAATTCCGAAGCGCAGCATGATCTCTCTCCTGAAGCATTGTCCCGAAACAGACGGCCGCATGGCGATGATCGCAACATGGCCTTTCCGGCGGGATCCTGGTGAACACGGTGGGTAAAGCGAAACAGGGCATTCCGCTCTGGACGAAACCGACGCCAACTTATTCGGCCCTTGCCGAAGGCGCAACGCCCGAGACGGCCCGCAGGCGCGAACCCGAGGGCATAAGGATCATCACGCTATGTCCGTATTTGTCCTCTTTCTGTCTGTCAGATGGCTTTCGAAGGTTTCAAGTGCCCCCTAATCTCGGCTATCCTTCAAGCACAGGAGATACGAAAATGTCCCATGCGGATACCGCACTGCTCGTCATCGACGTCCAGGAATCCTTTCGCCAGCGCCCCTATTGGCGAACGGACGATCTGCAAGCTTTCACCAGCCGCCTGCAGGCGCTGATCGACGGCGCCAAGGCGAAAGGCATTCCCGTCGTCCAGATTTTTCATGTCGAGGACAACGACGCGCATTTCAGCCTCAAGAGCGGCTTCGTTCGCAAGCTCGATGAGATCTCGCTGGAGGCCGATGCCGTCTTCCACAAACGCCGCCATTCGGCGCTGGTCGGCTCTGGCCTCGACGTCTGGCTGGTGGCAAACGGCATCCGCAAGGTGATCGTTTCGGGTATCCGTACCGAGCAATGCTGCGAGACGACGACCCGGCACGCCTCCGATCTCGGCTATGAGGTCGATTATGTCACCGAGGCGACGCTGACCTTCCCGATGACGCATGCCTCGGGCACGGTCTTTAGCGTCGATGATATCAAGAAGCGGAGCGAGCTCGTGCTATCAGGCCGTTTCGCCCGTATCGCAACGGTCGAAGAGGCGCTGGCCGACGCATCGATCCGGAGTGCCGCATGACCCAAAGCGGCCGGCGCCTCCATCGGCGGATCATTCCCGTCTACGTGCTTCTGCCGCCCTATACGCTGCTGATGGACGTGGCGGGGCCTGTGGAGGTGTTGCGTCGCGCCAATATCGAACAGGACGAGATCCTGTTCGATTATCAGTTCATCGCTGCCCAGCCGTTGCAGACGACTTCGGTTGGGCTGACGCTTGCAGATCTCAAGCCGTTGCCGGATCACATTCCCGATGGGGCCTATGTCATCCTGTCCGGCAGCGTCACGCCGCCCGACGATGCCGAAGATATCGAACCGGAGATTGCCACGCTTGAAGCATGGCTGAGAGGTGCGATCCGGCCGGGCATCACCCTCGTCACGATCTGCTCGGGTGCCGTGCTCGCCGCCCGCGCCGGACTGATGGATGGCTATGCCTGCACCACGCATGCCGCCTGCCTCGACGAAGTCAGGGAATTTGCGCCGACGGCCAGGGTTCTCGACAACAGGCTCTACGTCGAAGACCGCGATCGATATTCGAGCGCCGGCATCACGACAGGCACCGACCTGATGCTGCACCTCGCCTCCAAACTGACCTCGCCGGTGACGGCGCTGACCATTGCCCGGCACATGGTGGTCTATATGCGCAGGACCGGCGCCGAGCCGCAGCTGTCGCCCTGGCTCAGCGGCCGCAACCACGTCCACCCCGCCATCCATCGCGTTCAGGATGCGATCATGGCCGATCCTGCCCATGGCTGGTCGCTTTCCGAACTTGCCGGCATCGGCGCAATGAGCGCACGACATATTTCGAGGCTGTTTCAGGAACATGCCGGCCTGTCGGTGACGGCCTATGTCAACCTCATGCGCGTCACGTTGGCGCGCGACGTGCTTGCCAATTCGCGGCTGGACATGGAGCGCGTGGCGGAAAAATCCGGCTTCGCCTCGCCGCGGCATATGCGGCGCGTCTGGTCGAAATATAACGCGCTGCCGCCCAGCCACTACCGGCGCTCGACGACGGAATAAAGAAATTGTGTGTGGTCTTCGCCGCGAAAGGCCGATAGCCTGCCTTGTCCCTTCCTCCGGCGCCCGCTCGCCGGTTTACCTTTCAAATGACCTGGAGAAATAGCATGGACACGCGCAAGCTTGGACGAACCGATCTGTTTGTCGCCCCCATCGTTTTCGGCGGCAATGTCTTCGGCTGGACGGCCGATGAGAAAACCTCCTATGCACTGCTCGACGCCTTCTTCGACGCCGGCTTCAACACGATCGACACGGCCGATGTCTATTCCCGCTGGGTTCCCGGCAACAAGGGCGGCGATTCCGAAGAGATCATCGGGAAATGGCTGAAGCAGGGCCGCGTTTCACGCGACAAGGCTATCATCATCACCAAGGTCGGTTCGGAGATGGGGCCGGGCAAGAAAGGCCTCAAGGCCGGCTACATCATCGAGGCGGCCGAGGCTTCGCTGAAGCGGCTGCAGACCGATCACATCGACCTTTATCTGTCGCACTGGCCAGACCCCGAGACGCCGCATGAGGAATCGCTCGCCGCCTATGCCAAGCTGAAGGAACAGGGCAAGATCCGCCATGTCGGCTGCTCAAACCTCGATGCGACGCAGCTCCAGGCTTCGCTCGATGCTGCGGCAAAGGCTGGCCTGCCGCGCTACGACGTGCTGCAGCCCGAATATAACCTCTATGCCCGCGACAGCTTCGAAGGGCCGCTTGCGGATCTCTGCGTCAAGGAAGACATCGGCGTCATCACCTATTTCAGCCTCGCCGCCGGCTTCCTGACCGGCAAGTACCGCACCAAGGCGGATACGGAAGGGCGGGCACGCGAGAACCGGGTTTCAGCCTATCTCGACGACAAGGGCCTGCGCATCCTTGCGGCCCTCGACAAGGTCGCGGCCGAAACCGGCGCGAAGCCCGCCGAGATCGCGCTTGCCTGGCTCTTGCGCAAACGCGGCGTCACTGCTCCGATCGCCAGCGCCACTAGCCTCAACCAGCTCGACGCGCTCATCAATTCGGCGAAGCTTTCGCTTTCCGATGACGCCATGCGCCTGCTCGACGCAGCCGGCGAATAAAAGAGGCAGACCGATGACCGTGACGATCCGAGACGCCAGACCCGACGACGAAGCGCGCTGGCGCGCGCTATGGGACGGCTATCTGGCCTTCTACGGCGTCACCGTCGCGCCCGACATCACCGATGCGACGTGGCGCCGGGTCTTCGATCCGGCGTCGGCGATCTTCATGCGCGTGGCCGAGGTCGATGGCCAGGTGAAGGGCTTTACCCTCAGCCTCACGCATGAGGGCACATGGGTGCGCGCGCCCGACTGCTATCTGGAGGACCTGTTCGTCGATGAAAGCGCTCGGGGCCGCAGCGTCGGCCGGGCGCTGCTCGACGATCTTGTCGGGCTCTGCAAGAAAAATGGCTGGGCTCGCCTTTACTGGCATACCGAAGAAGGCAACGCGACCGCCCGCAAGCTCTACGACACCTACGTCGAGAGCGACGGGCATATTCGCTATCGCATCAGCTTTTGAGCTTGGGAAAACCTTCATAATGGGCGGAATGGTCGCCCTCCCAGTTGGCCATGCCCGGTTTGGTCAGCATGCCGCGCGGGCTGACAAAGCTCTGAATGGTCCGCTTGGGCCGCTCGTGCCACTGGATGTTGAAGGCCCAGAGCTTCGGGAAGAAGCAGAGCGAGGCGTATGGCAGATGGTCGTGGATCCACCAGGCGAGCCTCTGCCAATCGCCCTCATGGCTGTGATGATCGATCAGCCAGGGCACGACGATGCAGACGGCCGCGCCCATGCAGCCGTCGAGATCACGCATATCCCAGATGTGATGCGCAGCGGTGTGGGGATTGGTCGAGCAATTCAGCCCGTTCTTGTTGCCGAAGGCATTGACCTCGGGCGAACGATAGC
Source organism: Martinezella sp. CNPSo 3732 (assembly GCF_057784515.1). Lineage (NCBI taxonomy): Bacteria > Pseudomonadati > Pseudomonadota > Alphaproteobacteria > Hyphomicrobiales > Rhizobiaceae > Martinezella > Martinezella sp. CNPSo 3732. The sequence continues at coordinate 4,817 of NZ_JBXSOO010000041.1, forward strand.
CGGAACGAATATGTAGCCGGCCAAATGTCGCCTCCAGCGGCTCCAGCAATTCCTCACAGAGCCTGCGGCCCGCCTCGATCGCAAGATCGGGATCCTCCGGAATATTGGGAATGCGATAGAAATCTGATATTTCCGAATGCAGGAAATCGCGAAAGAAGAAGTTCTTCGACAACCTGACGCGGCCGACATCCTCAAGCCCCTTCATCGATCCCGGTTTTCTCATTGCTGCAATCCTCTTCTGAAACCATCTGACCAGTCGAGACGAGTTGTCGCATCACCGCCACCCGATTTTTGTCAGCAGTCGCTCCGTTCCCTTGCTTTGCGCGATTCCGGACGGAAAACCGCTGCGCATTTTTCCTGAAATCGCTTTAAGGCCCGGTATATTTGAAGAAATCGATGAAGGCTCTAAGCGCCGGGCGCATCTGGCGGCGGCTTGGATAATAGATGCAGAAGCCCGGATAGGGCGGGCACCAATCCTCAAGCACGCGGATGAGCTTGCCCTCGGCCAGTTCCTGCTGAACGCGAATGTCGAAGAGATAGGCGAGGCCGGCGCCATTGACGGCGGCCAAAACGCCGAGCCGATCCTCGATCACGATCAAGGGTCCATCGATGGCAACGACCAGCTCGCGGCCATCCTTCTCGAACTCCCAGCGATAGATCGAGCCATCGGTAAATCGCCGCTTGATGCAACGATGATGGACGAGATCGCGCGGATGCAGCGGCTTCGGATGCTTCTCGAAATAGGCGGGGGAGCCGGCAATCACGGTGCGGATGTCGGGGCAGATCTTCACCGCGATCATGTCCCCCTCGATACTCTCCTCCAGCCGGATGCCGGCATCGTAGCCATCCTTGACGATGTCGCTGAAGCCGTCCTCGTTGGCGATTTCGAGCGTGATATCGGGATAGGTATTGAGGAAATCGCCGATGCGCGGCGCCATCAGCAGATCGGAGGCAAAACGCGGCGCTGTGATGCGGAGATTGCCGGCCGGGCGGCCGCGGGTCGCAAGCGTATCCTCCAGCGCGATATCGATTGCCTCCAGGGCTGGCGCCAGCCGTTGCAATAGCGCCTGGCCCTCCTCGGTCGGAAGCACGCTGCGCGTGGTGCGGGCGAGCAGCCGCACCCCGAGGCTGTCCTCAAGGCTGGACACGGCGTGGCTGACCGCGGATGGCGCGATCGACAGTTCCTTGCCGGCCGCGCGAAAGCTGCGATGGGCGGCGACGGCGGCAAAAACCGCGAGTTGAGAGAGCTGTGTTCTGTTCATTGATCTAAATTATAGAACAACCTGTAAGGATTTGCATGGATTTTCATTCATTGTCCGAAACCCTAATTTGAGCGTGTCGGCAGCGGAAATGACCGCCGCCGCTCCCATAAGCTTAAAAGGAATAGATCATGAAAACCCGCAGGCTTGGTAAGGATCTCACCGTTTCCGCCGTCGGACTCGGCTGCATGGGCATGAGCTTCGCCTATGGCCCGACGGACGAAGACGAATCCGTCAAAACGCTTCATCGCGCCGTCGATCTCGGTGTCACCTTTTTCGATACGGCCGAAACCTACGGCCCGTTCACCAACGAGGAATTGCTCGGCCGGGCACTGAAGCCTGTGCGCGACCGCGTTGTCATCGCCACCAAATTCGGTTTCAAGCTCGATCACACGAAATCGGGCCCCGCCGCCATGATCGGCGTCGATAGCCGGCCCGAGCATGTCAAGGAAGTCGCCGAAGCCTCCCTCAAGCGCCTTGCCACCGATGTCATCGACCTCTACTACCAGCATCGCGTCGATCCGAATGTGCCGATCGAAGACACGGTCGGCGCCATGGCCGAGCTGGTGCGGGAGGGCAAGGTGCGAGCGCTCGGCTTGTCCGAAGCGGGCTCTGCAACCATCCGCCGCGCCCATGCCGTACATCCGATCGCCGCCGTGCAGAGCGAATATTCGCTCTGGAGCCGCGATCCGGAAGAAGATGTGCTTACCACCTGCCGTGAACTCGGCATCGGCTTCGTCCCCTACAGCCCGCTCGGCCGCGGCTTCCTGACCGGAGCGATCCACAAGACGGAGGATCTTGCCGCCGACGATTTCCGCCGTTCGCTGCCCCGTTTCCAGAGCGAGAATTTCGATGCCAACGCGGCTCTGGTCGCAAAGCTTCAAGCTCTTGCCGAAGAAAAGGGTGTCACGGCAGCACAACTGGCGCTCGCATGGGTGCTACATCAGGGCGACGATATCGTGCCGATCCCCGGCGCTCGCAAGCTGCACCATCTCGAGCAGAACGCCGCGGCTGCCGATATCGTCCTTTCGGCACAAGAGGTGAAGGAACTCGGCGATATCATCAAGCCCGAGATCGTCGTCGGAAAGCGGTATACGGATGCCGCATTGGCCCTGACGAATATATGACAAACGGGCTTCCTCTGCGGCCCAGACAGAGACACCGGCCATCAAGGCCGGTGTCATTTTGAGACTGAAAAGAAAAATGAAGCCTGGCCGATGCTTGGCCGAACATGCGAATCGCCTGAATTACAGCCTCTTTCAAGAGCCTAGGCGAATCGTCACAAACGTGAAGCGTGCACAACAGCTCGACGCTCGGTTGACAAACGGGTCCGAAATTTGAAGATTGCCGCCATCAAAAACGGGCAGCGTGGGGAGGACTTATGTCTAGGCGCGCGTTTATCGGCTTCTCTGCTTTTCTTCTCGCCACTTTCGCATCGCTGACCCCTTCGCTGGCGGCTGACGTCAAGCGCCAAGTGGTCACCACGAAGGATGGCGACTACTTCGGCTTCGATCTGCGCACAGAACAGAATGTGACGCTGGATCAGTGCTCAGCCTCCTGCATCGGCGACAAGTCCTGCAAGGCCTTCACCTACAATCCCAAGGTGAAGTGGTGCTTCATGAAGTCGGACTTCAATCAGCTCAACAGTTTCCCCGGCGCGATCGCCGGCAAGATCGTCGAGACGGCGGCCACCAGCGAGCCGGATATCGGCGCTGCCCCTGCCCTTTCCTTCCTGTCCGACAATTTCGTCCAGAGCGCGCGCGATGCAAAGAACACGCTGACGCTCGGCAATGAGCTGAAGGGTCAAGGCGTCGAAAGCCTGATCGCGCTCGGCCGCATCGAGCTGACTTCGGGCAATGTCAACGATGCGCTGAATGCCTTCCAGGGCGCGCTTTCAATCAATCCCGACAATGGTGATCTGTGGATCGAGATGGCGCGTGCCGCCAATACGATCACGAACGACACGTCTGTCGCCACGCGCGCCGCCTATGCCGCGCTCAACGGCTACCAGCTGACCCGCACGACGAGCAGCCGCGCCGATGCGCTCGCCGTTCTCGCCGAGGCGCTGAAGAATGCGCAGAACTACCGTCCGGCGCTGAGCGCCTACAAGGCAAGCCTCAATCTCGTCAGCTCGGCCGCCGTCCAGGCAGCCTATAACGATCTTCTGGCCCGCCAGGGCTTCCGCGTGACCGGCAACACGCTCGACAACGACAATGCCTCGCCCCGCGCCTGCGTGCAGTTCTCCGAAAAGCTGGTAAAGAGCGGCACCGACTACACACCCTTCGTCACCCTCAATGGCGCCGCGCCGAAGGGCGTCGACGCAAAGGACAACCAGATCTGCGTCGAAGGCCTGGAATTCGGCCAGCACTACCGCATCTCGCTGCGCGCCGGCCTGCCCTCCTCCGTGGATGAAAACCTCGCCTCGCAGGTCAATGTCGATATCTACGTCAAGGATCGCACGGCTTCGCTGCGCTTCACGGGCGACAATTTCGTCCTGCCTTCGACCGCGCGTCGCGGCATTCCGATCGTTTCGGTCAATGCCATCACGGCCAATCTCAAGCTCTACCGTATCGGCGACCGCAATATTGCGCAGCTCCTGAACAATTCGCAGTTCCTGACGCAGGTGGACAGTTACAGCGCCCAGACCATCCAGGACACCAATGGCGAACTGGTCTGGCAGGGCTCCATCGAGATCAAGCAGGAGCTGAACAAGGAAGTCGCAACCAGCTTCCCTGTGGATGAGGCGCTGCCAAAGCGCAAGCCCGGCGTCTATGTGCTGACGGCGGTTGCGCCCGACAGCGGCGGCCATGAATGGGACCCGCAGGCGACACAATGGTTCGTCGTCTCCGACATTGGCGTCACCACCTATGCCGGCACCGACGGGCTGAATGTCTTTGCCCGCTCGCTCGGCAGCGCCAAGCCGCTCGCCGGTATTCAGCTGCAGCTGCTCGCCAAGAACAACGAAATCCTCGGCACCGCAAAGACCGACGACAATGGCCGCGCCGTCTTCAGCGCCGGCCTGATGCGAGGCACGGCGGGCATGACGCCGGCCGTGATCACCGCTGAGAACGGCGATCAGGATTATGTCTTCCTCGACATGACGCGCGCCGGCTTCGACCTTTCCGACCGTGGCGTTGCCGGACGAACGGCGCCCGGCGCGATCGATCTGCTCACCTGGACCGAGCGCGGCATCTACCGCGCCGGCGAGACCGTGCATGCTTCCGCACTTGCCCGCGACGTCAGCTCGACGGCAGTCGAAAACCTGCCGCTCACCTTCGTCTTCCTGCGCCCGGATGGCGTCGAGGATCGTCGCATCGTCACCGATGGCGGCAAGCTCGGCGGCTACAATGTCGACCTGCCATTGCAGCAGACCTCGATGCGCGGCACCTGGACGATGAATATCTATACCGACCCGAAGGGCTCCTCCATCGGCTCGCAGACCTTCCTCGTCGACGATTTCGTGCCGGATCGCATCGAATTCGACATGAAGAGCGACGCCAAGGAGATCGAAGTCGGCCAGCCGACGCCAGTTAATGTCGATGGACGCTATCTCTATGGCGCGCCTGCCGCCGGCCTCAACCTCGAAGGCGAAGTGACGCTGAAGCCGACGCGCCAGAGCGATGCTTTCAAGGGCTATCAGTTCGGCCTCGCCGACGAAGGTGCCGGCAAGGCAAACGCCAACAATGACGACGACGACAGCAGCAGCGGTGACAGCAAGGCCGAGAGCACGCAGGTGCCGCTCGAAGACCTGCAGGCGCTGGACGAAAACGGCAAGACTACCTTCAACGTCACGATCAACGATACGCCTTCGACCACGCAGCTCCTGAACGCCAACATCACCGTGCGCATGCAGGAAGCCGGCGGCCGCGCCGTCGAGCGCTCGCTGACTCTGCCCGTCAAGGCGGACGGTCCGCGCATCGGCATCAAGCCGGAATTCGACGGCGATCTCGGCGAAAATTCGGTCGGCAACTTCCATGTCATCGTTGTCGACGCCAACGGCCAGAAGCAGGCCATGCAAGGCCTGACCTGGAAGCTGCTGAGTGTCGAGCGCAATTATCAATGGTATCGCGACGGCAGTAGCTGGAAGTTCGAGCCGATCATGTCCACCAAGCAGGTGGCGGTCGGCACGGTCAACACCACGACGGACGGCGCGGCGATTTCCATGCCGGTCACCTGGGGCCGCTACCGTCTCGAAGTCTCCACCGCCGATGCGAACGGCCCGGAATCCAGCGTCGAGTTCAATGCCGGCTGGTATGTCGCCTCCACTTCGACGGAAACGCCTGACGCGCTTGAGATCGCGCTCGACAAGGAGAGCTACCATGTCGGCGATACGGCCAAGCTGAAAGTGACCTCGCGCTATGCCGGCCAGCTGATGGTGACGGCCGGCTCCGAAACCCTGATCTCGGTTACCAATGCCGATATCGGCGCGACGGGCGGCGAAATCAATATCCCCGTCACGGCCGATTGGGGCGCAGGCACCTATCTGACGGCAACCCTCTTCCGCCCCGGCGATGCCCAGGAAAGCCGCATGCCGATGCGCGCCATCGGCATCAAATGGGCTCCCGTCGATCCCGGCGAGCGCAAGCTGCAGATCAAGATCGACGCGCCGCAGAAGACGCTTCCGCGTCAGCCGCTTAATATCGGCCTGCAGGTTTCAGGCGCAGGCGCCAACGAGGACGCCTACGTCACGATTGCCGCCGTCGATGTCGGCATTCTCAATCTCACACGCTACCAGCCGCCGGCACCGGATGACTGGTATTACGGCCAGCGCCAGCTCGGCCTCGAAATCCGCGATATCTACGGTCGCCTCATCGATGGCTCGCTCGGCGCGACCGGCAAGCTGCGCACCGGCGGCGACGGCGGACAGGCGGCCTTGCAGGCAAGCCCGCCGAAGGAAAAGCTGATCGCCTTCTTCTCCGGTCCGGTCAAGCTCGATGCCAGCGGCAAGGCCAATGTCAGCTTCGACATTCCGCAGTTCAACGGCACGGCGCGGCTCATGGCGGTTGCTTGGTCGAAGGCTGGCGTCGGCCACGCAACGCAGGATGTGATCATCCGCGATCCGGTTGTCGTCACCGCAAGCCTGCCAAAATTCCTGGCGCCCGGAGACAAGGCGAACCTGCGTCTCGACGTCGCCAACACCGATGCGCCTGCCGGCGAGTACACGCTCGCCGTGACGGGCAACAGCGCGGTGACCGTGGACGCAAATGCCACGCAGCAGAAGATTAACCTGCAGACCGGCGGCAAGTACAACATCACGCTGCCGCTGACCGGCGGACAGCCGGGCGACGGTACGGTTTCGATCAAGCTCTCGAATGCGTCGGGCATGTCACTCGATCAATCGGTCGATATCCCGGTGCGCCCATCGCAGCTGCCAGTCACCGAACGGCGCGTCATCGCCCTTGCCCCTGGCAAGAGCCTGACCGTCAATGCCGACCTTCTCGCCGACAGCGTGCTGCCCGGCGCCTCGGTCAGCGTCAATGTCAGCCGTTCCAGCGCTTTCGACGTGCCGGCGCTCTTGATGAGTCTCAGCCACTATCCCTATGGCTGCGCGGAACAGACGGCGAGCAGCGCCATGCCGCTGCTCTATTTCAGCGACATGGCCATCAAGAACGGCCTTGCCAATGACGCCGAGATCCAGAAGCGCGTGCAGGACTCGATCTATCGCGAACTGTCCTACCAGTCCTCGACCGGCAGCTTCGGCCTCTGGGGGCCGGGCTCCGGCGATCTCTGGCTCGACGCCTACGTCATGGACTTCCTGACCCGCGCCCGCGAGCAGAAGTACAACGTGCCGGATCAGGCCATGGTGCAGGGGCTCGAAAACCTCCAGAATGCGCTCAGCGCCAATACCAACGTCAAGGACAACGGCAACGAGATCGCCTATGCGCTGTATGTGCTGGCGCGCAACAAGAAGGCCTCGATCAGCGATCTGCGCTACTATGCCGACACGATGCTGAACGACTTCCCGACGCCGCTCTCCAAGGCGCATCTGGCCGCGGCTCTCGCGCTCTATGGCGATGCTCAGCGCTCGCGCAACATCTTCGTGGACTCGCTGCAGATGTCGCAGAAGGCGGCGGTCACCAAGGTCAGCTTCGTCCGCTCGGATTACGGCTCGTCGCTGCGCGATGGTGCCGCCGTGCTGGCGCTGGCCGCCGAAAGCCGCCCTGTGCCGCCGATCATTCCGGAACTCGCAAGCGTCGTTGCCAAGGATTGGCAGAGCCGGAAATATACCAGCACCCAGGAACAGACCTGGATGCTGCTCGCCGCCCGCGCCCTGCAGAACGGCGACGACGGCCTGACGCTCGATGTCAATGGCGCCGCCCATAGCGGCACCTATATGGCGCAGATGTCAGGCGATGCGCTGATGGGCCATCCGCTTACCGTCACCAATACGACGCGCCAGCCGCTGTCGGCTGCCGTCACCACGGTCGCGGCTCCGGTTGCGCAGCTGCCGGCCGGCGGTAACGGCTTCAAGATCGAGCGCAAATACTACACGCTCGATGGCGAGGAGGCGAATGTCAGCCAGGCACAGCAGAACGAACGCTACGTCGCCGTGCTGCACGTGACCGAAAACAATGACTGGCCACAGCGCATCCTCGTGACCGATCTCCTGCCGGCAGGCTTCGAGATCGACAATCCGAGCATCGTCAACAGCGCTCAGCTTTCGAACTTCGACTGGCTCAGCGACATTCAGCCGGCCCATGTCGAATTCCGCAACGACCGCTTCGTCGCCGCTTTCGACCAGGGCTCCGGAGCGGACCGAGACATGACCTTCGCCTATGTCGTGCGCGCCGTAACCCCCGGCGACTACGACCATCCGGCCGCAAGCGTCGAGGACATGTATCGTCCGCAGTTTTCGGCCCGCACGGCGATGGGCCGCATGGAGGTGCTGGGCGCCCAGCAGTAAGAAGCAGAAATGAAGGCGCGATGGAAAATTGCGATCGGCTTTGGAGCCCCCGTCTTGACGGCGGTGGCTCTGGTCTTTGGCCTGGAAGCCGCGGACCGGGCCTATCCGCCGCCGCTCGACAATGCCCGCGTGGTCTCGGCCGAGGTGCTCGATGCCAATGGCGATCTCCTACGCGCCTTCGCCACCCCCGAAGGGCGCTGGCGGCTGAAGACCGGCGTTGCCGATGTCGATCCGCAATTTCTGCGCATGCTGGTCGCCTATGAGGACCGGCGCTTCTACGATCATCATGGCGTCGATCCCATGGCTATCGGCCGTGCCTTCCTGCAGCTCCTCACCCATGGCCGCATCGTCTCGGGCGGCTCGACGCTCTCCATGCAGGTCGCGCGCCTGATCGAGCCGCGCAGCGAGCGCTCGATGACGGCGAAGCTCCTGCAGATCGTCCGCGCCATTCAGATCGAACGCCGGCTCACCAAGGAACAGATCCTCGATCTCTATCTGACCCATGCCCCCTATGGCGGCAATCTGGAGGGCGTGCGCGCGGCGAGCCTTGCCTATTTCGGCAAAGAGCCGAAGCACCTGACGGTCGCGCAGGCTGGCCTGCTGGTTGCCCTGCCGCAGCTGCCGGAAAAACGCCGGCCGGACCGCAATCTTGCCGCCGCACAAGCCGCCCGCCATCGCGTGCTCGAGCGCGCCACCGTGGCAGCTGTTATCGGAGAAGGGGAAGCGGAACGCGCCTCGCTTTCCCTTATTCCGGCTCAGCGCAGGCAGCTGCCGGCCTATGCGGCCCATGTGGCCGAACTGGCGCTCAAGAAACAACCTGGCATCATCAAGCACAAGACGACGCTGCGCCGCGATGTGCAGCAGGGCTTGGAAGCCGTTGCGGATGCGGCGGCAAAGCGGCTGGGGCCGAAAGTATCGGTCGCCATGATCATGGCGGACGCCAAGACCGGCGAGATCATCGGCGAAGTCGGCTCGGCCAATTATTTCGATTCCTCGCGCGCGGGCTGGGTCGATATGACCCGCGTGCTGCGCTCGCCCGGCTCGACATTGAAGCCCTTCATCTACGGGCTTGCCTTCGAGCAGGGCTATGTGGCGCAGGAAACGATCATCGAGGATCGCCCCGCCGATTTCTACGGCTATCGTCCGCGCAATTTCGACATGAGCTACCAGGGCGATGTCAGCGTGCGCCAGGCGCTGCAGCTGTCGCTCAATGTGCCGGCCGTGCGGCTGCTCGATGCCGTAGGTCCGACGCGACTGCTGGTGCGCTTCCGCCGCGCCGAGGTGAAGCCTAAGCTGCCGCCGAACGAAGCGCCCGGCCTTGCCATCGGCCTTGGCGGCGTCGGCGTGACGCTGAAGGATCTCGTGCAGCTCTATGCCGGGCTTGCCAATCGCGGCAAGGCGATGCGGATTGGCGACGGCATCCAGGACGAGCCGGGGCCTATCGACGGCGAGCCGCTGATGGAACCTATCGCGGTGTGGAACATCACCGACATCCTCTCCGATATCATCGCGCCGCGGGGCAGTAAGCAGCTCGGCATCGCCTACAAGACCGGCACCAGCTACGGCAACCGCGATGCCTGGTCGATCGGCTATGACGGTGCGCATGTGCTCGGCGTCTGGGTGGGCCGTCCGGACAATGGCGCCGTGCCGGGGCTGGCGGGCTATGTTTCGGCCGCTCCGATCCTGTTCGAAGCCTTCGCCAAATCCGGCGTTGCCATAACCCCCTTCCCTGCGGCTCCGATGGGCGCCGTGCGCATCGCGCCGACCGAACTGCCGATCAGCCAGCGGCGCTTTTCCGTCACCGCCGCCGGGCTGCTGGCCGCCTCCAGCCGCGAACCCGCGCCACAGATCGTCTATCCGCCGGAAGGCGCACGCGTCGATCTCGGCGCCAGCACCGGCAACGACCAGATCATGCCGCTGGCGCTGAAGC
>NZ_JBXSOO010000042.1:0-14184 GCF_057784515.1 Martinezella sp. CNPSo 3732
AGACCTGCAGGGAATCCCCTTAGATTCTGTCAAGCAATGAAACGCTCTAAAGGGCCGGTCGGCCTTCTCGCCGCTATCGGCATCGATATCCTGATCGACGGCCTCGTGCTTGGCATCGGCTTTGCGGCCGGCCCGAAAGTCGGCTTGCTGCTGACGATCGCCCTGACGATCGAGGTGCTGTTTCTCGGTCTGACGGTGGCGAATGAGCTTGGTGAGAGTGTTCGCTCTCGATCCAGAATCGTCGCGATCACGGCAGCGCTTGCGCTGCTGCTGCCGATCGGCGCCTTGCTGGGAGCGCCGATCGCTTCCTTGCCCGGCCCTGTTTTGACTGGCTTCTTTGCGTTCGGGCTGATTGCGCTTCTCTATCTCGTCACCGAGGAGCTGCTGGTCGAAGCCCATGAAACACCCGACCGCCCCTGGGTGACCGCTATGTTCTTTGCGGGCTTTCTCGTGTTGCTTCTGCTTGAGGAGGCGATCGGTTAGCGACGCTCGGGATTGGGGAAACGAATTCCTAGTTTGCTGCCGGTACCGGCGTCAATTTAAGGCCGAGCGCCCTGACGACCTTCAGGATCGTCGCGAATTCCGGATTCCCGTCGCCGCTCAGCGCACGATAGAGCGCCGAGCGGTTCATGCCGACATCCTTGGCAAGCTTGCTCATGTTGCGCGTGCGCGCCACTTCACCCAACGCCTTGGCGATCGAGGCCGGATCGTCGGTTTCGAAGGCGGCGGCGATATAGTTGTCGGGATTGTCCACGTCGAATCGTTCCGGCATAAATCTGAATTCCACGGCCCCATTGTGGCGTCATCAAAAACGCCGCGCATCCTTTCGGACACGCGGCGTTTTCATAGACAAGTTTCACAATAGATTTATGTCTGTTTCCAGCGAAGCGACTGAACCGCTTCGCTTTTTTTGCAAAAATCCTATTCTGCGGCCTCGGCGTAGGATTCCAGCGGCGGGCAAGTGCAGATTAGGTTGCGGTCGCCATAGACATTGTCGATGCGGTTGACCGGCGACCAGTATTTGTCGACGCGGAAGGCGCCGGGCGGGAAGCAGGCCTGTTCGCGCGAATAGGGGCGATCCCATTCGCCGACGAGGTCTTCTACCGTGTGCGGCGCGTTCTTCAGCGGATTGTTGGTCTTGTCCATCCGGCCGTCTTCGATGGCGCGAGCTTCCTCGCGGATCGCAAGCATTGCCTCGCAGAAGCGGTCGAGTTCGGCCTTCGTTTCCGATTCCGTGGGCTCGATCATCAGCGTGCCGGCAACGGGCCAGCTCATGGTCGGTGCGTGGAAGCCGCAATCGATTAGGCGCTTGGCGACATCGTCGACCGTCACGCCGGCGCTTGCGGCCAGCGGGCGGGTGTCAATGATGCATTCGTGCGCGACACGTCCGTCCTTGGACTTATAGAGCACGTCATAGGCACCCTTGAGGCGGGCTGCGATGTAGTTGGCGTTGAGGATCGCCACCTTCGTCGCCTGCGTTAGGCCTTCACCGCCCATCATCAGGCAATAGCTCCAGGAGATCGGCAGGATGGACGCCGAACCGAAGGCTGCCGCCGAGACCGCGCCGCTGCGGCCGTCCGTTTCCGGATGACCGGGCAGGTGAGGCGCCAGATGCGCCTTGACGCCGATCGGACCCATGCCGGGACCGCCGCCGCCATGGGGGATGCAGAAGGTTTTGTGCAGGTTGAGGTGGCTGACGTCGGAGCCGATATCGCCGGGACGCGACAGGCCGACCATGGCGTTCATATTGGCGCCGTCGAGATAGACCTGACCACCATGCTTGTGCACGAGATCGCAGATCTCCTTCACCGTTTCCTCGAAAACACCGTGCGTCGAAGGATAGGTGATCATGCAGCAGGAGAGGTTGTCGGCATATTGCTCGGTCTTGGCGCGGAAATCGGCCATGTCGATATCGCCATCGTCGCTGACTTTCACGACCACGACCTTCATGCCCGCCATCTGTGCCGAGGCGGGGTTGGTGCCGTGCGCGGAAGTCGGGATGAGGCAGATGTCGCGATGACCCTGGCCATTGGCAATGTGGTAATTGCGAATGGTCAGCAGGCCGGCATATTCGCCCTGCGCGCCGGAGTTCGGCTGCATGGAGAAGGCGTCGTAGCCGGTGACGGCGCAGAGCTTATCCGTGAGGTCGTCGATCATTTCGCGGTAGCCGAGCGCCTGGTCGGGCGGCACGAAAGGATGGATGTCCGAAAATTCCGGCCAGGTGATCGGCAGCATTTCCGCCGTCGCATTGAGCTTCATGGTGCAGGAGCCGAGCGGGATCATCGAGCGGTCGAGCGCCAGGTCGCGGTCTGAAAGGCGACGAATGTAGCGGGTCATCTCGCTTTCGGCGCGGTTCATGTGGAAGATCGGATGCGTCAGATACTCGCTGGTGCGCAGTAGGGTCTTCGGCAGGCGATAGGACGGCTCGAAATCGGCAATGGGGAAATTGCCGCCGAATGCGCGCCAGACGGCTTCGACCGTTGCCGGGCGTGTGCGCTCGTCGAGGCTGATGCCGATCTTGGTTTCGCCGACCTTGCGCAGGTTGACGCCTTCGGCGACGGCTGCACGCAGGATCAGACCCTGCATGTGGCCAACCTCAACGGTGATCGTATCGAAGAAGGTCTCCGGCTCTACGGTATAGCCGAGCTTTTCCAGCCCCTTGGCCATCAGCACGGCCTTCTGGTGGACCTGTTGGGCGATCGCCTTCAAGCCCTGCGGACCGTGGAAGACCGCATACATGGAGGCCATGACCGCGAGCAGTACCTGGGCGGTGCAGATGTTCGAAGTCGCCTTTTCGCGGCGGATATGCTGTTCGCGGGTCTGCAGCGACAGGCGATAGGCGCGATTGCCGCGCGCATCAACCGAAACACCGACGAGACGACCGGGCATGGAGCGCTTGTAGTCGTCCTTGACGGCCATAAACGCGGCATGCGGCCCGCCATAGCCAACCGGAACGCCGAAGCGCTGCGACGAGCCGATGGCGATATCCGCTCCCATTTCACCCGGAGATTTCAAGAGGGTCAGCGCCAGGAGATCGGTCGCCATGATGGCGATGGCGCCGGTCTGGTGCAGTCGGGCAATCAGGCCGCTGAAATCGTTGACGTGGCCGTGCGTACCCGGATACTGGAAGATAGCGCCGAAGACGTCGACCGGATCGAGATCGGTGAAGGGATTGCCGACGATGACGGTCCAGCCGAGCGGCTCGGCGCGGGTCCTGATCAGCGCTATGGTCTGTGGGTGGCATTCGGCATCGACGAAGAAGGCCCTTGCCTTCGATTTTGCGACACGTTCCGCCATCGCCATACCTTCGGCCGCGGCGGTCGCTTCATCGAGCAGCGAGGCGTTCGCGACATCGAGACCGGTGAGGTCGCTGATCATAGTCTGGTAGTTCAGCAGTGCCTCGAGGCGGCCCTGGCTGATCTCAGGCTGGTATGGCGTATAGGCGGTGTACCAGGCCGGATTTTCCAGGATGTTGCGCTGGATGACGGGCGGCGTGATCGTGCCGTAGTAGCCCTGGCCGATGAGCGAAACGAGAACCTTGTTCTTGTTGGCGGTCTCGCGCAGACGGTCGAGCGCCTCGCGCTCCGTCATTGGCGCTCCCCAGGCGAGCGGTGCCTTCTGACGAATGGCCGGTGGCAGCGTCGCGTCGATCAGTCCGTCGAGGCTCTTGTAGCCGATCACCTTGAGCATATCGGCCATCTCGGAGGGAGACGGGCCGATATGGCGGCGATTGGCGAAATCGTATGGCTGGTAGTCGGTGAAGGTGAACTCAGTCGGCGTCGTCATTATCCGATCAGCTCCTTGTAACCGGATTCATCAAGCAGACCATCGAGATCGCCGACATTCTTCAGCTTCAGCTTGAAGAACCAGCCAGCACCCATCGGATCGGAGTTGACGAGAGCCGGATCGGCGGTGATGGCTTCGTTGATTTCGGTGATCTCTCCGTCTAGCGGACAATAGACTTCAGAAGCCGCCTTGACCGACTCGACGGTTGCCGCGTCGGCTCCCTTGGAGAAGCTGGCACCGACCTCGGGCAACTCAACGAAAACGAGATCGCCGAGCTGTTCGGCGGCATGGGCCGTAATGCCCACGATTGCGACATCGCCTTCGACCTTCAGCCATTCATGTTCTTCGGTGAATTTCAGCATGGATAATCCTCTCTGGAAAAGACGTTCAACGTTTGTAGGTTGGTTTGATGAAAGGCAGGGCGCTGACGGCGACGGGCAGATATTTGCCGCGCACTTCAGCGTAAACGGTGGTACCGGGGGCGGTGAATTCGGTCGGCACGTAGCCCATGGCAACCGGGGATTCGACGCTCGGGCCAAAACCACCCGAAGTGACTTCGCCAATTTCCGTCTTGCCTTCGGCATCGGCATAAAGCTTGGAATGGCCGCGCACTGGCGCCTTGCCCTCCGGCTTCAGGCCGACACGGCGGCGCGTGGCGCCGCCATCGAGTTCGCCGAGGATGCGGGTTGCGCCAGGGAAGCCGCCGGCGCGGTCGCCGCCGGTCTTGCGGGCCTTCTGGATCGCCCATTCGAGTGCGCCTTCGATCGGCGTCGTCGTCTGGTCGATATCGTTACCATAAAGGCAGAGGCCGGCCTCTAGGCGCAGGGAGTCACGGGCGCCAAGGCCGATCGGCTGGACGTCCGGGTGCTCCAGCAGCCGCTTGGCGATGTCCTCGGCCTTATCGGCCGGGACGGAGATTTCGAAACCGTCTTCGCCGCTATAGCCGGAGCGCGACACAAGGCAGGAGACATCGTGGAGGCGACAATGGCGCACGTCCATGAATTTCATATGGGCGATATCGGCCCAGAGCTCGGCAAGCACGTCGACGGCGCGCGGTCCCTGCAGGGCAATGAGCGCGCGATCGAGTAATGTAACTTCGCAGCTATCGCCGATATGATCTTGAAGATGCTTGAAATCCTGCTCTTTACAGGCGGCGTTGACGACGACGAAAAGATAGTCGTCCATATGGGCAATCATCAGATCGTCGAGGATGCCACCCTTTTCATCGGTGAAGAAGCCATAGCGCTGGCGATTTTCGGCAAGGCCGAGAATATCGACCGGCACCAGGCTTTCCAGTGCCAGCGCCGCATCCTCATATTTGCCTGAGCGCGCGCGGATCGTCACCTGCCCCATATGCGACACGTCGAAGAGGCCGGCAGAAGATCTGGTCCAAAGATGCTCCTTCAGAACGCCTGGCGCATATTGCACGGGCATGTCGTAGCCTGCGAACGGCACCATGCGGGCGCCGAGGGACACATGCAGGGCATGAAGGGGGGTGGTCTTGAGGGCAGCGGTCTCGTCCAAATGACGCCTCCGGGTTTTGCGCTCGTTTCGAAGCGCAGAGCTCACAATTTCGGCGCGGTTGCGCCTGACGATGAGCCCCCTCTGTCTGTTTGCCTGAGATTGTTATCCCTTCGGCGAACGCTTGCGCGCTTCTCTCCAGAGTTCCGTCTGCCCCTTGCTGGTCCTTTGGCCTGAGAGTTTCCGGGGCGGTTGCTCCTTCGGCACCGGCTTGCGCCGGATTCTCCCAACAAGGTCAGTTGCCATTATCCGGTCACGGCCAAAGATGGCAAGGGGCAAATGTCGTCGCTGAACAAATTTTTGTCGCGCCGATCAATCCTGCGTTTCCTAATGAATACGGGACTTTGCAACAGAGATGGGAGAGGCTATCCCTTCTCATCGATTGAGGAGCCGGGCAGGAGACAAAGATGATCCGCAACTACGCAGCCGCATTGCTGATTTCGATTGGCGCATTTTCGCTGTCCCTTAGCGGGGCGATGGCTGAGGATAGTGGCGCGATGAAATCCATGCCCGGTATGCACATGGATGCAGCTGCGGCACCTTCCGGCTCCGCGACTGCCAAACTTGGCGATCTCGATATCAGCGGTGGTTATGTCCGCGCCATGCTTCCCGGCCAGCCCGTCGGCGGCGGTTACATCACCATCCACAACACTGGCAAGATCGACGATAAGCTGACCTCAGTGACCTCCTCGGCGGCCGGTAAGGTGGAACTGCACGAGATGAAAATGGAAGGCGAGATCATGAAGATGCGCGAGGTGAAAGGCGGCATCGCCATCCCCGCCGGCGCGACCGTCACGCTTGCGCCCAGCACGATGCATATGATGTTCAGGCAAGTGAAGACGCCTTTCAAGCAGGGCGGCGCGGTGCCCGTGATGCTGATGTTCGACAAGGCGGGCATGATCGACATCAATCTGCCCGTCGTCTCCGCCAAGGGAAACTGAACCAGAAAATTATCCTTCCGTATAATTCCAGTTTCCACTTTTCCTCGAATGCTCTAAAGCCACGTCAAAAGGCTGGGAAATCTCCGGCCGCGGGGCCGATCGTCCTGTCGTTTGAATTTGCATGATCCCGCCGAACACGGTTTGGCAACGCTCGGGACATGCTGCGGTATTTGAAAGAAGAAGAATGGCCGGGATTGAGCATATTAAGGTCGAGCCTGACGAGGCCGGCATGCGCCTCGACCGCTGGTTCAAGGTGCATTTTCCAGGACTCGGCTTTGGTCAGTTACAGAAGCTTCTGCGCTCGGGCCAAGTGCGTGTCGATGGTGGCCGCGTTAAGACGGACGCCCGCGTGCAGCCGGGGCAGATGGTGCGCGTGCCGCCGCTCGATGTCGACGCCAAGGGGCCGAAAGGCGGCCCTATTGCCAGCAATGACCTGAAACACTCCGGCGACGCCGAACTTCTTGCGCGCATGCTGCTGCATGAAGACGACAAGGTCTATGTGTTGAACAAGCCAGCCGGCCTCGCGGTGCAGGGCGGTTCCGGCCTGACTCGTCATATCGACAAGATGCTCGAGGCATGGACCAGCAAGAAAGGCGAAAAACCGCGCCTGGTGCATCGTCTCGACCGCGACACGTCAGGCGTCCTCGTCGTTGCCCGTACACGGGGTGCCGCGCAGAAGCTGACGGCGGCGTTCCGCGAGCGCGATACCAAGAAGACCTACTGGTCGCTGGTCAAGGGCGTGCCGCGCAAGCACGAGGACAAGATTTCCACCTGGCTGGTGAAGGAAGCCACACCGGATGGCGATCGCATGCGCATCGCCAAGCATGGAGAGGAGGGCGCAGATCACGCCATCTCCTACTATCGCGTGCTCGAGACCGCAGCGCAGAGCCTAGCCTGGCTGGAAATGGAACCATATACCGGTCGTACCCACCAGTTGCGTGTCCACGCGCTGCATATGGGCCATCCGATCATTGGCGACCCCAAATATTTCGATGACGATCCTAACTGGGATTTTCCGGGCGGTGTCCAGAAGCGCCTGCATCTGCATGCGCGTCATATCGATATCCCGCATCCGAGCGGCGGACGTCTGCGCGTCACCGCGCCTTTGCCGCCGCACATGGTGCAGACCTGGAACCTTCTCGGCTTCGATATGGAATCGGCAGGGGAGCCGGACGACGAATGAAGCTGGTATTATTCGATTGTGACGGCACGCTGGTCGACAGCGCGCGGCTGATCCACGAGGTCATGGCGCGCACCTTCGTAGCCTTCGGCTACAAGCGTCCCGATGTTTCTGCGACGAAATCGATCATCGGCCTGACGCTCGATATCGCCATTGCCCGCCTGCAGGGCAAGCCGCATGTCGACGACGAAGCGATTGCCATGACGGCGCATTACAAGTCGATCTTTCCGGAGGTGCGAGACGAGGCTGATATGCAGACGCCGCTCTTCGACGGCATCAAGCCGCTGATCGAGACGCTTGCGGCCCGTGATGAGCTGCTGATCGGCGCAGTCACGGGTAAATCCCGCCGCGGTTTGACCCATATCCTTGAGGTCAACGACTTCACGCCCTATTTTATCGTCTCGCGCACCGCCGACGATTGCCCGTCGAAACCGCATCCGGCGATGGTGACGGAATGCTGCGACGAGACTGGCATGGATCCGCATGACACGATCGTGATCGGCGATGCGATCTACGACATGCAGATGGCAAAGGCGGCTGGTGCGACTGCCATTGGTGTGGCCTGGGGCTATGCTTCCGTCGAGGAGTTGCTGGCGGCGGGAGCGGATGCCATCGCCCACCATCCGAACGATTTGTTGAGCCATATTCTCTGAGGTGACGCCATGCGCGACCTGTTGAACGATCTTTCCGAAGGTCTCAGCCATCCCGATCCGATCCGCCGCGCGCAGATCCAGATGAAGAAGCCGCTGCCCAAGCGCTTCTACAAGGATGTGACGATCAACGAGGAACATGGCGGCCATGCTATCGCTCTCGATGGCAAGGTGGTGAAGACGCCGGCGCGGCACTCCCTGGCTCTGCCGACGGAAGCGCTTGCCGGATTGGTGGCCGCCGAGTGGGCACGTCAAGTCGACGTCATCGATCCGGCCACCATGCCGGTAACGCGCCTCGTCAACACGGCCATCGATGGCGTTGCGACGGAAAGCCAGGCCGTATTCGACGAAATCGTCCGCTTCTCCGGCAGCGATCTGCTCTGCTACCGCGCCGATGGTCCCGAGCGCCTCGTCGAGCGGCAGTCGGAGCGCTGGAATCCGGTGATCGAATGGGCCGCGCGCGACCTAGGCGCCCGCTTCATCCTGGCCGAAGGCGTCATGCACCAGGAACAGCCTAAAGAGGCTATCGCGGCCTTCGCCGCTGCTTTGCGCGAGTTTGACACACCGATGGAACTCGCGAGCTTGCACACGATCACCACACTGACTGGTTCGGCGATCCTGGCGCTGGCTTTTGCGAAAGGTTTCCTGCCGCTTGCCGAGATCTGGTCGCTCGCTCATCTCGACGAGGATTGGACAATCGAGCATTGGGGCAGCGACGAAGAGGCCGAGCAGCGTCGTGCACAACGTTTTGAAGAGTTTCAGGCCGCGGCCGAGGTTTTTTCCGCGCTTCGCAGTTGAATATTGTTGATTTCCAGTCCTTTATATCGATCTGCATATCTTGCAAATTCGAAAGTCGGGGCAGGGATCATGTTGTTGTGGAGGCCGAGAGCCATACCGGCGCTCGTGGGAATTCTGGCATTGGCCGCTTGCTCGAGTTGGTCCGTCGATCCTCCGCCCCCAACCTATGCCGTGCGCAGCGCAACCGTCGTAGCCGATCAGGCACTGCCGCCGGTGTCGCCGGCACTGGTTGTAGCCGTCAATGATCGCGTCAACGCCGCGATCGCCGCTACGAGCTTCAGTCCGCAATTGCCACAGGTTGCCATCACAGTTCGACTGAGCGACGTCCGCAAGGCGCGCGGCTTCAATCGCGACCGCAGCAGCGCCAAGATCAATATCGATGCCGCGGCAGCCGATGGCGGCGCTGTGATTGCGATGGCATCTTTCGAGACCAGAACCGTTGCTCCCGATCCCGCGACCGCGGATGAGCTGATGGCGGAAGATATCGCCGCGCGGGTTCGTTCCATCTTTTCGCTGAACACGCCAAGGCTCACAAACTGAGCCAACCGCTTCAAACAAGGCTCGCGCCATGGTAAGCCCGAGCAATGAGGGAGAGAGGGCCGCATGAAGGAAATCCTGCACGAACTGGAACGCCGTCGTGAGATCGCAAGGCTTGGCGGCGGGCAAGTTCGCATCGACGCGCAGCATGCCCGCGGCAAGCTGACGGCGCGCGAGCGCATCGATATCTTCCTCGACGAGGGCTCTTTCGAAGAGTTCGATATGTTCGTCGAGCATCGCTCGACCGATTTCGGCATGGACAAGAGCAAGATTGCCGGCGACGGCGTCGTGACCGGCTGGGGCACGATCAACGGACGCACTGTTTTCATTTTTGCCAAAGATTTCACAGTCTTCGGTGGATCTCTTTCAGAAGCACATGCGGAAAAGATCACCAAGGTGCAGGATATGGCGCTGAAGAACCGGGCGCCGATTATCGGAATCTACGATGCCGGCGGCGCCCGCATTCAGGAAGGCGTGGCCGCACTTGGCGGTTATGCTGAGGTGTTCCAACGCAATGTGCTTGCCTCCGGCGTCATTCCGCAGATTTCGGTCATCATGGGCCCTTGTGCCGGCGGCGACGTCTATTCTCCAGCCATGACCGACTTCATCTTCATGGTGCGCGACACATCCTACATGTTCGTCACCGGGCCGGATGTCGTGAAGACCGTTACCAACGAGACCGTGACATCCGAGCAGCTCGGCGGTGCCTCGGTGCACACGACGAAGTCTTCGATTGCGGACGCGGCCTACGACAATGATGTCGACACGCTCCTGCAGGTGCGCCGCCTCGTCGATTTCCTGCCGCAGTCTAATACGGCTGATGTGCCCGAGATCGAGTGCTATCAGTCGGTGACCGAGCCGGATAACTCGCTCGATACGCTGATCCCGGCCAATGCCAACAAGCCTTACGACATCAAGGAACTGATCTTGAAGGTGGCGGACGAGGGCGACTTCTTCGAGATCCAGGAGAGCTTCGCCAGGAACATCGTTTGCGGTTTCGGCCGCATCGAGGGCGCCACGGTCGGCTTCGTCGCCAATCAGCCGATGGTGCTAGCCGGCGTACTCGATAGCGACGCCTCGCGGAAGGCTGCGCGTTTCGTGCGTTTCTGCGATTGCTTCAGTATCCCGATCGTCACCTTCGTCGACGTGCCGGGCTTCCTGCCAGGAACGGCACAGGAATACGGCGGCCTGATCAAGCACGGCGCCAAGCTGCTCTTCGCCTATGCAGAAGCGACTGTGCCGAAGCTCACGGTTATCACCCGCAAGGCCTTCGGCGGTGCCTATGACGTCATGGCATCGAAGCATCTGCGCGGCGATCTCAACTATGCCTGGCCGACGGCGCAGATTGCTGTCATGGGAGCCAAGGGCGCTGTCGAGATCATCTTCCGCAAGGATATCGCCGATCCCGGGAAGATCGCGGCCCACACCAAGATGTATGAGGACCGATTCCTGTCGCCTTTCGTTGCCGCAGAGCGCGGCTACATCGACGAAGTGATCATGCCGCGCTCGACGCGGCGACGGCTGGCACAGGGGCTTAGAATGCTGCGCAACAAGGATCTGACCAATCCCTGGAAGAAGCACGACAACATCCCGTTGTGAGTATGTGACAACAAGTCACGGATTTGACACGGAAAATTGATTGAGCGTCAGAATCCGTGTTTTCACGTTCCTGCCCGTGCGCTCTATTGCTTCCTCGTGGGGGAGTTAAAACTGGAGTTTAACATGGCGCTTTCCGATCGGCTGAATCAGTATCAGCCCTATGCTCTTACCGTGCTGCGTATCGTCACCGGTGTATTGTTCATCGAACATGGTCTGCAAAAGCTCGTTGGCTTTCCGGCCGGCGGTCAGTTCCCAAGCCCGTTGCCGACCCTGCTTCTGGTTCAGGGTATCATCGAAATCGTTGGCGGATTGGCGACGATCGTCGGTTTCTTCACCCGTCCAGTCGCGTTCATTCTCTGCGGCAACATGGCGGTCGCCTATTTCATGGCGCATTATCCGAAGAATTTCTTCCCGGCCAATAATGGCGGTGATGCGGCGATCCTCTACTGCTTCGTCTTCCTGTTCCTGATCTTCGCAGGCCCGGGCCTGCTGGCGATCGACAACAATAAGAAGTAACCAGCTTCTCCGTCGGGCTCGGTTGAATTGCCGGGTCCGGCGAATAAATTGGTCTCTCGCGTGTTCACTTCGTTATCAGCGAAGCGAGAGCACTTTCGACAGGATCTCCTTCATCCCCTATCGAACGGAGATCCGCATGTCCCTTTCCGAGCGCTTGTCGCCTTATCAGCCCGCCGCCCTTACCGTCTTGCGAGTCGTGACAGCGCTCTTGTTCATTGAGCACGGTACGCAAAAGGTCTTCGGCTTTCCGCCGGCGCCTTACGAAATTACGACGCTGTTCTTCGCGGCTGGGATCATCGAGCTCGTAGGCAGTGTCCTGATCCTGTTCGGACTTTTCACCCGGCCGACCGCCTTTCTCTTGAGCGGTGAAATGGCGATAGCCTACTTCATGGTGCATATGCAGATCGACTTCTTCCCGGCCAACAATCAGGGAGATGGTGCGATCCTGTTCTGCTTCATCTTCCTGTTTCTGGTATTCGCCGGACCGGGAATCTGGGCGCTGGACAATCGCCAGCGCCGATGATCTCAGTCAGGCGGTGAGCTTGAGACCGGCGATGCCTGCGACGATCAAGCCGATGCAGAGCAGCCGCACAAGGGTCGCGGGATCACCGAGCAACCAGATGCCAAGCAGAACCGTGCCGACGGTGCCGATGCCGGTCCAGACCGCATAGGCCGTGCCCATCGGCAGGGTCTTTACGGCTAGACCGAGCAACACGACGCTGACGACCATGGAAATGACGGTGAGGACAGTCGGCATCAGCCGTGTGAAACCATCCGTATATTTCAGGCCGACAGCCCAGCCGATTTCAAACAGGCCTGCAAGGAAAAGCAGGAACCAAGCCATTTTACGCTCCTTTGGTAAGAGCGAGGCCGTCCCCGCGATGTCTACGGCCGGTTTGGTTGCCCGCCGCCGCAGTCGTCTGCGTGTTTCCTATATGCCTTCGTCGACTGCCTATTTCAAGGCGATCGGACCACCTTTACTTTTCCAGCCGCTCAGCATGCCATTTCAGGTGATCGTCCATGAAGCTGGAGATGAAATAGTAGGAATGGTCGTAGCGCTCGTGCATACGCAGCGTCAGGCCGATATCCGTGCCCTTGATCACCTCTTCGAACAGCCAGGGGCGCAGTCCGTTTTCGAGGAAGCTGTCCGCCTTACCCTGGTCGATGAGGAATTCAGGGAAGCGGGCGCCGTCTTCGACGAGCGCGCAGGCGTCATAGCGGCGCCATGCGGCCTTGTCGCTCCCCAAATATTTCTCCAGCGCCGGTGCAGACCAATCGGCCGTCGACGGCTGGACGATGGGAGCGAAAGCAGAGCAGCTCTTGAAGCGCTCCGGATTCTTCAGCGCGATCGTCATGGCGCCGTGGCCGCCCATGGAATGGCCGAAGATGCCCTGGCGGCTCATATCGGCGCGGAATTGCTTGGCGATGAGGGCGGGCAGCTCCTCGGTAATGTAGCTGTACATCTGATAGTTTTCGGCCCAGGGCGTCTCGGTGGCGTCGAGATAGAAGCCCGCACCTTTGCCCATCTGCCAGTTGGTCAGCTCATCCGGCACGTCATTGCCGCGCGGGCTGGTGTCCGGGCAGACGATGATGAGGCCGAGCTCGGCGGCCATGCGGCGATATTCGCCCTTTTCCATGACATTGGCATGAGTGCAGGTGAGGCCAGAAAGATACCAGAGAACCGGGCGGGGCTCCTTGATCGCCTGCGGTGGCACGAAGACGGCGAAGGTCATCTCGCATTTGCAGGCTTCGGACTCATGCGAGAAGACACCCTGCATGCCGCCAAAGGCGGTGTTCTGGGAAATGATGTTCACGGCTGGCCTCCAGGCGTCTGATTGGCTTTTGAACGCCGGCAGAGCCGGTCGAAGGTTTCGAGAAAGGTGGAGCGGTCGCGCGGCGAGAAGGCGGCGTTATAGCCCTTGCTCTCACCGGTTTCGCGAAGATGTGCGCCGAGGTCGCGCATGGCCGTTGCCATGCCGATATTGGTCTTGTCGAAGATGCGGCCGGTCGGTCCAGTAACAAGCGCTCCGGTCGCAATACAACGGCCCGCGAGCGGCACATCGGCGGTGACGACGATGTCGCCAGCACCTGCGTGTTCGGCAATCCAGTTGTCGGCGGCATCGAAGGCGTTGGAGACGATGACATTATGCACCATGGGATCCCGCGACGGGCGCAATCCCGAATTGGCGACGAAAGTCACCTCGATGCTGTGGCGTTCGGCAACCTTCAGGATCTCCGGCTTGACCGGGCAGGCATCGGCATCAACATAAATCATGATATCAAATCTTTTCAGCTATATGCGGCGCATTTCTCACGCGCCGCATACGTCTCGCCGAGTGGCTTTCTGTGTCAGTAGAGCACGACGCTGCGGATGCTTTCGCCCGAATGCATGAGCTCGAAGCCCTTGTTGATATCCTCGAGCGGCATGGTGTGGGTGATCATCGGATCGATCTCGATCTTGCCCTCCATGTACCAGTCGACGATCTTGGGAACGTCTGTGCGGCCACGGGCGCCGCCGAAGGCCGTCCCCATCCACGAGCGGCCCGTCACCAGCTGGAACGGACGCGTCGAGATCTCCTGGCCGGCGCCGGCAACGCCGATGACCACCGACTTGCCCCAGCCGCGATGGCTTGCTTCGAGAGCCTGGCGCATGACT
>NZ_JBXSOO010000043.1:0-12102 GCF_057784515.1 Martinezella sp. CNPSo 3732
ACCGGGAGTATCAGCTCCAATCGATGCAGTAACCGAGGAAGCGCTTCGAATCGACCGGGTCGAAGCCGAGCTTCTTGCGCAGCTTCTTGCGCAGCTTGGAAATATGGCTTTCCACGACATTCTCTTCGACTTCCTCGTCGAAGATGCCGTAGATGGCATTGAAGATCTGCGTCTTCGTCACACGGCGACCGCGATTGGCGATCAAGTATTCGAGGATGCGGCGCTCTCGGCGCGGCAAGGCAAATACGGAACCGTTGATTTCCGGATCGCGGCCATCTGCGAAGACGCGAATAGGGCCGATATCGGTATAGTTGTTGATCGCCTTCAATCGGCGGCGGATCGCCGCGGCCCTGGCAAGGATTTCACGAGGATGCACCGGCTTGCGTACGACATCGTCGACGCCACAATCGAAAAGTGCAAGCGTGGCTTCCAGCGAAGGCTGATCGCTGACCGCGATCACGGGGGCCGATGTCCGGTCGCGAATCGCTCTTGGGAGCTCATGCACCTGCTGACCCTGTCCGATCAGAAAGGCCTCAACCGCAGCAATATCGCCCTCTGCTGCCGTGGTGACCCATTCGCCGAATTCACGCGGATCAAATCCCGTCGAAGGGATGCCCTCGCGTCCAAACAGTGATGTATATCCGTCCTTAACGAGCTCTCGCTCATCAACCACTACGATCATTCGTCCGCCTCCGAATCAGTGTGGTGTTTCGATGCTCTATGGGTACGAATCGGGCGAATCACGAACAACTGTCGGAAATGAGTGGCGGAAATTAATAATTGATTAACTATACGGGTGCGATTTGCACTAGATGTAGTAGGTCGTCGGCGTTTTACACCGATAAAAAAGTTGTTGGCGGACGTATTATTAACATGCGCATTTTAGGCAAATCGACGGCAGTCAACCGCCTCGATTGGGTTAGCGTCGGCTAACCGGAGACGATATGCAACCTGTGAGTGCTTATTCCCGGCAGAACGTCGCCGCATTGGGCGTCCATTTTCCGTAGCCGGTGGCGACCAGATTGGCGATCACGCGGCAGACATAGACCTTCTGAGCGGGATCATTGTTGGGGCCGGCATGGTATCTGGCTACCGCCATCGTCCAGGTCTCATGCCTGTCGTGCAGATTGCGGAGAAACTTTGCGGCATACTCGACATTACTACGCGGGTCGAACATGGCGTTGACGGATGTAAAGTTTTCGCCGTGGAAATACTGATTGATCTGCATGCAGCCGACATCGATAAGCTTTGCCCCGTTCTGCCGTGCCGCGGCGAATACCTGCAGGGCGGCGTCCTCCGATGGCGGAAAGATCGGACGTCCCTCGACATTGAGAGCGTAGGGATAGAGCGACCCCTTGCGCCCCGTCTCCGTCAGACCCACCGAATAAAGGATCCCTTCCGGTATTCCGTATTTCGCGGCGGCAGACTGGATTTCGCGCTCGCAAAGACCTGCGGCACCATTGTCGGGCGGCGCCGGATTGCCCGAGGCATGCGCCTCAGAGGTAAACCGCCCCAGAGCGAGAACGCTGCACGCCACCAGCAGCGCCGTCCTCAACACCGCGCTCACCCGAACTGCGATTGCCATCGTTTCCATTTGCCTGCTGCCCTGAATAGTTCTGGCCTCTGGGGCGTGCGTCGCCCCCCTGTCCCTGGTTCAAAAGGGATTGCTGCTGTGGCTGGTTCGATCCGGAATTGCGGCCGCTATCCGACTGCTGGTCGGCATTGGACGCCATGGAGACAGTGATGTTGTCGACCTGATAGCCTTGCGCGCGCAATGCATCGACCATGCGGCTTTGATCGGCATGAAGCTGTCTGTAGGCTTCGCTCGTCTGAACCTTCAGGTCGACGCTCAGCTGGTCTCCGGAGAGCCGCATGGTTGCCGTCACGTCGCCGAGATTGTCGGGACGCAGCTGGATCTTCAGCGTATTGACGACCTTGCCGGTGCTGGTCAGGTTCGCGGCATTGGAGAGTGCCGAACCTGGCTGCATCGCCGCCGACCAGTCGTGGTCGCCCGCCAGGGTTCCAGCAACGAGTGCCGAGTTGGAATTGGCGGCAAGCCCAAGATAGCGGCGTGAATCCAGCACGGTGACCGCTACGGCATCGCCACCTGCAGCAGCGCCGACCTTGACATCGGCAACGTCATCGCCGCCCTTGCTGATCGACAGGTCGAGCGCGCTGCCACGGCCATCCGCCCGCGTCAGGCGGAATGTTTGCGCGGCATCCGTTCCCTTGCCGTCATCGGGCAGCGTCACGGCCGTGTTCGAGGCATCATCCGTGAGGGCGGCTTTGCCCGATGGCAATGTCTGAACCTTGGCATCGTCTGTTGTCTTGCTCGCCAGCGTCGAGCTAGCCTGGGTCGTGCTAACCTGCGCCGCCGCAACGGGCTGCGCAACGTTCAGCAGCGACAAGGCATCGGAAATCGTATTGGCCGCCTGGCTGCCTTGCGTCGATGCGGACTTACCGTCATCCGTGGACTGGACATCCTTTCCATCCTTCACGGCGGGCATCTTACCGCCGCCCTTGACCGGCGTCGTCTGACCGTCAGTCGTCGCGACGTCGGCCAGTTGCTGCGCAATCTCGGCCAGCTGATCGAGTGCCGTCGGGGGCACCTGCACCTTGCCGGCGTCAATCGTCGGCGTGGTGGGTGTCGGCGCGGTGGAAGCGCCGGCTGCGGCCGACTGATCGCCATCGGCGGGGGTCGCTTCGCCTTGGACAGCCGCCGAGGCTGCCTTCTGCAACTCGATCAGCGATTTCGAGAGCGATGCGGCACCGGCTGGCTGCGAAGCTTTCGCGCCCTTGGCAAGGCCGGCGGGATTGGCGATATTGGCTCCAGACGTATCGATCATTCCAACTCCGGCATTGGCGCTGTCGTCGATGGTGAGGGTTATCGCGGCAAGATTGCTCGCTGTCGTCTTCACCGTGCCGGTATCGTCATCCGCATTGTCACCGGCTGTCGTGTTAGCATCGGCCGCCAAATCGGTTCCGGTATTCGAACCGGCCGATTTGCGTCCCTTGCCGAGCGAACTGGTCAGAGCATCGATAAAACCCTTGCCGTCATCCTGCTTTGTTGAGCGAGCGCCTTTGGCAACAGCAAGAATATCCGCCCCTGATGAGGCGCCAGACACACCGATGTCGTTCATATCAATGACTTTCCTGCTTCAACAGGCCGTCGATGGCATCCAGCTTCGAGCGGCTCGTCGTGACGAATGCGTTGAACGAAGAGTCGGCCTCCTGCCGCCCTCCTTCCGGGACAGGAGCCGCGTTTGCCGTGGCTCCCTGCTCAACACCCGCCGTGCCGGGAGATTGGCCTCCCGATTGATTCGTCACAGCAGCATCGTGTTCAGTCTTCTGTTGGTTGGGCAGGTTAGGAACATTGCCTTGCCCGAGGCTTGCAGCGTCGGGCGTGCGCAGTATCTCCGCCGCCACAGCCTTGGCGGCGTCGCGCAGAGCCCGGTCGCGCGTATTCAGTTCGCCCGCCGGCATCTGGTTCACATCGTTGATCGCCGACTTCCATTCAGGCGTGGATATGCCCGCCACGCCGCCATAGAAGTTAGCCAGCGCGCCAAAGGCATCGCCGCCGTCATTGGAGATCGCCTGGGCGCGGTTGGCTGCGAGCGCGGCAAGATCGGCCTTGCCGGCGATCGCGGCACGGCGTGCCATGCGCAGATAGATCTCCCGCTGTCTCGGCGGGTCCATGAAGGACAGGATGTCGACGATGTCCTGTTGCTTCACGTCGGAATCGTGATCCACCACCAGCTGCACGAAAAGATCGGCAAACTGGCTGGCGTAGGGCGAATGCAGGAAGCGCCGCGTATAACGCTGCGCATAATCGAGCCCTTGCGGCACCATGCCCGCATCGGCGCATAGAGCGAGCGAGCGACGCAGCGCCGATTCCTCGACGATCGTGCCGGGCGCCATCAGCCGCGCCCAGTCGTAAAGCGGCAAGGCGGCCTTGGCGTTCTTGCCGGACATGACATTGCCGGCAACCAACGAGAGGTAGGGGCCGATCGGTTTGTCGCGATATTCCTTGGAGATATCGACCAGCGTGTTGACGACGAGCAGACCCTTGCCGTTCAAGTATTTCCTGAGAACATCCGCAACGCGGTTGTCGAAATTGCCATTGACGTCACGCGACATCAGATATTCGAGCGTTTCGGGATTGCCGCCGCTCATGGTGTAGATCAGGGCGGCATCGACGTTGCGGTTGTCTTCGAAGAGGGATTTGTCCGCATTGCGCAAGCGCTCGTCTATGGTGCCAAGCAGAAAGCGCTGCATCTCTCCGGCGGAACTGTCGCCCGCAACAACGGAATCCTGGACGAATTCGAGCGAGCGCAGCATCTTGTAGAGCGGCAGACTATCCTGCCCCTCAGCGCCGGCAGCCCCCGGCATCAACATGCCGAGGGTAAGCGTGAGCGCAAGGTGATGACGATGCTGTTTGCGCGCCATGGACTATCCCTGCTTGCCTTGGCTCGGCTTGCCCTTGCCTGAAGCGGGCTTCGCGGGAGCCTGCGTTCCCGAAGCCGCTGGGTCCGTCGCCGCCTGGTTCGAGGGGTTAGCAATCAGGATCTCGATACGGCGATTGGCATCGTTGAAAGGATCGTTGGGCAGTTTCAGACGCCTGTCCGCAAAACCGGAAACTTGAACGATCCGCTTCTCGTCCAGCCCGCCGCTGGTCAGCATGTAATAGGCGCTCTGGGCACGATCGAGCGACAGACGCCAGTTGTCATTGCGGCCCCCGACCATATAGGGGCGTCCGTCGGTATGGCCGCGGATCAGGATCGATCCCTTGTGTTCCGCCAGGATCTTTCCGATCTTTTCCATCGCCAGCACCATCTCGCGCCGGGGAACCGCCGAACCGATATTGAACATCGGATCGTTTGTCTGATCGGAGATCGTTACGAGCACGCCGCCTTCCGCGGCGCTGACCTGCAGCCCTTCGGCCAGCTGACCGGCTACACCCTTGATCTCGGCCTGGATCGCCTGCTGCAGATCCTTGGCTTCCTGCTGCTGCGCCTTCGTCGGCTGAACATCCTTGTTCTCCGGCAAAGCGGCATTGTCCTCAGGCGTGGAGGCGTCGCTCTGCGCTGCGGCCTTGGCGACCTGTTGAACCTGCGTCTGCTTGTCCTGCTGTTTCCCGGCCGCCTGCTGCTCGCTCACCGTCGGCTGCTGTTCGGGCGTCTGCGGCTGATCGGCCGGCTGGCCGGTATCCGCAGCTGTCGCCTTCGACAGCGCGATAACTTCGCCCTTGGGCGATTGATCCGACTTGGCGGGCTGTTCCTCATTCGCCTTCTTGGACGCGCTGGAAACCTGAACCTGCTTGGTCCAGAAATCCGGATCGAACGGATCGCGATAGGCCTGGCCGCCGTCGGCACCGGTCGCCGGGCCCGACTGAGCCGCCCCACCCTCGCCCTTGGCGCTGACATTGGCCTGCTGACCGACTTCCTGTGCGATCTCGGCCAGGACCGAATAGGGATTCTCGAAGAAATCCGCCTCCGAATAGTTCGTCTGGTCGCCCGATGTCGAGGTCAGGTCCTCGCCGGTCTTGGCCGATTTGCCGTCATTCGGCTTTTCCTGCGGCTTGTCGGACTTCTGCTGGTTCTTTTCGCCCTGAGCCTGATCGACGGGCTTTTTGAGGCCCTTTTCCGTCGGCTTCTCGTCGGCAAGCTTGATAGGATTGAAATAGGAAGCGACCGAGGCCTTCGTCTCCTCGTTGGCGGCGTTCACCAGCCACATGACCAGAAAGAAGGCCATCATGGCCGTCATGAAGTCGGCATAGGCGATTTTCCACGCACCGCCATGGCCGCCTTCGTGATCGCCGCCGCCGTGGCGCTTGACGATGATGATCTCGTGCTTGCCGTGATTTTGATCGCCGTCGCTCATTTCAGGATCTCTTTCAGGCTGGCGGCCCACGCAGACATACGGGTCACGAGAACGCTCTCGCCGATCGCAACGGTGAGATCGACATCGTCAGCCTCGACATGACGCAACAATGCGGCCTCATCGCCGAGATGATCGTGAAGGACCTCGAAAAGATGGCGCGGGCCGCTGACGGAGATCGGCCCGGCGCTGCCGTCGAGGATCGCGGCCCTGACCAGTTCGGCAAGATCGGCAACGGCCTTGGCCGTCAGCGTCTCGGTCATGATCGGCGCAAGAATGGCGGCGGCTTCGGTGCTGATCGCCTGCCCGAGCATCGTGGCAATGCGCGTCATATCCGCAGCGATCTTTTCGGCCGCCTGCTCTTCGTAGCGTATCCGCAGCGCATCCATTTCGGCGCGAAACGACTGGGCCATGCCATCGATCTCCGCCTGATGCTTTAGCGTCAGTTCCTGCGTCGCCGCCTCATGCCCTTCCGCATAGGCGACGCGGCGCTCGGCCTCGACATCAACGGGCGGCTCGAGCGGGCCTTCGGCAAACTCGACCGGTTCTGTAAACGCCATATCCTCGACATGGGGCGGCGCAACCTGTTCGGCGCTGAAATCCTTGAGGTATCGGGATAGTGTCAAGCTCACGCGCGCATCTCCCCATTCGCGTCGCAGAGACGCTGCAAGTCGATGCCGACAGCCGGCCGATCCATTCCCATGCTCAAAACGTCGATCATCACGCTTCCGGTTTCCGTCCTCAGGCAGCACTTTCCGGGACCAATGTCACCGGCACATTGTGCGGCCAAGCCACTGTGAAGGACCGTAGGCAGTCAAACTTGTGCGAGGATGAATGCGATGCGGTATTGCCGATCCGACGGCGGTGCCCGGCAATCATTTCGACTGGAGAATGATCAACACCTTGCTCGCCATGCTGTTGGCGATCGACAAAGCCTGCACGCCCATCTGCTGCGCTGTCTGCAGAGCGCTTTGCCGCGCAGAAGCCTCTTCCATATTCGTGTCGACGAGATCGCCGACGCTGCTCTTGATGGCATCGCTGAGCTTGGAAATATAATCCGACTGATCGTCGATGTTCGACTTCATCAGACCCAATGTCGAATCTGCCGATGTTGCCGACTTCAGGAGCGAGTTGGTGACATTGATCATATCGGTCAGCTCGTCATCGGTCGTGCTGCTCGATAAGGCAATCTCGGCTCCGCCCGTCGGCGTCGTGCCGCCGGTGGCGGAGAGGAGGTAATAATTGCGAGGCGTGCTGCTGCCGCTGCTCGAACTGTCGAATGTGCTTGCATCGACATTCTTCGTCAGCAAACCCCGCGCCGGTTGGGCGGTATCGATCATCAGGGTTTGGGAACTGTCATAGCTGATCGTCGTGAAGCTGATCTGCCCGCCCGTTCCACGCGTGAAGTTGCTGATCACCGACTGCTGCGTCGAGGGCTGCTGCGCCGTATTATAGAGCCAGTTCTCGCCGGAAAAGGATGCCGACTGGGTGACGGATTGCAGCTGGTTCTTGAGCTGCTGGATGTCGGAGTTGATAGCGTCCTTGTTGGTGCCTGCCTCCTTTGCCGAAACCAGCTTGGACTGAATCTGGGTCAGCAGGCTGACGACCGTGTCCATGGCGGTGGATGCGGTATCGACCTTGGAGGCACCGAGGCCTAGCGCGTCCGTAATCGTGGAAAGGCTGCTCTGGTCCGAGCGCATGGTGGTCGCCATCGACCAATAGGTGGGATCGTCGCTCGCCTTCTGGATGCGGTAACCGGACGAGACCTGCTGCTGCACGACATCGAGATCTTTGTTGATACCGCGCAACACGGTCAGCGCCGCCGACGTGGAGGGATTCGTCGTCACATTGCTCATCTGAAAATCCGTAATTCCATTGGAACTGGCAAGCCGGACCGATCCGGCAGCAACGATTGGCCTCATGCCCACCAGCGGGAGATATCCCAGCACGGCCCGTCGCTAAAGCGCGATCCGGCAATCGCTTGGAAGGAGAACGGAGGCCGGATCTGCGCAGAGACTGCAAATCAATTGGCGGCAACGTTAACAAAAGCTTATACGCGGCGACAAGAGGGAAAAGCCGCCGCGCCATTTCAACGCAAGCTCCAGTCAAGGCTCACTTGAAGAGAGCAAGAACATTCTGCGCGCTCGAATTGGCAATCTGCAGCGACTGGATTGCCAATTGCTGCTGGGTCTGCAGCGCGGACAGCCTGCTGGACTCCTCTTCCATATTCGCATCGACGAGCTTGCCGACACCGGAATCGATCGTATCATGCAACGTAGAAACAAAGCTCGTCTGCAGATCGATGCGGGTCGAGAGAGAGCCGAGCTGCGAAGCCGTGCTGTTCATGGCGTTGAGGGCGCCCTGCACCAGGTTCATCGCCAAACCGATATCGCCGCTCGTCATATTGGTAATATCGAGGCTGAAGACGGAATAGTCGTTGCCGCTGATGGTCTGCTTGCTGCCAAGGATGCCCGAGCTCGTGTCGATCGCCCCGCTGCTGTTCGCGCCGAACAGGACGTTGCCCTGCGAGCTGGTATCGAAGGCGTAGCTGGTGCTGTTGACGGAAACCGTGCCGTTATTGTTGCGTACGAAGGAGGAGACGACGGAAGCCGAGGCGCCATTCGCCGCATACATCCAGTTCTGTCCGGAGAAGGATGCGGACTGTGCAATGCTTTGCAGCTGCTGCTGAAGCTGGGCAACTTCCTCCTGGATATCAGCCTTCGAAACACTGCTTTCGGTTGCGGCGACGAGCTTATCCTTGATCTGCTGAACGACCGTGATGGCGTTGTCCATTGCGG
Organism: Martinezella sp. CNPSo 3732; assembly: GCF_057784515.1. Lineage (NCBI taxonomy): Bacteria > Pseudomonadati > Pseudomonadota > Alphaproteobacteria > Hyphomicrobiales > Rhizobiaceae > Martinezella > Martinezella sp. CNPSo 3732. The sequence goes on from NZ_JBXSOO010000043.1 coordinate 8,676, forward strand.
CATATGCCGTATCGACCTTGGCCGCACCCAGGCCCAATGCATCCGAAACGGCGGAAAGCGCGCCATTGTCGGAACGCATGGTTGTCGCGATCGACCAATAAGCGGCATTGTCGGCTGCCTTGGCGACCTTGTAGCCGGAGGAAACGCGGCTCTGCGTATCCTGCAGATTCGTGTTGATGCTGCGCAGGGTCTGGAGAGCGGACATCGCCGCGTCGTTGGTGAGGATGCTTGTCATCGAAAAGTGCCCCTTATGGCTGACTTTGGAAGGGACATTCCGGTCTGCGGCCGGGAACGGCAATCAGCCTCATGCTTGTTAACCGCCTCTTAGGAGAGGTTAACCAACCGTTGCGCTAGCTGCAACTGACAGGAATAGGGTTAATAAAAGATTAACGCCGACCACAAAAGTTAACGGAAGCACGCTTTCCGTTAAAAGGCCGTCAGGCATCAGGTCATCGTCTGCGCTACCTTTCATTGAGCCCGGCGGATGTCCATCCGCGCAGCGTGTGCCGACATACCGCTTTCCAGCCGGATATCATCGTTTGACACGCAGCAAGCACCGCAAGTCAGCCTCGCGCCATCTTCGACGTCGTAGATAGCCGCTATCCGTCCAATGTCGGGCGAAGAGGCCGTCTTCTCCAGCGTCCCGGCGATGATGTCGGCGCCGGCGGCCATATGCGGGGGTTGAGATGTTCAGTTTGCAGGACGCCGGATGGGCGGCGGTTGATCGCCAAGAGCGAACAAGCCTCGACCCCGACGACTGGCAGGCTCTGCGCAGGCAGGGTCACCAAATGCTCGACGACATGTTCGATCATCTCCAGACGCTCGGAACGAAGCCGGTCTGGCAACACGCCCCCTCCTCCGCCCGCTCCCTGTTCGATGCGCCATTGCCGTTCGAAGCCAGCGATCTGGCCGAAGTTCACGCCATTTTCCGGGAAAATATCCTCCCCTATGGCAGCGGCAATATTCACCCGGGCTTCATGGGCTGGGTTCAGGGCGGCGGCACGGTTACCGGCATGCTGGCTGAAATGCTCGCCGGCGGCCTGAATGCCAATCTTGGCGGACGCGACCATATGCCGATCGAAGTCGAGCGCCAGATCATCCGCTGGGTGCGCGAAATCTTCTCCTTTCCGGAGACGGCAGGCGGCATTTTCCTCACCGGCGCATCGCAGGCCAATTTCGTCGCGGTGCAGATCGCCAGATGCCGGAAGCTCGGCCGCGATGTGCGCGCAACAGGTCTATCCGACGAATCCCGGCTCGTTGCCTATGCCTCGAACGAGGTTCACGGCTGTGTTCCCCGCGCGTTCGAAATGTCCGGCATCGGCAGCGATCAGCTCAGGCGCATTGCCGTCAATAGCCTTGGCCAGATCGATATCGGCGCGCTGGAACAGGCGATCCTTCGCGACAGGCGGGAAGGTCTTGTGCCGTTCCTCGTCATCGGCAGTGCAGGAACGGTCAATACCGGCGCCGTCGATGACCTCGCCGGTTTGCGGCATATCGCCGACAGTTACGATCTTCATTTTCACGTCGACGGCGCGCTGGGTGCCCTCGGCGTGTTGAGCCCCGACCTTGCGCATCTGTTCGCAGAGATAGATAGTTGCGATTCGCTCGCTTTCGACTTCCACAAATGGGGCCAGGTGCCATACGATGCCGGCTTCCTGCTCGTGCGGGACAGTGAATGGCAGCGGCAGACCTTTGCTTCGGATGCCGCCTATCTCAGTCGCGCAGCCACGGGGCTTGCGGGCGGAGACTGGTGGCCCTGCGACTACGGCCCGGATCTGTCGCGCGGCTTCAGGGCGCTGAAGACCTGGTTCACGCTGAAAACCTACGGCGTCAAAGCTCTGGGGGACGCGATGAGCGCCAACTGCCGGCTGGCCCGCAGGCTGGCCGAGCGCATCGAACAGGAACCTCGGCTGACATTGCTCGCACCGGTCGCGCTCAATATCGTCTGCTTCGCCTATGTCGGCGCGGATGGAACAACACCTGCATCCATCAACTCCCATATCGTCGAGCAGCTGCACGCCGAAGGCCGCGTCGCTCCATCCCTGACCCATCTGAACGGACAGCCGGCAATCCGCGCCGCGATCGTGAACCATCGCACGCGACAGGCGGATATCGACCAACTCGTTCATAGCGTTTTGACAATCGGCTCCCGACAGGATCTCCCCCAATGCTGATGACCAAAGCCCCAGGCATCGATCCGGCTTCGACCAATACGCCGGACGCCTCCCGAATTCTCGGCATGCAAAGAATCGTCTCGCTCGTCTATGCCGGCCGCGACGTGACGCCGCTATGGAACGAACTCATGCAGCGCGTGACGGCCGATTCGACCGATGCGGCCGCGCTCATGGACCTGGCGATTATCCTGCAGACGCTCGGCCGCGCCGAAGAGGCACGCCAGATCCTGAAGAACGCCGTGCAGCTGCGGCGTGACTTCCGCGTCGTCCACGGCGACGGAACCGGGCCGCGCCTTTTAGCCTTCGTCACCGAAGGCAATTTCATGGCCAATACGCCGCTGGATTTTCTGCTGGCGGGCAGCGATTGCGTGCTGTGGCTGCGCTATGTCGACCTGCAAACCTCTGCACTCATCGGTCTCCCGGAGCATGACGTCGCCTTCATGGCGATCGGAGAGTCAACCGAAAACGCGCCTCTGCTCGCCCATATGCAAGGGCTCCTTGCCAAGTTCGACGGTCTGGTGATGAACCGCAATCCGGAACTGATCGCGAGGCTCACGCGCGACGGAGTGAGCGGAATGCTGGCAAACGAACCGTCGATCCTCTCGCCCACCACCCATCGCGTATCGCGCGACGATCTCGCAGCCGTCGGCGCCGGTGCCAAGCCGTTGAAAGACTGCGCCCCTGGCTTGGCCTTCCCACTGGTCGTGCGCCCGCTCAGCACCCATGCCGGCGATGGAATGGAGCGTATCTCCAATCCGGCCGAACTGGCAGCCTTTCTCGCGACACAGCCGGTGCCCGAGCTTTACGTAGCACCCTTCATCGATTTCCGCGGAGCCGACGGTTACTACAACAAGCAGCGCGTCGTATTCATCGACGGCAAAGCCTTCGCGAGCCACATGGCGCTCTCGGACCACTGGATCGTGCACTATCTGAGTGCAGGCATGGGCCAGAGTGCGGCAAAACGAGCCGTCGAACAGGCATGGATGGAAGATTTCGATCGCGATTTCGCCGTTCGCCACGAGGAGAGTTTTGCAGCGCTCTGCCGTCATATCAAACTCGACTATTTCGGCATCGACTGCGCTGAGCTTCCTGACGGTCGCCTACTGGTATTCGAGCTCGATGTGGCGATGGTGGTCCACAATATGGACGACCCCATCGTCTATCCCTACAAGCAGGTTGCCATGCGCAAGCTGTTCGATGGCTTCGTCGATGCTATCAGGCGAAGGGCGGGCAGCGCGCTTTAGAGCACTTCC
>NZ_JBXSOO010000044.1:0-10499 GCF_057784515.1 Martinezella sp. CNPSo 3732
GAAGGAAAGCAGCAGGCTTGATATGAAACGAGATGGACGAAAGTGGTTTCGTGCGACGGAAACGGCCGCGCTACAAACAGCGCGGCCGGCTTGTGGCTGCGGCGTATTTCCTTCGGTTAAAGCGTTCGAGCAGCAGCGGCGCGAAATGAACGACCCAGCGATGGACAGTGGAGTGGTCGAGGTGAATTGTGAGCGCTGTTTTCGTCGCACATTGACCAAGCTCGGTAGCCCGTTCCGGTCGCTACCGCTGCAACATTGACGGCAAGTATGCGGTAGAAGCAGTCATAAGAACCACAACCGCCGCCCGCTGGTGGTCGCGACCCTGTTCTACAAAGGCAACGATCGTGGTTATATTGACTTCCTCACCTACAACTCAAACTAGGCACAGGTGGAACGCCCAGCGATGGATGACAACAGCACAACACTTCGGCTCCTTTATCCTCAATGGCAGGGCGGCGGCTCCATAGCCGAATTTCTTCCAGAACTTCCTGCTGAAGATGCTTACAAAGGATATCATCTTGGAGCCCAGCTTCTGAGCATCCTGGCTCCCGCAACGTCCCATACAACGGCTGAGGTGCCAGTGTCACTCGACATTGAGGATCGAACTGAGCAGAACGGAGTGATCTCCTATCGCGCAATTCTAAAGCAGACTGCAGCAGCGATGAATATCTTGCGAGACATTGTCCCGGATCGAATCGTAACGCTCGGCGGCGAATGCTCGGTCAGTGTTGTCCCGTTCACTTACCTGGCAGCCAAGTATCCATCCGACGTAGCCGTAGTCTGGATCGACGCCCATCCCGACTTGAACCTGCCCGGTGAAGGTCACAAGGGCTACCACGCAATGGCATTGGCGGCGGTTATCGGCAAGGGTGACAACACTATCCTCGATCTGCTTCCCTCCAAGGTTGATCCCTCCAGAGCACTGATCGTCGGGCTTCGCGCATGGGAGACTGAAGGTGGAACGAAGGAGCGTCAGGCAGAATTCGGCATAAAAAGTCTGTCACCCTGCGAGGTCGCTGAAAACAGCACCGCAGTCCTGGAATGGCTGGCATCGACAGGGATGTCAAAGGTGGTGATTCACTTTGACCTCGACGTCATCGATCCAGCGGAAATGATGGCCGCGGTCGGCACGGATCCCGACGGGCTAAAGATCGAAAGCGCTGTTCGGGTCATCAGCGATATCGCGAAACAGTACGATGTTGTCGGTCTTACCGTCGCCGAACATATGCCACGCGTGGCTATAAAGATCCGCAACATGCTCGCAAGGCTGCCACTCATGAGATGACTGAGCAAAGCACCGCTTTGGGCTGACTGCCGACTTCAGTCGTTAGTCCATCGCGAATAATTCCATGGCAGAAGTTCTTCAATCCAGCTCTGTTTGTGCCCGTTGATGACGGCATGTCGAGTTTTACGACTATTTAATCCGGATTTTCATGTGACGTTGATCCATTCATCCGCAGGGATCCCGTTGATAAAACCGCGATATCTACATCAAAAAAGGGTCACGGCGAAATGCAAAACTGGATGAAATCGCGACGCAAACGAACAGACGAAGTCAGTTTCGATATCGGCTCGCTGGAAAACCATGTCGACGCGTCACTTAGCAAGCCGAATGCAGGGTTCCCGGTCGGCAAATACGAGGCCGTCCTGTCCGTGGGCGGCAAGGTGTTGGAGACCGTCAACTTCTCCATCAAGTAGCTCAATTGGGCCAACAAGCACGACTTCTGAGGACAGCCGGCCAGGGCTCGTCCGCAATTGCGTCCCTTCAATTCATTCGGCTTCGCAGATAACAGCGCCGGACACGATGAATAGCGCGGTCAATGGGATCGAAACCTGCCACTGGGCATTTTTCAACGATCAAGCAAAAACCGCTCGATTTTGCCATTGGGGCTCCCGAACACCAAATCCTTGAACAAGGCAGAGACGATCCGCGGCCGAACACCTGCTCTCTCGTCGATCAGCACCACCGACAGCTTTTTGATTTCTATGGTGATCGTGCGCCCTTCGTTGCTGCGACGATATTTCCAAGAATCGAGCAGATTGAACCCGTTCTGTATCGCCCATTCAGCAATCATCTGCGCCATCATGAACTATCCCGTTGCGGAGATGACAACGGCTACCTCGCGCGCTCAAATCACTCCGTTACTGAGTGCATAGCTAGAGTGAATAAAAGAGATCCAGTCCGAAATTGGCCGCGCCGCAAATTGTCCGAGCGCTGTTGCAAGTGAGACTCACACTCGGAGGTCACGTGCGCACCGACAGGGAAGATCGCGGATTGATGGCACTAAACGACGTCAATTGCCCAACGATGGCGCCCAGCGCAAATGCCGCTGCAAGATACTAGGGCCGTCGCCCTGACGACGGCAACCTAATCGGTGATCGGTAAGCTAGACATGATAAATGCCAAGGTTATTGTTACCATGCCGAAGCGCCGATCCGCGGCGATCAGCCCATGCCGGCCGGCTTCATCATAATTCCCACGATGACGGCGGCTCCGTGCCCGAGCGGTTGGCAAACGGCGTGACGAGCGCCGCGGCAGGGAACGAAGACTGTCTGGAAAAGTTTAGCCAGGTATCGACAAAGCTACCGAGACCAAGTGATGACACCGGCTGATGTTCTGCGGCTTTACGAAGACAAGTTAGCATCGCATCATTTCGAAGACCTCGCGCCTCCCATATCCACCGAGGCGATTTTCTGGTTCCCCGATGGCATCCACAACGGCATCAAGGAAATTCAAGCTGCCCTCGAGAGGACGTGGCAGCGGCTTCGAAACGACCGTTATTGGCTCGAACATGTGCGTTGGATTGTCGTGGGCGAGATTGCTGCAACGTGCATCTATAGAGATCGCTTGGAAGTAGACATCGATCGGCGGTCGTTTAAGGGACATGGTCGCGGGACTGCCATTCTCCGGAAAGAAGATCACGACTGGAAAATTGTCCACGAGCACCTGAGCCGCTTTCCGAGCTAATTTGAACAACCAGCCATTTTTTGACAGCAGGGAGCTTCACTAAGTGGATAAAATGAATGAGGTGAACAACGCAACTTCGCCAAAGGCTGCGGAGGTATCGAAGGAGGGACCGCTTTCGGGGGAAAGCCCTGCCCTCCTTAAGGAAGTTGAACGCCTTCTTGGCGGCCGCACTCGAGATATTCGGCTGAAAGGTGAGCTTCTGAGGCTCTTTCATGAGCGCTCCTGGCCGCGTACTGCCAAGATCGTCCGTTCATGGATGATCTGGGTGACGTTCATAGATCTGCTCACATTGGGACTGAACGCGATTTTACTTGCCGGTTCGGTCACGCTCTCCATGATCGCGCCGGCCTGCATTTTGCCGCCCGCGGCTTTGGCCACCGCCTTTTTCTGGAGAAAGCCGGGCTCCCATAGGCTTCAGACGGTCATCCTTATCGCTGGCTTGTTCTTTATCCTCCTCTCGGTCGCTCTGGTCGGCGTAAGCGCCGGAGGCGAATTTTACGAGCGGCATCTGAACATCATGCTGTTCGTGGCCATTTCCGCCATCGTCATCTTTGCCATCCCGCTGGCAGCGACAACGATCATCGCGGTGATGGCACTGGCTCTTTATCTCTTCTTCCAGATCCATAATCCGAGCATCACCCTCGGAAGCGTGGAGGCAGCAACGTTGTTTTTTGCTGCCGGCATCATCGCGACAATAGTGTCGCGTCGCACCATGACGATCCTTGCGCAAAAGACCTTTCTTCTCGAGCTCCGGGACAAAGGCCGAGTGGCGCAACTGGCGGCTGCGAATGCTCGCCTTGAGCTTCTGGCAAGAACCGACCCACTCACCGGCATCGCCAACCGGCGCTGGATGATGGAATTGCTCAACCGCCTTTGGAGCGCGGAAGCCGAAGCAGGAGGCATTGCGCTTTTGATGTGCGACATCGATCATTTCAAGGCCTTGAATGATAGCCTCGGCCATGGCGAAGGCGATCGCTGCCTGGTCAAGGTCGCAGGCATTATTCAGAGCAACTTGAGAGGAAGCCACGACCAGGTGGCACGCTACGGCGGCGAAGAGTTCCTGATCATGCTTCCGGAGATTGGCGAGACGGAAGCATGCGAAGTTGCCGAGCGCATCCGGGAGGGCGTGGAGACGGCTTCATTTCCCAATCCTGGTGCGCAGACTTCATCTTGCGTAACGGTCAGTGTCGGTGTGGCCTATTTCAAAGCCATCCACGACACGACCCCAGAGCAGCTTCAGAGCCAGGCAGACAAGGCTCTGTATCGCGCCAAGCAATCCGGACGAAATCGTATCGTGCTCTATCAGGGATAAGCAGGCTAGGCGCTCATTGCGAATAGTTTCTCCGGCAATGCCGCAGTTGCTCAAAAGGCCGAGTGGGAAGAGTTTTAGTATGTAATCGGTTGCTAAATCATCCAGCTTTGCCAACAAACCTCTGATACTGCGGTCGCAGAGGGTCGAAGAAGCGGGGAAATCCCGATCGCATTCGTAGAATTTCCGGGGCTGCCTCGCTTCATCTCTTGCAAATTCTTCAGATCACGGAAAATTCTAGGAACACGAGCGGCAATGCGCAAAGCTGCAGCGATGACGCCGTTGCCTTCGGCATTGCCAAGTCAAAAAATTCTGAGCCAACTGATTGGGACATGATCAAATCCGAGCTTATCGAAATCGTTGCCGCGCGAAGGCCCTTTTTGCATTTGAAGGATGCCGAAAGGATCGTTGATGCGATCCTTGAGGAAATGACTGAAGCACTAATGCGCGGCGACAGAGTTGAAGTGCGAGGATTCGGTGCCCTTAGCGTGCGCTATCGCCGGTCCAAGACAGGAAGAAACCCTAAGATGAACACGTCGGTTTTCGTCGAGGAGAAATGGGTCCCGTTTTTCAAAGCGGGAAAGGAAATGCAGCAGCGCCTGAACGCCGCAAGCGATCTTGATGCGAGTGAGGCAGATCCTGTTGACTGACAGCGATATAGCTCGCAAGCCGAACGAGAAAACCAATATGGGGAACGGAATGGCGACAGGCAAAATCAAATGGTTCGATGCAAGCAAGGGATACGGCTTTATAAAGCCGGACGACGGCAGCCCGGATGTCTTCGTGCATCTGAGTGAAGTGATGAAGGCGAAGCTGCCTCATCTGCGGCCAGATGTGCCCCTCTCCTATACGCTTGAGGTTGAAGACGGCAAAAGGTCGGCGAAGGAACTATCGCCAATCGCTCGCAGCGCTGATGCCAAATCCCCGGCTCGAACAATGGATGACCCGCTCAACGATTTCGCGGACGAATTCGAAAAAGAGTGGGGATTGCGGCAAGCCTGAGGCCAGCTCAGTTTTTACTGGCTTTCCAATTCTGACGATCGCCCTATCCTTGTCATCGGCGAGGTAAAATCGATGGGATCCTCAGCATCAAGGTCGCGGCGGGCGTGGCGCGGCTTCTCGGCGCAGGTAAAAAGGCGATCGCCGCGGCCATGAGCCTCGCGACCAGCTTCGCCTGTGGCCCGAAAGGACAATTCGGCACCACCGCCAAGCCGCTGCACGCGGGCCTCGCCGCGCGCAACGCGGTGGATGCGGCGCGCATGGCGCTTGCCGGCATGAGCGGCCGGCTTGATATCCTCGAGCGGCCGCAAGGCTTCCTCGATCTTTTCGGAGGAGACGAGGCTAATGGCTGGGAAGGCCTCACATTCGGGGAGATGCATATCATCGAGAGCCGTGGATTGGTAACCAAGCGCCATCCCTGCTGCGCCTCAACTCATCGCGCGGTCGACGCGCTTCTGGATCTGAAACAGGAGCATGAGCTTGCGGCGGATGATATCGTCAGGATCGAGACCAAGGTCGGCATATCAGCGGCCCGCAACCTCGCCTATCCCAACCCCGCCGACGAGATGCAGGCGCGCTTCTCGATGCAATATTGCCTGGCCGCAGCATTCCTGAAAGGCTTCGTCAGCCTTTCAGACTTTACGCGACAGGAGATCGACCGACCGGAAACCCGGAAAGGCGTGGAGCGCCTGCCGCACATCGTCACCGTCACGACGCGCGACGGCCGCATCTACAGCAGATCCCGGCTGCACGCAAAGGGTTCGATCGAAGCCCCGATGAGTGACCACGAACGTGAAGTTAAGTTCATCGACTGCTTGCGCTGGGGCAATCGGAATGTATCCCAGGTCTCTTTCCTGCAGCTTCGCAATCTTGCCGATGTTGAAAACCTAGCCGGCGACAATGCATTCTGGAAGTAATCGCAGATGGCAGCTCATCCTAGAAAACAACAGTTGCCATCGTCCACCACGGCAAATCCTCTAGTCTAAGAGGGGCTCGGGAAAGTGACCTGACGGCATTGCCCATATTGCGACACAAGATCCGAAAATCGAGAGAAATGTTCTAATATCCGATCCGAACTTATGTGCTTAACTAGCCGTTCACCAAGCGCAAGTAGGATTCCCCTATAATTCAAGGGGTTTGAACGCCATGTCATTTCTGAACCGAATAAGCATTCTTTCAAAGCTGCTTTCCGTTATCATATTCATGTCGCTGATTATCGTCGCGTGCATCTGGTATGCGACCGCGCAAATGACGGTGATCGACAACTCCTATACTGCGTTTCTCGATCATGAAGCGCGTGCCGTGGCAAACGCCCGACGCACGAACACGTTCAGCTATGAACTTGCTTACAATGTTTTCAGAGCTATCGCGGAGACTGATCCGGAACAAATTCGAAAGGCGACCGACGCGTTCGATGGCACCGTTCCCGAGCTCAAGCAAATTCTGTCCGATCTTCGTCAGCAAGCGCCGGCTTTTTCCGACCGTATCGATGAACTTGGGAAGAAGACGGATCTATTCATCAGCGATGTCACGGCGGTGATGGACTTGGTGAAGAAAGGTCAAAAGAAAGAAGCCGTGGACTTATACCATCGCCAGGTTGATTCGAGCTTCCATGAGCTCAGCCTGGCTCTGCGCGGTCTTACTACGGACATCCAGTCCTTCGCCGACAACGGTTCGAATGATTTGACGGGTAAAACGAACGCGACCCGATTCTTGACGGCTACCTCTTCAGCTGCAGGACTGATAGCCGGTTTCGTGCTGGCAATCATTGCAATTGTCTACGGCATCACCAAGCCGATGGCGGCGCTGCGCGCCACCATGGCGCGGCTGGCATCGAAAGAGACAAATATTGAAATCCCAGGAATGGCGCGAGGTGATGAGCTCGGCCAGATGGCTGGTGCGGTCGAGGTCTTCCGCCAGGCGGCGATTGCCAACGAACAGCTGGAGGCGGAGGCCCAGGCGGCCCGTGCCCAGTCGGAGGCAGATCGCCTGAGGCTGACAACCGAGGCCGAGGCTGCTGCACAACAGCGCTTGAGGGAAGCAACGACCGGTCTGGCGAAAGGCTTGAAGCGGCTTGCTGCCGGTGATCTGTCCTTCCAACTGACCGAGCCGTTTGCGCCCGACTTTGAAGCGCTGCGCCAGGATTTGAACACGACGATCGCCCAGCTAGGCGAAACGCTGCGCGAGGTCGCTCGTTCGACCGCATCGATCGACATCGGTTCGCGCGAGATCAGTCAGAGTGCCGACGACCTTTCGCAGCGTACCGAAAAGCAGGCGGCCTCGCTTGAGGAAACAGCTGCCGCCCTCGACCAAATTACCGTCAACGTCTCGAACTCTTCCAAGCGCGCAGATGAAGCACGGGCGGTTGCGATCCAGGCAAACGCGAGCGCTGCCCGATCTGGAAAGGTCGTGGCCAGCGCCGTTGAGGCCATGAGCCGCATAGAGCAGTCCTCCAACCAGATATCCAACATCATCGGCGTCATCGATGAGATCGCTTTCCAGACCAACCTGCTGGCGCTGAATGCCGGCGTTGAAGCCGCCCGCGCGGGAGATGCAGGAAAGGGCTTTGCCGTGGTGGCGCAGGAAGTCCGCGAACTGGCGCAGCGCTCGGCGCAGGCGGCCAAGGAAATCAAGGGTCTCATCCGCAATTCTACAACCGAGGTCGACAGCGGCGTCAAGCTCGTGCGCGACACGGGAGAAGCTCTCCACGCCATCGAGCAGGACGTCATCACCATCAACCAGCATATGGATGCCATCACCACATCGGCCCGCGAACAGTCGACTGGTTTGGCCGAGGTCAACACTGCCGTCAACCAGATGGACCAGGTGACCCAACAAAATGCGGCTATGGTCGAGGAGACCAATGCCGCGGGTGCGACCTTAGCCGTGGAAGCCAGCCGCCTGAAGGAATTGATCGCCGGCTTCAAGCTCGATGGTAGCCAACCGGCTGTCCGCGCGATCGACCGTGCAAGCAAGCCCATAGCCTCACCTGCCCGTACCCTCGGTCAGAAGCTGGCAGGTGCTTTCGGCGGAAGGGCCGCAGTTGCCACCGCCGCAAAGGAATGGGAGGAGTTTTGATATCGGCTTCGGTTCCTCTGCTTGGCGATCGCTCGCCTGCAGCTCGCTCCAGCCGTAGTCATGCCGTTGGGGCTAGAAAACCGGTCGATATGCGGTCGGATGATGCAGACGATTTCTATGCCGGCATATCCCAAGGATTCACGAGCGCGACACCCATGCCCTCGAAATCCTTGATATTACGCGTGACCAGCGTCATCCGACGGGTGAAGGCTGTCGCCGCAATATAGGCGTCATTGATCGGCTTGGGATTTGGCACATGCCATTTCGCCGCCTGAACAGCCGCCGCCTCATCCAGGGGCAGGATGCGGCCGGAAAACGCCATTAGAACGGTATGTTCCAGCCAATTGCGAAGCAACTTTCCGGTGGCGGCATCGTTATGCTCCACCAAGCGAACGCCAATCTCCAGTTCGTGCAGGACAACGGAGGAAATAAAGGTCTCGGCCGGATCGACGGTTTCATTCCAGACCACGACATTTGGATCAGCCTTGCCGCTCGCGACCTTGCGCAGCTCGGACACGACATTGGTATCAAGCAACAGCATCAGGATAGGTCAACCGGCTGGGCACGTTCCATGCGCTGCGGGAGCGGCAAGTCGACATCTTCCGCCCCCGGCGCTGCCAACATGTCACCAAGCGTTCGCATTTTGCCTGTCAGCCGCTTGTACTCATCGAACGACAAAAGAACATGCGCAGGCCGACCCCTGTCGGTGATAATGACAGGCCCGTCCTTGGTGGCGCGCTTTGCGCGCCCAAGATCCTGATTAAGTTCTCGTCCTGAAAGCGTGGTGACGGTCATGGCGAACCTCCGACAATCGTGGTTACGTAACCACATTTAATCCGCATAGGCCGGAATTGCAAGATGTAGCGGCTCACCGGGTAGCGTTCGCATGCAGACTTGAACGCTGTCGATCGCGCCAGCGCGACGTGAAACGAGCACGGCGCGATTCGGAGAAGAGAGATATCAACCTGATTGCAACGCCTTGCCCGGCAAACATTGACTGGATTCGAGGACGGGTAAGTCGATCAGCATCATACAGCATGAAGACCTCCGATAGCTGGTGCACGAACTCAAAAAGGCCGATAGGTTTTCCGGGACTCGTCACCTCACCGGCTTAGTCGATGAGAAGACTTTTGCCGCGAGTACATAGTCTTGTCGCCTGTCGAAGAATCCCGTGTTGTTGCAACCTGCAACTCGACTTCTCGGATTATCAGTGAAAATCTGCATGGGAAGCTCATACGGGGGCAATGATGAGTTCAGGAATATAGGAAAGAATGTCTGCTGTTATCGCAGCCATCCTCCTCGCTTTCCTTGTCGCTGTCTATGGGACTGCCCGGAATCCTCCGACTTCGGAAAAGCCTTTCCGGTGATAAAAACCTATCGCCCGCGGATTTCCGGCGCTGACGCGTTCCAACTGCAAGATTTCCGCCTCGTTTGCACCGATAAGTTAGCTTTGTCGCAGTTCCAATTGGAATTTCGCTCGGCACCTAGTTAACATTTGCCACATTTTCACTGACATTCTGCCAAGCCAGTGATTAACTACCCTCATGATGTACGTCAGGATCGTTGTCGCGTGAAAATGGGCGTCCTTCGGGGCACCCCTCCTCGCTCATGAATTCTTGGTTTGATATGTCGTTGCACCTTTTGTCAGTTCTGCATCACTGGGCTGAAAGAAATCCCTATCTTGATCAACGCGACAGCTTGGGTGGGGGATCATCAAAGGATTTCAAGAGATCAACTTCGGCGACATGCCGTGCTGGCCTTTGGCCGCCGCGAGCTTTCCGTGCCGCCTCACCGGATTTCACGGGGCGCGGATGACGTCGCTTTATCGTGACTATACTGAACCTCTCGCGCGTACGGTGAAAGCCGCCTCCAGCGCGTTCCGGAAGCGGCCCAAACCAACTAACTTACTTGGCGTTCTTGACGAACTCCGTCGTGTAGGTCTTCGACAGATCAACCGACTTGCCCTGCACATTCTTGGAGAACTCGGATAGCACGGCAAGAACGGTTTTCGGGCCGTCTTCCGGCATCACGCCATCAGGCGTAAACATCGCCTTGCCGTTTTCGAGCGCCTTCACATAGCCTTCCTTGTCGCCTACATAGAAATCTCTAGGCATCTTGTCGGCGATCTCGGCGGCCGAATGCGTG
>NZ_JBXSOO010000045.1:0-8511 GCF_057784515.1 Martinezella sp. CNPSo 3732
TCTGAAGCTCGGCCTCGATCTGGTCATCGCTGGCACGGAAACAGCGCAGTTGCGCGCCGGCGCACGCACGGCCATTCAGGCTGCGCGAAAAGGCTCTGATTCATAACCGGCTGGGACAAAAGCTGCCCGGAGTATCCCACGGGCAGCGGTGATTGCGCTAGAGCCGGATGATTTTAGGTCTGTTCGACCTAAAATCCGAATTCGTTCTAGTTCACCAGCTTTACATAGCAAGGCCGGTAGGTCTCCGTACCGCAGCCGCCACCGACGGCTTGCGCCGGCGTAATCGTGTTTTGGATGGCGATTGCCGCGAGCGCGACGGCGATGATTGTCAAAACAGTTTTGGTATATTTGTCCATGAGTTTCCCCTAATAATAGAATGGCTGGCGGTATGCATCTTAAAATTGCCTTTCTGAATGCCAGCTGAATATCTATGCTTAAGGTTGTGTCCTGATGTCATCCGACACCATTGGATCGACAGCCCAAAACAGGTACCCTCTTCGACTTTGATCGCACCCTGCGCTTGCATCGTTACCCGCCTGCGGGCATTCTCGCGCCGATATGGCGGAGCGGAATGATTTGTCGAAGGTGCAGGGATCGGCGGTAGGACGCGGCTTGCGTCGCGAAGTAGGTCAGCGCGTGACCTTGCGGACCGTGGCTACGGCTCTCGGTCTTTCGGTTACGACAGTCAGCCGTGCTCTCAAGGAAGGCCCGGAGGTCAATCGCGAGACCATCGAACTGGTCAAGCGCGTTGCGGGCGAGCTTGGCTATCGTCCGAATCTCGGCGGCATCAATCTGCGCACCGGTAAAACGCATGCCATCGGCATCGTGCTGCCTTTCGGGCGCGAGGGCGAGATGAACATTGTCGTTGCCTCGTTGATCGAAGGCGCTTCGCGCTATATGAAGGCACGAGGGTACCGAACGACAATCGTCCCGCAGCTCCAGGCAGATGATCCACTCGCGACGGTGCGCGATATCGTCGAGGAGGGATCGGTCGACGGCATCATCATTACGCACACGACCCCGCAGGACGATCGCGTCAAATATCTGCTCGAGGTCGGCATGCCCTTTGTCACCTTCGGGCGGACGGAGCTCTTGAGCGTTCATCCGAGCATCGATCTCGATCATGAAATGATCGGAGCGGAGGCTGCACGCCTTCTGCTTGATGCGGGCCACCACAAGCCGCTGTTGATCGCGCCCAGCCAGCAATTCACCTACAGCCTGCAATTCGTAAGGGGCTGGCGCAGGACTTTTGCCGAGCGTCACCTCGACCTGCCTGATGATAGCATCCATTTCACCACGGCCACACCCGACAATGGTCGCGGGATGGCAAAGCATATAGCAGCGCAGAATCCCACGGCGACGGCCGCCTTCATCGCGAGCGAGGAGGCGGCTCTCGGTTTTCTTGCGGGCCTGCGCGATGCCGGGCGGCAGGCCGGCAAGGATTTCGCGCTGATTACCTATGGCGGCACCGCACTGCCCGATTTCTTCAACCCGCCTTTGAGTAGCTTCCACTATTCGAACCACGCCATAGGCGAGCGATTGGCCGCCTTCCTGCATCGGGCGATCGGCGGCGAAAATCCGGCCGATTTGCACGAAGTCGTCCGCGCCGCCTTCGTCGATCATCAAAGCCAGTTACGCCATGCCTGAAGAATGTTGCGGCTTGCAAGATGAGCATATGCTGAGAAGATATTCGTAACGTTACGAATTTCTAGATTGAACGGCGTCGAGCATTTTTTTTGGCGAAAATAGTCGATTGACAGCCTCCATCTTTTCCATAATCGTAACGTTACGAATTGTCGATTTTGAGCGAGGAGGCTCATCGGCAAGGCACATTTGCTCAGGCGTGGAGGCCTCACCGTGAGCGGCTCTACGCATTGCAAGGGAGGATGACGTGAGCGACGGATCGCTTTTTTTCGGATCGCCTATTTGGACTTTCAATTGGAACCCGCCATATCAGGCGCCGTTGCGGCGGCTCGCCGCGACGGGCTGCAAGGGCTTTGAACTCACCGCCTGGTCGGTGGACATGCTGAGCTATTACACACCCGAAACCGTCCGCGAGTTGAAGCAGATTGCTGACGGAGAGGGGCTGGTGCTCACCAATTTCTTCTTCAATCTGCCCTTCAGCCGTGTCGCAGGCGCTGCCGTATCGACGGTTGATCTCGAAGGCTACAAGCGCGGCATGGATGTCGCGGCAGCGATCGGCACGCCGATCGTCACCAGCATGACGCCCTATCCGTTTCAATCCGAGGTCAAGCCGATCCTGCAGAGGCCGATCTCGCAGGAGTGGGGCGCGGCGGTCGAACCGCAATGGGATTGGACGGGTGAGTATAATGCCGTGGTCGAGGGTTTTGCCCGAGCTTGCGAGATTGCCGCTGCTGGGGATCTCAAGGTCGCGATCGAGCCGCATCCCTATCGCTGGGTCAGCTCCGGTCAAGGCATGCTGCGGCTGATCGAGCGTACTGGTGCCGCCAATCTCGGCCTGAATTTCGATCCGAGCCATCTCTTTCCGGCCGGCGACATGCCGCATTACGTCGTTCTGGCGCTCGGCGATCGGATCTTCAATACGCATTTTTCCGATAACGAAGGGCACACCAACGCCCATTGGCGCCCCGGGCGCGGCAAGATCGATTGGAAGGCGATTTTCGCGGCACTCAAGACCATCGGCTATTCCGGCCCGATCACGCTGGAGCTGGAAGATGCGCCGGGTGCATCGCATTGGACCCATTTCCGCGAAGCGACGCCGGAATTCGACGACGAGATGCGGCGCGGCATGAACTATCTGCGCGCCGCCGCTGCCGAACTCGATATCACCATTTCTTAGAGCGGTTCAGCTTTTCACGGAATCTCTGAACCGCTCTATCTCTTTGTTTTCACGCAATTCCGGACAGAAAACCGCTGCGCACTTTTCCTGGAATTGCTCTCTAGAGGCAAGCCAATGAACAACGAACCCATGAAAGTCGGCATTGTCGGCGCCGGCAATATCAGTGCCACCTATGTCGCGACCCTCCATATGTTTGATTTCATTCGCGTGAAGTCTGTTTACGATCTTTATCAGGAGCCTGCCCGTAAGCTCGCCGAGCAGTTCGGTATAGAGGCCGTTGCGCTCGATACGATGCTTTCCGATCCGGAAATCGGCCTCATCATCAACCTGACGACGCCGGTCTCGCATTATGCCATCAGCAAGAAGGCGCTGCTTGCCGGCAAGCATGTCTATTCGGAGAAGCCGCTTGGCGTCTCCGTGGCCGAGGCGCAGGAGTTGATGGCGATCGCGCGAGCAGGGAACCTGCGGCTCGGTTGCGCTCCCGACACCTTCCTCGGTGGCGGTCACCAGTTGACACGGCGTTTGCTCGATGAAGGGCGCATCGGCAAGACGATCTCGGCCACCGCCATGCTGCTGTTGCCTGGTCATGAGCATTGGCATCCCAACCCAGCCTTCTTCTATGGCCGCGGCGGCGGGCCGATGCTCGATGTCGGTCCGTACTACGTGACGAACCTCATCGCCTTGCTCGGCCCCGTGCGCGAGGTCTTCGGCACTGCGAAGATCACCCGCGTCGAACGCTCGGTGAAGACCGATCCGCGCCGAGGCGAGACGATCAAGGTACTGGTGCCGACCCATCTGACTGGTGTTATGGAGTTTCATAGCGGTGCGACTGTCACCATTGCCACCAGCTTCGATGTCATCAAGCACAAGCACAATCAGATCGAGCTTTACGGCTCGGAAGGCACTATGGTGACGCCGGATCCGAACAATTTCAGCGGCAAGGTCGAGATATTTCGCGATGGTGACGATGCGTGGAGGGAAATCCCCGTCGATCACCCTTATACGGAAGGTGTGCCAGGTCATCTCGGTCTGCGCGGATTGGGCGCGGCGGAGATGGTGGATTCCCTTCGCTCGGGACGCCAGCATCGGGTATCGTCGGAACTGGCTTTCCACGCCCTTGAGGTGATGACGGCATTCGAGCGTTCGGCGCAATCGCGTTCCGTGGTTGCAATCCACAGTAGTTGCGGTCGCCCCGATCCGATACCCCGCGCAATAAATGAGGGACGTTTCTCATTGAGTGCGCTATAGAGTTGAGAAAATGCGGTCCTTTTGGACTGCGGGCTTGACGAAGGGGCAATGCCTGAGGAAGCATTGCTCACTTGCTGCGGGGAACGGAGGCCCTGCCGCACGGTTTTGGAGGATCAGGAAATTCGGCATCCGGTGTCTGGAGACGGCGGCGGCTGAAGAAAGGCGTTTGAAGAACGTCGTCAAAGGAGGAGGAACGCATGCGCAAATTGATGATGGCATTGGTCGGCGCCACGGCGCTGGTCGCGGCGAGCGTGACCGGCGCTCTGGCCGAAGGCAAGAAGGCCGAAGTTCTGCATTGGTGGACTTCGGGCGGTGAAGCCGCAGCCGTGAAGGAACTGGCCAAGGCCTTCAACGCTGCAGGCGGCGAATGGGTGGATACCGCAATTGCCGGTTCCGGCTCGACTGCTCGTCCGATCGGCATCAACCGCATCATCGGCGGCAATCCGCCGACGGCCATGCAGTTCAACACCGGCACGCAGATGAACGAACTGGCTCAACAGGGCCTATTGCGGCCGCTCGACGATCTCGCCAAGGAGCAGGATTGGAAATCGGTTCTGACGCCATCTTTCTATCAGGCCATCCAGTTCCAGGATCATATCTATGGCGCTCCCATCAACGACCACGGCCAGAACTGGGTCTTCTATTCCAAGGCCGTCTTCACCAAGGCCGGCGTGACGGAAGAGCCGAAGACCTGGGATGAAATGTTTGCCGCGCTCGACAAGATCAAGGCTGCCGGCCTGATCCCGGTTGCCGTCGGCGGTCAACCCTGGCAGCTGCAGTCGATGTTCAACGCCATCCTGCTCGGCGAGGGTGGGAAGGATCTCTATGCCAAGGTCTGGAAGGATCTCGACACGGATGCCGTCAAGTCCGACAAGTTCAAGCATGTGGCGGAAGTCTTCGCCAAGCTGCGCAACTATCAGGACCCTGGCAGCCCGAACCGCGACTGGAACGTCGCGACCGGCATGCTGATCGACGGCAAGGCCGGCATCCAGTTCATGGGAGACTGGGCCAAGGGTGAATTCATCCATGCAGGCCTCGTCGCCGACAAGGATTTCGGCTGCATTCTCGGGCCTGGCGAATCCAACTTCATGATGGGCGGCGACATCTTCGTCTTCCCGGTCCTCAAGGATAAGACGGCGACCGACGCCCAGACCCTGCTCGCAACGGTCATCATGTCGAAGGAAGGCCAGCTTGCCTTCAACTCCAAGAAGGGTTCGGTACCCGTGCGTCTCGACGTCGATACGTCGAAGCTCGACGCCTGCGCCCAGAAGGGCCTGAACGCGCTCAAGGATCCGAGCCGCCAGATCCTGGCGCCCGACGTGCTTACGGCTCAGGACATCGTCCAGACGGAACAGGATCTGGTCGCCCAATACTGGACAACGCCCAGCATGACGGCCGACCAGTTCGCCGAGCAGTTTGCGCAGGTGATTGAACAGGCGAAGTAAGCTTCGATCGACATCCATGCGGCGGCAGGCATCCCTGCCGCCGGCTTCCATGAATGCTGAGGAGGAGCGCGTCCGTGAGTACCCCAGACACGAATGCCGCCGCTGTGCCAGCGGTCGCCACGCCTGCGAGCGTCAGCCGCAGGAAGATTCATTTTTCACCCTATGTAGCCCTCTTCCCGGCTTTCGCCATTGTGCTTCTGGCTTATGTCGTCACTGTCGTGTGGAACATCTGGATATCGTTTACGGACAGCAAGGTGCTGCCGGTCAACATTTTCGTCGGCACGAAGCAGTATGAGCGGTTGTTTTCGACGGCGCGCTGGCTGCTGTCGCTACAGAACGTCGTCGTCTTCGGTATTCTGTTCATCGCGGGCTGCCTGATCCTCGGCTTTCTTCTAGCCGTCGCGCTCGACCAGAAGGTCCGTTTCGAAAACACCTTCCGGACGATCTTTCTCTACCCCTTCGCGATGTCCTTCATCGTCACCGGGCTGGTCTGGCAGTGGATCATGAACCCGACGCTCGGCTTGCAGAAGGTTGCCGACAGCATCGGCTTCACCTGGTTCCGCTTCGACTGGATCGTTCAGAGCGATCTCGCGCTCTATGTCATCGTGCTTGCCGGTGTCTGGCAATCTTCCGGCCTCGTCATGGCGATCATGCTCGCGGGCCTGCGCGGCGTCGACCGGGAATTATGGAAGGCGACGCGCATCGACGGCATACCGAGCTGGCGCGTCTATCTTCATATCGTCATTCCGATCCTGAGACCGACCATCATCACCGCCAGTGTGCTTCTGGCGATTGCTGTCGTCAGGGTCTACGAACTGGTGCTGGCGACGACCGGCGGCGGGCCGGGTATCGCGACCGAAGTGCCCGGGAAATTCATCATGGATTACTTGTTCGGACGCGGCAATATCGGCCTGGCGACGGGAGCATCGACCGTGATGTTCATCACTGTGGTCATCCTAGTGACGCCGTGGCTCTATTACGAATATTTCCGCGAAAAGCCGAGGGGGAACTGATGACGACGCCATCTTCCGTCACTGGTGCCATGCAGGGTCCGACCGGCCGCAAGCCGCAGCATCTGACCCCTGGACGCATCGGCCTTTATCTCTTTCTCGTCCTTGCGGCACTATTCTTCCTGCTGCCGCTCTATGTGATGCTCGTCACTTCGTTCAAATCCATGCCGGAGATCCGCCAGGGCAATATCTTCGCCTTTCCGCAGATGTGGACGGCGGATGCCTGGGTGCAGGCATGGAGCACGGCCTGTACCGGGCTTGAATGCGGCGGCATCAGCGTCGGCTTTTGGAACTCGGTGAAGATCCTCATCCCGAGCATGATCCTGTCGATCCTGATCTCGTCGCTGACCGGCTACGCGCTGTCCTTCTGGCGGGTCAAAGGGGCAAACGTGCTCTTTGCCATCCTGCTGCTCGGCGCTTTCATCCCCTATCAGGTCTTCATCTATCCGCTGGTTCTGATCTATCGCGACGTCGGGATCTATTCGACGCTGCCCTGCATTATCATCACTCACACGGTCTTCGGTCTGCCGGTACTGACGCTGCTCTTCCGCAACTATTATTCGAGCCTGCCGATGGAACTTTTCAAGGCGGCTCGCATCGATGGCGCCGGGCTTTGGCAGATCTTCTTCCGGCTGATGATCCCGATGTCGATCCCGATCCTGGTGGTCGCGGCGATCCTGCAGGTGACCGGCATCTGGAACGACTTTCTCTTCGGCGTCGTCTTCGCCGGCCGGGAGAATTTCCCCATGACCGTGCAGCTCAACAACATCGTCAACTCGACCCAGGGCGAGAAGCTCTACAACGTCAACATGGCGGCGACCATCCTTACCGCCCTGGTTCCGCTGATCGTCTATTTCGGCTCGGGCCGCTGGTTCGTGCGCGGCATCACCGCCGGCGCAGTCAAGGGATAGTTCATGGCCAATGTTTCCATTCGCGAACTTGCAATCGATTTCGGCAGCGTCAGCGTCCTGAAATCGCTTAATCTCGAAATACAATCCGGCGAGTTCATCGTGCTGCTTGGCCCCTCCGGCTGCGGCAAGTCGACCCTGCTCAACGCGATTGCCGGGCTGACCGACATCACCGATGGCCAGATCTGGATCGGCGACAGGAACGTCACCTGGGAGGAGCCGAAGGATCGCGGCATCGGCATGGTGTTCCAGTCCTATGCGCTCTATCCGACGATGACTGTCGAAGGAAATCTCTCCTTCGGGCTGCGCATCGCCGGCATGCCAAAGGACGAGATCGCCCAGCGTGTCGACCGCGCCGTGCAGATCCTGCAGATCGATCCCTTGCGCAAGCGGCGGCCGGGAGAGCTTTCGGGCGGCCAGCGTCAGCGCGTCGCGATCGGCCGCGCCCTGGTGCGCGACGTCGATGTCTTCCTGTTCGACGAGCCGCTTTCCAACCTCGACGCTAAGCTCAGAACCGAGCTGCGCGTCGAGCTGAAGCGCCTGCATAGCGGCCTCGGCTCCACCATGATCTATGTGACGCACGACCAGATCGAGGCGCTGACGCTCGCCGATCGCATCGCGGTCATGAGCGGCGGGGTTATCCAGCAATTCGCTACGCCGAAGGAAATCTACCGGCGCCCGGTCAATCGCTTCGTTGCCGGTTTCGTCGGTTCGCCCTCGATGAACTTCCTGTCCGGGCAGGTGACAAGCAATGGCGGCGTGCCGGCTTTCGCATTGCCCGACGGCCGGAAGATCGATCTCAACGGCTACGAGTTTTCCGGCATGCCTGGCGAAGGCCGCAAGGCGACGCTTGGCGTCCGGCCCGAGCAGATGCAGTTCCAGCCCGCAGGCAGCCGGGCCGCGAGCCTGCCCGCAACCTTCACCATCGTCGAGCCCATGGGCTCGGACAATCTGATCTGGGGCCAGGTCGGCAGCGAGACGCTGTCGGTGCGCATCGATGCCGACGAGGATGTGGCGCTCGACCGAGAGCAGCCGGTCTATTTCCAGCCGGCGCTCGCGTCGTTGTTCGGTGAAGACGG
>NZ_JBXSOO010000046.1:0-8112 GCF_057784515.1 Martinezella sp. CNPSo 3732
GCACTTTTCCTGGAAGTGCTCAAATGGATTGTTAAACCAGCGCTTTGAGGAAAGCGGTGAGGTCGTCGGTCACATAGTCGATGTGATCGTCCTCGCCGGTCGTGCGCTCCCACCATTCGACCACCGTCGTCTCGAGATTTTGCGGCACGAGAAGCACCGTCTTCATGCCGAGCGCCTTGGGCACTGCGAGGTTGCGCGGCAGGTCCTCGAACATGACCGCCTTCTTCGTATCCACGCGGTGCAGGCTCATGAACTTGTCATATGTGCTGCCGGCGGGTTTCGGCACATAGTCGGCCGCCACGATGTCGAAAATGTCGTCGAAGCCATCGAGGATGCCGAGTGCGCCGGCCGTCGCCTGGGCGTGTTTGACGCTGCCGTTGGTGAAGATGAACTTGCGTCCCGGCAGCGCCTTGATGGCAGCGGCGAGCTCCGGCTGCGGCGTCAGTGCCGAATAGTCGATCGCATGTGCCTTCTCCAGAAAGTCGTTCGGGTCGATGCCGTGATGGATCATCAAACCCTGCAGGGTCGTGCCGTGATCGAGGTAATATTGCTTCTGCAGCTTGCGAGCCTCCTCGCGCTCCATCTGCAGAAGGGCGGAGACGTAAGCCGTCATGTTCTTGTCGATCTGCGCGAAGAGATCGACATGATGTGGATAGAGCGTGTTGTCGAGATCGAACACCCAATCGCGGATGTGGGAGAAATCTGCTGGCTCGGATAGCGTTTTTGTCTGGCTCATGCCCGTCTTATGGCACGCCCGCTCCGGGCGGGGGAAGGGAAATATTCATGCTGCCGCGTCTCAGCCATTTGGGGGAGATTGCCGTGCGATCTAATGCCGGCTATGATTTTACCATTGATTTCCGGGGTTTTACTCTATTTGCCATGTGAGGGGGAGTTTACGCTCTTTTGGGTCGCGGAGGAGAAATCGCCCGGCCAGGCTTTTCGGAGGGGATGCGATGAGTCAGGTGGAAAAGGCGCAGGAATTCGCACGGCTGCACAAGAAGGGCGAGCCGCTGATCCTTTTCAATATTTGGGATGCGGGTTCTGCCAAGGCTGTCACTGAAGCCGGCGCGAAGGCATTGGCAACGGGGAGTTGGTCGGTTGCCGCCGCCAATGGTTTCGGGGACGGCCAGGCAATCCCGCTATCGCTGCTGGCAGTGACCGCCAGGCTGATTTCGGTGACGAGCCCGTTGCCCCTGTCCGTCGATTTCGAGGGCGGTTATGCCGTCGAGCCTGAAGAAGTCGCCGTTAATGTCGAAAAGATCATGGATCACGGCGCCATCGGCATCAATTTCGAGGATCAGGTGATCGGTGGCCAGGGCATTCATCCTATAGAGGTGCAGGCGGCACGTATCCGCGCCATCCGCGAAATGGCCGATCGCCGGGAAATACCCTTGTTCATCAACGCCCGCACCGATCTTTTCCTGCAGGAAAGCGATACGGCGCATCATCAGCTCCTGCTGGACGACGCCTTTCAGCGCGCCGATGCTTTTGCCGAGGCCGGTGCCAGCGGCTTCTTCGCGCCGGGCCTGGTCGAACCGGATCTGATCGGCGCCCTTTGCGAACGTTCGCCTCTGCCTGTTAACATCATGGTGCGCCCGACGACGCCGGACAATGAGACCATGGCAAAGCTGGGCGTCAGCCGCATCAGCTATGGGCCGGCCCCTTACCGCTCGGTCATGGGAATGCTGAAAAGCGAGGCCGAAGCGATCTATCGGCCGTCCTGACGGACCGGCCAGCGCTTCGCAATCAACATTTGCGAAGCACCTTTGAGACATTGCAGATTAGGCTGACTTACGGAACGATCAGCGTGCCCGCGCCGCGCTCAGTGAAGATTTCGAGCAGCACGGAATGGGCCGTCTTGCCGTTAAGGATAACGACGCCCTGAACACCGGCCTTGATGGCGTCGATGCAGGTCTCCACCTTCGGGATCATCCCGCCGGAAATCGTGCCGTCGGCGATCAGCGCATGGGCCTGGGCAACGGACAATTCCTTGATAAGTTGACCCTGCTTGTCGAGGACGCCCGGAACGTCGGTCAGGAAAAGCAGGCGCGTGGCGCTGAGCGCGCCGGCGATCGCGCCGGCAAATGTGTCGGCGTTGATGTTATAGGTCGCGCCGTCGCGGCCGGGAGCGACCGGGGCGATGACCGGGATCATCTCGGACTTGGCAAGCAGGTCGAGCAGCGTGCGGTCGACTTCGACCACTTCGCCGACGAAACCGAGATCAAGCACGCGTTCGATATTGGAATCGGGGTCCTTGATGGTTTTGCGCGCCTTTTCGGCGAAAACCATGTTGCCGTCCTTGCCGCAAAGGCCGATCGCCCATTCGCCGGTCTGGTTGATCAGGGCGACGATTTCCTTGTTGATCGAGCCGGCGAGCACCATTTCGACAATCTCGACCGTCTTCTGGTCGGTAACGCGCAACCCGCCTTCGAACTTCGATTCAATACCCATCTTCGTCAGCATGGCGCCAATCTGCGGGCCGCCGCCGTGGACGACGATCGGGTTGACGCCCGACTGCTTCAGCAGGGCGATATCGGCCGCAAAGGCCTTGCCGAGTTCGACATTGCCCATGGCATGGCCACCATATTTCACGACGATGGTCTTGTTTTCATAACGCTGCATGTAGGGCAGCGCCTGTGCGAGCAGGTTGGCTTGGAGTTCGCTTTGGGCTTCGGACATGGTGCACCCTTCGGAAATGATCGCGGCCTTTTATCTCAAGTTTTTGACAGAGGGAATAATGATCTCGGGATTAAAGCATGTCGCGCAAAAGTGTTCAGCGGTTTTGCGACAGCGACTTGCGCAAAATTAAAGATCTAAAGCGCGAAAAACGTATCTGAAAGATCGCGCTGCTCTGTCGTTGACGCTATGTCACATTAGCGTCGCGGAAATTGATGGTGCGGACACATTTGCCGAAGCGAAGTTTTCTTCTAAAGATGGTGCAGGCGTCGCACCCCGGGGATTTGGATGGCGAGCGAGGATACGGAAGCGCTGATCGGCCGCATTGCCATGCGCGACCAGAAAGCCTTTGCGGCACTCTACAAGCGTACCAGCCCGAAACTCCTCGGTGTTTGCCTGCGTATCGTCGGCAACAAGGCGGATGCGGAAGAGGTTTTGCAGGAGGTCTATATCAAGGTCTGGCAGCGGGCCGAGCAATTTGCTGTTGCGGAAGGGCCGGCAATGGCCTGGCTGGTGACGATCGCGCGCAATCGCGCCATCGATTTCATCCGTGCCCGTAAGCCCGTGGCTGACGAAATAGACAGCGCTTACGATCTCGCCGACCTGGAACCCGGCCCCGAAGAGCAAGCAATCGTCAAGGGAGAGGGAAGGCGGATTGACAGGTGCATGGAAGAGTTGGAAGCTGATCGCGCGCGGGCTGTTCGCAGCGCCTATGTCGAGGGCTTGAGCTACCAGGAGCTCGCCGATCAACACGCTGTGCCACTGAATACTATGCGCACCTGGCTGCGCCGAAGCCTGATAAGACTGAGAGAGTGCATGGACCGATGAGTACGCCCGATCAAAGCAAGGGAGGCCGCTCCCGCGATGAAGTCCTGGCCGGAGAATATGTGCTTGGCGTGCTTTCCCTTGAGGATCGGCAAAAGGTCGAGCGCCGCATGCGCAGCGACCGCCAGTTTGCCGCCATCGTCAGCCGCTGGGAGCAGAATCTCTCGGAATTCAACGAGGAATATGAGGCAGTGACGCCTGCGGCCGCCGTATTTCCGAAGATCGAAAAGCGGATTTTCGGCGAAGCGGCCTTCGGCGCTCATCTCTGGAATTCGCTGATGCTGTGGCGCTCTGTCGCCTTCGGCTCGTTGTTCTTGGCAGCCGGCGTACTCGTCTTCGCCGTCACGAATGAAGGCGGCTTGCGCACGAGCCCGGGCAAGCAGCTCACCGCATCCCTTGCCGGCCAGAACAGTCCCTTCAATCTCCTCGCCAACTACGACGTCGCCAACGGGCGTCTGAAAATTACGCCGGTCGCCGCCGGCAAGCCCGAGGAGAAATCGCTGGAGCTCTGGCTGATTCGCGGCAGCGATCCCGCCGAGGCGCTGGGCATCCTGCCACCGACCGGCGATGGCGAAATCGTCTTGTCGCCGGAACTTCACGCCAAATTGACTGAAGGCGCCATCATCGCCGTCAGTGTCGAGCCCTTCGGGGGCTCGCCGACCGGCAAACCGACGGGCGATGTGGTTGCTTCCGGCACGATCCATTTGCCCTGAGGAATTTCGGTTCCCGAAAAACGATCGCGGCTGAAACTCTTTATCCGCGTGCTCCGTATCTTCTTCCGACCCCGCCTGATCGGGGCAACAGAGAGGAAGAGGAGACGTTATGATCAAGACCGTGTTTCGCATTGGTGCCGCTGCCGCAATGCTGTCGGCCGCAAGCAGCCTAGCCTATGCCAAGGACCCGATGGTGGGCGGCGCTGCGATGTATACCAGCAAGAACATCATCCAGAATGCCGTGAATTCCAAAGATCACACGACCCTGGTCGCAGCCGTCAAGGCGGCCGGCCTCGTCGATACCCTCGAAGGCAAAGGCCCGTTCACCGTCTTCGCGCCGACCAATGAAGCCTTCAAACAACTGCCAGCGGGCACCGTCGAAACGCTGCTCAAGCCGGAAAACAAGGAAAAGCTGGTCAAGATCCTGACCTGCCATGTCGTCGCCGGCGATGACATGGCTGCCGCCATCAAGAAATGGGCAATGAGCAAGGGTGGCGAATACGATCTGAAGACGGTCGGCGGCTGCACGATCAAGGCCGTGGAGAAGGGCGGCAAACTGACGCTGACCGATGAGGCCGGCGGCACCGCTCACATCACCATCGCCGACGTCAAGCAGTCGAACGGCGTGATCCATGTGGTCGACAAGGTGTTGTTGCCGAAGATGTAATCCTTAGCGGCAACACGGCCGCCGTCGCCTTACGCGGGGTCGGGGGCGGCGGCCTCATTGTATCGGAGCGGTTCTCAGACCTGGATGCCGACCGTCAATCCGATGGCCTCGCGCAATTCCTGAAGGCCAGCGCCTTTTTCCGATGACGTGGCAAGGATGCCTGGATAGGCGGCCGGGCGCTTGCGGATTTTTTCGGCTGTGTCGGCGAGCAGCTTCGGTATGCCCGCTTCCTTGATCTTGTCGGTCTTGGTCAGCACGATCTGATAGGAAACGGCGGCTTTGTCGAGCAGATCCAGGACCTCTGCATCGTTCTTCTTGATACCGTGGCGGCTGTCGATCAAAACATAGACGCGCTTCAGCGTCGTGCGCCCACGCAGATAGTCGAAGACCAGCTTCGTCCAGGCATCGACCTGATCCTTCGGTGCTTCGGCATAGCCGTAGCCGGGCATGTCAACCAGAGCCATCGGCGGCAGGTCGCCGCCCTCGCCGGAAAAGCCGTCGGGAACGAAATAGTTGAGTTCCTGCGTGCGCCCCGGCGTATTCGAGGTGCGCGCCAGCCCCTTGTGCCCGACAAGGGCATTGATCAGCGACGACTTTCCGACATTGGAGCGGCCGGCAAAGGCAATTTCCGGCGGCCCTTCAGGCGGCAGAAATTTCATCGACGGCACGCCGCGGATGAAGATCCACGGACGCCCGAAAAGCGGCTTGTCGTCTTTTGTCGTCTGATCTGCCATTTGCTCAGTCTTTTGCTTGCTCTGATGGTCTGGCTTCGAGGTTTTGCCCATGAAAGTCAAGTTTTGATCGATGTGTGTGACAGGTTGCGGACCTGCGCGTACCCTGTCATGCTCCGCTGATGGAGCAAGATGCGCTGAAAGATGACGGTGCAGTAGAAATACGTCTTGATGCGAAGGAGGCGGTGGTTCTATTCGAGCTCCTCTCCCGTTGGTCCGATCCGAAGGCAACGCACACCCCCGACAAATTGTGTTTCGAAAGCCCTGCCGAATGCGTGGTATTGGACGGTTTGCTCGGGGATCTCGAAAAGCAGCTCACTGCTCCGTTCAAGCCCGAATACAAGCGGATTCTCGCCGATGCCCGCAACTTCCTGGCGCGGCGGTGGAATGACCCGGCCCTCCGCGACTGAACGCTCCTGAGCCGTCGACTTAGATCCGAATTTTGATCTGCAGCAGATGGTGATCCTGTAAAATCCGCAATTGCTGCACCACGGCGCCGCACAAGTCGTGGTAAGGCTCGATCCCATGAAAGCCGCTACAGAACAAAACTATCGTCGGCGCATTGCCCGGGTCATCGAGGCGATCATGATCGATCCAGCTGCACCCCATTCCGTCGAAAGCCTGGCGGCGGTTGCCCACTTCTCGCCGTTCCATTTTCATAGGCTCTACCGGGCGATGACAGGCGAAAGCGTAGCCGCCACGATCCGCAGGGTGCGGCTTGCGCAGGCCGCAAATCAATTGGCCGCAAGTCCCGCCTCGGTCACGGAGACGGCGCTCGAAGCGGGCTACGACAGCTCGCAGAGCTTCGCCCGCGCCTTTCGCGGCATGACCGGCCTCACCCCGACCGCATTCCAGCTGCAACAACAGGCGATCACTGCAAATCTGCCCACCGTTACGGTCGACGACCGACCTCCCGCAACACTCTTTGGATTGCGTCATGAAGGGCCGGCCCAGACGATACCGCACACCTATCGCCGGCTTGCGCAACGGCTGGGGGACAGCGGGCGCGCCTGGCATGAGATGACACGTATCGGCATCGGCTCCGGCGACCCCGAACAGGGGCAGGGGTTCTGGTATTTCGCCGCTGTCATGCTGCCGCCAGGCGATGTCGTTGCCGAGGGGCTCGAACGACGTGATCTGCCCGGCGGCCTCTATGCCTGCTATCGGCTCATGGGTTCATACAGCCTGATTTCACCGACCTTTCAGACGCTCTTCGGCGGCTGGCTGCCGCAGAGCGGTTATGAGCCTGACGACCGCCCGATAATCGAGCTCTACCTCAACCATCCCGCCAAGGTGATGGAGCACGAAATAGCCACCGATCTGCTGATCCCGCTGCGTCGCATCGCAGCCTGAACTGTTCGAGATCATACTTCCGAATGGAATATGCCGGCCATCAGGGCCGGCGATATCACTCGTTCTTGCCTGCCTTGATCCCGTTCCCGGAGAAGAAAATGCGTTTCTTGAAGATTGGAATTCTCTTAGCCTTTGGTCTGGCTGCCTCATCGGCTCGAGCGGCCGGTCTGGCGTCCATTCAGGTTCCTGCAACGGCAGACAATCCGGCCCTGAGCGCCTTCGTATGGTCGCCCTGCGCGACGCCACCGGAGGAGGTGAAGCTTGGACCGATGACGGTTGTTGCCGTCCGCAATTGCCCGATCGCCGGGAGGAAGCTGCCGCTCATCGTCATCTCGCACGGGCACGGCGGCGGCTCCCTCAATCATCACGATGTGGCAGAAACGCTGGCCGATGCCGGCTTCCTGGTGGTGGCGCTCAACCACCCCGGCGACAATTTTTCCGATCTCAGCCGGTCGGGGGACATCTCGATCATGTTTCAGCGGCCGCGGGACATCAAGCATCTGATCGACTTCCTGCTTGCCGGCTGGCCGCAGGCGGAAAAAATCGATCCGGATCGCATCGGTTTCTTCGGCTTCTCGCGCGGCGGCTATACCGGCCTGGTGCTCGCGGGGGCGGTTCCAGACTTTCACGACGCCTCGGTTCCCTGTCCTGAGCCGGCTCCGATCTGCGGCGAGATCCGCCGCAACGAAATACCGGCAGAACCGCTTTCCCGAGATCCGCGCATAAAGGCCTTCGTCCTTGCCGATCCGCTGAGCTTCTTTTCGACAAAGGAAAGCTTGAAGGCAGTCGACGCTCCGATCCAGCTCTGGGGTTCAGAACATGGCGGTGATGGCGTGCTTCCGGAAAATGTCGCAGCACTGGCGGCCAATCTGCCTGACAGGCCGGATTTCCACGTCGTGCCCGGTTCGGCTCATTTCGCCTTTCTGGCGCCATGCTCGCCGGGCTTGGCCAGGTCCCAGCCAGAGATCTGCACGGATCAGGCAGGATTTGACCGGGCTGCGTTTCACAGGTCGCTCGATGCGAATATCCTCGAATTCTTCCGCCAGAATCTCGCCCCGGAACGGAAGAGCTGAAAGAAAGCGCGAAACACCGCCACAAAAGAAAAGCCCCGCTTCTGAATTGACCCCCGAAAGTTGGACACCCAACT
>NZ_JBXSOO010000047.1:0-7717 GCF_057784515.1 Martinezella sp. CNPSo 3732
GCGTCGATGCGATCCGTCTTGGCCAGCCGGCCGCAGGCTTTGGCGAAGGCGCGCAGGCGCTGCGGGTTCACCTTGACGCCAGGTAGGTTCGCCATTGCCAGCATGCGTTCGAGGCGCCGATGGTAGGCGCCGGTCGCCTCGAAGACAATGCGGGTGGGCGCGTAGGGCGACAGCCAGCGGATCAATGCCCGCAGCCCTTTGGCGTCGTTGAGGAACTGCTTGTCGATGCCGTCCGGTAGGAGATGGACATCGAGGCGATCTTTCGAGATGTCGATACCGAGGGTTCGTGCTATCGTGTCAGCCATCTTTTCCGTGTCCCATGCTTGTCATGCGGGCCGTCAAAGCCCCGCTATCCGTTCAGGCCTCATGGAAAAGAAAGGGGCGATCCTACTGCGCAACGGTTCTGTCAGACCAGCGGTTTCTCGATCCCACCCCTCCCGCCGCCTGTGGGTGTTCAGGCCCACAGGCGGCAATCCATTGTCGCCTAAAACGAGACAAAGTCATAAGACAAGCGGTTTTGCGTCCGGAATTGCGTGAAAGCAATGAGATAGAGCGGCTCAGAGATTCCCCGAAAGGTGAACCGCTCTAGGCGACCGCTCTCCATGTTTTATGCTTGGCCTTGGCCAAGCATTGCTGATCGCTACCGTTTGATCTTGACGGCGTAGTACCAGCGGCGCACTTGATCGCAGGTGCGGAACCAATGTGCCGTCAGCCGCAACAGGGGATGCCGCTTTACCGCGCGGTAATGCACGCGTTTGCCGATCGTGGTGTCGGCGCGGTGCGGGCTGAAATCGACCAGGTTTTCAAAGGTCGTGAACGTCTCGACGCCGGTTGACCAGCCGCGTTCCAAGGCGACGTCGTAGGGGAGAAGCATGGGTTTCAGCGTCGTCAGCAGCTTCTTGGCCGCCTTGCGGTTGACGATATAACAGGCAGCCGACCCTTGCGGACCATGCATGCAGCGGCCGACGACATCGTTTTCACTGGTTTCGCAGACCGACTTGAAGCCGACGAGGCGATGGTTGACGAGTTTGACGAGACGCGCGTCCTGGACGCTGTCCATCGCCGCGATCGCACGCGGGATAAGCTTCTCGTTGAGCTCGACATCGTCTTCCATGATGATCGCCATCTTGTCGCCGCTGGCGACGAATTGCTCAAGCGCTATCAGATGGCTGCGATAGCATCCGTACTCTCCCGGCAGAAGCTTGCGGCCGTTATGATAGATGAACGAATGCGGCTGAAAATCGACGCGGTCAGCCTCCGCGATGAGACGGCCGTCGACGGCAGGAATGCGCGTGATATGCAGATCGTATTCGACGGCCTGGTTGCACAGTCGCTCCCAGCGATCACGCGAGCGATCGAGATTGATGACATAGATGGAAACCTGCTGAGCGGCATCGTCAGCAATCTCCGGGTCAACAAGAGGCGGGATACGATTAATCTGTTCGAGAATGACTGCTACTCCTTCAAACAGAAATCGCGCCGGCAACAACCAAGATGACAATTTTCATACTATATAACATGCTTATGACTTGTCGCAAACGGCTGGCACACGCATGTGTTGTATTTGTAGATAAAAGCATTTTTTTTGGTGTAACGCAGCGTGAATGGCCCGCGTCGGTGATGCGGAAACCGTCACTTGTGCGCGATTTTGATCGGGGAACCCGTTGGCGCATGACTGCAGTCCCACTATATTTATGATATGCGGCGTGTGGTCGTTGCGCTCGCAGTTGTAAAGGAGCGTAGCAGTTTATGTGGATCAAGTCGAAAATCGCCATTGCTGCCCTGTCCTTTGCGGTCTTGATGCCGGCGGCCGCCTTTGCCGATAATCCGCTCCTGCCCAAGCCATATGTCGCTCCCGTTTATCCTTACAAGAACCTTCCGGGCGTAACTGCGCCGAAAATGGCTGATGACGAGAAGTTCCAGTGTCGCACCGCCACCGTGTACGCCGATTATTTTCACGAAGGTCCGTTCTACCGGGGCCTGCCGCGCCTGGGTTACGTTTGCGATCAGAATGGCGTTATTTCCAGCAGCACCAGAAAGCCGAACTACCAGTATTGGCAATATAACGGCCCGGATAGATAAGTCGTAGGCATTCTGCCGCATTAAGCGGCAGCGCAATCAAAGCGAGCGTGGCTTCATGTTGCCGCCGTGTAAGTTTTATTGGCGATCTGAAAATAAATTTCATGTTTTCGGTTAAATGCGCGAACGTCGTTGACGAATGCGAAAATTTGTCCCAAGCTTACGAAAATAAATTACGTAATGGGAACATAAAGCATGCGCGTTGGAATCATTGGGCTGGGATTCCGCCTGGGTTATCTGGGCTATGTCTTCAAGGCGATCGACGAGAGCTTCGAGATTGCCGGATATGTCGATCCCGAACCTGCGGGTCTGCCCGGTTTGCTCGAACGAGGCATCTCAGCCGGAAAGGCTTACGCAACACCCCAGGATCTGATCGCCAACGAAAAGATCGACCTCTTGATGATCGGTTCGCCGAACCACATGCATCTCGATCACATCCGCATCGGCCTCGAGGCCGGCCTCAAGATCTTCTGCGAAAAGCCGATCGTCACGACGATCAAGGATAGCATCGAGCTTGCCCGCCTAATGGCGAAATTCGGTCATGAGCGCCTGAATGTCGGCCTCGTGCTGCGCTATTCGCCGATGTACCGTGATCTCCTGGCTGCCCAGGCCGAGGGGAAGCTTGGTCGCGTCGTTTCCATCGAGGCTGCCGAGCACATCGAACCCTATCACGGCGCCTTCTTCATGCGCGACTGGCGCCGCTACGAACATTATTCCGGCAGCTTCATGCTGGAGAAATGCTGCCACGACCTCGATCTCTATAATGGCGTCGTCGGTGCGCGGCCGGAGCGGGTCGCAAGTTTTGGCGGCCGCAAGAGCTTCATTCCGGAAAACGATCCGGCAAGGGAAGGCATCAACGATCTCGAGCTCTTCCATCGCAAGCCGAGTGGTTGGATGGGGTCCGACAAGGTCTTCGACAGCGATGGCGACATCATCGACTACCAGGTGGCGATCATCGAATATGCCAATGGCGTCGGCATGAACTTCCATACCAATCTCAATGTGCCGGACCAGTTCCGTCGCTTCGCCATCATGGGCTCGCGCGGCATGGCCGAGGGCGATTTCATCCGCGGTTATTTCAATGTCCATGAGATGCTGACCGGCAAGAAGGTGATCGAAAACACTTACGCGGCCACCACGCTTTCGCAGCATTACGGCGCCGACGAGCAGATGGCCGCCGATATCATCGCGCATGTCAAAACGGGCCTGCATCTGCCGGTGTCGACCCAGAATGCGCTGGAGGCGGGCATTCTAGCGCTCTCGATGGACGAGGCCCGCATGAAGAAGACCGTTGTCGATCTCCGGCCGATCTGGGACGAGTTCGACGAAGCGCTTCATTCAAGAGCCGCCTAGGGAGGGGCGCAGGATGGGTGTTCAACGCGGCACGGTCATCTTCGCCTGGCTCCTTCTTTTTCCGGCTCTCCTCTATGTCACCGTCATCGTCGCCTATCCGCTGGTCGACACGATAATCCTATCCTTCACCGATGCATCGTTGAAGAAGGTGACGAATTGGGTCGGTTTCGAGAACTACGCGAAGATCTTCAACGACACTTTCGCGGGCGTCATCGTTCGGACCTTCATATGGACGTTCTTCTCCGTGTCGATCAAGATGATCATCGGCACGCTGGGCGCGGCGCTGTTGAATTCCGCCGTTCCCGGCCGCGCGCTTTTCCGCGTCTTGACAATGCCGCCCTGGGTTGTGCCGATGGCGATCGGCATCTTCATGTGGGGCTGGATGTACAATGGCCAGTTCGGCATGATTTCAGGCATGCTGCAGCGTTTCGGCATCGTCGACAGCCCGGTGGCGTTCCTCGCCTATGGCAGCACAGCCTTCTGGGCGACGATCATTACCGACGTCTGGATCGGTGTGCCGATGGTCACTCTTTATATGCTGGCGGCCATGCAAGCGATCTCGCATGATCTCTACGAAGCCGCCTGGACGGATGGCGCCCGTCGCTTCTATCGCTTCCGTCGCATCACCCTGCCGCTGCTGCTGCCGTCGCTGGTCACCATGTCGATGCTGTCGCTGATCGCCACCTTCAATTCCTTTGACATCATCTGGATCCTGACGCGCGGCGGCCCGAACGGCGAGACGACGACGATGATCATCGACACCTATCGCACCGCGATCGGCTCCTACAAATATGGCGAAGGCGCCGCCCGCGCGGTGCTGATCTGCATCTTCCTGTCGATCTTCTGCCTTGCCTATTTCCGCCTGACCAGCCGCTTTTCCACGGGAGCCAAGCAGCGATGAGCCAGCCCGCCATGATCAATCGCTACAAGTGGTACGAGCTGATCGGCATTTATGCCGGGATCCTGCTGTTCCTGACCTTCGTGCTGGCACCCTTCGTCGAGGGGTTCCTGGTCTCGCTGAAGCCGCTCAGCCAGCTTTTCTCTTCGCCCTATCGGTTCATTCCCGAAAATGGCTCGTTTGCAGCCTATCGTACGATGTGGACCAGCGTGCCCGGTTTCGGCTGGTATATCTTCAACTCCTTCCTGATTTCCGGTGTAAGCACCGTCATCGTGCTGATCCTCGTCGTGCCGGCCGCCTATGCCTTCGCGCGTTTCGAGTTCCGAGGCTCCGGCCTCCTGCTCGGCGCCTTCCTGGCAGTCAACATGTTTTCCGGTGCCGTGCTGCTGATCCCGCTGTTCCGGCTCATGCGTTCCTTTGGCTTTTTGAACACTTATCTTGCCATGATCGTACCGGGTGTCGCTTTCCTCATTCCCTCCGGGATCTGGCTGCTGCGCACCTATATGATGCGCATTCCGAAGGAGCTCGATGAGGCAGCCTTTGTCGATGGTGCCAGCCATTTCTATACGCTGCGTCGCGTCATCCTGCCGATCGCCATGCCGGGTATCACCGTGGTCGCCATTACCACTTTCATCGGTTCCTACGCGCAGCAGTTCATCTATGCGCTCACCTTCAATTCGAAGACGGAATACATGCCGCTGCCGGTTGGGCTCTTTGCCTATTTCGGCCGGCAGGAGGTCGTCTGGAACGAGCTCATGGCCGCAAGTTTCGTCGGCATCGCGCCGGCTCTGGTCGTGATCTTCTTCCTGCAACGGTATCTCGTCAGCGGTCTGACCGCTGGCGCGGTGAAGCAATAAAATCAATCAACCACCAGAGAGAACGGGAGCTTAAACGTGACATTCCATTTCAAGACGGGGCTTCTCGCCCTTGCTTTGCTCGGCTCCACCGCGCTCGGCGCCGTGAACGCCCAGGCCGCCGACAAGGAGATCAGCTGGATCTATTGCGGTGACACTATCGATCCGATCCATGTGAAATATATCAAGCAGTGGGAAGACAAGAATCCGGGCTGGACCGTCAAGCCCGAGGTTGTCGGTTGGGAGCAGTGCCAGGACAAGGCAACCACGCTCGCTGCGGCCGGCACGCCTGTTGCCATGGCGTATGTCGGTTCCCGCACGCTCAAGCAGTTCGCCGACAACGATCTGATCGTTCCGATCCCGATGACGGACGACGAGAAGAAGGCCTATTATCCAGGCATCGTTAATACGGTAACCTTCGATGGAAAGCAGTGGGGCACGCCGATCGCCTTCTCGACCAAGGCGCTTTACTGGAACAAGGACCTTTTCAAGAAGGCCGGGCTCGATCCTGAAAAGGCACCGACAACCTGGGCCGAGGAAATCGCCGACGCCAAGGCGATCAAGGAAAAGACCGGCATTCCCGGCTATGGCCTCTCGGCCAAGACCTTCGACAATACCATGCACCAGTTCCTGCACTGGGTTTACACCAACAACGGCAAGGTCATCGATGGCGACAAGATCGTCCTCGACAGCCCGGAAGTGCTGGCCGCCCTTCAGGCCTACAAGGACATCACGCCTTATTCGGTCGAAGGACCGACGGCTTACGAGCAGAACGAAATGCGCGCCATCTTCCTCGATGGCAAGGTCGGCATGATCCAGGCCGGCTCCGGCGCCGCCGCCCGCTTGAAGGAAACGAAGATCAGCTGGGGTGTCGCACCGCTGCCGCTCGGTCCTTCGGCCAAGGGCCAGGGCACGCTGCTCATCACCGACAGCCTTGCCGTCTTCAAGGGTAGCGGCGTCGAGGACAAGGCGATCGACCTCGCCAAGTTCATCACCTCTCCGGGCCCGCAGGGCGAGTATGAACTCCAGGGCGGCGCCGGCCTCACGCCTCTGCGTCCGTCAGCGCAGGTAGACGAGTTCGTCAAGAAGGACGCTTCCTGGAAGCCGTTCATCGACGGCATCGCCTACGGTGGTCCCGAGCCGCTCTTCAAGGACTACAAGGGCTTCCAGAACGTGATGATCTCCATGGTCCAATCGGTCGTCACCGGCCAGGCTCAGCCGGCGGATGCGCTGAAGAAGGCCGCTGCCGATCTCGAGCAGTATAAGTAAGTCTGCAAGTCACCGGGCCGCGCGCAATGCGCGCGGCCTTTGGAGCCCTGCCCGCCCATGGCGGCGCCGCGCGGAGACAGAGTTTGGGAAAGCTGCACCTTCATCAGGTCAAGAAATTCTATGGTCATTTCGAGGTCATCAAGGGCGTCGAGCTCGACGTAAATGACGGTGAGTTCATCGTCTTCGTCGGTCCGTCCGGCTGCGGCAAGTCGACCTTGTTGCGCATGATTGCCGGCCTCGACGATGTGACCAGCGGCGACATCAAGATCGATGGCGCCCGCGTCAACGATCTGCCGCCCGTCAAGCGCGGCATTGCTATGGTCTTCCAGTCCTATGCGCTTTATCCGCATATGTCGGTGTTCGAGAACATTGCTTTTCCGCTGCGGGTTGAAAAGATGCCGGAAGAGAAGCTGAAGGCCAAGGTCGAGCACGCTGCGCGCATCCTGCACCTCGATAAACGCCTGCAGGAAAAGCCGGGTCAGCTGTCTGGCGGTCAGCGCCAGCGTGTCGCCATCGGCCGCGCCATCGTGCGCGAGCCGAAGATCTTTCTGTTCGACGAGCCGCTGTCGAACCTAGACGCCGCACTGCGCGCCGATATGCGTATCGAGCTCGCCAAGCTGCATCGCCAGCTGCAGGCGACCATGATCTATGTAACGCATGATCAGGTCGAGGCCATGACCATGGCAGACCGCATCGTTGTGCTGAACGCCGGTGAAATATCACAGGTCGGCGCCCCGCTAGAGCTTTATCACAAGCCGGCCAATACCTTCGTCGCGCGCTTCATCGGCAATCCCAAGATGAACTTCCTGCCCGTCACTTGCACCAATGTCAGCGATGCCGGTGTGGAAGTGGACTACAAGGGGCAGAAGGCCGTGCTGCCTGTTACGCCGCGTCCCGGTTTTGCCGGCAAAGCATTGACGCTCGGCATCCGGCCGGAGCATGTCCAGCTTGGCGATGGTGATCTGACCCTCACGATCGTACCGACGGTCGTGGAGCGTCTTGGCGCGCAAACCGTTGCCTATGCCACGGCTGACGGCATTGATGAGAATTTCTGTGCGACGCTGGAGGGCAGTGCCGCCATCCGCATGGACGCACCACTGAAGACCGGCATCCGCCTCGGCGATTGCCATCTCTTCGACGAAAACGGCCAGGCTTTCGAGCGGCGGGTGGAACTGACCGAAATCGACGTGGATTTGCTGAACCAAGCCGCTTCCTAGAGCGGATCATTTTTTCTCTGAATCGCTTTGGGATTCCCAAAACAGCG
>NZ_JBXSOO010000048.1:0-6661 GCF_057784515.1 Martinezella sp. CNPSo 3732
ACGGACTTTCCTGGAATTGCTCTAATGGCGGATACACGCCTATAGCTGCGCAACGTTGTCGAGGTTCGGTTGGTCGACCGTCAGATCCGTCTCGCGCTCGCGATAGACCAGATCGACCACTTCGCTGCTCGGCGCATAGCCGGAAACGAGTTTTTGCAGCAGGGCTCTCGCCAAGGGGATATCGTTTTCATCCAACGCAGCCTCGAGTGCGGCGAGCCGCTTCGACAGCTCCGGCCAGGGCAGGAAATCTTCCTTGGCCTGCATGATGCGCGGATGGCTGGTCGGCTGCGGGTTCTCGCCGATCAGCAGTTCCTCAAAAAGCTTCTCGCCCGGCCGCAGACCGGTGATTTCAAGCTCGATATCGCCATCCGGTTCGTCCTGGTCCCGTACGGTCAGACCGGACAGTTCCACCATTCGCCGCGCGAGATCGGTAATGCGTACCGGTTCGCCCATATCGAGCAGGAAGACATCGCCGCCGCCCGACATCGCGCCCGCCTGGATCACAAGCTGCGACGCCTCGGGAATGGTCATGAAATAACGGGTGATATCGGGATGCGTCAGCGTGATCGGGCCGCCGTCGCGGATCTGCTGGCGAAAGAGCGGCACGACCGAACCGGAGGAGCCGAGCACGTTGCCGAAGCGCACCATGGCGAAATTGGTACTGTCGGTGCCGGGCTTGCGATCGGCGTCCATCGCTTGCAGCACCATCTCCGCGAGCCGCTTGCTGGCGCCCATGATGTTGGTCGGACGCACGGCCTTGTCGGTGCTGATGAGGACGAAATTTTCGACACCATGATCGCGCGCGGCTTCGGCCGCTATCTGCGTTCCCTGCACATTGTTGCGGATGCCTTCGACGGGATTGTATTCGACGAGCGGCACATGCTTGTAGGCAGCGGCATGATAGACGGTCTTCGGCCGCCAGGCCTGCATGATCTGCCTGATCCGCTGGCCGTCGCGGACGGAAGCCAGGAAGGGAATGATGCGCATATCGGCATAGCCGGCGGAGGCGGCCGCCTTCTCCAGCTCGCCGTGAATGGCATAGAGGGCGAACTCGCTCTGCTCGATCAGCAGTAGGGCGGACGGCCCGTTCTTCAGGATCTGGCGGCAGAGTTCGCTGCCGATCGAACCGCCGGCACCGGTGACCATGACGACCTTGCCGCGAATATTCTTGTCGATCAGGCCGCGGTCGGGGACGATCACGTTGCGGCCGAGCAGGTCTTCGATATCAAGCTCGCGCAGATCCGAAACCGCGACCCGGCCCTGCGCGAGCGCCGTCAGATCTGGCATGGTCCGCACCGTGACGCGGGCCTTGCGCATATCTTCAAGGATTTCGTTGCGCCGCTGCCGGGTGGCATTCGGCAGGGCGAGCAATACGCCCTTGATCTCGCCCGAGACCACAAGCGCCGGCAGATCGGCCGGATCGTAGATCGGCAGGCCGCCCATGATGCTGCCATGCAGGTTGCGATCGTCGTCGAGATAGCCGACGACGTTCAGCTCCGCGCTATTGGCAAGCGCGCCCGCAAGCTGACGCCCTGACGCGCCGGCGCCGTAAACCAGTACCTTGGCGAGCTGATTGCGATTGAGAAGGCGCTGATAGGCGTTGCCAAGCCAGTAGCGCGTCCACATGCGCGACAGGCCGATCGCGATCAGCAGCAGCAAGGGCTGCAAAATGCCAACGGTGCGCGGCACGCCCGGCACGCTGATCGCGGTAAAAATCGTCATGAAAGCGAGGGCATAGATCGCCACCGCCTTGACGACCGTAACGAAAGCCGAAAGACCCGCATAGCGGAATATGGCGCGATAGAGGCCGAGGACGATGAAGATCGGAATGGCAAGCAGAAGCGAAACGACCGCTGGCAGCCACTCGACACCTTCGAGGATGACCCAGTCGTCGAGGCGAAGACAATAGGCAAACCAGACTGTCAGCACACACAGGCTGGCATCGACCAGCAGCGCAAGCGCGCGCTTGGTGGAGCGCGGCAACGCCAGAAACGGCAGAACGAGTTTATCCGCGGGCACCATCGGTCAGCTTTCCCCGGCGCCAGTCATCGGAGCAACGCACCGCTTTTCTCGCATAGATTGTCTCACAAAGTATCGCACAACGCCTAATGACCGTATCGTGCTCCATTAGCAAGATCCAATCATTCCCAGCGCCGATTTACATTTAGAACAGTCGGCGCGCAATTGCACCATCGATGCTGAAAAAGGCCGCCGATGCGAAAGGGGAAAACGATGATCACTTGCCGAAATAGCCACGGATGACGGGATGCCGAAACAGGCCGAGGAGAATGGCAAACGCCATGCCAAGACCGGCACCAAATATTGCGCCGGCGATCAGGCCGGCCACCATCATCACCTTGCGGCTCGGCCCATCGGCTTTTAGCGGCGGCTCCGCCTCCGAGATCACGCGGATATTGCTCTGCGACAGATCCTTAGCATCGCTCGCCTGACCGGACCGCTTCAGCAGCGATTCATAGAGGTCGCGAGCCGCGGTCGCCTTGCGCTGCAGCTCGTTCAGGCCCACAAGCTTGCCCGAGGTGTTGACCTGCGAGGCCTTCTGCACGGCAAGTTCCTTGGCGATATCCTGTTCGGCCTTCTGCGCCTGCTCGTAATCGGCGCGGGCGGAGGTCATCTGCCGCTGCAGCTCCGCGCGAATTTCGGCGGCGAGGCTATCCAGCGACGATTTCGCGGCGAGCAGGCGCGGATGGCGAGCGCCGAGCTGGCTTTGAAGGCTGCCGACATTGGCCGCCATCGTCGCATATTGCTGCCGCAGGCTGCTCAAAGCCGTCGATGTCACCCCAGCGGACGGATTGTTGGAGACCACATCTTCAAAGCTGAGCTTGCCGGCCGCGTCCGCGCGGGCTCTTGCCTCGATCGTCTTCTGCTGGGCTGTCACCAATAGATCGTTCAAGGCGGTCAGGCGCTTGTCGGAGATCAGATTGCCCTCGACGGCCACCATGTCGTTGTCGGCGCGATAGGTTTCGACGGCCTTTTCGGCTGACAGTACCTGCTGGCGCAGATCCTCCAGGCGGGAATCGAGCGCCGTATTGCTGCTCTTGTAGGTGCTAGCAGCTGCCTTGCTCTCTTCCTCCATGAAGGAGGTCACCAGCTGGTTGGCGATCCCGGCCGATTTTTGAGGATCGCCCGTCGTCACCTTCGCGTTGACGACGTAGGTGCTGGACTCGCGGGCGATCTGCACGGCTTTCGCCAAGGCAGCAGTGGCCACATATTTTGCCGCCTCGCCGGTGGCGCCGCCATTGAATTTCGGATCCTGATCGAGTTTCAGCGCATCGACGACGCGCCCCAGCACCTTGCCGGAAGACAGAATCTGCGTCTGGCTGTCGATCATCGTCGTGATCAATTCCGGTGGCGTCGGAGCCTGCTGGGCGGAATCGGTGCCTCCGACCGGCCGAGGGTCGAAATAGAGGCTGGTCTCGGCGGTGAATTTCTGCGGAATAAGGGGAATGACCGCTCCGCCCAGAACGGCGCCGGCGCCTGCCAGGGCAAGAACCACAAATTTCCTCGCCCAGATCAAAGCGATGGCCGACCGAAGATCAAGCAACGGCAACTTTGCCGGCAGTAGCGATGCCGCCGGAGCAGCGACAGATACCGGAGCAACCGCAACCTGCTCCACGGTCGGGATCGCCGCAGCGACAACCGGCTCGGCAATGGGGCGCGGGACCACCGGCTCCTTCACATCGGATCGCTTCGGCGGGCTTTGCGGAACGGCGGCTTCCGGAATGGGCGCCTCAAGCTCCTCGGAATCTGCTATGGGCTCGGCAGCGGCAACGAAATCCCGAGGACGCAAGACGGGACTGCGCAGGCGCACGCCATCGCGCCGTACATCAGACGGCTCGGTGTCGCGCCAACCCGCAAGTCGGTCCGATCGCTGGCTTCGTTCCATTGAGCTCATTGCAGACTTTCAGTGCTTCGCGGGCGGATTCCACGCAGCAGACGCCCGAAGTTTAGAAACGTTTGGCTAACGGAACATTAAGGACGCTTCCAGGAAATCGCGCCGCGACCATCAACGCAACCCATCCTTTCATTATTGCTCAACACCATACTTCCTATGAAAAGCAAGCCGCACGGAAGACAGGGGCATGCTATGACCGCATCGATGACGAAATCTCTGCGACGCCTGCTGGCCGCGGCCGTCATGCTCGCTTTCACGACGCACGCAGGAGGCGCATTTGCCGCCGCGCAACTGTGCTATCGCGGCGTCAATCTGTCCGGCGCGGAATATGGCGAACGCGGCGGGGTCATCAATGTCAATTACACCTATCCGTCAGAACAGACCGTGCGTTATTTCGCGGAAAAGGGCATGAACACGATCCGCCTGCCCTTCCGTTGGGAACGGCTGCAGCCCGTGCTCGGAGCGCCCCTCGATGGCGACGAACTGCAACGGCTGAAGGATGCCGTCGATCTCATCCAGAAACATGGAATGGCAGTCGTTCTCGATCCTCATAACTACGCCTATTACGACAAGACGCAGCTCAAGCAGCCGCCCGCGACCGATCTCGCTTTCGGCGATTTCTGGGCGCGGCTTGCAGTCGAATTCGCCAATCGGAAGGGCGTCGCCTTCGGCCTGATGAACGAGCCACACGACCTCAAGGCGCCCGATTGGCTTGAACTTGCCAATACCGCCATCCGCAGCATCCGCACCGTCGGCGCACGCAATCTCATCCTCGTACCCGGAACGAACTGGACGGGCGCACACAGCTGGTCGGCCGATGTGCTTGGCGGGGGCGCAAACGGAACGGTGATGCTCGGCATCAAGGATCCGATCGATTTCTACGCCTTCGAATTTCACCAATATCTGGATTCGGACAGCTCGGGCACGCACCCGGTCTGCGACGGCACCGACAATGCCGTGAAGGGCATGAGCGACGTCACCGACTGGCTGCGCAAGAACGGCAAACGCGGATTTCTGGGCGAATTCGGCGTCGCCGCCAATGATGGTTGCCTCGACGGTCTCAAGCAGGTTCTCGACATCATGAACGCCAACGGCGACGTATGGCTCGGCTGGACCTACTGGGCCGCTGGCGACTGGTGGCCGCCGGAGGAGCCGCTCAACGTCCAGCCCCGCAATGGCCGCGACAAACCGCAGATGAAGGTTCTTGCCGAAGGCCTGAGCCGAAAGGTGTCGCTGGCGCCTTCATGCGCGCTGGTCAAGCCTGCGAAATGATCGGTAACGGAGAGCCGGCTCTTTGTCGCGAATCATCGGGCTGATATGCTGCCGCGGCCAGTGAAGACCCCACGACCTCGGATATCTGATGCAACGTTCAGGCGAAAAGCAGCCGATCAATTTCGTCATTCTCACGATTTCGCTGCTTGCGGTCTGCTATAACTGCATCCTTGCCTTCATCAATCACAATATCACGCCGCTGACGCCGAGCGCGGTCGTCTTGTCCGAAATATTGCTGCAGGTCGCCGCTT
Organism: Martinezella sp. CNPSo 3732; assembly: GCF_057784515.1. Lineage (NCBI taxonomy): Bacteria > Pseudomonadati > Pseudomonadota > Alphaproteobacteria > Hyphomicrobiales > Rhizobiaceae > Martinezella > Martinezella sp. CNPSo 3732. The sequence continues at coordinate 5,437 of NZ_JBXSOO010000048.1, forward strand.
TCACCTATCTGCTAACGAAAGGCATATATGAGCAGGACATAGCACCGCTCCTTTATCTGCTGCTGACCATCGTGTTGACGGTTTTCGTCATCGCCATCAACAAGCAGGCCTATATCGATCATCTCCGCAACGTGATGATCATTTTTGCCTTTTCGATCATGGGGCGGCTGGCCAACGAGCGCACCGTCAAGCTTGCTTTCAAGATTTCATGCTTCATCGTGCTTGCCGTGCTTGTCCTGGAAATCGTGTCGGTCAAGGAATATGTCGCGCTGTTCCATCCGGCCGAATATTTCCAGAACACACGCGGCGTGCCGCCGGCCACCTACAGCGATCTCGGCCTGTTTCGCGGCGCGCTCGGCTTCGAGGGCCGGTTTTCCTTCGGCCTGATCGACCATCGGTCGTCATCCATCTTCCTGGAACAGGTCTCGCTCGCCAATTTCTGCGGCGTCATGGTGCTGTATCTGATCAGCTTTTCCAATCGCCTGGGATTGCTGGAACGGCTGCTATTCTTCTCGACGGTCGCGCTGATCCTGTTGACGAACGACACGCGCACGATGCTGATCTTCAGCCTCATCTGCGTGGCCGGCTACTTCATCTATCCCTGGCTCCCGAAGACGCTCGACCTGCTGACAATGCCCGGGATCATCGTTGTCGGCTTCGTCATTCACGCGCTCGAGCCGAGCGTGACGGGCGATAATTTCGTCGGGCGCATCAATGGCACGGTGAAAGCCTTCCTCGGCATGGATCTGCAGAGCACGATCGGCTTGCAGCTCGATCAGGTCGGCATCTTCTTCGACAGCGGATATGTCTACATCATCTATGGCGCCACCATCTTCGGCCTGATCCTGTTCTGGCTCTACGCCTCGCTCTATCCGGGCGGCGAGACGGTCAATCAGCGGCGCCTCGGCCATGCGCTTTCCCTTTTCCTCTTCCTCAATCTGATGATCGGCTCGACGGCCATCTTTTCCATGAAAACGGCCGGGCTCGTCTGGCTTCTTGTGGGATTCCTGAAATTCAACGAGGGAAGCCTGGCAAAACGGCCACAAGAGCTTTCGCTGGCAACCAGCGGCTGAGGCGGGGATACGCCGTTCGAAGACGCAACGGGAACGGCTTTTTGCCCGCCATCCTGCCTAAATATCCGCCGAAACATGGCTGGGGGGAGGTATTTCCCAGACCTCCGATTTCATCTAAGCAGGCGGACATCCTCGGGATAGAAGAGAAGAGA
>NZ_JBXSOO010000050.1:0-5904 GCF_057784515.1 Martinezella sp. CNPSo 3732
CTTTGGGAAGCCGCGGCTAACGCCGGCGCAAACAATCATTGCGGAAATCGGCATCACGCCGATATTCCGCAATGAAGCGCATTTTGCTTTTTCAGGCAGAAGTCGCTCCTTACGCAACGGCCCTTGCGAGCGCACAGCGCGACCAGAGCGCGTGCAGCGCACCGACCAGCTGCTCGATATCGCCATCGGAATGCAGCGGCGTCGGCGTGATGCGCAAACGCTCGGTCTTCTTCGGCACAGTCGGATAATTGATCGGCTGCACATAGACGCCAGCGTCGAGCAACAGGTCGGAAATCCACTTGCACTTGGCGGCATCGCCGACCATCACAGGCACGACATGGCTCGGGTTCGGTATATGCGGAATGCCTGATGCATCGAGCTGGGCGCGCAGCTTGCGCACACGATCCTGATGGCGCATGCGTTCGAACTGGCTGACCTTCAGATGCTGGATCGATGCAACGGCACCCGCAGCCAGAGCCGGCGGCAGCGAGGTCGTGAAGATGAAGCCGGAGGCAAACGAGCGGATGAAATCACAGAGCGCGGCCGATGCGGCAATATAGCCGCCCATGACGCCGAATGCCTTGCCGAGCGTACCTTCGATGACGGTCAGGCGATCCATCAATCCCTCGCGCTCGGCAATGCCGCCGCCGCGCGGGCCGTACATGCCGACGGCATGCACTTCGTCGAGATAGGTCATCGCGCCATATTTGTCGGCAAGATCGCAGATTTCCTTGATGGGAGCGATATCGCCATCCATGGAATAGACGCTCTCGAAGGCGATCAGCTTCGGCGCCTTCGGATCGGCAGCCTTCAGCTTGGCTTCCAGATCGTGCAGATCGTTATGCTTCCAGATGACCTTGTCGCACTTCGCATAGCGAATGCCTTCGATCATCGATGCATGGTTGAGCGCATCCGAGAAGATGATGAGGCCGGGAATGCGCGCGCCGAGCGTGCCGAGCGTCGCCCAGTTGGAGATATAGCCCGAGGTGAAGATCAGCGCGGATTCCTTGCCGTGGAGATCAGCGAGCTCCTGCTCGAGCAGAACATGGTGGTGGTTGGTGCCAGAAATATTCCGGGTGCCTCCCGCACCCGCGCCACAGTGATCGATCGCTTGCTTCATCGCCTCGATCACTTTCGGATGCTGGCCCATGCCGAGATAGTCGTTGGAGCACCAGACGGTCACTTCCTGTGGGCCGTTCGGGGTATGTCTGATAGCGCGGGGGAAATTGCCACTGCGGCGTTCCAGATCTGCGAAGATCCGGTAGCGGCCTTCCTTGTGAAGACCTTCCAGCTCGCCCTTAAAAAATGCTTCGAAATCCATCATATGCTCCAGTACCGTGCGACCGTTTTCGAGAATGCCGGTTCACACGTCAACCCCTCCGCATTGCTTTCGCGCCCACTGCGGCAAATGGCCCCTAATTTTGAACAATTCCAGACAAGAATAGCCAATCACATCAAATTGACAATCGAAACCATGCTGGAAACACTCTCTCCGGAGCGGAGGGTAAACCCTGCCGCTCCGGTCTTGTTCGTGGCGAATCTAGGCGGCAGCCACGGCGCGCTTGGCCATGACCTTGATCAGATTGGCGCGATATTCGGCCGTGGCGTGCAGATCGGACAGCAGCACCGATGAGTCCACTGTCACGCCGGTAATCGCGTCCGGCAGCCAGTTCGCCGCAAGCGCCTGCTCCAGTTCGGCATGGCGGAACACTCCGTCCGCACCGGCACCGGTAATGGCAACGCGCACGCCCCCCGCCCCCTTGGCGACGAAGACCCCGGTCATGGCATAGCGTGAAGCCGGATTGGGGAATTTTGCGTAAGCTGCCCTTTCCGGCGCGTCGAAGGCGATGGAGGTAACGAGCTCCGCCCCTTCCAGCGCCGTCTCGAACAGACCCTGGAAGAAGTCGTCGGCCGCGATCTGACGACGGTCAGTGACGATAGTGGCATTCAGCGCCAGCATCGCCGAGGGGTAATCCGCCGCCGGATCATTGTTGGCGATGGAGCCGCCGATCGTGCCCATATGGCGGACATGCGGGTCGCCGATCATGCCGGCAAGGTCGCAGAGCGCCGGACAGACCGCACGGATGACAGCCGACGAGGCAACCTCCGCATGGGTGGTCGCCGCACCGATGGTGACCCTGCGGCCATCGACGCGGATTCCCTTGATCGAAGGGATATGCCTGAGGTCGACGAGATCGCTCGGCGATGCCAGACGCTGCTTCATGGTGGCGATCAGCGTCATGCCGCCGGAGACATATTTGCCTTCGTCGGCATCAGACAGAAGCTTGACGGCTTCGTCGACCGAGGAGGCGCGATGGTAATTCGTTGCATACATAGTCCTATCCTCCTCTCGTTTCAGGCCGTGGCCCGCGCCGCTTCCCACACCTTGAGCGGGGTTGCCGGCATGGTCAGCCTGTTGTTGCCGATGGCATCGGTAATGGCGTTGATCAGCGCCGGCGGCGAGCCGATGGCGCCTGCCTCGCCGCATCCCTTGATCCCCAGCGGATTGTTCGGACACGGCGTGTTCTGATGCGAAAGCTGGAAGGACGGCAGGTCGTCGGCGCGCGGCATGGTGTAATCCATGAAACTCGCCGTCAGCAGCTGGCCGCTCTCATCGTAATGCACGCCTTCCAGAAGCGCCTGACCTATTCCCTGCGCGATACCGCCATGCACCTGTCCCTCGACAATCATCGGATTGATGATATTGCCGAAGTCGTCGGCCGCGACGAACTGCACGATCTCGGTCTTGCCGGTTTCCGGATCGACCTCGACCTCGCAGATGTAGCAACCGGCGGGGAAGGTGAAGTTCGCCGGATCGTAGAAGGCGGTTTCTTTCAGGCCCGGCTCCATGCCGGCGGGCAGATTGTGGGCGGTATAGGAGGCGAGCGCCACCTGGAACCAGGGCAGCGCCTTGTCGGTGCCCGCCACCTTTACCTCACCATTCTCGATGACGATATCGCTTTCGTCCGCCTCCATCAGATGCGCGGCGATCTTCTTTGCCTTCGCCTCGACCTTGTCGAGCGCCTTGACGACGGCGGACATGCCGACGGCGCCCGAGCGGGAACCATAGGTGCCCATACCCATCTGCACCTTGTCGGTATCGCCATGGACGATGGAAACGCTGTCGATCGGTACACCGAGCCGGTCGGCGACGAGCTGCGCGAAGGTCGTCTCATGCCCCTGCCCATGGCTGTGCGAGCCGGTGAGCACCTCGATCGTTCCCACAGCATTCACCCGCACTTCAGCCGACTCCCAAAGGCCGACGCCTGCTCCGAGCGACCCCACCGCCTGCGACGGCGCGATGCCGCAAGCTTCGATGTAGCAGCTCATGCCAATGCCACGCTTCATGCCGCGACGGGTGGCCTCTGCCTTGCGGGCCGGGAAGCCGGCCCAATCCGCCTGCTGCATGGCGGCGTTGAGCGAAGCCTCATAGTCGCCCGCGTCGTAATTCATGATGACGGGCGTCTGATACGGGAAGGAGCGGATGAAGTTGATCCTTCTCAGCTCCGCCGGTGAGACGCCGAGTTCGCGCGCCGCCGTTTCCACCGTGCGCTCGAGCAGATAGGTCGCCTCCGGCCGCCCTGCCCCGCGATAGGCGTCGACCGGCACGGTATTGGTATAAACCGTGCGGACATTGGCATGGATCGCCGGAATGGCATATTGGCCCGACAGCAGCGTCGCATAGAGATAGGTTGGCACGGCTGAGGAAAAGAGCGACATATAGGCACCGAGATTGGCGATCGTATCGACCTTCAGTGCCGTCATGCGGTTTTGCGCATTGAAAGCCATCTTGACCTTGGAAACATGGTCGCGGCCATGCGCGTCGGTGAGGAAAGCTTCCGTGCGATCAGCCGTCCATTTCACAGGGACGCCGGTCTTCTTCGATGCCCAGAGACAGACAATCTCTTCCGGATAGATATAGATCTTCGAACCGAAGCCGCCCCCGACATCCGGCGCGATGACGCGCAGCTTGTTTTCCGGCGCGACATTATAGAAGGCGCTCATGACGAGCCGGGCCACATGCGGGTTCTGGCTTGTGGTGTAGCAGGTATAATGGTCCTCGGCGGCATCATAGATGCCGAGCGTGGCGCGCGGCTCCATGGCATTCGGCGAAAGCCTGTTGTTGTGAATCTCGATTTCGGTGACATGGGCTGCCTCGGCGATCGCCTTGTCGGTCGCTGCCGCGTCGCCAAGCTCCCAGTCGAAAATCAGGTTGTTTGCCGCTTCTGGATGGATCTGCGGTGCGCCGGCTTTCAGCGCGTCAACCGCCTCGACGACGGCAGGCAGCTCCTCATAATCGACCGTTACGGCTTCAGCCGCATCGCGCGCCTCGCCAAGACTATCGGCAACGACGATCGCGACGGCATCGCCGACATAGCGGACGGTATCGACCGCCAGCGGCCGCCAGGCGCCCATCTTCATGGGCGAGCCGTCGCGGGAATGAATCATCCAGCCGCAGATCAGATTGCCGATGCCATCATCAAGCAGCTGCTTGCCGTCGAGCACCCCGATCACGCCCGGCCTGGAAAGTGCCGCCGACGCATCGATGCTCTTGATCTTCGCATGCGCATGCGGGCTACGGACGAAATAGGCATATTTCATGCCCGGCGTCACCATGTCGTCGGTGTATCGCCCCTTGCCCGTCAGAAATCGCTTGTCTTCCTTGCGCGCCACGCGCGCACCAATGCCTTCAACGCCCATCACATCCTCCATTGGGGTTCCGGGCCCGGCAATCCGCCAAGATCATAGTCCAAGCGTTTAGCCAGACGATCTCGGTGGAATTTATTCGGCCGCTTGGCTTGCGGCGTTCATTGCGGCATTGGCTGAAAGCACCGCCTTGACGATGTTGTGATAGCCGGTGCATCGACAGATATTGCCTTCAAGCTCGCTGCGCACCGTCTTCTCATCCAGCTTGCCGCCATGGCGATTGATCATGTCGACCGATGCCATCACCATGCCCGGCGTGCAGAAGCCGCATTGCAGGCCATGATGCTCCTTGAAGGCGGCCTGAACCGGATGCAGCTCGCCATTGGCGGCGAGACCCTCGACGGTTGTGATCTTGGAGCCGGAAGCCTGAACGGCCAAAATGGAACAGCTCTTCACCGACTTGCCGTCCATGTGCACGACGCAGGCGCCGCACTGGCTGGTGTCGCAGCCGACATGGGTTCCGGTCAGTCCGAGTTTTTCCCTGATGAAATGGACAAGCAGCGTGCGATCCTCGCACTCGCCGCTGACCGAACGGCCGTTCACCGTCAAAGTCACTTTTGCCATATTTTCCTCCTCGCCTCTCCTCCAGAGGCAAGGAGTATCATTTGACTTTTTCGCAATCCAATCAACCTCTACTTTAGAGAGGAGATGGATTTTCTGCCTCGCGGCCAACTGTTTTCTTCTCCAGACGGGATGCCGCCTTTTCTCAGCAATAAAAAAACTGCTATCCACCAATAGACAATCATATTTTGCACGATATTTTCTATCGTTGCAGGACTGTAAAGACAGCCCATCGTGGTGGAGCTGAAGAATTGGGACGACGTTGGCCGGGTTCGGCTTAACTAACGTTGGAGAGAGTAAATGAAGAAAGTTCTTATGCTCGCATTGGTCGGCTTGTCTATCGCAAGCTGCACGCCGACCGAACAGGGCGCAGGCATCGGCGCAGCATCCGGCGCGATCATCGGCGGCGCAGTCACCGGCAACGTCCGTGGCGCGGCAGTCGGCGCAGCGATCGGTGGCGTCTCCGGCGCCGTCATCGGCAGCGTCCAGGAACAGCCCGGCCAGTGCTACTACCGCGATCGTTACGGACGTCGCTACATCGACGATTGCCCGCGCGGCGGCTATCGCGGCGGTTATGGCGGCGGCTACGGCGGCTATTGATCGGTCTTTTATCGAATTTCGAAGATCCCGGGCCGC
>NZ_JBXSOO010000051.1:0-5080 GCF_057784515.1 Martinezella sp. CNPSo 3732
TGAAGCGGAAAAGACATGCACGCCCAACCTTTCATTGAGCTGAAAGCAACTCCTCGGCTATCGGCGGTTCGCTTCGAATGGCTGCGGTTTCGCGCCCGTTGACGGAAGTCGGACTTCCATACAACGGCAAGCATTGCCTATCTTGGCATTTCCCGCATTGCGACTATTTAAGGTAAAGTGCTTTCATTGGGAGGGATCATCGATGAGGATCATTGCCGCAGCCCTTGTGCTGATGACGATCACGATAGCCGGGCCGGCATCGGCGATTTCCCGCTACGAGTCGCTCGGCAAAACTTGCGCATCGGTGCAGCAACTGATTGCCGCCGAACGGGCGGTGATACTGCGCTATCCATCGTCCCGTGGCGGTCCCGTTCTCTACGACCGTTATGTGGCCGGCCGCGGGCAATGCGACATCTCCGACTATGCCAGCCGCAGCTATGTGCCGACCAAGGATAACCCGGCCTGCCCCGTCTATAATTGCAAGCCGTCCTCGATCTTCAATCCGCATTGACGCGAATCAGCTTTTCTGCGGTTTATGCGTGTACGGAGTTACAAAACTCAATATAAAAAGACTTTTAGTTGAGCTCCACCCACATTTAACGCACATTTCGCGGGCAGATAGAGCACGCGCCCTTTATCGCGAAGGGTCAAAATATGGTGTAATCCGCCAGCCCTGTTTGAATAAGGAGATTGCGCAGTGAGTGCAAAAGTACCGAACCCGATCGATGCCTATGTAGGCTCTCGCGTCCGCACGCGCCGTCTTATGCTTGGCATGAGCCAGGAGCGGCTTGCCGAACAGATCGGCGTGACATTTCAACAGGTGCAAAAATACGAAAAGGGCACCAATCGCATCGGCGCCAGCCGGTTGCAGGCGATTGCCGGCGTGCTCGCCGTACCGGTTGCCTTCTTCTTCCAGCAGGATAATTCGCAGCCCCTGAACACCGATGGCCTCGGCGCAATCAACGGCCTGGAAGATCTATCGGATTTCCTGACGTCCAAAGAGGGCCTGAGCCTCAACAAGGCGTTCATGAAGATCAACGATCCAAGCATTCGCCAGTCCGTGCTGACGCTGATCAAATCGCTGGCAAGTGCTTCTGACGCGCTGCCAGATCACCTCCCACGCGCAACGAACGTATCGGTCGGCCTGCGCAACTGAAGCATTTTGCGCAAAAATGCGCAGCGCTTTTGCGACAGCGACATCAAAAACCTGAAGCGCAAGAAGCGGATTTGAGAGATCGCGATGCGCTTCAAGCCCTGAGTTCCCGCCGAGAATTTCAGTCTGTCTAGCCTGGCATCGGCTCGCAGAAGGTCGCGAAGATCGACATCCAGGCGGCACTAAAATCGCGCTGATAGCGGAAGCATGGGCGGATTTTGCGTGCAAATGTTCGACGTGAGGCTCCTTCCTACCCCTTGCAGGCCGCATTTCACGCCTTGAAATTGCAAAATCAAGAAATCGCCGCAATCACGCATCGTGTCACGCCGCATGTCACGCGCCAAGCTGCAAAACATCCGTTACGGTTTGCTGATGTTCCCGGCCAGACACGATTCGTCTGCCGGGAACGGGGGCAATAGAGGGCACGAAATGACAGCAGCACTTCCGATCGACGCAGCATACCAGGATCCGGACTCGCTCAAGGAACTGGCATCAATCGCTCGGCTCATCACTTATGCACGGCAGAGCGCCAAAAACCTGAATGCGGAATTCCCGGTCTGGTGCCTGGATTTGGCGCTCGGGGCTGTGCTACAGGAAATGTATGAAAATGGCTTGCCCAATCCCTTGTTCGAAGAGGGAACGGACATAGCAAACGTGGTGGCACACTGAATCAGAGTAATCCCGGCCTTTGCCGGATACGGAACGATGCCGGTATGGCTCAGCAAGCCGTATCGGCATTGCTCTTGGTGAGCTGAATCGTCGAGATGGCAGGCCGAAAGCATGTCGCACAGAGCCTGCAGCGGCTTTGCGACAATGACCTCCATAAAATCAAAACCCCACGCGCGGGAAGCGAATTCAAAGATCAAGGCGTTCGGAAGCTACCTTTGCGCGGCTGGACGCCGGCGGTAAAAATCGCGATGCAATGGCGCAGATGGCGCAACCGCGTTTCGCGGTCGGGCCAATCCTTCGGACGCCCCGGCCTCGAAATCATCGCATCGAAGATCATGCTCATCAACATGCGCGCTCCGCTTGCCGCATCGGCAATTTCGATCAAGCCGCGCCGCTGCTGCTCGACAAGCCAATCCGTGAGCAACTGCCGTGATGGTCTGGCGCCATAAGTGTGCAGTAGCCTGGCGATTTCAGGAGATTGCTGCGACTCACTGATGGCAAGGTGAATGAAGGCGTCCCGTTCGCGCTCCTGATCTTCATCGATGTCGATCATGAATATCATCTCGAGCGCCTTGTCGAACGGCAAATTCTCCTCAGTGGGCCGCGGCAGAGCCAGCATCGATGCGCGATGCTCAGCAATGATGGCCTTGAAGAGATCGGTCTTGCTCGGAAACAACCTGTAGAGGGTCTGCTTCGAAATCCGGCACCGGGCAGCAACCAGATCCATGGTTGTGCCGCCGTAACCCAGCTCATAAAAGGTTGCGCGCGCCTCCGCGACGATCTCCGCGCTGCGCGCATCGTCGTTCACGGTTTTCGGACGGCCGCGCGGGCGGGTCTTAGCCACCTGGTCGGCCTTGGCTGCTCGTTCCTTTGTCAGCACACCGTCTTGACCCCAACAGCCGAATACGATTGACATTTGAAGCCGTACAAATATTTTCTGTACGACTTGGTACTATAAATAAGGCAACAGGAAATAGCAACGTGCGAAAGCTCGCCCCTCCCACTTCTGCAGTCGCATATCCGGCGATACCAGCCCGCCTTACGGTTGGCCGCGGCTCGCTGACCGCCGTCGGAATTGTCGCCGCGATGTTACTGGTGGGCTGCAACCAGCAGAATTCCGCCCAGAACACCGCTCCCGCCGTCAAGACGGAAGTGAGCGCGATGTCGCTGCATCCGCAATCCGTCGCCATCACCGCCGAACTGCCCGGCCGCACCAGTGCCTACCTCGTCGCCGAAGTGCGGCCGCAGGTCGGCGGCATCATCCGCAGCCGCAATTTCAAGGAAGGCAGTGAGGTCCGGGAAGGCGACGTGCTCTACGAGATCGATCCGTCCTCCTATCAGGCATCGTATGACAGCGCCGCAGCCTCATTGCAGAAGGCGGAGGGCGCCGTGCCCAGCGCCCAGGCCAAGCTCGACCGCTACAAGGGCCTGAGCGCCCAGAACGCGGTCAGCAAGCAGGATTTCGATGACGCGCAGTCCACGCTCGTCCAGGCTCAGGCCGATGTCGCTTCCGCCAAGGCGGCCCTGGAGACCGCCCGCATCAATCTTGATTATACCAAGATGAGAGCGCCGATCTCCGGCCGCGTCGATGCGTCCACCGTCACCGTCGGCGCGCTCGTCACTGCCGATCAGACAACGGCGCTGACCACCATTCGTCAGCTCGATCCGATCAATGTCGATGTCACGCAGTCGAGCACCAACCTGCTCGAATTCCGCCGCGCCGTCGCCGACGGCCGGCTGAAAACGAGCGGCGACAACGTTTCCGTACATCTGACGCTTGAGGACGGCAGCCAATACAAGGAAACCGGCAAACTGGAATTTGCCGAATCCTCCGTTGCGGAAACGGTCGGCACCATCACCGTGCGCGCCGTCTTCCCCAATCCGGATCGCATCCTGCTGCCGGGCATGTATGTTCGTGCCACCATCCAGGAAGGTATTGCCGAAAACAGCTTCCTCGTGCCGCAGCGCGCCGTGACCCGCAACACGAAGGGCGAACCGATCGCCATGTTCGTGACCGCCGAGGGCAAGGTGCAGCAGCGGGTGTTGAAGGTGGAACGCAGCATCGGCAACAGCTGGCTTGTCAACCAGGGCGTTGCCGATGGCGATCGCGTGATCGTCGAAGGCGTCCAGCGTGTTCGTGACGGTCAGGAAGTCACCATTTCTCCGGTAACGATTGACGATGCGACCGGCGAAGTGAAGCAGGCTGCCGCCGATAGCAAACCGTCTACGGAGCAGGCCGGGCTGGAAAAGACCGATATGAAAGCCGCCTCCGGCGCGCAGAAGTGAGGTTAGACGATGTCTCGTTTTTTCATCGACAGGCCGATCTTCGCCTGGGTGATCGCCATCGTCATCATGCTGGCGGGCGCACTTTCGATCTTCACGCTGTCGATTTCGCAATATCCGCAGATCGCACCGACGACAGTCAGCATCAGCGCCACCTACTCCGGGGCTGATGCGGCAACCGTCGAAAACTCGGTGACCAAGGTCATCGAGCAGGGCATGACCGGTATCGACAATCTCGACTACATGACATCGACATCGACCTCGACGGGTCAGGCCTCGATTTCGCTGACCTTCACCAACAAGGCCGATCCCGACGTCGCGCAGATGCAGGTACAGAACAAGCTGCAGCTCGTCACCGCGCAGCTGCCGCAGACCGTTCAAAATACCGGCATCGTCGTCTCGAAATCGACCTCGAACTTCCTGATGGTCGTCGGCTTCGTGTCGACGGATGGGAAACTTAACTCGAACGACCTTGCCGATTACGTCTCCAGCACCCTGAACGACACGCTGAAGCGTATCGAAGGCGTCGGCAATACACAGATCTTCGGTGCCGGCTATGCCATGCGCATCTGGGTCGATCCGGACAAGCTTGCCAAATATCAGCTGATGGTGAGCGACGTAACGAGCGCAATCCAGGCCCAGAACTCGCAGGTCTCGGCCGGCCAGTTGGGTGCCCTGCCGCAGCGCAAGGGCCAGCAGCTCAATGCGACAGTCACGGCGAAGAGCCGCCTGCAGACGCCGGAGCAGTTCGAAAATATCATCCTGAAAAGCCAGTCCGACGGCTCGCTGGTGCGCATCAACGATGTCGCCACCGTGGAACTCGGAGCGGACAGCTATACGACGTCGACCACCTATAACGGTCATCCTTCCGCCGGTCTTGCGGTGATGCTCGCCTCCGGCGCCAACGCCATCAATACGGCCGAAGCGGTGCGGACAGCCATCGGCAATATGAGCGAGACCCTGCCGCCGAATGTC
>NZ_JBXSOO010000052.1:0-1442 GCF_057784515.1 Martinezella sp. CNPSo 3732
TGAACTGACCCCGTAAAGTTGGACGGTTTATTGGCTGGGTTGATTTAAGGGCTGGGTCCTGTATTGAACAGGGCTCAGTCCTTTGAGTTTAAGCTTGATGCGATCATTGTTGTAATATCGAATATAGTCCTCGACGCCATCCCGCAGGCTTTCGATGCTGTCGAAGTGGTTGGGATGGAAGAACTCGGATTTGAGGGTGGCGAAGAAGCTCTCCATGGCGGCATTATCGAGGCAGTTGCCTTTGCGTGACATGCTTTGGGCAATGTTGCGGCTTTCAAGCATGCGGCCCCAGGCCGGCATTTGATATTGCCATCCCTGATCGGAATGCAGGATTGGCCTTTCGGCGTTGCAGAGTTGGTCCAGGGCCTTGACCAGCATGTCCTGGACCAGCTTGAAGACCGGCCGTCTCGCCGTCTCGAAGGCAACGATCTCGCCGTTGTGGAGGTCCATGACCGGCGAGAGGAAGAGTTTTTCGCCGGCGACGCTGAACTCGGTGACGTCCGTCACCCATTTCTGATGCATACGCTCGGCGGTGAACTGCCGCTGAAGGAGGTCCGGGGCCACGCGTCCCGTCTGCCCCTTGTAGGAGCGGTACTTCTTCGGCCGGACCAGGGACTTCAATCCCATCTCGGTCATCAGACGCTGGACAGTCTTGTGATTGACCGTCTCCCCGAGGCCGCGGATCGCAGCCGTGACCCGACGATAGCCATAGCGCCCCTTATGGGCTTCGAAGATCGCTTTGATCCTGGTCTTCAGCGCTGCATGCCGATCAGCCAGGGACGAGACCTTCTGCTGATAATAGAACGTGCTACGGGCCAGGCCCGCAAGCTTCAGCAGCCCGTCGAACGGATAGAGCGGCCTTAACGCCTGGACGGCTTGCGTCTTGTCGGCGCTTGTCGTGCCTGCGTTAAGGCCTCCAGTTTTTTTAGGTAGGCATTCTCCATACGCAGATAGGCCAGCTCCGCCAGCAGCTCCTCGCGGCTCTTGGCCTCATCGCTCTCAGGCGCATCCGTCTTGTCGGACAGCACAGGTGGCTCAGGCATCGATCGGGGCCTTCCTCGACGACGTGGGATCAGGGCGTCAATACCACCGGCCTTATAGCGTCGCTCCCAATCCGGCAGGCAACTCTTATTGCGCAGGTTGAACAACGCCGCCGTCCGACGGTAAGAGAGCCCATCCTCCCACATCCGGCGCAGAACCGATAGCTTGAACTCAGCATTGTAGTGGCTGAACTTCTTCGCCAGACCGTCAACCCCATGCGCCGCGTGCATCGCCACCCATGTGCGCACCGTCGAATGGTCGATCCCAAAATGCGCACTCACCTCCTGCAGGCTGCGCTCGCCGCCGCTGTAAAACTCCACAACACTCTGCTTGAACGACGTGCTGTATTTCGACATGAAAAAACCCCCGAAGTCGGTTTCCAACTTTCGGGGGTCAGTTCA
>NZ_JBXSOO010000053.1:0-1363 GCF_057784515.1 Martinezella sp. CNPSo 3732
AGGGCTGGGTCCTGTATTTCACAGGGCTCAGCCCTTTGAGTTTCATCCTGATGCGATCGTTGTTGTAGTAGCGAATGTATTCCTCGATTCCGTCTCGCAGATTGTCGATGCTGTCGAATTGATTGGGATGGAAGAACTCGGACTTGAGCGTGGCAAAGAAGCTCTCCATGGCGGCATTGTCGAGGCAGTTGCCCTTGCGTGACATGCTTTGGGCGACATTGCCTTGTTGGAGCATACGGCTCCATTCTGGCATCTGATATTGCCATCCCTGATCGGAATGCAGGATCGGCCTGTCATCGTCATGGAGCTTGGTCAATGCCTTGTTGAGCATGTCCCTGACCAGCTTGAAGATCGGCCGCCTCGCCATCTCATACGCGATGATCTCGCCATTGTGGAGGTCCATGACCGGCGACAGGAAGAGCTTCTCGCCGGCGACTTTGAACTCGGTGACATCGGTTGCCCACTTCTGGTTCATGCGCCGGGCAGCGAACTGTCGTTGGATGAGATCTGGCGCGACGTGCCCAGCCTGGCCCTTGTAAGAGCGGTACTTCTTCGGCCGAACCAGGGACTTCAGCCTCATCTCGACCATCAGCCGCTGGACAGTCTTGTGGTTGACCGCCTCTCCGCGGCCACGGATCGCCGCCGTCACCCGACGATAGCCGTAGCGTCCCTTGTGTTCATCGAAGATCGATCGGATCGTCACCTTCAGCGCCGCATGTCGGTCGCCGGAGGAGAGCACCTTCTGCTGATAATAGAACGTGCTACGCGCCAGGCCCGAAAGCGCCAGCAGCCCGTCGAGCGGATGCTGCGGCCTTAACGCCTGGACGGCTTGCGTCCGTTCGGCGCGTGACGCGCCTGCGTTAAGGCCTCCAGTTTTTTTAGGTAGGCGTTCTCCATGCGCAGATAGGCCAGTTCCGCCAGCAATTCCTCGCGGCTCTTGGCAGCGTCATCCTGCGCTCCATCCGTGCTGGTGTCCGTGGTAGGGGGCTCGGGCATCGATCGTGGTCTGCCTCTCCGGCGCGGGGCAAGGGCCTCAAGCCCACCGCGCTCATATTGCCTCTCCCAGACTGAGAGGCAACCGGCGTTGCGAATGTCGAAAAGCGCGGCCGCCTGTCGACGGGACAGACCATCTTTCCACATACGTTCGAGGACCGATAGTCTGAACTGCGCATCATAGTGACTATGTTTACGTGCCAAGCCCGCCAAGCCATGCTCCGCGTGGCTGGAGACCCACCGCCGCACCATCGAATAATCAAGCCCGAAGCGCAGACCTACCTCCCGGTAGCTACGCTCTCCATTGCCGTAATACTCAATGACTTCTCGCTTGAATGCGCTGCTGTATTTGGACATGCAAAACCCCCGA
>NZ_JBXSOO010000054.1:0-1227 GCF_057784515.1 Martinezella sp. CNPSo 3732
CTCTAAAACCTGGGCAGCTTCTGGCCGGCAGCGCGATGGGCAGCGATGACGGTATTGGCCATCAGCATGGCGATCGTCATCGGTCCGACGCCGCCCGGAACCGGGGTGATCGCAGCGGCAATTTCGGATGCTTCACCGTAGGCGACATCGCCCACCAGCCGGCTCTTGCCCTCGCCCCGTTCAGGGGCCGCGATCCGGTTGATGCCGACATCGATGACGGTCGCACCGGGCTTCACCCAATCGGCCTTGACCATCTCCGGACGGCCGACGGCCGCCACCAGGATATCGGCACCCCTTGCCACGGAGGCGAGATCCTTCGTCCGTGAATGCGCTGTCGTGACCGTCGCATTGGCAGAAAGCAGCAATTGCGCCATCGGCTTGCCGAATAGGTTGGAGCGGCCGATGACCACGGCATTCAGACCCGACAGGTCTTCGCCATGTACCTGGCGTACCAAAAGCATGGCGCCGGCCGGCGTACACGAGATCAGCCCGGTTTCGAGATCGCCAGTTGCCAGCTTGCCGGCATTGACCACATGCAACCCGTCGACATCCTTCTCCGGCTGGATCGACTGAATGATCGCATCGGAATTCAGATGCTTCGGCAGCGGCAGCTGCACGAGAATGCCATGGATGGAGGAATCATCATTCAGCGAGGTCACCAGACTTGCCAGTTCACCTTGCGTCGTTTCCGCCGGCAGCGTGTGCTGGACCGACTTGAAGCCGCATTCCCTCGCCATCTTGCTCTTGGAGTTCACATAGGCGTGGCTGGCCGGATCGTCGCCGACGATGATGACCGCAAGACCAGTCTTTACCCCGGCCTCCGCTTCAAGTCCCGCCGCTGCAGCCTTCACGGCCTCGATCACCGAAGCCGCCGCTTGTCTCCCGTCGATCACCGTTGCGAGTGTCATCACTCACCCCATGCGCTCTGAGGCATAGGATCCCGGGCTTGCCGGGAAGACGACGGTGCGGTTGCCGTTGATGAAGTTGCGGTGATGGATATGCGCATGGATGGCGCGGGCGAGAACCTGGCTCTCCACATCGCGGCCGATCGAGACATAGTCCTCGGCAGACTGCGCATGGGTGATGCGCGCCGTGTCCTGCTCGATGATCGGACCCTCGTCGAGATCGGCCGTCACATAATGCGCCGTCGCCCCGATCAGCTTCACACCGCGCTCATAGGCCTGCTTGTAGGGGTTGGCTCCCTTGAACGACGGCAGGAAGGAATGG